>CAWJIM010000006.1:0-174715 GCA_963842945.1 uncultured Gemmatimonadales bacterium
CCTCACTTTCCCTTCGGCATAAGCGTCAACGTCGGCTGCGGCTCGGGCTGGACCAGCTTCACCGATTTCACCTTGCTGCCATCCATGGTGTAGTCGAGGAAGAATCCGGCCGGCGTGTCCCCACCGCTGAGCCGAAAGCGGGTGGCACTGACCGGAACCAGGGTGTAGGGCGGTTGTCCCGGCACGGTCAGCTTGAGCTGCCCTCCCACAACCTGTACCTCGGCCGTTATGGGAATGCCCGAGGCGGCAAAGGCGCCGGCGTACTTGGGGAGCTCGCTAAGGGCTAGCTGCACCGCCGGCGTGGTGTCGACGACCTCAGGCTTGCGCTTGAACTCGGCGAGATCCTGGATCTTCATCTCGTCTACCTTGCTGTCGGCGTCGAGATCGAAAGTGACGAAGCCCTTGCCCTGGCTCCGCTCCCGCCAGATCGAGCGGAAGGTGTCGTGCTGCCAGTGCTCCAGGTCTCCCACCATGGTGCCGTAGCGCAGCACCAGCTTTCCACCGTCCTGTTTCACCGACACCTCGCCGTACATGCTGTCGGCGTAGGTGCCGGCGTATTGCTCCAGCGGCAACGAGGGCTGGTGCCCTCGACCCTGGCGGCCTCGCGCTTCTTCTCCTCGGCCTTGCCCGCGCCACAGCTCCTCGATCCCTTGTGCAGCTGCGCGCTCCAGTCCTTCGGCGGGTCTTCAGGAAGGCGTCGAACACCCGGTACATGAGCGCGTCGGAAGAGGTTGCCGTCCATGTTGGTCAGGATCACGAGGCCGAACTTCTCCTCCGGCATCAATCCCACCAGCGCGCGCATGCCGTCGATGTTGCCGCCGTGCTGCACGATGTTCCGGCCGCGGTAGTCGCTGAGGAACCAGCCCAGGCCGTAGGAGCCAGAGGTGCGCCTCCGGGATCATCAGCTGCCATGGCGCCTTCCAGCGGCATGATGGTCTGCGGCGTGTGCATCTCATCGACGCGCGCTTGCTGATCAGCTGCTTGCCCGCGAACTTGCCGCCGCCGAGCTGCAGGCGCACCCACTGCGCCATGTCGACGGCGTTGGAGTTGATCGAGCCGGCCGGCGCGATGTTGTCGATGTTGCGATAGGGGATGGCGCGCACCGTGTCGTCATCTCGTCGTGCGGGACTGGCGACGTCGGGCTGCCGCTCGAGAGCCTTGGTGCTGGTGTTGCTCGAGCGTCATGCCGAGCGGCTGGAAGATCCGCTCGCTGGATGAAGTCGTCCCAGCGTCTTGCCGGTGACCCGGGACGCCACCTGGCCGGCGGCGAGGTACATGATGTTCTGGTAGCCGAAGTGGGAGCGGAAGCTCCAGGACGGCTCGAGGAAGCGCACGCGCGGAGGATCTCGTCGCGGTCGTAGTCCGGGCCGTACCAGACAGGTCTCCGCGCGCGAGCCCGCTGCGGTGGCTCGAGCAGGTCGCGGACGGTGATCTCGCGGGTGGCGTAGGGGTCGTAGAGCTGGAAGCCCGGCAGGTACTTCGTGGCGGGATCGTCCCACCGGACCTTGCCCTCGTCGACGAGCATCGCGACGGCCGCGGCGGTGAACGCCTTGGAGGAGGAGCCGATGGCGAAGAGTGTGCGCTCGTCGACCGGGTCCGGCTTGCCCAGCGTCCGCACGCCGTAGCCTTTGGCGTGGATCACCGAGTCGTTCCGCACGATCGCGAGGGCGAGCCCGGGAACTTTCCAGTCGGCCAGCCTTGGTGACGTAGTCATCGAGACCCTGCAGCGGCTTGGACTGCGCCCGGGCCGTCGGAAGGCGACAGGGTCGATACAACAAGACGGAAGCCAAACGAGGTCTCATGGTGCGCTCCGGAAAAAGCTCTTGCGCGGGCGGCCTATGAAGGTCATTCTTGAGGCCAATGTATACAATAATGAATCCACTCGCCAGATGGCGAGCGTGCGGCTGGAGCGCCTGAGCCTGCGCGAGATCCCGCTGCCCCTGAAGGAGCCGTTCCGGATTTCCTCGGGCATCCAGCGGTCCGGCGGATCCTGCTGCTGCAGCTGGAGGCCGACGGGGCGACGGGTGGAGCGAGTGCGTGGCGCCGGGGAGCCCAACTACAGCCCCGAGACGATCGACACCGCCTGGCTGGCGATCCGCGAGTGGGTCGCGCCGCGCGTGCTGGGCCGCTCGTTCGCCAGCCCGGCGAGGTCTTCCCCGCCCTCGAGCGCAACTTCCGCGGGACAACTGATGGCCAAGGCGGCGGTGGAGATGGCATGCTGGGCGCTGGCGGCCGAGCGGCGGGGCGTCTCGCTCGCCCGCCTGCTCGGCGGCACGCGCGACGCAGGTCGAGATCGGCATCTCGCTCGGCATCCAGGCATCGCCCGGCGCCTGGTCGAGCGGGCCCGGCCGCGCGCTGGAGCAGGGCTACCGCAAGGTGAAGATCAAGATCCAGCCGGGCGCGGACGTCGAGTACGTCGGCGCGGTGCGCGAGGCGCTCGGCCCCAAGGCGCCGCTGATGGCCGACGCCAACAACGCCTACACGCTGGACGACGCCGACACCCTGCGCGGCTCGACGAGCTCGGATCTGATCATGATCGAGCAGCCGCTCGCCTGGGACGACCTCGTGCGGCACGCCGAGCTGCAGCGGCGGCTGCGGACGCCGATCTGCCTGGACGAGTCGATCACCTCGCTCGACCGCGCCCGGGACATGGTCGAGCTCGGGGGCGGCCGGATCGTCAACATCAAGCCGGGCCGGGTGGGCGGCTTCGCCGCGTCGATGGCGATCCACGACTTCTGCGCGGCGCACGGCATTCCGGTCTGGTGCGGCGGGATGCTGGAGAGCGGCGTGGGCCGGGCGTACAACGTCGCGCTGGCGTCGCTGCCGAATTTCACCCTGCCCGGCGACCTCTCGCCGAGCGCGCGCTACTGGGAGCGCGACGTCGTGACGCCCGAGTGGACGATGCACGAGGGGATGATGACGGTCCCGACGGGAGCCGGGATCGGAGTCGAGGTGGATCAGGAGCGCATTGAGCGAATGACGGTTAGCGCGAGCGACTCGATGAGTGAGCAATGAGCTGCCGCGGACTGTCTGGGCTTTCGCCAGCTGATCGCGATCACCATCGGCACGGTGATCGGGTCCGGGATCTTCATCGTCCCCGGCGCGGTGATGCGGCAGACCGGCGGCTCGGTGCCGCTCTCGCTCCTGGTGTGGGTGGCCGGCGGTGTACTCTCGCTGCTCGGCGCGCTGACCTACGGCGAGATGGGGCGACCAAGCCGGAGGCGGCGGACTCTACGTCTATATCCGCGACGCGTTCGGCGGCTTCCCCGCCTTCCTCTACGGCTGGACAATGTTCTTCATCACCGGCAGCGGCACCATCGCCACGCTCGCCGTCGCGTTCACGGCCTACCTGGGACAGCTGGTGCCGTTGACTCCGCTCTCGGGCCGGCTGGCCTCGGTCGCGATGCTGGCGGTCGTCAGTCGTGAACGTGCGGGGCACCGGCCGAGTGCCGGCTTCCAGGGCTGGACCACCCTGATCAAGGTGGCCGGCATCGTGCTGATGAGCGCGTATTTCTGCTCTGGGGCCACGGGCTCGGCGCAGAGGAGCAGCGCACGACCCGGTATCGGGCGGGTCGCTCCTGGCCGGCTTCGGACTGGCGATGATCGCGATGCTCTGGGCCTACGAGGGCTGGCAGTTCGTCACCTACTCCGCGGGTGAGATCAAGAACCCGCAGCGCACTTTCCTCGCGCTATCATGATCGGCACCGCGGCGCTGATAGCCATCTACCTGCTGGCCTGCATCGGCTACATCGCGGCGCTCGGTCCGGCCGGCGTCGCGTCATCGACCGGGTGGCCGCCGAGGCCACCACGGCACTGTTCGGGCCGGCCGCGGGGAAGCTGATCGCGGTCATGATCCTGATCTCCATCGTGAGCGCGACCAATGGAACGGTGCTGACCCTGCCCCGCGCGTTCTTCGCCATGGCGCGAGACGGGATCTTCTTCCGCCGGCTGGCCGAGGTGCATCCCCGCTTCGGCACTCCCGCGGTCGCGATCGTGGCCTCATCCCTCTGGTCGATGGTGCTCGCGGTCGAGCGGCACCTTCGAGCAGCTCCTCACCTACGTGGTGTTCATCGGCTGGATCTTCTACGGGCTGGGCGCGCTCTGCATTTCGCCTACCGGCGCAGGGAGCCGGACACTCCCCGCCCCTTCCGGGTCCCGGGGTATCCGGTGACTCCGATCCTCTTCGTCGCCTCGGCCGCGGCCATCGTGCTCAACACCATGGTGGCACAGCCGGGACGAGCGGCGCTCGGACTCGGTGTCCTGCTGCTGGATCGCCGGCGTATCTGATATGGCGGCGGGGCGGGCGCGGGGGCATGGAACGGCCGAGGCACGCATGACCGGTGATGCAATCGTGATTCGCCGGGTGGAGACTCAGGCTGAGTACGAAGAGTGCGTCCGGATCCAGGACGAGACCTGGGGCGCCGGCTTCAGCGAGCGGGTTCCCTCCGCCATTCTCAAGGTGTCGCAGTACCTCGGCGGCGTCACCGCGGCGGCTTTCGATAGCGCTGGAGCCGAGCCAGGATCCTGGGCTTCGTCTTCGGAATGACCGGCGTTCGCGACGGCGAGCTGGTACACTGGTCGGACATGCTCGCGGTGCGGCCCGAAGCGCGGGACCACGGCATCGGCCGCCGGCTCAAGCTGTACCAGCGCTCGCTGGTGGCGGAGCTGGGAGTGACCCAGATTCTCTGGACCTTCGATCCCCTGGTGTCCCGGAACGCGCATCTGAACCTCAACGCGTTGGGTGCCCGGGTCACCGATTATGTGCCGGACATGTACGGCGCCGACACAGGGAGCGCGCTGCACCAGGGGATCGGGACCGATCGGTTCGTAGTGGCATGGGAGGTAAGCGGGGACGTCAGCGGGGCAGCGGGGCAGATGGGCAGCGGGGACGGAGGAAGGGACAGAAGCGGGACGGAGGTGGTGGTGGAGATTCCGCAGGATATCCACCAGCTGATCGCGGTAGTCCGGCGGCCGCCCGGAAGTGGCGGGAGTCGACCCGCCCTGCCTTCCTCCGTCTCCTGGCCGATGGGTATCGGTGGCGGCTTCGAGCGTTCTCCCACCGGCGGCTTCTACCGGCTCACGCGAGGCACAGACTAAGGCGGCCGAGGTACGAGGAACGACCGATGCCCACAGCGACCGCAGCAACTCTCCAGCATCGAAATATCTAGGTGGCAGCTTGAAGCAAAGCCCAAAGCTTCGCTGGCCGGCCAGGCTCGGCTTCAGCCAGAAGGAGGCGGCGCGGCTGACCGCGCTCCGGCGCGACCTGCACCAGAATCCGGAGCTGTCCTGGAAAGAGGAGAAGACCGCGGCCCGGCTGGAGGCCGAGCTGAAATCGCTCGGGGCCACGGACATCCGGCGAGTGGTGGGAACCGGAGTCGTGGGACGAATTCCCGGCCGAGCAAAGGCCGGACGGTGGCGATCCGGGGCGATATCGACGCGCTGCCCATCGAGGAGGCAACCGGCCTCGACTTTGCCTCCAGCACCAAGGGCGTGATGCACGCGTGCGGGCACGACGTGCACGCGACCTGGGCGTCGGCGCGGGGTTGCTGCAGCAACACTCCCGCCGCAGGCGACGTGCTATCGGTGCTCCAGCCGCGGAGGAGGTGGGTGAGGGCGCCGCCGCGATTCTGGGAGACCGGCGCGCTGGACGAGGCGAAGGTGATCGTCGGCGCCCACGTGGACCGGCGTTACGGCGTGGGCCAGGTGGTGGCGCAGGAGGGACCGGTCAACGCTTCGACCGATAACTTCAAGATCGAGCTGATCGGAGCAGTAGCTCACGCCGCCCGTCCCCACGAGTCGGCCGATCCAATCGTGGGTGCGGCCGCGCTGATCACCGGGCTCCAGACGCTGGTGTCTCGCCGGCTCGATCCGTCGATCCCCGCCGTGGTCACCGTGGGAACGGTGCACGCCGGCACCGCGGACAACATCATTCCCGATCGTGCCGAGCTGAGTGGGACGATTCGAGCGGTGACCCGCGCCTCGCGCGAGCTGCTGATGGAGGAGCTCAAGCGAGTGAGCACCCACGTGGCCCAGGCTCACCGGCTGAAAGCCCATGTTCTGTTCGATCAGGGAACGCCGCCGGTGGTGAACCCGGCCGAGCCGATTGGCTGGGCCCGAGAGGCGGTGAAGAGCGTCCTGGGCGAGAGCGCGCTGGTGCCGCTGACTGGAACCAACATGGGCGGCGAGGACTTCGCCTTCTACCTGGAAAAGATTCCGGGCTGCTTTCTCAGGATCGGCGCCCGGGAGCCGGGAGGGCCCTGGCTGCCGGCGCACTCACCCGGGTTCATCGTGGCAGAGGAGAGCATTTCGTGGGTGCGGCCGTCCTGGCGGAGACTGCTCGCCGCGCTGCTCGAGTGTAACGGACAGTACGAAAGGGGCGGGACAGCTCCCCGGCTCACCACGGAGACACGGAATACACGGAGGTGGCACGGAACGCGCCACAGACATCGCGAAGGTGAATTTGTGGTCGAACAGCACACCCAAACAGTTCGATGAGCATGTGCTGGGCGGTGTGCTTCTCACCCAAAAGTGCTTGCGCGGTGCCTGCGAATGAGTCCGTGCCACCTCCGTGTATTCCGTGTCTCCGTGGTGAGTCACACCTGCTCTACTTTCCAGAGGCTGGCTCTGTGCACAGGCACCCCGGAGCACCTCGCCCGCCTTGGCTCCAGTGTAGCCGCTCTGGTCCAGAGTGACCTCTCCGTTTACCACGACGTAGTCGATCCCCGCCGGCGCGGCGGTGGGCCGCTCCCAGGTGGCGTTGTCCTGGATCCGGTCGAAGTCGAACACGGTGATGTCGGCCCGCATGCCTTCCCGGATCACTCCCCGGTCGGCGAAATCCCATCCGGGCGGCCGGCCAGGAGGTCATCTTCCTGACCGCCTCCTCCAGAGTGAGCAGATGCCGCTTGCGCACGTACTCGGCGATGATCCGGGGGAAGGTGCCGTAGGCCCGGGGGTGCGGCAGGCCCAGCGCATCGACCTCGCCGAACTTCACGGCCGAGGCCGCGTCGGTGCCGATGCTGGTCCACGGCTGCCGCAGCGCGAGCGCGATGTCGCCCTCGTCCATCATGAAGAAGAGCGCCATCGCCCGGTTGGGCAGGGCCTCGAGCACGATGTCCCAGGCCACATCGGCGGGGTCCCGTCCGAGAGCCGTGGCGATGGCCGCGATGCTCTTCATGTGGTAGGCGGCGTACTTCTTGTTGAACGGATTGGCCAGCACGACGTGGTCCCAGCCGCCTGACGCCTGCACCAGGTTGGACCAGCCCGGCTGAGATCCCGCCGCCACCTCCCGCTTGAGCCGCTCTCGCACCGCCGGGTCGCGCAGGCGGGCGTAGCCCTTCTCCTCTCCCTCGGCAAAGACCCAGTTGGGCACCGTGATGCTGAGGCCGGTCCCGCCGGCCGGATAGGGATAAAGATCCGCGGCCACGTCGACGCCTCGGCCCCGGGCCGAATCGATCTGGGCGAGGGCCTGGGGCATGAGCCGGCCCCACCCAGGCGCGAACGCCGCCTTCAGGTGGAAGATCTCGACCTTCACGCCTCCCTTCTCACCGATCTCCACCGCCTCACGGATTCCGGAGACCAGGTTTTCGCTCTCGTCCCGCATGTGGGTGGCGTAGAAGCCTCCGCAGGGCGAGACAATCTTGGCCAGCTCGATCAGGTCGGCGGTGGACTGGTAGCTGTCGGGCGGATAGATGAGCGCGCTGCTGATGCCGAGCGCACCGGCCTGCATGGCGAGAGTGACATCGGATTTCATTTTGGCCAGCTGCGCCGGCGTGGGAGTTCCGGCGCCGTCACCCATCACGTGGACCCGGGCCTGGGCCGCGCTGTAATAGCTGCCGAAATTGACCGCGATGCCCTGCCGCTCCAGCCGGGAGAAGTAGATGCTGATGCTCTCCGCCGGCACCGGCGTGCCACCTTCCCCACCGATGAGCGTGGTGACACCCATGCGGAGCTTGTTCTCCGCGGCGGGACTCTCGAGCAGAACTTCTCCCGAGTGGTCCATCATGTCGATCCAACCGGGTGAGACGTAGCGGCCCCGGGCGTCGATCTCCCGGCGGCCCTTGTCGGTCACCACACCGAGCTTCGCGATTCTTCCCTTACTGATGCCCAGGTCGGCGCGCACCCAGGGATTGCCGGCCCCGTCGAGCACCCGCCCGTTCCGGATGACGAGGTCGTACTCCGTCCCGGACGGAGTGGGCTGAGGAGATGAGGGCGGGCTCGCGCACGCCGCGGAGAGCGCGAGGAGGACCGCCAAGGTGTCATTCTGAGCGCAGCGAAGATTCCATCCCTCGGCCAGGTGAGCCGCTCATCAATAGTTGATGTCGAACGCGACGAGCTTGAACACCACGGCGATATAGAGCAGCGTCACCGTGGACAGCGCGAGCAGTCCGCTCCAGAGCTTTGAGGTCCAGGGGCGCTTGCCGCTCCAGGCCAGCCGGGCATTCCAGAGCGCCACACCTGCCGCGCCCAGGAACAGCACCAGACCGAGCAGCTGGAGCAGCCAGAGCCAGGGATCGCTCTTCGAGGTTAACGCCGAGACCTCCGAGCTCATTCGTTGGATTTGCCACATCCAGCCGGCCAGCAGGAGCAGCAGACCCAGGCCCGCAATGCGGACCCACCGGTAAGCTGTCCGGGCCCGGCCTTGCAGCGGAAAGGTCTGCCGATAGCGACGGCGAGCCAGCGCGGCCAGAGGCCAGGCGATCACGGTCAGGATCAGCACCGCCAGGCTGAACTCGGCAAGCGGCACCAGCCACGAGGGCGACTTCCACCACCGAGTGGGCAGAAACACGATGAACGGCGAGATCTCGTCGCCGCTCAACATCCTGACGCGTCCATTTTCCACCTTGGCGCCGGCCACGTTTCTGCCGTCGACCTCCTGCCAGACGAAGGGCCGGATCTCGCGCCAGTGCTTCGGCTCGCCGTTCAGACTGGTGAGGTACGGCAGGGTAATCTGGTGTCGGGATTGACCGTGACCTTACTGGGGCTGAGCAGGTCGGCCACGCCAAAGAAGTTGGAGACGGAATGGCGCGAGCTCTCGTACTGGCCGGCCACCTGGTGGGCATGGGTGTAGGCGATCTGCGGGTCCAGCGGCCTGGCCGTATCGGGAGCCGGCAGATAGCGGTCGGCGAACTGCTCGAAGACAGCGCCCCGGATGGGGCCCGCCGCGCCGGCCTTGCCGGGGCTGTTCACCGAGATGAAGATGCCGATACCATCGTCGATGAAGAGGTGCAGATCGCTGTGGAACCAGAAGGTGTCGCCCCCGTGGGCGATGGCCCGGTGACCATTGCGGTTGGTCTCGTAGAAGCCGAGCAGCATGCGGTTCACCGCCGGCATCAGCGTGAGCGCCGTCGTGTGCATGAGCCTGGCCGTCTCCGGGCGAAGGATGCTGGACTCGCCAAAGCGGCCGTTCTGCAGGTGGGCGATCATGAATCGCGCCCATGTCGGCGCCGGACGCGGAGAGGGCTCCCGCCGGGGCGCCCACCACCATCTCGAAGGGCTTGGGCTCGCCGGAGGAGGCGCTCTCATAGCCCTCCGACATGTCTTTGCGGAGTGACGTCGGCAGCGGCTGGCGAAAGGTCGCGTGCTCCATGCCGAGCGGCTGGAAGATGTGATGCTCGATGTACTGCTCGAACGGCTCGCCCGACACCCGCTCCACGATGTACCCGGACAGGGCGGTGGCGTAGTTGGAATAGGCGGGCACCGTTCCCGGCGGGTATATCCGCTTCGGAGTCCACGATTTCAGCCACTCGCCATTGGGCTGCACCTTGGTGGTGTCGTCGGAGAAGAGGTTGCGGCCGACCTCCTCGAATCCCGGCGTGTGGGTCATGGCGTCCCGCAGGGTGATGGGCTTGCCGAAGGCCGGAGGAATCTTGAAGTCGAGGTAGGTGTTGACGTCCTTATCCAGGTCGAGCTTGCCCTGTTCGACCAGCTGCATCACCGCAGTCCAGGTGAAGAGCTTGGAGACCGAGCCGGGCCGGAACAGCGTGAGGTCGGGATCGACCGGCTTCTTTCGTTTTGAGGTCGGCGTAGCCATAGCCCTTCTTGAAGAGAACCTCGCCGTCCTTGACCACCACCACCACAGCGCCGGGGATATCTCCCACCTGAAGAGCGTAGGGAAGGAAGCCGTCGAGCCAGGCCTGCACGTCGGCCCGGGTGAGCTGGGCCGCGCCCGCGGGCGGACCCTCCGGCCCGGCTCGCTCAGTGGGAGGCGCGGGCGGCCTCTGCGCCGGGCGCTGAGCTGCGAGATCATCCCAGCCGAGAGTCAACGCCGCGAGGAACAGTCCCACCAGGAATCGTGTCATGCGTTCACCTGTCGGTTTAGGGGTGATTCTGCTGGGCGTCCGAACCAAGCTGCTCGAAGGTGAGGTTCTGGATCCGGTACCGCCGCCAGTCCTGATAATCGAAGTGCCACCACTCCGCCTCGTAGACGGTGAAGCCCTCCGCCTCCATCGCGTGGCGCAGCAGATCGCGGTGCCACCGCTGGAGCGAGGTGCCGCCGGGATAGAGCGGATAGGAGCGGTCGCTCATCTCGTCGTAGCCGCCGGTCATGCGAATCGGCTTCCCGGTCTTCAGGTCGTACATGGTGATGTCGACCGCGCAGCCGCGGTTGTGCCGCGATCCGTCCGCGGGATTGGCGACGAAGAGGTGCTTGTCCACCGGCGTGCCGTCCCAGAACATCTTGGTCACGTACCACGGCCTGTACGAGTCGTGCACCAGCAGCCCGTAGCCCAGCGGCCGGAGCCGCCGGGCAGCCCGGACGACCGCCTCGGCCGCCGGCCGCTGCATGTAGGCGTGGGCCGAGGTGTAGAACGGCGCGCCCATGAAGTTGTTGCTGGTGGCGTAGCGAATGTCGTAGGCGATGCTGGAGTCGAGACTCCGCAGCTCGACCAGATCGGTGGGCCGGAAGTCTCCCGTCTCCTCGGGAGGACTGGCCGCCAGGGCTTCGGTGCGGAGGTCGGCAACGGGTTTGACCGGCGTGATCCGGAAGCTCACCCGGTCGTCGTCGCCGGCCAGGGATCTCCGCTTGAAGGGAACCGATCCCGCCACGGCCACCGTTGCCCGGCCATTGGAGCCGCGCCGAAAGACGATCTCCTCGCTCTCGTACAGTCCCCAGTCGGGGAAACGATAGACGTCGCGGGACACCCGTCGAAGCGGATACTCGAAGAACCACTCGATCAGCGCGTTGAGCTTGCCGTCCTTCTCCCGGATGTAGAGCACGTCGTGGTCCCAGCCGTATTCGCCGATGAGGCCGGCGAACTCGTCGGTGGCCGCCGCCGGCTTGGGCTGCGCCATGGCCACTTCTTTGGAGCCTGGCGTGGCAAGTCGCTTCAGGGTGTCCTTGCCGACGGCGATCCGTCCGGGCGGCAGTGGGACAATGCGAACGTCCTGGCCGGGCTGGTCGGCAGGTACCAACTCCATCGGCTTGGCGGAGGCGCCGGAGTTTCCTGCTTCGTCAACTCGCAGCTCGGACCGCATGCCTCCCTGCACCGGTGTCAGGTACAGCCTGCCGGCATACTCCTCCAGATCCATCCCGGTGTCACCCTTCATGTACCGGCCCATGAGCGCTATGGCCTGGGACCGGGTCAGCGGAGCCGGAGTGGGGACGGTGGGAAGCGGCTTCCCCGCGCGGGCCGCCAGCAGCATGCGGAGCGCCGCCTGGGCGATGGCATCGGTCACCGGATTGATCACGTCGAGCGTCGCGACCACGACCACGCCCAGCGAATCGTCGGGCAGCGCCTCGAGCGAGGTGGCAAAGCCGTAGATGGCGCCGCCGTGTCCGACGGTTCGATGACCGTCGAGCGTGTCGAGACCGAAGCCGATGCCGAACCCGGTGGTGGCACCGGAATCGGCGAACTGCGGAGTCCACATCGAGTCCAGCGTGGCCCGGGCCAGGAGGCGTTTGCCGCCGGGGAGCGCGCCCCCGTCGAACAGGACCGACATGAAGCGGCTGAGATCGAGGACGGTGGTATAGAGGCTGCCGGCCGGTCCTACCCCGAGCTGAAAGGTGGGCGCCTCGAAGCGCCTGCCGTCGAGGGTCCACATGTAGCCCTTGGCCAGGCCGCTCCGAACCTCGGCGGTCGGCTGGAAGGCGCTGGCCCGCATGCCGAGCGGCTCGAGCACCGCGTGCTGCAGGTAGGGATAGAAGGACTCACCCTGGGTCCGCTCGAGCACATCGCCCAGCACCGCGATGCCGGCGTTGGAGTATTTGGTCTGCTTGCCGGGGGGATAGATCAGGCTGGTCCGATTGAGGCTGGCGACGGTGGCCGCGAGCGTCGGCTCGGTGTCGTCGAAGTAGTGGCCGACCGGTGGCTCCCGGGTGAGCCCGGAACGATGGGAGGTGAGCTGCCGGAGGGTGATCTCCCCGCCGAAAGGATTTCGGGGATGGAAGTCGGGGAGATACCGGGTAACCGGAGCGTCGAGGCGCAAGCTTCCCCCGTTCCACCAGCTGCATCACCGCGATGTCGGTGAAGAGCTTGGAGACCGAGCCCACTCGGTACACGGTGGCTGCGGTGGCGGGCACGCCGGCAGCGGAATCGGCCCAGCCGAATCCTCGAGCCCACACCACTCGGCTGCCGTCCACCAGCGCCACCGAGACGGCAGGGATCTTATGCTCCGCCCTCTGCTGCTCGATCAAAGCGGTGAGCGCCTGGGCCACGCCCTGGTAGCGTGGGTCCGGCTCGACCACGCCTTGGGCCAGGCTGGCGCGAGGAAGCAGACCGCCCAAGATGGCCGCGACTGCCCCCAGTGTATACATTCTCGGATACACTTCTCGCAGGCGGCCGCCGGATATGAACTGCAGATATGCCATCTTCGCTCTCGTGCTGGTTGAGGTCGTGTCTCCCAGCGGAATCCTCGAGGCCCAACGCGCGGTGCCGGACAGCGTGGCCCGGCGGATCGATTCGGTCTTCACCAAGTTCGGGGCGGATTCGCCCGGTTGCGCCCTGGGCCTGTACCGCGACGGCCGCATCGTCTACCAACGGGGCTACGGCAGCGCCGACCTCGAGCGGAAGGTGCCGCTCTCGCCGGCCTCGGTGCTCGACATCGGCTCGACCTCGAAGCAGTTCACCGCGATGAGCATTCTGCTGCTCCAACGGGACGGCAAGCTCAGCCTGAACGACGACGTCCGCACCTACATCCCCGAGCTGCCCGACTACGGTACCCGGATCACCCTCGGCGACATGCTGCACCACATCAGCGGCCTCAGGGACTACACCACGCTACTGGCCCTGGCCGGAAATCCCACGGAGAACTGGACCACCGACCAGGACGCCCTCGACATTCTGGCTCAGCAGCGGGGGCTCAACTTCAAACCCGGCAGCGAATGGCAGTACAGCAACTCGGGCTTCTTCCTGCTGTCCATCATCGTGAAGCGGGTGAGCGGACAGTCGATCCGGCGCTTTGCCCAGAGCCGCATCTTTGGGCCGCTGGGCATGACTCACACCCACATCCACGACGACCATACGATGGTGGTTCCCAACCGGGCCATCGGCTACATCCGGAGCGACAGCGGTGGACCCTTCCGGATCGAGATGTCGGACTGGGAGCAGGCCGGTGACGGCTCGGTGCTCACGACGGTGGAAGACCTGGTCAAGTGGGACGAGAACTTCTACTCCGGTCAGGTGGGCGGTCCGGGCGTGCTGGCCGAGATGCTCAAGCCGGGCAAGCTCGCCAGCGGAAAGGTGCTGGACTACGCCTCCGGCCTCTTCCTGGGCGAGTACCGCGGACTCAAGATGGTGGAGCACGGCGGCGCGTGGGCCGGCTACCGGGCCCAGCTGATGCGGTTCCCCACCGAGCACGTCTCGGTGGCCTGTCTGTGCAACCTGGGCTCCGCGGGGCCCACCGAACTGGCGCAGCGGGTGGTGGACGTTTACCTGGCCGACCGGCTCAAGCCCGCCCCGGCGCAGGTGGCGTCGGGATCTGACACCGTAACCGGCGCCGGCTCGCCGGTGCTGCCGCCCGAGCGGCTGCAGGACGCGGTGGGCACCTATCGCGACCCCAAGCTGGGCGAAGTTGGCCGCATCGTCCTGGTGGACGGGAAGCTGACCCTCAAGTACGGTGGCGGCTCCTTCGCGCTGCAGCCGGTCAGCGCGACCGAGTTCCGCCTGGCCGATCTCGACATCCGCCTCCGGTTCAATCCCGCGAAAGCCGGCCGTCCGCGGAGCATCCAGCTCATCGGCGCGGGACTCGACCAGCCGGTGCTCGAGGCCGTGACTCCCTTCCGTCCCACCGCCGCGGCTCTGGGCGAGTTCGCGGGCGAGTATTTCAGCCCCGAGCTGGCGAGCACCTACCGGGTGGCGCTGGAGAAACAGGCGCTGGTCCTCCATGCACGCAATCTTCCGATCACTCCGCTCGACCCGACCATCCCGGACGAGTTCGAATACCCGAGCATGGGCCTGACCCTGCACTTCACCCGCACGAGCGGGAAGGTCAACGGCTTCACGCTGGCCTCGGGCCGGACCCAGGGCATTCGCTTCGAGCGGCGGCAGGCTACCAGCTCCCTCTCTCGCCCGCCCGGCCGATGACCCGCTCGAGCCGCTCCGCGGCGTTGCGCCAGTTGGTCTGCACCGCGCGCTGGGCGGCATCGGCGTTTCCCTTGTCGATCGCGGTGACGATCGCGTCGTGCTCGGCGGCGGAGGTCCTGAGATCGCTCACCAGCAGGCTGAGGTAGAGCCGCTCGTAGCGCTCTGCCTGGGGCTTGATAGTGGTGTGGAGGGCAAGGAGGCGGCGTCCGGCGCCGGCGTCGACGTAGGTGCGGTGAAAGGTGCTGTCGAGATCGTGCAGCCGGTTGTAGTCGGGCCGGCGCACGTCGGCCTCGCGGCGGAAGTCGGCGTTGATGGCGCGGAGCGAGCGGGCCAACGCCCGCCGCTCTCCCGGAGGAAGCACCGCGGCCCACCGCGCGGCCAGCCCCTCGATCTCCGCCACGATGTGAAACACCTCGCGGGCGTCGTCGCTGGTGAGCGGCGCCACCGTCGGGCGGGCCAGCCGGCCCGCCCGAGGGGTCCACGATGTAACCCTCCTGCTGCAGCCGCTGCAGGGCTCCCCGCACCGGGGTCCGGCTCACCCCGAGCCGGGCGGCGACATCGCTCTCGACGATCCGGCTGCCCGGCGCCATCACCCCGTGGACGATGAGGTGCCTGAGCCGCTCGTATACCACCAGCGGACGCTCGCCCCGGACCATCTGTTCCCCGCGGCGGGGCCGGGAGGGCCGGGGCGACGCAGGAGCTTTCAGGGCCATGCCGTCTCCGAGCTGGATGAGTTGGGCAACGATACTACTCCCGAGAGAGGATTGTCGAGCGGCGGCCACCGGTTTCCCCAGGACGCCTTGCGCAATCCGGTCTTGGCATCCATTGTTGTGCCTGAAACTGTATACAGTGAAGCTATGCCACCTCCATCCGTTCGCAAGACACTGTTCACCGCCAACGACCTCCTGCGGAACCGGACCATGGCCAAGCATCCTGCCTCGCACGCCGCCTGTTCTGCTCGGCATCCTCCTGCTCGGACCGACCGGCCTGGCCCGAGCCCAGGACTCGGTGCTGGCCGGCGTCGTCCTCAGCGCCACCAGCTCCCTGCCCCTGGAAGGCGCCCGGCTGAGCATCGACGGCAGCCCGCTGATCCAGACCAGCGACGCCAACGGACGGTTTCGATTTACCGGGGTCGCGGCACCCCAGGTGACGCTGCGGGTCGTCCGGGTCGGCTATCAGCCCGCCGCCGTCGTGGCCCGGGCCGGCGACACCGACATCCAGATCCGGCTGCGGGAGGCCGCGGTCCAGCTGAACGAGATCGTTGTCACCGGGCAGGCGGAGGGAACCGAACGCCGGGCGGTGGGCAACTCGATCGTGACCATCGATGCCCCGGCGGCGCTGGAGCTGTCCGCCGCGGAGGACGTCACCCGGCTGCTCAACGGGCGAGCTCCTGGCGTCACCGTGGTACCGAACTCGGGTCGAATAGGGGCCGGTCCCAGTCTCACCGTGCGCGGCCTCGGGTCGCTCTCGCTCAACACCCAGCCGCTGGTGTACATCGACGGCGTTCGGGTCAACAACGACGTGAGCAGCGGGCCGCATCGCCGCCGGCGGCCTGGTGGTCTCCCGGCTCAACGACGTGGCGCCGGAAGACATCGAGAGCATGGAGATCATCAAGGGCCCCGCCGCCGCGACGCTATATGGAACGGAAGCCTCCAACGGCGTCATCCAGATCATCACCAAGAAGGGCCGGGCCGGCAGCCGTCCCCAGATCAGCTTCACCACCCGGCAGGGCACCAACTGGTTCCAGAATCCCGAGGGCCGGATCCCGGCGAACTTCGGCCTCGATCCGGTAACCGGCGCCGTGGTGTCCCAGAACCTGGTGCAGCAGGAAAGCGACCGGGGCACGCCGATCTGGGACAACGGCTACAGCGGGAGCTACAGCCTCTCGGCTACGGGCGGCTCCAACGCGGTGCAGTACTATCTCTCCGGCAACTACGATGACGACCACGGCATCGACCCGACCAACAAGGCCCGCCGGTTTGCCGGGCACGCCAATCTTTCCTTTCCGATCAGCCAGAAGCTCGACGTCGCAGCCAGCTTCAACTACATAAAGGCGAAGTACCACCTGGGCGTGGACTACGGCGACGGCGTCCTGTTCAATACTCTCTACGGCCTTCCGATCCTGGCCGAAACCCCTACTCGCGGATTCCTGCAGACGCCGCCCGAGGCATTCTATTCCGGCGTGTTCGACAACACCCAGGATCTCGCCCGCTTCACCGGCAGCGTCACCGCGAACCATCGTCCGCTCAGCTGGCTCAGTCACCGCTTGACCCTGGGATTCGACCAGACGGGGGAAGACAACCAGGCGCTGACCCAGTTCATGCCTCCGGACGTGGCTCAGTTCTACGATCCGATCTCGGCCCGGGGCCAAGTCACGATCAACCGCCAGGACATCTCGTTCTACACCGCTGATTACTCCGCGACCGGCCGCTTCAACCTGTCTTCCAAGATCAGCTCCGCGACCTCGGTCGGCGCCCAGTATTACCAGCGGCGGGTCGACTCGATCTCGGTAACAGGAACCCAGTTCCCTGCCCCGGGGTTCGTGACCGGCAACTCCACGGCCATTGCTCCCGGCGGCCAGGAGTTCGTTCCCAACAAGACGATCGGTCTCTTTGCCCAGCAGCAGTTCGGGCTCAACGACCGGGCCTTCCTCACCGGCGCCGTCCGCGTCGACAACAACAGCGCGTTCGGTGACAATTTCGATTTTGCCAGCTACCCCAAGCTGAGTGGCACCTGGGTGGTGAGCGAGGAGGGATTCTTCGGACTGGATTTCGTGAACGCCCTCAAGCTGCGCGCGGCGTACGGAGCCTCGGGTGAGCAGCCCCAGACCTTCGCCGCCCTCCGGACCTACCAGCCGAGCACCGGGCCGAACGACGAGCCGATCGTCACCCCGCAGTTCGTGGGGAATGCAGACCTCAAGCCGGAGCGGGGAGAGGAGGTCGAGCTGGGCTTCGAGGCCGGTCTCTTCAACCGCATCGGCATCGACTTCACCGTGTACTCCAAGCAGACCAAGGACGCGATCCTGCTGCGGGGCGTGCCACCGTCCGGCGGATTTCCCGGGGAGCAGTTCGTCAATATCGGCCAGGTGAGCAACAAAGGAGTCGAGCTGCAGGTGAACGCCCAGCCGATCACCAACCCGAATTTCAGCTGGGATCTGGGGTTCAACGTGGCGACCGCCTCCAACGAGATCGTCGATCTGGGCGGAATTCCCAGCATCAGCACCTTCCCGCCCCAGAGCAGCGTGGAAGGCTTTCCCATCGCCTCGTACTTCATCAAGAAGGTGGTGAGCGCCACGGCGGATCCCGACGGGACGCTGACCAGCGCGCTGTGCGACGGGGGGCCGGGGCAGGCTCCGGTCGACTGCTCGGCGGCACCGCTGGTGTTCGCGGGAACGCCGATCCCCAAGGTCGCCGGCGCCTTCACCACCACGCTGACCCTGTTCCGCAACCTCCGGCTCTATGGTTTGGTGGACTTCAAGCAGGGGCACAAGCGGTTCAATACCGACAAGTGGATCCGCTGCGACGTCTTTGCCAACTGCGAGGAGGCGGTGACGCCGGCGGGCCGCGATCCTCTGCTGTTGGCCGACATGGCGTTGGGCGCCGATCTCCAGACGATCAACTCGTTCATCGAGGACGCCGGTTTCTTCAAGCTGCGGGAGATCTCGGCCAGCTATACCCTGCCGGACCGGTGGGCCGCGGCGATCGGGGCCCAGCGGGCGGTCGTTACCGCTACCGGACGTAACCTGCACACCTGGACCAGTTATACCGGGCTCGACCCGGACCGGCAGAGCCCCCAGGGACAAGCGGCCCCGCTCGACTTCTTCGATCAGGCGGTGACACCACCCCTGGCCCAGTTCCTGATGACCATCAGCCTCAACTTCTAGCGCGCGGCGCAACCGGAGAGGACGACCATGACACAGAAATCGTCAGCGTGGCTGGACTGGTGCCTGGGCGTGGCCTGTGCCGGCATGCTCTGCCTGATTCTCGCCGCCTGTCACGACATCACTTCGCTGGAGCAGGAGTCTCCCAGCCGGGTCAAGGCCGAAGACCTGGAGAAACCGGAGAATGCATCGCTCCTGGTGACAAGCGCGGTGGGTGACTTCGAGTGCGCCCTCAACGACTACATCGTGGCCGCGGGCGCGGTGAGTGACGAGCTGGCCAACGCCAATCTGGCGAACATCCTGTGGGACTTCGACCGGCGAACCATCGTTCCGACCCTCGCCAACTACTCGACCGATACCTGCGACGACGGCAATCCCACGGTCTACACCGTGCTGTCCACCGCGCGCTTCGACGCCGACAAGGCGCTCTCGCTGCTGGACGGCTGGACCGACGAACAGGTGCCGGACCGAACCGCGCTGATCAGCGTCGCCGCGACGTATGCCGGATACAGCCTGGTGCTGCTGGGCGAGGGAATGTGCTCGGCGGCGCTCGATGTCGGCCCGGAGCTGACGCCGGCGCAGATCCTGACTGAGGCCGAGGCGCGGTTCACCCGGGCGATCGACGCGGCAACCGCGGCGCTCACCACGGCGCCAACAGCGGATGACAGCCTCAGCCTGAACTCGACCCTGAACCTGGCCCTGGTCGGCCGAGCCAGAGCGCGACTGGATCTGGGCAACAAGCCCGGTGCGGGAGCCGACGCCGCGCTGGTTCCTGCCGGATTCCTGGTAACGGCGACCCGATCCAGCACCAAGACCCAGCGGGAGAATCTGGTCTTCACCTCCTCTATCGGGATCTCACCTTTACGGTGGACGTTCCCTTCCGGGATCTCACCTTCGGTGGCGTGCCGGATCCCCGGGTGACGGTAACCGATTTGGGCACCACCGGCGCCGACAATGCCACCGAGATCTTTGCCCCGGCCAAGTACACCAGCATCGACGCGCCGATCGTGGTGGGGAAATGGGAGGAGGCCCAGCTGATCCTGGCGGAGGCAGACCTGGCCGTGGGTGACGTAGGCGGCGCAGTCACCATCATCAACACGCTGCACACCAATGCCGGACTTCCCGCCTACGGCGGCGGAACCCCGGAAGAGGTGCTGGCCCAGATCATCGACGAGCGGAGCCGGGAGCTGTTTCTCGAGGGCCAGCGTCTGGGCGACATCATCCGCTACGCCGTGCCGCTCTATCCGGCCCCGGGAACGCCCTTCGCCGTGGGTGCAGGAACTTCGGGCGAGTATGGAACTCAGGTGTGCTTCCCCCTTCCGACGGTGGAGCGGAACAACAACCCGAATATCCCGGATTGACGTGGGGAAGGACGGAACGACGGAAGGACGGACTACGCGAGCTCGAAGGCGTTCGTTCCGTCGTTCCCTCCACGTTCCTCACGTTCAGTATCTTCTGGAATGACTTCCCTCGCAGAACGACATAAGCGCTTCCGCGAGCTGCACCAGTCCGGCTGCTTCGTGATCCCCAACCCGTGGGACATCGGCAGCGCCAAGCTGCTCGCCCGGCTCGGCTTTCCCGCCCTCGCCACCACCAGCTCCGGATTTGCCTGGTCGCAGGGACGGCGGGACAACCACGTCACGCTGGACCAGGCTCTCGCCCACATGCAGGAGATCTCCTCGGCCGTAGATCTCCCCGTGAACGCCGACTTCGAGGGCGGGTTCGCCGTAGAGCCGGAGGGTGTCGCTCTCAACGTTTCAGCGGCAACCGAGACCGGGGTCTCCGGACTCTCGATCGAGGACTCCACCGGCGATCCGGCGAAACCGCTGTTCGACTTCGAGCTCGCGGTCGAGCGAATCCGGGCCGCACGCCGGGCGTTAGACCAGAGCCGCAGCGGAATCCTGCTGGTGGGCCGGTCGGAGGGATTCATCGTCGGGCGGCCGGACCTTCGGGAGACAATTCGGCGGCTCACCGCGTATGCCGAGGCGGGAGCAGACTGTCTTTATCCGCCGGGGATCCGGAGTCGCGAAGAGATCTCGGCGGTGGTCAAGGCAGTCGCACCCAAGCCGGTGAACGTGCTGGTCGGCAGCGACTTCACCACCGTCGCTCAGCTGGCCGCGCTGGGAGTGCGGCGGATCAGCGTGGGCGGGGCGCTGGCGCGGGCGGCCTGGACCGGGTTCCTCCAGGCGGCAAAGGAGATCGCGAGCCAAGGGAGTTTCACCGGACTCGCGAAGGCGGTGCCGTTCGATGAGGTCGAAGAGTGCTTTGACAGCCCCAGCGTTTAAGGGGTAACTCTCCAGACACTGATCGATCCTCCGCGATAAGGCTGGTGGAAGACGGCGCCCACGGTGTCGCTTGGCGAGTGAGTGGAACGGATCAGGAGACCGGTGGGATGCTCCTGAGACCAGCGAGGCAGCTGCTTCCGGCTGAGCTGAGCGAACGGGCGCTCCAGCCGACCGATGAAGTGGAACTCACCGGCATACTGCCCCAGGAATGCGATCGGCCGGCCCGAGGACTCCGCCTGACGGAGATAGTGGGAGACCGGCCGGAGGTCGGAGCGGTCGAGATATCCCTTGCCAGCGGTCTCCAGGAAAATCAGGATCAGCGGACTCACCAGACTCAGCGCGATTGCGGTTTGTCTCCGGTCTGACGGCAGCGCCATCGCAGCCAGCAGCGCCACCCCCGGCAACAGCGGAAACAGATACTGCAGCTGCTTCCCGCTGATCAGCGTCAGAATGACGAAGCCCGGAATGACCCAGGCGAGCGCGAACCGAAGGGCGACGCTCTCCCGCGCGCGAACCGCGCCAACGATCGAGCGCCACCAGGGGAGCCACAGGCTCCAGGGAAAGAAGACCAGCGGACTCATCGCGATGTACCACCACAGGGCGCGCCGGTGGGCGAACGACTTGGTGATTCGGCCCGCCGTCTGTCCCCAGAGAATCGCGTCGCGGTAGGCGCCGCCAGCGGCCGACGCGGTGAGCGCCCAGGCCAACGCCAACCCGGCGCCGAGCACGAGCGCGACGAGCAGTCCGACATACCAACTGCTCCAGCGGGGCCGCTGCGAGGCACCGTGAGTCCACCACGGCGCTAGCAGTGCCGCGGGAAGTACATGGATCAGTACCACCGGTCCCTTCGCCAGGAGACCGAGCCCCACACCGGCAGCGTAGGCCATCCATCCCCGGAGCGCCCCTCCGCGCCAGACTTCCACCAGACCGAGCAGCGCCAGCAGAACACAGACGGTGAGCAGGGTGTCGAACAGCACCAGACTGGAGTAGATCACCCAGAGCAGCGTGCTCAGGAACGGGAGCGTGCGATCGGCGGCGTCGGGCAGCTCCGGCGCCAGTCTCCGCGTCAGTCTCACCAGCAGCAGCGCGCTGACCAGACCACAAAGCGGCGGCAGGAGACGGGGCCACCACTGGTTCACCCCGAAGATGCGCCAGCCGAGCAGCATGCCCCAGAAGAGGAGCGGCGGCTTGTCGGGATAGGGACTGCCGTTGAGGTAGGGGACCAGCCAGTCGTGGCGGAGCCACATCTCCCACGCCACCGAGAGGTAGCGGGTCTCGTCGATCGCGAGTACCGGGCGCAGCGCGAGCGCCAGGGCGACCGCTACTCCCCAGAGAACCAGCCAGCTCCAACCGCTCAGGAGTTTGGGTCGCCGATCAGACCTCGGCACGGCGGGGCCGGTGGATCAGCTGCAGGTTGCGCAGATACACCACAAACCCGCTGAGCTGGCCCACGAAGAAAACCGGGTCGTGCCGGTGAATGGCATAGAACAGAAGCAGGAGCGAGCCGCCGAGGCTGAAGTACCAGAACTCGACCGGCACTACGCTCTCGCCGACCCGCTCGCTGCGCCACCACTGGAACAGGAAGCGCATGGCGAACAGGGCCTGGCCGATGAAGCCGAGCGCGAGCCAGAGCTGGTCATGTGTCATGGGAATTCTCCACGATAGCCGGCCGAATCTGCCGGCGCATAAGCCACCATACCCCGGGCAGGTCGAACAGGCCGACCCAGAGACGGTCGAACACCCCGTAATGGGAGCGGCCGGTGCCGCGAGGCCGGTGATTGACCGGAACCGAGGCGACTCCCCAGCCGCTCCTGAGAAAGAGCGCGGGAAGATAGCGGTGCATGTGATTGAAGTGCGGCACCGCCAGAAAAGCGGACCGCTCGAACAGCTTGAGGCCGCAGCCCGTGTCTGGCGTGCCGTCCCCCAGGACCCGACTCCGAACGGCATTGGCCACCCGCCCCGCCATCCGCTTGTCCCAGCGGTCGCGGCGGAGGCGGCGATTGCCGATGATCAGGCGGACGGGGGCGGACGGCGGGCGGGCGGAGGACGACGAGGCGCGCACCAGGTCCAGCATGGGGAGGATGTCGGCGGGGTCGTTCTGGCCGTCGCCGTCGAGGGTGGCGATCCAGGGAGCCCGGGCCGCCTCAACTCCGCTGGCGATCGCGGCGCTCTGACCCGCCCGCTCCCGGTGCCGGACCAGTCTGATCCGGGGTTGCTCTTCCGCCAACCGCGCCAGACCCTCGGCGCTGCCGTCGTCGCTCCCGTCGTCCACGTAGACGATCTCGTAATCCACCCTGCCGTCGAGCGCCCGGCGGATCTCGTCGGCGAGCCGGCTCAGGTTGTCGGCCTCGTTGTGGACGGGAACTACTACGGACAGCTCGGGGGGCATGTCCTGAGTCTAGAGTCTAAAAGTCTAGAGTCTAGAGTCTACGGCTTAGACGTGGCTTGCCTCCGGGCGGCGGCGACCAGGCTGTCGGCCTGCTTGCTCGCTTCGGCCACGATGCCCGCGGCCTTGGTGTCGGTCTCCTGGCGCAGCTTGTCGGCCCCGAGCTTGGCCCCGGCCTGGAGCAGCGGGTTGTCCCCCGCCCTCCCCATCAGCGAGTCGGCCTGCTGGTAGCCAGTCTGCTTCACCCGCGCGGCCACCGACTCCGCCTCCTGCCGGATGGCCGCCGCCTGCTTCTCCGCCTCGGCCACTGCCCGAAGCGCCACCGAGTCCACCTTCTGGGTGACGGCCTGGGTCACCGCCTGCTGGGCTCCCGACGCCACCGTCGAGGTGACGCTGCCGAGGTCGACCTTGACGGTGGGGTCGGTGATCTTGCCGGTGAGCCCGATGTTGAGCGGGACCTCGGACGCAGCACCGAGATTGAAGCCCGCCTTCGACGCCAGTCCCGCTAACGCCTGATCGGCGCCGCCTACCAGCGACTTCGGCAGCCTCAGCCCGAGAGTGTAGTCCATGCTCTGGTCGATGCCGTTGGAGCCGGCCACGGTCATGCTGGTGCCGGCCAGCTTCACGGTGAACGGCTGGGTGACCAGGCGGCCGTCCTTGATCTGAAATCCGGCCTTGATCGCCTGCATGGTTGGGTTGTTGAGGATCTGGAGCTTGGTGACGTCCACCAGCTTCTCCATCCCCGGAAAATTCTTGAGGGCGACGTTCTGGCTCTGAAAAATCCCTTTCCCGGTCAGCGCGTTGAACAGCGGCATCATGTTCTTGCCCAGAGCGCCGCTCAGGTTGATGTCGGTGTTCACCGTCCCCGAGGCGTACTTCGCCACCGGCGCGAACATCTGCACAGTGGTAAAGGCCTGGAAGGCAGAGGGGATGTCGATCTTGACCATCTTGAGGCCGACGTCGAACGCCGGCTTGGCCAGGATCTTGGTGTCGTACGACCCGTTCAGGACGATCTGCCCGCCCAGCGTGTTCATCCGGAAATCCTGCAGCGTCACCCGCTGGTCCTTGATCCGGAGCTTCCCGGTCGCCCCGGTCATCTTGAGCTTGTTGTAGGTCAGCTCTTTCACCGTCGCGTTGAGCCCAAAGTCGATCTTGGGCGGCACCGGGATGATCTGCAGGTCGCCCTCGCCCGAGCGCCACTCGTCCAGATCGAAGTGGTTGCTCTGGATCGTCGCGCTGCCCTTGAGGGTGTCGTCGCGGAAGGCGTAGGAGATGAGGTTATCGAGCGAGCCGGTCGCCCGGAGATCGCTGCTCCCCACCGTGCCGGTGAACGAGGTGAGCTGGGCCCGTTCCGGCGCAAGCCTGAGCGACGCCTGCTGAATCGCCAGCGGATGGGGCAGCGCTTCGCCCTTTACCGTGAGGCCGGCGACGTCGACAGTGCCGCTGGCCGCTACCCGGTCGTACTGCTGCTTGTCTATTGCCGACATCCGGGTCTTGACCGCCGCGTCGGCCGCGATGGTGCCGGTGAGCTGGTCCACTTTGTCCAGCTTGACCGTGCGCCGCACGTCGGCCAGGTCCACCTTGCCCTTCATTTTGAGATCCACGTTGGGATCCGAGACCGGCGTCTTCACCACCAGCGACGCGTCCACCGGGTTCGCGCCCATCCGTAGATGGAAGCGGCTCAGGTTGACCACCGTGCTGTCGGCGCTGCCGCCCGGATTGGTAAGCGCCAGGTCCATCATGATGTCGCGGGCGGGCAGCGGGAGATCGGGATACTGGAAGGCGGCGTTGTTCACCTTCGCGTTCAGCTGGAAAGCGGGAAACGCGCTGTCGCCGTACTCGCCCTTCACCGCGCCCAGCAGCGAGAAGGTGCCCGAGGTCTTCACCTTGTCGAAGTCGTGGGCGTAGACCGCCGGCACCAGCGACAGGATGCTGAGGAATTTGGTGCTGGGCGCCTTGAAGGACAGATCGAGGCCAAGGAGCTTGCCGGTGGAGCGGGCCGAGCCGGTGACGCCGAGCTTGAGGTCGTTGAGACTGAGGTCGGTGGTCCTGAGCGTGTAGACCTTGTTGGCCAGATCGGCGGCGACATCGGCGTCGAGACCGAGGCGAACCCGATTGAGATAGGGCATGCCGGCAAAGCTCACGCTCACCGTGTCGGCATCGGCCTTGGTCTTGACCGCGACCTGCTTCTGGCTGAAGTCGCCGCTGAGCGACTGGTCGTAGCCCTTGAGCGTCGCCTTGAGTTTGGATTTACGATTGTCGAAGGAGACCGTGCCGTCCTTGATCTCGAAGTCCCGGAGGCTCACGTCCATGGGCTTCGAGTCGCGAGTCGCGAGTCCCGAGTCGCGAGAAATGTCCCAGTTGGCGGTACCATCCTCTAGGGCGATCAGGTTGAGTCGAGGCTGATCCAGCTCCACTCCCTTCACGACAATAGGCTTGCTGCTCAGCGCGTAGCCCACCACGCTGCCGAGGTCGAGTACCACGCCCAGGTGGCGGACGGCGGCCAGGGTGTCGCCCTGGAAGCGGCCCTGGTTGGCGACGGTGAGGTCGTCCAGCCGGAGGGTGAGGTTGGGGAAGTGGCGGAAGAAGCTGAGCCCGGCGTCCTTCCAGTCGACCCTGGCGTTGAGGTTCCGGTTGGCGGTTTCCTTGGCCTTGGAGGCGATCTGGTTCTTGAAGAAGAACGGGACAACCAGCAGCAGAACGAGGATCAGGGCGAGCAGGCCGCCCACGATGGTGAGGACGCGTTTCATCTGCGTACGGTCTCGGGTCTAGAGCTTAGAGTCAAGGCAATCCGTCACATCTAGGAAGCTGCGAGAGGTCCCCCTCCCGCAATCCTGCTTATCCCATCAAGTTCCCTCCCTTGCTTCCCAACAACCAGGCACCCTCGTGACCGATGTCAATCCGGCTCTCGCCGATGCCCTGCGTGACCGCTACCGCGTCGAGCGCGAGCTCGGCAGCGGCGGCATGGCCATCGTGTATCTGGCCGACGACGTGAAGCACCGGCGCAAGGTCGCCCTGAAGGTGCTGCGGGGCGAGCTGGCGGCGACCATGGGACCGGAACGCTTCCTCCGCGAGATCGAGGTCGCGGCTCGGCTGCAGCACCCGCACATCCTGCCGCTGCACGACTCGGGCGAAGCCCAGGGATTCCTTTACTACGTGATGCCCTTCGTGGACGGGCACAACCTTCGCCACCGGATCAGCCGCCAGGGCGAGCTGCCCATCCATGAAGCCGTAAAGATCCTGATCGAGGTCACCGATGCCCTGGCCTACGCCCACTCCCAGAACGTGGTGCACCGCGACATCAAGCCGGAGAATATTCTGCTCTCGGGCCGCCACGCGCTGGTGACCGACTTCGGTGTCGCCAAGGCGGTGAGCGAGGCCACCGGGCGCCAGGCGCTGACCACCGCAGGCGTCGCCCTCGGCACCCCGGCCTACATGGCGCCGGAACAGGCCGCGGGCGAGCCCAACATCGACCAGCGGGTGGACATCTACGCCCTCGGCATACTGGGCTACGAGCTGGTCTCGGGGCGCACTCCGTTCAGCGGGCGCACCTCCCAGGAGGTGCTCGCGGCGCATGTGACTCAGCCGCCGGTTCCGCTGGGCCAGCATCGCCCCGCCTGCTCCCGCCGAGCTCGAGAACGTGATCATGAAGTGCCTGGCCAAGCGGCCGGCCGACCGCTGGCAGACCGCGGAGGAGCTGCTGGCCCAGCTCGAGCCGTTGGCCACGCCGAGCGGCGGGACGACGCCGACGACGACCCGGCCGATGAAGTCGGTGAGTACCAGCCCCGTGGCTTCCGGTTCCAAGCGTTGGCTCGCAATCGCGGCGCTGCTCATTGCCGTGGTGGGATCTCTACTCTTTGCCTTGAACCATCGCTCGCGAGAGATCCGGCTGGGCCGGCGGCTGCAGATCACGCTGGCGACCGGGACTGGAGCTGGATCCCGCGCTGTCTTCCGATGGAAGGCTGGTGGCGTTCGTCACCGGTCCGCTGGCTCGAACCCGGCTGTATGTGCGGCAGGTCGAGGGCGGCAATCCGGTGGCGATCACGCCGGAGGGCCAGGGCTTCGCGCGGATGCCGAGGTGGTCGCCCGACGGGGAGCGGCTGGTATTCAGCTCCGACCGGGGGATCGAGCTCATTCCGGCACTGGGCGGGACACCGCGGCGTGCTGGTACAGCTGCCGGCCCGGTGGCTGGCTCGATGCCGCCTGGTCGCCCGACGGGAAATCGATCGTCTACGCCTCGGGCGACTCGGTGCTGGTGCGAGCGGTCGACGGCACCGAGGCTCGAGGGCTGGCCCGGCTGACGGAAGCGCACTCCTGTAGCTGGTCGCCGAACGGCCGGTGGGTGGCCTGCGTCTCGGGCAACGGCCAGTTCGTCCGCAACGAGGATTTCGGCAACATCGCCACCAGCAGCATCTGGGTGATACCATCCGCGGGGGGAGCGCCGGTAAAGGTGACCGACGACGAGTGGCTGAACACCAGCCCCGCCTGGCTCCCTGGCGGATCTTCCCTGCTTTACATCTCGAACCGGGAAGGCGGACGCGACCTGTATCAAGTCGAGCTCGGCCGTTCGGGACGGCCGGCGCACGAGGGGGTCCGGCTGAGCACCGGCCTGAACGCCGCGACGGTGAGCGTAGCAGCCGCGGGGAACCGGCTGGCTTATGCGACCTTCTCTAGGATTGCGAACGTCTGGACTATGCCGCTTCCCCGCTCCGGTACCGTGAACCTGAGCCGGGCGCAGCCGGTGACGAACGGCAGCCAGGAGATCGAGGGCTTCGATCTATCGCCGGATCAGCGGTGGCTGGTGTTCGATTCGAATCGGGGCGGGGTCCAGCAGATTTACCGAATGCAGATGGGGGGTGCCGAGGTGGAGCAGCTGACCAACGGCGACTCGCCGTCTCTCGCACCCGCATTCTCCTTCGACGGGCGGGAAGTGGGATTTCACAGCTTTCGTGAAGGTGTACGCCAGTTGTTCGCGATGCAGGTGGATGGCGGCACGCCGGTCCAGGTCACGGCGGAAAAGACCCATTCCCGGATCGTCAACTGGTCACCGGATGGCCGGTCGCTCGTATTCGTGAGGAACGCGCTCTCGCCGGAACAGGAGACCGCTATTGTCAGCCGGGACGCCAGTGGGCGCTGGGGTGCCCCACGCACAGTGCTCAAGGGAGGTGCCGCAGGGGTCTGGAGTCCCGATGGAACGAAGGTGGCGACCCAGATGCAGATCGACCGGGGGAAATTCGCAGTGGCAGTGGTACCGGCTCGAGGCGGAACACCCCGCGTTTTGGGGAGGCCACAAGATCGACAGGAACTCGGCTGGGCGTTCTCTTCCGACAGCAAGTTCGTCTACTACATCCCGAATACATCCTTTGGGGAGAGGGTCGGGATCTGGCGGGCCCCGGTGGATGGAGGCCCTTCCCAACCGGTGGCGTGGTATGACGGGAGTCCGGGCGGCCTCAGCCGTTCGACGGTGAGAGTGCGAGGAAACCGGCTTTACATCAACATCGGTGACCCGCAGAGCGATGTGTGGGTGACGGAGATAGGGAGTGAAGTGGACCCCAGTCCGCAGGCGTCAGACGCCTTACCCTACCGTAGTTCTTCACCGTGGTGGCTCCGCGGCGCGCCCTACAATGAGTTCCGCCACGAATGTGTAACGGGTGTCCGACCGCCATCATGGAGCTTGGTATTGCTGCGGCTGCCACTTATACTTTTTTTCCCCCCAAATCCATCTGGTTGCCCGCGGATTCGTGCTGGCCCTCCATCACGTGCCGGTAACCAGTTAAAGAGGGGGAGTGAAGGTCATAGCCTCGCTGAGGCCTATACCCGCTCGTTCCCACTTCAGAGATCCTCACGGTCGGATACGACAGTTGTTGCCTGGTCCGCAGGACCACCCACCAGCTGTCACATTCCTGCTCGTTGGTCTCGTTTCCGTCTGGCCTCGCCTCTTGGTGCTATCCCAGGGAGCCGAGCCCTCGATCCGCGACACCCCGTTGAGCACCACTCGGCTCGCTGGCTGGCGCGGCGCAGTGGCGCGCCTTCCGGCACGCCAACGCGGCGGAGAGGGATGCGCTCGCCAAAGTTGCCCGGCTCGAGCGCGAGCTGGCCAGCCACGAATCTCTGGAGGACAGCTGGCCTCATCGAGAGGACTGATATCGACCCCGCTCGAGCAGGCCCAGGGTTACACGATCTTCCTGTTGGATGTTGAGGGCAGAGTCACGAGCTGGAACCCCGGTGTGCGACGGGTCCACGGCTATGGTGAAACAGGATTGTCCAGATCTTCGTCGGCGACCTGTACACCGCGGAAGACCGCGAGGCGGGGGCGCCGGAGCGAGAGCTTCAGGAAGCGGCGGAGCAAGGGCGGCCAGCTCGGAGCGGTGGGTGGTCCGGAAGGACGGCAGCCGTTTCTGGGCCTCATGTCACGCCGCGTGCGATCGAGGACAGCTTCTGGGTTTCGCCAGGCGGCTGCGCGATCTCTCCCGGAGTAAGCACGCCGAGGAGCAGCTTCGGCGGAAACAGGCGGCTCTGGAGCTGGCGCACGAAGCCGGTGGGCTGGGGACCTGGGAATACGAACTGGACACGGGCGAGATGTGCTGGGATGACCGGGCGAAGGCCCTCTTCGGGCTGCTCGCGGACGGCCACCCGTGACAGTGACCGCCTGGCTGGAGGCGATCCACCCGGAGGACCGCGAGGAGACCGAGAAGCGCTGGGACCGGGCTCTCCGGGACCGCTCACCGCTCTCGGTGGAGTGCCGGGTAATCTGGCCGGATGGCAGCATCCATTGGATCATGGCGGTCGGCCGGTGCACCATCGATCTGAATGGGCGAGCCGCTGTACCATGGCCGGCGTTATGCTCGACCTGACGGAACGGCGCCGCACCGAGGAGCACCTCCAGGAGGGCATGCGACTGGAGGCGGTCGGTCGGCTCGCCGGCGGCATCGCCCACGACCTCAATAACATGCTCGCTGCGATTCTGGGCTTCTGCGAGTTCCTGACGATCGGGGGCTGGATCCTAACGACCCGCGGCGTGGGGACGTGGAGCAGATCTCGCTGGCCGCCGACCGGTCAGGCAGGCTGACCCGCCAACTTCTCGCCTTCGCGCGGCGCGAGCTGATCCAGCCGCGGCTGCTGGACATCGATGCGGTGGTACGGGCAGGCCGGGGGCCTGCTCCCCTCGATCCTGGGCGAGCAACATCGGAGCCGTCCTGCAGCTGGCAGTCGGATCGGGGCGTCGTGTTCGCCGACCCGCGCCAGATCGAGAGCAGACGCTGATGAACCTGGTGCTCAATGCCCGGGACGCACATGCCCCAGGGCGGTCGAGTCACCATCGAGACCAAGACGGTCCGAGTTCGAGCCCGGCTCACCGCGTCGCGGCAGGTCGGCGACACCGAACGCCGATCGGCAGATTCATCGATGCTGGCCGTGACCGACACGGGCCATGGCATGGCAGCGGCGACCCTACAGCGTATCTGGGAGCCGTTCTTCACGACCGGAAGCCGCGCGGGCAGGGCACGGGCCTGGGGCTCTCATCCGTGTACGGCGCGGCCAAGCAGAGCGGGGGATTCGGTGTGGGCTGACCTCGGAGCCCGGGGTCGGGGCACCACGATACGAGGTGTACTGGCCCGAGGAGCCGGCTGCGCCGGATCGTTGGGCGGAGTCGGCGGGCTCGGCCGCAGGTGTCGGGGAGGCAGGGTCGAAACGAGTAGAAGCGAGGATTTCGGTGCTCGGATTGCCGACGGCCCTCAAGCCTGACAGTATCGGTGACAAGCACGTAAAGCTCGAGGATGTTATTCGACCTCAACAGCACGAGATCCCGCCGATACTGGTCATCACCGAGGTTGTCATGCGGGCATGGCGGGCTATCGGGGCCATCGGTTGGCCCTTCGCCCGGGCTCCCCGTCCTCTTCACCTCGGCCTTCGTGGACGAGGACGTGATCCGTCGCGGTCTGCTTGAAAAGAACCGACCCTTCCTTCAGAAGCCCAGCACCCCGCAGGAACTTGCGCGACAAAGGGTGCGCACCGTTCTGGATGTCTGTGAGTCTCTTCGATGCTCGAGCTGCCCCGGGAGGTAGGCTGCCGCGAATTCTTCCACCTGACAACGGCGTGAGCTACCAGGGCTTCTCCTGGGCGTCGGATCAATAGGCGTGCCACCACTGAATGACGGAGCGGCTGGTCGCTTCCCATTACAGTAGGCTGAGACGGCTCGAACGCACTCTGGTTTGAGCACGCGCTGGCAAGCAAGGTCAAAGAAAAAATCAGTACAATCGCAAGCACGACGGGACATGCAAGAGGCTCCTTCGGGCCAGGGGCGAAGTTAGAGAAGAATTCCGTTACAGGGGGTGGGGGTACGAAGATGACAGAGGGCGCATTCGTCCAAGTGTTTTCACCCACCTTCCCGCCAGAGACGTAGACCTTTCCGTTGATCCGTATGCCCCACCGTTGGTCTCAAACAACGGGGGCAGCGCCCGTCATGCTCGCCTAGCATCGTACGCATGATGGCCTCGAGCTGCGCGAGGTCCCGCGTCGCATCGATGGTAGTATCGGCTCGAGCCCGCCGCGCTATAGCGTCGGCACTATCCCGATGGCCGGCACGGGCCTGGGCGATGGCCATGAGCATCTGCCCATAGTGTTCATTGAACGATCGGACGTTCGGCGGTGTAAGCTCGAGGTACTTCTCATAGAGTGGCCGTAGTCGGCCCGGGTCTGGAGTCGTGGCTTTTAGCGCGTAGAGCCAGAGCTGGCACTCCGCAAAACGATAAGACTCCGGAAAACGCCGCTGGCCCTCTTCGCACCAGCGCTTCGATTCCTGGGCGTCTTCAAGGTCGAGCGAGCTCTGGAACAGCCGCCAGATAGTTGCTGGGCCGAGGCAAGGTAAGGATCCGCCTGGTACGCACGCAGAGCGGCGATCTTGGCCAGAGATGACTGGCTCGGCCCACCGCAGGTTCGGGTGATAAGTCCAGGTATTGGTGGCGACGTGAGTCGGCCTGAACCCTGCTCAGGCTGGCACCGGACGAATTCCGCGCGAGATGAGCACCAGCGTTCGTATATGACATCCTGTCCGCCCTGGTTGACGGGCGGCCGTAGCGACCGGACTGCGGGTCCCGCCCGATGTCGGTCGGGCGACCCAGCCGATCTGCTGCTGACGAGATCCAGGCGTGACTAGGCAATCCGACCTCGGCGACCCATGGGCGTGACTACTCGTTCTTCAGTCGCTGGCAGCCAAACGAGCAGCCTGGCCAGTGAAAAGCCGCGCATTGGTATCGCCCGCGGCCAGCAGTCCATCGATGTCACGAGTGGCTCTCCGGCCGTGCAGCAAATCCACGGGGTAATCTGGGCTGCTTCATCATCGCTGAACCTCCATAGCTGAGGAACAGGTTAATACCCCACTGACCTTCCCGAATCGGAAGGACGGTGCGGCCGCTCGAACCTGCTCCCCAGCCGCCTCAAGTGACAGTCAACAAAGCCACCGTGAGTCACAGGCGTCCAGCGGACTGGGCCACAGTACCCTGGACCAGCGTTCCCACCTTCAGGGCCCGGGCGACACTATCGGGAGAAACGTTGGTGTGGCGGTAGGGCCCGACTCCATTCTGGGAGATCACCCGCAGCGTGGGGACGCGGCTGAGCTGATGAATGAGCTCTTCAGTGAGGCCATCGGCCAGATAGCTCAGTGAATCCCGAGGGTACCGCTGCTGGAAATAGAGCACGGCAATGTCCCGCGGATCGAATACCGCTGCACGCGCGACCGAGTGCGGCTCTCCTGCCCGGGACTGGAGAATCGCCGACAGGATTCCCAGGGCCACCGCGGTGACCGCCAGTGCGGTCCAGACCTGCCGGGAGCGCCGAGCCGGTGCCCGCTCGCTATCTGACTCGAGCCCTGCGAGCGTCGCTGCGAACTCGCTCATGTGAAAGCGTTCCGCCGGCTTCTTGGCCAGGGCACGCGCCACTGCCGCCTGCACCTTCTCGGGCACTGAGCGGTCCACCAGACTGAGACTGGGCGCCTGCTCCAGCGAGTGGCGCGCGACGATGGTCGTAACGCTGTGACCTTCGAACGGAGGAGCGCCGGAGAGCATCTCGTACAGCACACAGCCGAGGCTGTAGACATCGCTCCGCCCATCAATGTCCGCATTGCCCAGTGCCTGTTCGGGGCTCATGTACTGCGGTGTACCGAAGACGGGACCGCTACCGGCCACAGGCTCAGCATCGTTTGCCGCCCGGGCTATACCATAGTCGGCCACCAGGACATGATCCTTCTGCAGCAGAATATTTTCGGGCTTCACGTCACAATGGATGACTCCCTGTTCATGAGCGTAGGCGAGCGCGTCGGCTGCCTCGCGCGCGATCCGGAGCGCCTCAGCCAGTGGCGGACGGGGCTTCCGGAGGAGACGCTGCCGCAGTGACTCTCCTTCCACAAACGGCATGACGTAGTACAGAAAGCCATTTCCCGAGCCCGAGTCGAACAACGGCAGGATGTGCGGGTGCTGGAGATTGGCGACAACCCGGATCTCACTGAAGAATCGCTGGGGACCGACCGCCGCGGCGAATGCGGGACGGAGAACCGTGAGCGCGACCTGGCGCTCGTGGCGCAGGTCGCGAGCGAGATAAACGGCGGCCATGCCACAGTCTCCCAGCTTACGCTCGAGCTGAAGCGGTCGGCGAGGCCTATGTGCAGTTTATCGCGTTAATCTGATGCAGTAGGTCCACCGCGGGAGAGCCTTTGAAGCCCCAGGAAACAACTCCCTACGCTGGGGACCTATGTAATATATTGCTGCGTCCCCCGAGACATAGATGGTTCAATAGAGGTGATACATGAGGCATCATCGGGCCCAGCCCCTGCGCCGGTTCTCTATTCTTGTCCTGGCACTGGCCGGGTTAGTCGCCTCGAGTTGTGCCCCCGATGGGTCGGAGCCTACGGACCCCCGACCCACCTTGGCTCTCGGGACGCAAGCTCCCGATTTGACCCGGGCTCTCGCCGCGCAGGCGCGGTACACCGAGAGGCTGCTACGGGTCGAGGGGGTAGTCGGGACGGCGGTTGGGCTCGGCGCCGACGGTCAGGCCGAGGTGCAGCTCTACACCAAGGTGCCTGGTGTACCGGGGCTTCCGGCCAGACTGGACGGGGTGTCGGTCTCGGTCGTCGTCACTGGTGAGATCCGAGCCATGCCGATTGTGGCCGATGCTCCCGCAGAGGTGTCGGCCGGGACTCGCATAGACCCGAGCGGCTAATTCGTCGTTCGGTGCCGATCGGCGTGTCCACCGGAAACCAGGGGGAGTGCTCGGCCGGAACGATTGGTGCCCGGGTGAAGTCGGGCAACGCCACCTACGCTCTCAGCAACAACCACCTCTACGCCCTGGAGAACACGGCCCCGCTCGGCAGCAAGGTGCTTCAGCCTGGCCGTGCTGACCTCAAGTGTGGCAGTGGATCGAGTGCCGTCCTGGGCCCGCTCAGCAAGTTCGTACCGATCCAATTCTCCACCAGCGCCAACAACAAGGTGGACGCCGCGATTGTGGCTGCCACGACGGCGAACCTGGCCAGGAGCACGCCCATCGATGGCTACGGTACCCCCCGCACCAGCATCGCAGCGGCAGCCCTCAATCAAGTGGTCCAGAAATACGGGAGGACGACAGGACTCACGACCGGTACCGTAGTCGGGGTCAACGATATACTGAACGTCCGCTACTCCAGCGGAACCGCGCGATTCGTCGGCCAGATCACCATCAGGGGCCCCGGCCAATTCTCCCGCGCGGGCGATTCGGGCGCTCTCATCGTTAACACCGATAAACGCCCGGTCGGTCTTCTTTTCGCCGGCACCATGAACGGCTACACCTTTGCCAACCAGATCGGGGACGTGCTCACGGCCCTGAGGGTCTCGATCGACGGCACCTGAGCGGGACCCACGAGGCGCGCGCAGAACGGGTCACTCCTTGTTGCGATCGAGATGAGTCCAGTGGGTCCGGAATGATGCACTGAGCTATTTCTGAGAGACCTTCTCCCCTTTTGGAATAATGCCGCGTACTGGCCGTATCCCTCCGCCTCCAGCTTGTCGGCCGGGATGAACCGGAGCGCCGCCGAGTTCATGCAGTAGCGGAGACCGGTGGGCGCGGGACCGTCATCGAACACGTGGCCCAGGTGGGAGTCGGCGTGCTTCGACCGCACCTCGGTCCGCTCGGCGAAGAGCTTGGAGTCGGTCTTGGTCTCAATGTTGGCCGGCTCCAGCGGACGGGTGAAGCTGGGCCAGCCGGTGCCCGAGTCGTACTTGTCGAGCGAGCTGAACAGCGGCTCCCCGGAGACGACATCCACGTAGATGCCGGGCTCGTGGTTGTCCCAGTAGGCATTGCTGAACGGCCGCTCGGTGCCCTCGTGCTGGGTCACCTGGTACTGCTCCGAACTGAGCTTCTGCTTGAGCTCGGCGTCGCTGGGCTTGTTGAAGGTCATCGGCGTTCCATCCTTTTGGTTGTAGTCGTTGGAGTCACGAGACGCGAGTCTGGAGTCATGAGTCGAAGCGTCGGCAGATCCGGATAGTCGGCACGGCTCCTGACTCCTGACTCCCGACTCCTGACAGCTTGCTATCCCCCCACAACTCCTTCATCCTCTCCTCCCGCCCACAGCCAATCACGTAGGCCCGATACCGCTCGGGATTCTTCTTGTAGAACTGCTGATGGTACTCCTCCGCGGGATAGAACTTGGTCGCCCGCTGGATCTCGGTCACCACCGGAGTCTTGAAGCGATGCGAGCGGTCGAGCGCCTGCTTCGAGGCCTCCGCCGCGCGCTCCTGCGCCGAGTCGCGGTAGAAGATGATCGAGCGGTACTGCGGGCCGGTGTCGCAGAAGGCCCGGTTGACGGTCGTCGGATCGATGTGGTGCCAGTAGATGTCGAGCAGCCCGTCGTACGAGATCCGGGCCGGCTCGTAGATCACCTGCACCGACTCGGCGTACCCGGTCTTGCCGGTTTCCACGAACTCGTAGTCCGGATTGGGCTGGGTGCCGCCGGCATAACCCGCCGTCACCTCGACAACGCCGGGCACCCCATCGAACGCCTTCTGCATCGACCAGAAGCAGCCGCCGGCAAAGATCGCGATCTTCTGGGCCCCGGTGGGGACCGGCAGAGTGGCGAATTGGACATGCCGGGCCGGAGCGGCGCGGGGCGGCTTCAGGGCTAGAATGCTCAAACCTAGGAATGACAACAGGATAAGGCCGGCGAATCGGACGGTCGAACGAGTCATGACTGCTGGACTCCGGTGGGGGACATCATCAGAACGTCTGGTGGTTCCCGTTTGATCCCAGTCGCGAGTCACGAGGCAGCCGGGGATGACAGGCGGGATGATAAAGTATGCGTTTCGACTGCCTCCAGCGCCCGCAAGAAGTCGGATGCCGAGGGCCAACGCGCCTCGGGTTTTCGAGCCAGCGCCTTGACGATGGCCCGACTGAACGACTCCGGCAACTCGGGGTTGAGCTCGGCCGGATTGGTGGGGTCCGACTCCTCCTGCTTTAAATGATGCGCCACAAGTGCCAAGGTTCCGCTGGCTTCGAAGACCCTCCGGCCGGTCACGCATTCGAACAGCACCGCGCCGGTCGCATAGATGTCGGTCCGACCGTCCACCGGCTCGCCCAGCAGCTGCTCCGGCGCCATGTATGCCGGGGTGCCCACGACCACCCCTTCCACCGTGAGCGCCTTGCCGTCGGTCTGGGCTCCAGCCAATCGCGCGATCCCGAAGTCGGTCACCTTCAGAAAACCGGTGGGGTCCACCAGCAGGTTCTGCGGCTTGATGTCGCGGTGCACGATGCCCGCCTCGTGCGCCACCTCCAGCGCGCGGCAGACCTGCTTGCCGATGGTGAGCGCCGCGGCGACATCGAGTCGGCCTGCTTCCTTGATCATCGACGCGACGGTAGTGCCCCGGACGTATTCCATAGTGATGTAGTAGATCCCGTCGGACTCGCCCAGGTCGAAGGTGCGAACCACATTTCGGTGGGTGATCCGCCGGGCCAGCCGCAGCTCCTGCTTGAACCGCTCCAGCAGGGTGGGATCGAGCTGCCCTACGTCGGGGCGGATGGCCTTGATGGCCAGGGTCTCGCCCACCTGCCGGTCGAACGCGCGGTAGACCACGCCCATCCCGCCGGCGCCGAGCGACTCCTGGATCTCGTAGCGGCCGGCGAAGAGGCGGCCGGTGGAGAGGAGGCCCTGACCGTCGCGCCTCCCCTCGGGCACCCTGGTTGAGGCGGCGCCGGTCCGGAGATACTGGACCAGACGATCCTTCTCCCTGAGCTCCTCCACCATCGTTCCGAAGGCCTGGGCCAGGTCGCCGATTTCGTCCCTGGTGCCCACATCGATCGGGCCGGTGTACTCGCCCTGGGTGACCTTGTGGGTTGCGGCGACCAGGCGCTGAAGCGGGCGGACGATGTGCCGCGCGGCAAGAAGGGAGAATCCCACCGCAAGGAGCAGCCCGATGAGGAACGCCCAGCGGATGGTCCGGCGGAGCTGCTGGTAGGCGGCGAGGTCGGCGTCGCGCGAGTGGAGTCCCAGGTATCCGCCGACCGGAACGCTGTCGGCGGTGGTAAGCGAGCCGACGGTGCCCTCGTACTCGGTGTGGTCCAGGGTGAGATGGATGCGCGAATCCGAGCCGCCGGCGCTGCCGATGCGGAGGCCGCGAAGGGCGTCGGCAAGTGCGCGGCCGCTGGATTGATTCGCCATGACGGTAGAGGCCGCGACGTGGGGCACCCCCAGCGTGTCGAGCGAGAAGAACACGATCCCCGAGTTGGTGTTCCGCCGGAGCCGTGCGGCGAAGGTACTGTCGATCTTGAGCGCGGCGGCGACCACCGCCAGCGGGGTGGCCGACCCCGGGCTCAATACCGGCATCGCCACTGCCTGATACAACTGGTCGCCCGCCTCACTCGGCTCGACCCACAGTCCCGATGTGGTCTTTCCCTCCAGGGCCCGGCCGATCAAGGCGCCGCGGGAGAAGTCCTGGTCGAACAGATCCCGCTCCGAGGTCCAGGCCCGAAGCACACCGCTGGGATCGGTGATCAGCACCCAGTCGGCGCCGGTCTGACTCCGCAGCTCGTCCGCCTGGTCGAGGAGGTCGGCCCGGTTGCCGGTTCGCACCGACTCGCCGATGCGGGAGACGTAGACCGGCACCTGCACCAGCGCGGCGGTGAGCTGGCTCAGGGTCTGGCTCCGTCCCCCTAGCGCGTCGCGGATCGCGGCCTGCGTCGCCCGCAGGGCCTGGAGTGCGGCGGACTCGGCGGCGCGGTCGGCCTGGCGCTTGGTGATGAGCAGGGCGATACCGAGCACTGCGGTGACCACCAGGGCAGTGCCGAGGAAGATCCTGGTGCCGAGGGGGAGTCTCACCTCAGTACCGCCGTCCCTGTTGGGGGTAGGGCCGGCCGAACTTGTTGAGGTGGGGCTTGAACTGGTAACCCCGGGCGTCGAGCTGGAGCTCGAGCTTCGGGAGGCCGGCGGCCGGCACCTCGACAGCGCGAGAAACGTCGGGCGACCGCTCGTGCCAGGCGTGAAGGGTGTACCGTCCTGGCGGCACGGCCGAGATGGTGAACGAGCCGTCGCTCGCTGGCTGGACGTACCAGGGATTGTCCCGCACCACCACCAGCGCGCTCATCTGCGAATGCACGTTGCAGTAGACCCGCACGATCCCGGCCCGCTGGAAGGTGACCGCCGGCGTCTCGCCCCGCCCATAGAGGCCGAGGTCGAAAGGATTCTCCTCAGAGAGGGAGAAGACGTTGTGATTGAAGGGGTCGTGGTTGGGAAAGCTGACGCTGGAGCCGACCGGCACCACGAGGACGTGGGGAGAGAACTGCTTCTCCGCAGTGGTGATCTCGGCGCGCACCGGTGAGCGCTGGAACCGGTTTGTCCGCGGTCAGCCAAATGACTGCCTGCCCAACGTCCTCGGCCTGTTTGTCGGCTTTGTCGAGAAGGGTGAGATGGCCGGTGACAGTCGCGAGACGCGAGTCACGAGTCGCGAGGGGGTCGGGAGTCGCGAGTCGGGTGTCGGGAAGCGTCGAAATAATCGAGAAGGCTCCTGCCGCACCCAGGACGGAGCGGAGTGGCCAAACGCGACTTATCTTGGCTCGCATGCCGGAACGGTACCGTCCGCTCCAGAGGGCGTCAACGAGTCGCGAGGCGAGAGTCGCGAGATACGAGAGATGAGTCACGAGTCACGAGTCGCGAGACATGGGTCGCGAGTCGCGAGAGGCGTGGTGGTTGCGCTGCTCCTGCTGCCGCTGGGCAGTCGGCTCCTCCCCGCGCAGGAGCCGAAACTCGAAGCCAGCGTGCACGGGCTGATCCTGATGAACGGGTTCTACACCAGCGACGACATGAACAACAGCGACGTGCCGCAGTTCGTGCTCCCGGCGGGCGAGCCGGCGCGGACCACGACCAGCGCTACGGTCCGGCAGTCGCGAGTGACGGTAACCGGGGTAGCCCAGGATTTCGCCGACGGCACGCTGACGGGCGAGCTGGACGTGGACTTCTTCGGCGGGCAGCAACCCTCGACCGGCGGGCGGACGTTTCCACTGCTTCGAATCCGCCGTGCGTTCGCCGAGCTGGCCTGGGCTCGGTTCGCGGTTCTGGTGGGACAGGAATCGCCCCCCATCGCGGAGGTGAGCCCGTCCTCCATCGCGAGCATCGGCTTTCCCCTCTTTGCCGGGGCCGGCAACCTCTGGCTCTGGATCCCGCAGATCCGGCTGAGCGCCGATCTCGCCCCGATAGGCGGCGTTCGCCTTGGGATCGAGGGCGCGGCTCTGGCGCCGACCTCGGGCGAGCCGCAGCAGACTTTCCTCACCCAACCCGATGCCGCGGAGCGGAGCGGCCGGCCCTACCTCCAGGGGAGATTGCGGGCCCGCTGGGGCGAGGGTGACCGGCTCGGCGAGATCAGCTTCGGCGGGCACTATGGCTGGCTGGAGGACAGCACCGGCGGCCGGATCGACTCGAAGGCGCTGGCGGTCAGCGTGTGGACGCCGATCGCCGGCGGCCTCGAGCTCCGGGGCGAAGCCTTCGTCGGGCAGGCGCTGGCCGGACTGGGCGGCGGCGGCATCGGGCAGAACATGGTGAGGAACGGCGTGCCGGTCGAAGCCAAGGGCGGATGGGTGCAGCTGAACTATCGAGCTGGGAGCTGGGAGCTGGGAGCCGGGGGTGGGATCGACGATCCCGAAGATGAAGATCTGGCTGCGTCGTCACGGCTTCGAAACCTGGCGTACGGCGGACACCTGATCTGGCGGCCCTTGCCTGCGGTGATCGGGCTGGAGGCACGGGAGATTCGCACGGACTATGCGCCGCCGGTGGGGACGGAGTCGGGTGTCCAGGTGAATCTGGGTATCGGGATAGAATTTTAGAGCCTGGCCCTCATGGGCCGGGCAGACGATGTTCCCAGCGCCACACCGGCCCGTCCTCAGGATCCACAACCTCACCCAGCAGGCGAAAGCCACACTTCTCCAGCACCCGGGCGGAAGCGTTGCGCTCGGGCAGCGTGTGGGCGCGGACCAGCCGAACCTCGCCGCTGGCACTGGCGAACTCCACCAGCGCACCCGCGGCCTCGGTGGCGTAGCCTCTGCCCTCGAAGGCGGGCACAATGCCGTAGGCGATCTCGACTGTGTCGGCCCCATCCGGCGGTCCCTTGAAACCGGCGGTCCCGATGGCCGTGTGGCTCTCCCGTTCCAGCACGAAGAAGCCGTAGCGCCAGGGATCGGGATGGGAGGATTTCTCGAGCTGGGCCAGCCATTCGGGAGACACCTCACCCGAGACGAAGAAGTTTCTCAGGCCTTCCGCTACCGGGAATCCGGTGAGCTCGGCAAATCTTTCCGGATGTTGAATCAAGCCGAGCAGATGCTCGGTCGTGCAGGGAATCAGGCTGAGACGAGGAGTGTCCGGCGACATAGGACTGGAGTATAAGAGTTTCTCGTCCGGAAACCCCGCTCCATCGCGCTGCGTATTGCCCCGATGCTTCATCTGCTCCTGCTCGCAGCGATTCTCCCGTTTCAGAATGACAGTGCAGAGGGGCTCGAGCTGGTCCGGCTCGGCTCCGATGTGTACGCCGCCATTCGCAAGGATCCGCTCAGTCTCGCGGTCAACTCCAATTCACTGATCGTCGTGCGTAACAGGGACGTGGTCGTGGTGGACGCCCAGTTCACCCGCGCCGCGACGCAGGAGACTATCGCGGCGATTCGGAGGATCACGGGCAAGCCGGTGGCTTACGTGATCAACACCCACTGGCACGACGATCACGTGGCCGGTGATCAGGTGTATCGCGACAGCTTTCCCGGCGTGCGCTTCGTGATGCAGGAGAACACCGCGGCGGATCTGGTGACGCTGGGCGCCCCCAACCGAAAGCAGCAGGTCGAGGGCGCCCCGCCCGTGGCCGACCGGCTCGAACGGCTGTTGTCCATGGGTCTTGGCCTCGACAGCACTCCGGCGACGCCGATGGAGCGCTCGGCGCTGGAGAGTGCGATTCGGATTGCCCGGCAGTATGTGAAAGAAGCGCCGGGCTTCAGCCCGGTGGCGGCGACTGACACCGTGCACCAGCGGATGACACTGGGCGCGGGTCAAGACCGAATCGAGTTGATCTGGTTCGGCCAGGGGAACACCCGAGGAGACCTGGTGGTATATCTGCCCGAGCGGGGGATCCTGGCCAGCGGAGATCTGGTGGTGGCGCCGGTGCCGTTCGCATTCAATTCCCATCCCACGTCCTGGGTCGAAGTGCTGGATTCGCTGGTCGCGCTGAAGCCGCGTGTCATCGTGCCGGGACACGGACCGGTACTGCGCGATCTGGGGTACATTCGCTCGGTGCGGGGCTGGCTGGCCCGAATCGACCGGGAGACGTCAGCCGCCGCTGCCAGGGATGATTCGCTGGCCGCCGTCTTGAAGACGGTCACCCTGGACGAGGTTCGTCGGTCCGTCACCCGGGACGAGAAGTGGATGAACTTCTTGTTCCGCAGCTTCTTCGTGAGACCGGCCGTGCAGGCGGCGTATGACGAGGCGGACGGAACGTGAGGAACGACGGAACCTCAGGAATCCGTTTGGCTCTCTCCCTCCTCCATGTACCTTATAGCTGGAGCCCATAGCCTAGAGCCCATACCACAGCGAGACCCACCATCCCGCTCGATCTGCGCCGGTCCATTACCACGCTCACTCCTCTTCTCCGCTCGGATGCCCGCGAGGATCTCCTGGCCGGCCCGATTCGGGGCGAGCTGCTCGGCGTCGAGCACCTGGCCGAACGGGCCCAAATGGTGGCCGTGGCACAGCGCATCTCGTTCAGACGGCGGCGGCGCCGGACGCCGCTGCTGGTCCGGTTGGAGCAGAACCGGAAGATCCTGGAGGATGCCTATACCCGGCTGAACGCCGCGGCGGACGGCGGTACCAGCGTGGGTCCCGCCGGTGAGTGGCTGCTGGACAACTACCATGTGATTCAGGAGCACATCGGCGAGGTCCGGGAGAGCCTGCCGGGCGGTTACTATCGCGAGCTGCCGGTGCTCGCCAGCGGCCCGCTGGCCGGCTATCCCCGGGTGTACGAGCTGGCCATCACGCTGATCTCCCACACCGAAGGCCGGATCGCGCTGGACAACGTGAGCGGCTTCGTGGCCGCGTTCCAGCAGATCTCGGTGCTCACCATCGGCGAGCTGTGGGCCATCCCCGCCATGCTCCGGCTGGGACTGATCGAGAACGTGCGCCGGATGGCGCTGCGCTCGGTCCAGCGGGTGGACGAGATCCAGTCGGCCGACTCGGCCGCTGCCCGGCTCATCGCCGCGCACGTCGAAGGTGAAAGTGCGGTTGAAGCCGAGCTCAATCGATTCCTCTCCAGCCCACCCACACTCTCTCCAACCTTCGTCTCCCGCTTCGTGCAGCAGCTCCGCCAGGAGGCCGGCGGCCACGCCGCCACCATGCTGCTGGAGCAGTGGATCACCGAAGAAGCGATGAGCCCGCAGGAGGCCACCACCCGCAGCACCGAGCGGATGGCCATCACGCAAGTCGTCATGGCCAACAGCATCACCAGCCTCCGCACCGTCGGCCGGATGGAGTGGCGCACCTTCGTCGAGGCGGAGAGCCGGATCGAGCGGGTGTTGCGGAATGATCCGTCCGGGTTCTACGGCAGCATGACCTTCGCCACCCGCGACCGCTATCGCCACTCGGTCGAGCGCATCGCCAAGCGGACCCGGCTCAGCGAGGAAGCCGTGGCCGGGAGGACGATCGAGTGCGCCCGCTCCGGCCTGGAGCAACACCCGGAAGACCAGCGCCGCGCGCACGTGGGCTATTACCTGGTGGATGAGGGGCTGGCCGAGCTGGAGCGCCTGGCCCAGTACACTCCGGCGCCTGGCGAGATGGTTGACCGCTGGGTGCGGCGCCATCCCAACGTCGTGTTCGTGGGCGGCATCGTCCTGACCACCATCCTCGCTCTGGCCGCCGTGCTCTGGCTCGGGGGGCCGGCGGCACGCTCGGTCTGGCCCTGGGTACTGGTGGTTGGCCTGCTTCCAGCCGCCGACATCGCGGTGAGTCTGGTGAACCAGCTCGTGACGGCGTTTCTCCAGCCGCGCCCGCTCTCCAAGCTCGACCTGCACGAGCACGGCGTGCCGGCCGAGTACCGGACGGCGGTGGTGATCCCCACCCTCTTCCCCAGCGTGGAGTCGGTGGAGGAGTCACTGGAGAACCTGGAAGTACAGTTCCTGGCCAACCGGGAAGCTCATCTGCACTTCGCTTTGCTGGGCGACTTCACCGACTCGGGCAGCGAGACCCAGGAAGACGACGCCGCGATCCTGAAGGCCGCCGTTGCCGGAATCAACGCCCTCAACGCCCGATACGGGGCTGGACGGGAAGACGCGTTCTACCTGTTCCACCGGCCCCGGCGCTGGAATCCGGTTGAAGGGGTGTGGATGGGCTGGGAGCGTAAACGGGGAAAGCTCGCCGAGTTCAATCGCTTCGTGCTGACCGGCGAGGAGAGCGGCTTTTCCGCCATCGTGGGCGACAAGAGTTTGCTCCGCTCGGTGCGGTACGTGATCACCCTCGATTCCGACACCACACTGCCACCGGACGCGGCGCCCGCGCTGGTGGGAGCGCTGGCGCACCCGCTCAATCGCGCGGTGTACGATGACAACCTGGGAAGAGTGGTCAGCGGGTACGCAATACTACAGCCCCGGGTCGGGGTCTCCTTGCCCAGCGCGCACCGATCGCTGTTCGCCTCGATCCACTCCGGGCACCCTGGCGTGGATCCTTACACCACCGCGGTCTCCGACGTCTACCAGGACCTCTACGGCGAGGGGAGCTTCACCGGCAAGGGGGTCTACGACGTCGTCGCGTTCGAGCGCGCCACCCGGGGGCGATTCCCCGAGAACACGCTGCTGTCGCACGACCTGATCGAGGGCAACTACGCCCGCGCCGGTCTGGCCACCGACGTGATCGTCTACGACGACTATCCCACCCGCTACCTGACCTACACCCGGCGCAAGCACCGCTGGATCCGGGGCGACTGGCAGCTCCTGCCCTGGCTCCGGCGCTGGGTGCCGGGCCCCCAGGGGCGCGAGCGCAACCGGCTGTCGATCCTCTCGCGGTGGAAGATCATCGACAACCTCCGGCGCAGCACGGTGGAGCTGGCCCAGCTGGTCTTCCTGGTGGCCGGCTGGACTGTCTTGCCCGGCTCCCCGATCCGCTGGACGCTGCTCGGGATCGGGGCCATTGCCGCGCCCTGGATCGTCTCCCTCCTGCTCGCGCTGGTGCGTCCGCCGCTGGATAAGTCCTGGCGAGCCTACTATGCGGCGGTTGGGCACGATTTCGTCACCAGCATTCAGCAGATAGCTCTCGCGGTCGCGTTCCTGCCCCACCAGGCCTGGGCCTCGGCCGACGCGATCGTGCGCACGATCTGGCGGATGAAGGTGAGCCACCGGCACCTGCTGGAGTGGCAGACCGCGTCGCAGATCGAGCGGGGAACCCGGACGACGACCGGAGCGGTGTGGCGGCAGATGTGGCCCGGAGTCGCCCTGGCGGTGCTGGTGATCGCCCTGGTGGCCTGGCGCCGGGCCGGGCTGGCAGTGCCAGACTGGGAATACGTGGTGGGGGTGCTGCCGCTGGGACTCGTCTGGATTGCCTCGCCCGTGATCGCGAAGGCGCTGGCCGCGCCGGCCCTGCCGAAGGAGCTGCGCCTCGCGGCCGAGGGGCGGCGGCAGATGCACCGCTATGCCCTGCTCCACTGGCGTTTCTTCGACCGCTTCGTCAGCGAGCGGACCAACTGGCTCGCACCTGACAACTTCCAGGAAGATCCCAAGCCGGTGGTGGCGCTGCGGACTTCGCCCACCAACATCGGCCTCCAGCTACTGGCCACGGTCAGCGCCCACGACCTGGGCTTCATCACTCTCGATGATATGGCCCGCCGGCTGGAGCTCGCGTTTCGCACTCTGGAGCGGATGCGGCGGCTGCAGGGCCACTTCTACAACTGGTACGACCTTACCGATCTCCGGGTGCTGGAGCCGGCCTACGTGTCCACGGTGGACAGCGGAAATCTGGCGGGACATCTCATCGCGCTCAGGCAGGCCTGCCTGGCGTTGATCGAGCAGCCGCTGGACGCACGGATCGGCCGGGGGCTGGACGTGGCGCTGCTGCTGGCCGACGAGCGACGGAAGAAGCTGATCCCCAATCACTCCGCGGGAAAGCAGCTGCGAGCCGCGCTCAAGCTGGTATCACAGTTCGGGCGGGAAACGCCGTCCACCTCCAGGCTGGCCCGGGTAGGCGACGCGCTCAGGCAATACGACACGGAGGTCAACTCGGCGGGACTCGGGGCCGGGCTGGCGGAGGCGCTGACGGAGTGGACCTCGTGGAGTCTCCGGCTGATTGAGGCCCAGGCGGAGTGGGTGGTGAAGTCGGGAGTCGGGAGTCAGGAATCGGGAGTCGCTACCCGCTCCCCGGTGGCGGCCGAGGTGCTCCGCCGCCTGGGAGCCATCGCGGAACGGGCCTATCGCTACGCCATGGAGATGGACTTCCGGGTTCTGTTCGACAAGCAGCGGAAGCTGTTCACCATCGGCCTTGCAGCCAACACCCACACCCCCGATCCCTCCTACTACGACCTGCTCGCCTCGGAGGCGCGGCTCGCGAGTTATCTCGCCGTGGCCAAGAATGACGCGCCGGTGGACCACTGGTTTCGCCTGGGCCGCACCCTGACCTACGCCGCCGGGAAGGCAGCGCTGGTGTCGTGGAGCGGGAGCATGTTCGAGTACTTGATGCCGATGCTGGTGATGCGCTCGTTTCCCAGCACAGTGCTGGCGCAGACGACCAAGGGCGCGCTGGTGCGGCAGGTGGCCTACGGGGGAGAGCGCGGCGTTCCCTGGGGCGTGAGCGAGAGCGGCTACAACCTGCGCGACCGGCACCACACCTATCAATACCGTCCTTTCGGCGTACCCGATCTGGCGCTCAAGCGTGGCCTGGGTCGAGAGCTGGTGGTGGCGCCCTACGCTTCGCTGCTGGCCGCGATGATCGATCCCCAGCGGGCGCTGGCCAACTTGCGGGAGCTGGAGCGGCTGGGCGCACTGGGTCCGTACGGCTTCCGGGAATCGCTGGACTATACCCGGCCCGATCCCGAGATGAGCTACGCCCTGGTGGGCGCGTTCTTCGCCCACCACATCGGGATGAGCCTGATCGCGATGACCAACGTGCTCAGCAACAACATCTGGCAGCGCCGGTTTCACGCCGACCCGATCGTCCGCTCCGCCGAGTTGCTGCTTCACGAGCGGATCCCCCGCCGACTGGTGGTGCAGGAGGCGCAGGACCTCCGGCCCGACGAGGCGATGCCCGAAGCGGACATCGAGCGTCCGTCGGTTCGGGAGCTGGACACGCCCGACACGGCGCAGCCCCATATCGCGCTGCTGGGTCACGTCCCCTACACCATCATGGTGAGCCACTGTGGCGCCGGGTACAGCCGGTTCGAGGAGCTGGCGGTGAGCCGCTGGCAGTCAGACGGCACCCGCGACTTCACCGGCCAGTTCTGCTATCTCAAGGATCTTTCGACCGGCCGCGTGTGGTCGGCGGCGCACCAGCCGGTATGCGCGCCGGCGGACAGCTATCAGGCCCTGCTCGCCACCGACCGGGTGACCTTCCACCGAATCGACGGCTCGATCGAAACCAGCACCGAGATCGCAGTGGTGCCGGACGACGCGGCCGAAATTCGGCGGATCACCGTCACCAACCACAGCGACGAGACTCGGGAGATCGAGCTGACCAGCTACGGTGAGATCGTGCTGGCACCTCCGGAGAGCGATCGGGCTCATCCGGCATTCGGCAATCTTTTCGTGGAGACCGAATGGCACGACTGGTGTAACGCCATCAGCGCCACCCGCCGCGTCCGCTCGGCTAAGGAAGCGCCGCTCTGGTGCGTGCACGTGGTGGACGGCGGACCGGAGCGGGTGGGCCCGGTGAGCTGCGAGACCGACCGGTCCAGGTTCATCGGCCGGGGGCGCACGACTCGGGATCCTGTGGCCCTGGAAGCCGAGGGCCCGCTCTCCGGCAGCATCGGCTCGGTGCTGGATCCGATCTTTGCCCTTCGGACCAGGGTGCGGCTGCGGCCGGGGCGATCGGCTTCGGTCGGGTTCACCACTTTGGTCTCCACCAGCCGGGAACGGGCTTTCGAGCTGGCCGACCGGTACCGCGATCCGCACTCGTCGCAGCGGGCGCTCGACCTGGCCTGGACCTCGAGTCAGGTGGAGCTCAGGGAATTCAACCTTACCCCTAGCGATGCGGCGGTGTTTCAGGAGCTGGCGGCGATCCTGCTCTACGGCAGCCCGTCGCTCCGCGCTCCTCAGTCGGAGCTCCGGAGGAACCGCGGCTCGCAGCAACTGCTCTGGGGGCTCGGGGTGAGCGGCGACTGGCCCATCCTGCTGGCGACTATCAATTCGGACGAAGGACTTCCAACTCTGCGCCAGGTGCTCCAGGCCCACCACTACTGGCGGCGCCGGGGAATGAAGATCGACCTGGTGGTGCTGAACACCCATCGGCCGAGCTACATCCAGGACATGGCCGACCGGATCACTTCCACCGTCTTCTCGGCCAGTGATCCCACGTTCGCGGATGTTCCCGGCGGCGTCTTCGTGCGGCGGCAGGACCTGCTCAACGCCGACCAGCTGCAGATGCTCCGGGCCACGGCGCGAATGCATCTCTCCTGTCAGGGGCAAGCACTGGGCCGGGTGCTCGTCACCGCCCTGCCCGACGAATCGCTGGATGAGGAGCTGGAGGACATCTCTCCCCCGCTCCGGACGCCGGCACGGAGCGACTCGCGGATGGCACGGGTGGTTCGCCGGATCGGCGCAACCCTGCCCTCCCTGCTGGTGCCGCCAGCTTCGCCGTCCGAGTCCGAGCTCCGGCCCCATGTTCCGGACCGGCGCCGCGGCGGCGGATTGGCGCTGGACAATGGCTATGGCGGGATCGGTCCCGACGGCGACTATCACATTCGGGTGAACAGGACGCGCGTACCGCCGGCTCCCTGGTCCAACATCATTGCCAACCGCCACGGTGGATTCATGGTCACTGAGCGGGGCGGCGGGTGCACCTGGGCGGAGAACAGCTACTTCTTCCGGCTGACGCCCTGGCACAACGATCCGGTGTCAGACCCGGTGAGCGAGGTGATCTATCTCCAGGACGAGGAGAGCGACGAGCTCTGGTGCGCCACTCCGGGTCCGATCGGAGGAGATCATTTCACCGTCCGGCACGCACCGGGCACCAGCTCCTTTTCCCACCAGCATGGCGACGTCGCCACCGACCTGATCCTGGGCCTGGCCCCGGACGCAGCAGTCAAGCTTTCGGTGCTGCGGCTGAACAACCGGGGCGACAGGATCCGCCGACTCCGGATCACCACATATATGGAATGGACTCTGGGGGTGCTCCGAGAGCACACCCAGCACCAGGTACAAACCCGATTCGATCGGGAGCGGGAGACGCTGCTGGCCACCAACTACTTCGACCCGAGCTTTGCCGGCTGGACCGGGTTCCATTGCATCAGCGAGCCCGTGATCGCCTACACGGCCGGGCGCCGGGACTTCATCGGCCGGAACCGTTCGGTCGCAAACCCTGCCGCGTTGCTGGATGGCGGGAATCTCTCCGGTATTACCGGCGCCGGCATCGATCCTTGCGCCGCGCTGCAGTGCTCGATCGAGCTCGCGCCGGGGGAAGACCGGGAGATCGCCATCGTACTCGGCGCGGCGGCAACCGAGCTGAAGACTCATGAGCTGGCCACGGAGTATCGCGAGCTCGCCCGAGTCAAGACCGCGATCGATGAGACGATCGCCGGCTGGAGCGAGCGGCTCTCAGTGATCACGGTGAAGACGCCGGAGCCGACCTTTGACGCGATGATCAACCGCTGGACCCTGTACCAGGCGCTCTCCTGCCGGATGTGGGGCCGCTCGGCGGTGTATCAGAGCAGCGGCGCGTACGGCTTTCGCGATCAATTGCAGGACGTGCTGGCCTTCCTCTATGCCGAGCCGGCGCTGGCGCGGGAGCACATCCTCCGGGCCGCGGGCCGCCAGTTCGTGGAAGGCGACGTGCAGCACTGGTGGCATCCCCACAGCGGACGGGGGGTGCGCACCAGGTTCTCGGACGATCTGGCCTGGCTACCCTACGTGGTGGACCAATACATCCGGGTCACCGGCGATGCCTCGGTGCTGGATGAGCCGGCTCCGTTTCTCACCATGCGCGAGCTGGGTCCGGACGAGCACGAGATCTATGACTTGCCGGAGGTGAGCTCCGAGCTGGCGAGCGTCTACCAGCACTGCGTTCGGGCACTCCACCGGGCCTGCACCACGGGAGAGCACGGCCTGCCTTTGATCGGCATCGGAGACTGGAACGATGGGATGAACCGGGTCGGGATCCAGGGAAAGGGAGAGAGCGTGTGGCTGGCCTGGTTCCTGGCCACGACGCTCAAGGCGTTTGCCGAGCAGGCCGACGCCCGGGGAGACGTAGCCATCGCGGCGCAGTTCAGGGGTCAGGCGGCCGCTTACCTGATGGCGGTGGAGCAGCACGGGTGGGACGGAGAGTGGTATCGCCGGGCCTACTTTGACGATGGAACGCCGATTGGTTCGCGGACGAACGAGGAATGCCGGATCGATTCCATCGCGCAGAGCTGGAGTGTGATCAGTGGGGGGACGCGGGGAGGGGGGGAAGCGGGGCAGCGGGGCAGCGGGGACGGCAGCGGGGCAGCGGGGCAGCAGGGCAGCAGGGCGGGAGAGGAGGAAGGTCGCCATGAACTCCCTGGAGAAGTATCTGGTGCGCGAGGATGCCCGGCTGATCATGCTGCTGACTCCCGCCTTCGACAAGACGGAGAAGGATCCGGGATACATCAAGGGCTATCTGCCGGGTGTGCGGGAGAACGGGGCGCAATACACCCACGCGGCGCTTTGGGCGGTATTGGCCACCGCGCTCCAGGGCAACGGAAACCGGGCGTTCGAGCTGTATCAGATGATCAATCCGCTGACTCACGCTCGCACGCCGGAGGAGGTAGAGGCCTACAAGGTCGAGCCGTATGTCGTGGCGGCCGATGTGTACACGGCAGAGGGCCAGTTGGGACGGGGCGGATGGACCTGGTACACCGGTTCGGCGAGCTGGATGTACCGGGTGGGGCTGGAGGGAATCCTGGGCTTCACCAAGCGGGGTGACCGGCTGTTCATCGAGCCGAGAGCCCCAGCCTTCTGGTCGGAATACACGATCGAATACCGATTCGGCACGAGCGTGTATGTGATCGTGGTGCACAACGAGGAGGGAATATCCGGTGGCGCGATCGAGATCACCATCGACGGCGCTCCGTCAGCCGGCGGAAGCATTCGCCTGGAGGACGACGGCGCTCGGCACGAGGTGAGCGTACAGCGGGTGAGTAGCGGTCTACCGGAGCCGGAGGAGGTCGCCGCGGACGACAATAGATAAATAGGGCGGAACCACCTCCTCCGTCTGAGTCTCGACCCCGTTGGGCAGGCTTCTTGCGACCCCGCCGCACTGCACTAAGTTGCCGCATCCCCTGAACAAGACAAACGACCGTTCCAGGTAAGCTGGAGCCTCTGCCGGCTCCTCACCGGATAGTTACGCAGTCTGACAGTCAACTCGCCGAGGCGTGCCTTGAAGCTGGTTGCCGGACATGCTGTTACCGGTGCACTTCTCGAAGCCGCGGAACCGGCCAAAGCCACCGCAGCTCCCGTCCTGAAGCGCTGTCCGTCCGCTCCTGCCTATCGCCGGGTGCTAATTGTCGCACCCCAGCCATTCTACGAGGATCGGGGGACCCCGATTGCGGTTCGCCAGGTGGTGGAGGGGCTCAGCCAGCTCGGATATTCGGTCGATCTCCTCACTTACCCTGTTGGCAGCGACATCCAAGTACCGGGCGTGCGCCTGATACGGACGGCAAATCCGCTTCGATTCAAGAGCGTTCCAGTAGGCCTTTCGGTGAAGAAGGTCCTGTTGGACATCCCCCTCACCGTGGCGCTTCTGTCTCGCCTTCGCACCGGTGCATACTCTTGCATTCACGCCGTCGAAGAAGCGGCTTTTCCCGCTGTCCTGTTGGGTCGGCACTACAGAGTGCCGGTGATCTACGACATGCAGTCCAGCCTTCCCGAGCAGCTCGCCACACATCCCGGGTTAGGTGCCACACCCGTCCGATACCTATTGGAGCAGCTGGAATCCTGGCTTCTGCGACGAGCCGACCTGGTAGTCAGCAGCGCCGGTCTGGCGAGTCGGGTACGCCAAGTCGCTCCCCAGACTCCGCTGCATGAGTGGCAGTACCCGAGCGTCATGGTTCCGGCCGCACGAGGTGACGCGGAGCGGCTTCGCCGGCGTCTCGCTATTCCACCGGGCCGGCCGGTTGTGCTCTATGGCGGGACCTTTCAGAGCTATCAGGGACTGGGACAGCTGATCGAGGCCATTCCGGCGGTACGGGCGGTGGTGCCGGACGCCACGTTCGTGCTGGTAGGAGCCGAGAACGGAACTGGTGCGGCGGTTCGAGCTCAAGGAGCTGCGCTCCTCCAGTCGGGAGCCTTGCATGTCATCGATCGTCAACCACGGCACGAAATACCCGGCTACCTCGGTCTCGCCGACGTATTGGTCTCGCCCCGCTCATACGGCGGCAACCTTCCACTCAAGGTCTTCGACTACCTGGCGGCTGGCCGCCCCATCGTTGCCACCGATATCCCGACGCATCGTACGGTGCTCAACGAAGACCGGGCGGTGCTCGTTCCCACCCAGAGCACCGAGCTCGCGCGAGGAATCTTGAGTCTGCTGCTGGACCCGGCGCGCGCCGACCGGTTGGCTCGTGCCGGCCGCCGGTACGCGGAAGAGCACCTCGGGTGGGCGAGATTCGTTGACTCTCTGGGCAACCTGTACGAGGCCGTGCACCAGCATGCGCTTGCGAAATCGGCCTGAGCTGATCGTGCCCGGCGTCAATCTCGTCTCCGTGATCATTCCGGCCCGCAATGAAGCCCGTGGTATCGCCGCGGTAATCCAGGCCGTCCAGGCACAGAGCCCTGCCGGCTGGGATCTCGAGGTCATCGTCGTAGATGACGGATCGTCCGACGGAACAGCGGAAAGGGCTCGGGCCGCCGGCGCACGAGCGTTGGTACTCGAGTCCGGGATCGAGGGCGGAAATCCGGCACGGGCCAGGAATCTCGGAGCTGCCGCAGCCAAGGGCGATCCCATCGTCTTTCTCGACGCCGACTGCATTCCGGAGTCAGGCTGGCTCGCCCGCTTGCTGGTGGCCCATGACGCGGGAGCAGCGGTGGTCGGGGGTGCGTTGGATCTGCCGCAAGGTGTGCCCCTCACGGCCCGCTGCGACTACTACTGCGGCTGGTATCACGTCCACTCCAAGCGACCCTCAGGGGCCGTTCCGAACCACCCACCGGGCAACTTGAGCGTGCGCCGCCAGGTGTTCGTCATGAGTAGCGGCTTTACCGAGCAACAGCCGGTCGCCTATGCCCATGAGGAGCTGGCCTGGCAGGGGGAAGTGCAGCGATCGGGTGGTGCGATCGTCTTCGAGCCTGCCGCGGTGGTCCGGCACTACAACCGGCCGGGCTTCGCCAATCTGCTCAAACGGAACTACCGCTGGGGCTACAGCGCCATCGAGAGTAAGGCTGCAACCAAGGCGGCCCGAATGGCATGGCTCTATCGATATCCCGGGCTCCTGGTGGCGGCCAGCATTCCTCTGGCAATCGCCAGCACGGGCTACATCGTCGGCTGCTGGCTGCGCGCCGGTGTCGCGGAGCCACTGCTGATGTTGCCGGCGGTACTTGCCGCCCGGCTGGCCTACTCGATGGGCCTCGCCGCGGGTGGGGTGCGATGGATTCGCTACGGAACGCTCGCTCCTGCCACCAGGGCTCGTTGGGAATGACGTCGCCCACCATCACGGCAGCGATCTGTACTCGGAACCGCCCACTCCAGCTGGCGCGGGCCCTCGACTCGCTGCTGGCTCAGTCGATAGCGCCAACCGAAATCATGGTGGTGGACAATTCGCCGTCTGATGAAGCGACGGCGATGCTCGTGACCGAGCGCTTTTCCGGAGTCCGCTATCTGCGCGAGCCGGTGCCCGGACTCGACTTTGCCCGCAATCGGGCACTGGGAGAGGCCGCGGGCGAGATCGTCGCCTTTCTCGACGATGATGCCGTGGCGGACCGGGATTGGTGCCGGGCACTGAAGCAGGTATTCGAGTCTGCTCCCGACGTCGCGGTGTGCACCGGAAGGGTCGAGCCGCTGATGCTGGCGAGCCCGGGACAACTTCTGTTCGAGTTGAACGGAGGGTTTTCCCGGGGCAGTCGCCGGATCCGGCTGCCCGACCATGCTGCCAAACGGCTCCATGGGTGGCCCGCGCCGCTTATCGCCTGGGCCATCAGCGTAGGCTGTGGCTGCGCCTACGCGGTGAGGCGCAGTGCGGCCCTGCAACTGGGTGGCTTTGATGAGGCACTCGACCTGGGCGGCGCATTGCCCGGAGGGGGAGACCACGATCTCCTCTGGCGCGCGCTGCAGTCCGGCTGGAGAGTCGAATATCAGCCGGAGGCCGTGGCCTGGCACGAGCACCGTCGCGAGGCCGAGGCCGCGTACGATCAGATCATCGGGCATCAACGAGCCCTACTCGCCTTTCTGTGCAAGCAGGTATCGCACTCCTCTCTCCGGGGCGGGCTGCCTCTGCTGGCGTATCTGAGCTGGCGACTCCTGAAGCCAGGCGTACGGCTGGTGCGGCGCGGCCTGGGTCGCGATCCACTCCCCATCGGGGTGCTGCTGCGGATGTGGGGCAACTGCTTCATGGGCCTGGGCGCCTATCCACTTGCCTGCCGGATCGCCAGAACCCGGCGGGAGCAATACGCCGCATGAGCGTCCCGTTCCAGTTGACCCGTCCTGCCACCTCGGCAGAGGCGCCGTTCCGGGTAGGGCAGCTGTGGAGGTTTCGTGAGCTGCTGCGGAGTCTGGTCATCCGCAATCTCAAGGTGAAATACCAGCGCTCACTGCTGGGCTTCGTCTGGACGATGCTGAATCCGCTCCTCACGGTCGGGATTCTGGTTCTGGTGTTCAGCCATGTGGTCCGAATTCCCCTGCCGGACTACTGGGCATTCGTGCTCAGCGGATACTTCGTCTGGAACTGCGTGCTCCAGACACTGAACACCGGCACCTACATCTTTGCGGAGCATTCACGGCTTACCCGCAGCGTCGCCTTTCCCAGCGAGATCCTGGTGTTCGGGGCCGTCGGCTCCCGCTTGCTGGAGTTTGTAGCGGAGATCGTGCTGGTCTTGATCCTGCTGGTCGCGTTCCGTCATCACCACGTTCCCGCCAGCTTTGCCTTGCTTCCCTTGCTGCTGGTGATTCAGACGTTGTTGGTGATCGGCGTGGCCCTCCCCATCGCGACGCTCTCCGTTTTCTACTACGACGTCCAGCACGCGCTCCCGATTGCGTTGACCACGTTGTTCTATTTGTCGCCGGTTTTTTATCCGGCCGAGATGGTACCGGAGGCGGCCCGGGCCTTCTACTTCCTGTAACCCTCTCGCCGGCCTGCTATCGCTTTACCACGAGATCCTCTACGCCGGCCACATCCCGTCTCCCACGTGGCTTCTGGGGATGTTCGCTGCGGCCCTCCTGGTCTACCTCACCGGCTATGGCATCTTCCATCGCTACGCCAGCGTTTTTCCCGAGATCGTCTGAGCGCGCCGTTGAGGCCGCGGTCGAGCTTCGGGATGTCTCGAAGCGGTTCTACTATTACGAGCACCGCACGAGCAGCCTGCGCGAGTGGTTCATCCGCCGGGTTCTGCGCCGTCCCCTCCACATCCGCCGTGCGGAGTTCACCCTCCGCGACTTCAACCTTCGCATCGCGCCCGGCGAAGCGGTCGCGCTGATCGGCTCCAACGGCTCCGGCAAGAGCACGGCGCTTCGGCTCATCGCGGGGATTTACCACCCGTCGAGTGGAGCGATCGAGACCAAGGGGCGTCTGACCGCGGTGATCGAGCTGGGAGCCGGATTCCACCCTGAGCTTACCGGCGCCGATAACGTCGGTCTCTATGCCGCGGTGCTGGGCCTCGGCCGCAAGGAGCTGTTGGCCCGCTACGACGAAATCGTCGACTTCGCTCAGACGCGGGAATTCATGGATACCCCGCTCAAATACTACTCCTCCGGCATGGAGGCCCGGCTCGCCTTCGCGGTGGCGATTTGCCTGCAGCCGGATGTGCTCCTGCTGGACGAGGTGCTCGCGGTCGGAGATCAGGCGTTTCGCGAGCGATGCCTGGCCCGGCTTCGCGCCTATCACGCCCGGGGTGGCACGCTCATCCTGGTCTCGCACGAGATGGATCAGGTACGGCAGCTCTGCTCCCGGGCCGTGTGGCTGGAGCAGGGAGCGATCCGGATGGACGGCGACGTGGGCCCCGTGCTCGCGGCCTATTCTGCCAAGGATTCACCCAACCACAGACGAGGAGCCAGGTGACCGCCACGATGTCGGAGCCGCTGGTCTCGGTTGTGCTTCCCTGCCTCAATGAGGAAGCGGCGATCGGGGCCTGCATTCAGAAGATTCAGGCCACGTTCGCCAAGGCGCAGATCGACGGAGAGATCGTGGTCTGCGACAATGGCTCCACCGATCAATCGGTTCCCATTGCCGAGCGGCTGGGGGCGCGGGTCGTGCATCAGCCGTCGCGCGGCTACGGCAATGCGTACCTGAAGGGCTTCGCCAGCGCCCGCGGCCAGTACCTCATCATGGGCGACGCCGACGACACCTACGACTTTACGCTCATCCCCAGCCTGCTCGATCTGCTCACCAAGCAAGGTTACGACTTCGTGACCGGCAGCCGCTATCTGAATGGTGGTCACCGCAACATTACTCCGTTGCACCGGATCTTCGGCAACCCGGCTCTGACCTCGCTTCTCAACGGCCTCTTCGGCACCCGATACACCGACGTGTACTGCGGGTTTCGGGGATTCAGCCGGCGAGCCTATGAGGTGATTCGCCCACTGAGCCCGGGCATGGAGTTCAATCTCGAGCTGGCGATCAACGCCGGGCTGGCCGGTTTGCGAGTCACCGAGCTTCCCATCGAGCTCGCTCCACGGAAGGGTGAATCCAAGCTGCGGACCTTCCGGGATGGATGGCGGAGCCTCAGGATGATGTTGCTGTACTCGCCCAACCTGCTGTTTCTGCTGCCCGGCTCGCTGCTTCTCGTGCTTGGCTTCGCCATCCATCTGGCGGTGCTGCTTGGACTCGTGCGGTGGGACGGACGTCCCGCGGCCGGGGTCACCGGTGTGTTCGCGACGATCCTGAGCGTGGTGGGCTTTCAGATCCTGAGCCTGGGCCTCCATACCAAGACCTATTCCTGGACTCGCCGGTTCGACCGGCACAACCGCTCCCTCGAGCGGTTCTATCGTCGGTTCAACCTGGAAACCGGGCTGTTACTGGGTGGAGCCCTTCTCCTCCTGGGAGGCGGCGTGTTGACCGGAGTGGTCATTGAATGGCTCCGGGCCGCCATGCTGCCGTTGCCTCGCCCGGAATGGGCGTCGCTGGGAGCCACGCTCTTTATCATCGGAGCGAGCACGCTCTTCTCGTCCCTGTTCATCTCCGCCATGTCGATGCAGAGGCAGGAGCATTAGTCCGATGGCGCGAGGAAATCGGGCATACCTGGCGATTCTCATCGCGCTGTCGGTCGCGCTCTGGCTTCCCCGCCTGCGGGGGCCGCTCGACCTCCGCTATGACGCCGGCGTGTACTACGTCCTCGGCACGTCGTTGGCCGAGGGCAGGGGTTATCGGATCCTGAGTGAGCCCGGCGCGATCCAGGCAGTACAGTACCCACCTCTACTCCCAGCGTTGGTTGCAGTGCACCAGCGGCTCGCCGGAACCAGTGATCCGGCGATTGTCGGCCATTGGCTTCGAATCACCTACGCCGTTGTGTTCCTTGCCTACATCGCTGGCCGCATACTTTCTGGCCATCCGTTTTCTGCCGCCCAGGTTCGCTTTTCTCGTGGGCTGATCACCCTGCTCCACGTCCATACCAGTTGGATGTCGGATCTGTTGTTTGCCGAGATTCCGTTTGCGCTGACCACTATGCTCTTCCTGCTCGCCGCCTCGAGTGGGGGTCGGGCTCAGCGAGCACTCGGCGGGCGTACTGGCGACGACGAGCTACTTGCTCCGAAGCATCGGCATCGCCGCCCTGCTCGCCTGGGTTGCGGAAAGCTTCCTGCGACGGAATCCCCGGCAGCTGCATCGCGCGTGCAGCGGTGTGCCTCGTTCCCGTTATTCGGCTGGCAACTCTACATCGGCCAGGTGCAGGCCAGCCCGGAATACGCTCATCCGACATATGCGTATCAGCGAGCGCCGTATCAGTACTACAACGTGAGTTATCTGGAAAACATCCGCTACGTCGATCCCTTCGTGCCGGAGCTTGGCACCGTCTCGGCCGTCGCTATGGCGACACGAATGGGCAGCAGCGTTGGTCCGGATGCCGGCCAGCTTGGGTGAGGCGGTGAGCTCGCGAGCGCGAGTGGTCTGAGTCTCAGATCAAGCGACTCAATGCTGAGGTATTGGCGACCCCGATTCCGCTATGGATCGTACAGGTTCCTCTGGTATTGCTCGGGCGTGCTCTCCCTGAGCGGCCTGGTGCTCCTGGCCCAGAGCCGGCGAGTGGCTTATCCCACTGTACGTCCTTGGCTCGATCGTCCTGGTGGGACTGACGCCCTGGCCCGGACAGTTCGAGCGATATCTGGCCCCTCTCACTCCCATACTGGCTCTGCGGTCTTCTCGTCAGTTTGCTTAAGCTTGCGTTCTCGGCTCTCCACAACCTCGAAGCCATGGGCCGGCGCCTTGGGCCGGTGCTTCTGGTAACGGTGCTCGTTGGAGTGCTGGGCCAGGAGAGCTTCGCGATTTACAAGGTCTACACCAAGCAGCACCGCGAGGTCGACTACCGGGATCGCCGGTGGACGGCTCCACGAGCAACGACTCTTCTTCTATACCCCGGCCTGGCGGACCCACGATGCAGCACTGGATTGGCTGCGCCGGGTCGTGCGGCCAGAAGACATCATCGCGACATCCACTCCCCACTGGGCATACCTCAAGACCGGGTCGCGCGCCATCCTGCCGCCGTTCGAAGCGGACGTTCGTGCCGCGCGCCGACTGCTTGAGGCAGTGCCGGTACGATATTTGGTGGTGGACAGTCTGGAGTTCGTCGATGTCAGTCGACGCTACGCAGCCCCGGTGGCCCGGGCATATTCCCAGCGAGTGGCAACTGATTTATTCGTCAGCCGGACAGCACGTCGCGAATCTATCGGCGGGCAGACGTTCCTGCCGTCGCAATGAAGGTGCTACCCTCAATGGGAATAAAGTAGAGTACATCGGCGGACTTCAGTTTTCGTTGTTGCAGAAGTTTGGCGTGCTCACGCAGCCAATCCTCCTCCGGTGCGGGTTGGCCGAGATGATGCACCCGAACCAGGACTACGCGGCGGTGGCCAGGAAGAAGAGCCTCGAGGTCCTGCGGTATCTGCCGGCGGTCGGAGCTGCCCGATCCACGCCGCCAGCGGAACGTTGACGGTCATGTACCGAGCGACCCCGAGCACTCCCGAAGGGATCGAGTGCACGATGATCAGGTCCCCTGGGCGCGCGTCGGTCGGACAGGCTCGCGGCCGACTTGTACGTAAGGCTCCCAGGACCGTGGGTCTTGAAAGACTGCCCGGATGCCTGGCAGCCAGGCAACGAGGATGAGTCCCAGGAATCACAATTTGTTGCACGGCGAGGAAGGCGGCTCAGCGCGAATCCGAGGAGTAGCATCGCAGCGGGCAGCCCGGCTAGAGCATAGCGCGCCATGAGCGAGGCAAAGGTGCCCCGCAGCAGATCGAACGCGAGTGGTCCAACGCAGGCGGCGAACAGCCCAGAGCCAGAGCAGCTCGCAGGGGCGGCGAGAAGAGGGGCCGAACGCCGCGCCGCCAGACCGCCCAGGCCAGGACGCACGAACAGATGCGGCGAGGAGGCGGTCCGATCCAGCGGGAGCCGCCCCAGATTCCTCGGCCCGCAACCAGGTTCCAGCCCAGAAGGATCGGAGCGCTGAGCGCTTGAGCAACCGACAGTGGCCCGTTTAGCCAGGAGCCGGTGACTCGCCATCGGCCAAGGCTGGCGGGGACTTGCACATACCAGGGCACTAACAGCGCAATCGTGACGAGCACGCCAGCGGCTTGGTAGGACCGCGCGATCCGCCCCGGGTGCAGGACGAGCCAGAGCACACCCGCCGCCCACACGAAGGCAAAGAAGTAGTGGGTGAGAAAGCCGGCCACGGCAGTCACAATCCATGCGAGCAGCGTTGCTCGTTCGAGCGCCGCGGTCGTGCAGTCTCAAGGTGAGCCAGATAAACGCGACGGCCAGGAACCACAGCATGGCATACATCCGCCCTTCGACCGAGTAATAGAGGCTTGGAGGAGCGAGCGTATACAGGAGCGCTGACGAGAATGCAGCCGGTGGGCCTCCTACACGCTCGGCAAGCAGCCAGATCAGGGGGAAGGCTGCCAAGGCCCAGAGCACCGAAAAGAGACGCAGGGCGAGGTCGGAGGTGCCGGCCCTCCGGGTCCACAGGTTCAGCAGCAAGTAGTAGAGTGGTGGGCTCGTGTCGGAGAGCTGGACGGCCCGGATGACGCGGCGAGCGCCGGCCGGCGGGTTCTCATGCTCCAGGTACCGAGCGTACGCGGCGGGCGGCTGAGCCTCGCGCTGCTCCACGAAGTCGCCCTGGGCGGGGTCAGCGTCAGCCGCGGGATGCTCCAGACTGTGTCCTGTAGCCATGGCGAGGGAGAACAGCTCGTCGGCCCAGAGCCCCCGCTCGCCGGCGAGGACGAAACGCAGCACGACGGCCACGCCGAACAGGAGAAGAGCCGAAAGCATGCGCCTCGATCGAGGACTCAAGCGATCGGCTCCGGATCAACTGGGAGATTCATTGACCGGGAAAATAGGGAGAGAGCCAGAGGTCAACCAGACGCTGGAGCCAGAGCTCTAGCCATGGGGACTCCTCGAGTGGTGGTCCTGGGAGGCGGGCTTTCGGGGATGGCGGCAGCCTATACCCTGGCGCGGGCCGGCGTCGGCGACGTCACCCTGCTCGAAGCCGGTGGCACCCTCGGTGGTCTGGCCGGGAGCTTCGAGCGGGAGGGTCACTTTTACCCACTAGGGTATCATCACATCCTTCACCGCGACCGAGCGCTTCTTTATTTCCTTGAATTGATCGGCGCCCTCCCCGACGTAGTGTGGCGCCGCATCCAGATGCTGTTCCATCTCGGTGGCCAGGCGTATGATCTCGCCAGCCCGAGCGGCTTTCTGCGCTTTCCCATGAGCCTTGCCGATAAAGCGCGGTTTGTGCGCCTCATGGTGAAGGCCTTCAGCCAGCCCGACTGGACCGGCTGGCAGGACCGAAGTGCCGCCGAACTCGTGGATCATTACGGCAGTGCCGGCGTCCGGCAAGCGCTCTTCGAGCGTCTCACTCGACTGAAGTTCGACTTGCCCTGTCAAGAAGTCAGCGGTGCGTGGCTCGGTGCCCGGCTCCATTTCCGCGAAGGCTCCGCTCCACTGGGCTACATCCCTCGCGCCAACTGGACCAAGGTGCTGTGCGATGGAGTCACCCAGCTGCTCCAGGAGACTGGCATCCACATCCGACTCCGGGCGCCAGTTGCCCGCCTCCACACCAGCCAGGCTCGGGTGGTAGAAGCGGAGCTGGAGAGCGGGGAGCGCATTTCCGGTGATTTCTTCATCAGTACCGTTCCTACCCGCACCTACCTGGGGCTGGTGCCGGAGGATACCACCCCGCAGCTCAGCCGCATTCGCTACACTGCGCTGATCTCCGCCATATGTGCGACTCGGCAGGCAGTGACGCCGCAGGCATACTGGAACAACTTGGCGTCACTGGACCGAACGGCGGGAGCGATCTTTCTGCTCAATGCGCTCAATCCCACCATAGGCCGGGAGGGTGATACCTGCGTCAATTTCGTGACCCACCTCCCCGGATGTGACCACCCGCTCTTCAGGGTGCCGAAGGACCAGCTGATGGCCCGATATGCCGACGATTTTCGCGCGGTGTTCGGATTCGAGCTGCAGCCGTTCTGGACCCACATCTCCAGAGTGGAGATGTACTCGCCCGTGTTCGATCGTGGGTTCCGGAATCCGCCGATGATGAGCACATCATGGGGCAACGTGTACTTCGCCGGGAACTACCGCACGTTTCCTTCGATTGTATCGACCGGCACCGCCCTGGGCTCCGGCGTAGCCACCGGGAGCGCACTGCTCCGGGAGCTAGGCCAGGCGTCGGGCTTGGCAGAGTCCATCGCGAACTTTCGCCTGCGCTCCATGCCCCGTGCGAACCCGTTAAAGGACCCAAGAGCCCAGCTATGACCACACTCGATCTCAGAGCGCCCGCAAGATCCCAGTGGTTCGCACTAGCCCGATGCTCTCAGGATCCATCAATGGGTCAAGAATCTTCTGGTCTTGGTGCCCGTGTTGTTGGATCACAAGGTGTCGGATCCCGGTGTGGTGTTCAAAGCCCTGATCGCCTTCGCCGCATTCTGCTTCGCAGCGTCGGGCGCGTACATCATGAACGACCTGCTCGACCACAGAGCCGACCGCCATCATCCGACCAAACGCCACCGTCCATTCGCGGCGGAGACTCTCAGCCGCCCGTTCGGGGTGCTGATGGTGCCGCTGCTGTTCGCAGCGGCCCTGCTGTGTTCTTTGGGGCTGGCACCCGAATTCGTCCTGCTGCTCACGCTGTATGTGGTGCTGACCACGGCCTACTCCGTCTTTCTCAAGCGGGTCGCGGTCCTCGACGTTCTCCTCCTGGCCGGCCTCTACAGCTTACGGGTGTTGGCCGGCGTGGCCGCCACCCATGTACGGTTCTCGACCTGGCTCCTGGCGTTTTCGATGTTTCTCTTCCTGAGTCTCGCATTTCTGAAACGGTATGCCGAGCTGAGTCAGCTTGCAGGAAGGAGCGGAGGAGGCTGTGGCTCGTCGGGGGTATCTCCGTGGTGACCGCGAGTGGCTCGCATCAATGGGCGGCTCCAGTGGCTACATATCGGTTCTGGTCCTGGCACTCTATATCAATAGCGATCAAGTCGTGGCGCTGTACCATCGTCCATTGCTGCTCTGGTTGATCTGTCCACTGCTCCTTCTCTGGATCAGCCGGATGTGGCTACTGGCTCACCGGGGTCGAATCCATCAGGATCCCATCGTCGCGGCGGTCCGTGACCCCGCCAGTTATGGCATCGGAACATTGGTGGCCCTGATCATGTACGTTGCAGCCTATCCCCTCTAACTCACCGACCTTGCAAGTGCACCAGTCCTGGGGACGGTACCCCCGAGCCGAACACACCAGTGTCGTCCCGGTTCTCTGGCGTTCCGACCCGCCCGCGCTGTCTGAAGTTCCCGGGAAGCTGCTCCCATTCGCCTACGGACGCAGCTACGGCGACAGCTGCCTGAATGCCGGAGGCGCCCTCCTGGATGTCTCTCGGTTGCGGCGGTTTATCAGCTTCGATGAAGCTCGCGGAGTTCTGCGCTGCGAGGCCGGGGTCACCCTCGCGGAAGTCCTGGCACTCATCGTCCCCCGGGGTTGGTTCGTTCCCGTGGTTCCCGGTACCAAGTGGGTATCCATTGGCGGGGCAATCGCCAACGACGTTCATGGCAAAAATCATCACCGGGCCGGAACCTTCGGCGCTCATGTGACGTGCTTCGAGCTGGTGCGATCCACGGGCGAGCGAATTCTTTGCTCGCCGGACCGCAACATCGAGTTGTTCCGGGCCACTATCGGCGGGCTGGGCCTGACTGGCCTCATTCTCTGGGCTGAGTTCCGCCTCAAGAGAATACCCGGACCCCGGATCGCTATGGAGCGGATTCGGTTTTCCAACCTGAGCGAGTTCCTCCAGCTCTCCCGCGATGACCAGGAATACGAATACACTGTTGCGTGGATCGACTGCCTGGCGCGGGGACGAGCTCTGGGGCGGGGATTGTTCCTGCGGGGTGATCATGTCGCCGGGGCCGGCCGGGTGCAGCGTGACGACGGTCCGGCCGTCAGCGTTCCGGGCAATCTCCCTTCAGGCCTGATCTGCCGGGCCACGATGAGGGCCTTCAATACGTTTTACTACCACGCCCAGGTCCGAAGGAGGCAGAGCAGAACGCTTTCGTACGAGCCATTTTTCTTTCCGCTGGACGGCATCGGCGCATGGAACCGGCTCTATGGCGGGAAGGGATTTCTTCAATATCAATGCGTGACGGCGGGAGACTCGGAGAGTGCGATGACGGAGCTGCTGGAGCAGGTAGCGCGCTCGGGTGAAACCCCATCGCTCGCCGTCCTCAAGAAGTTCGGCCGAATTCCCTCCCCCGGAATGCTCTCATTCCCCCGCCCAGGCATAACCCTCGCCATCGATTTTGCGATGCGGGGCTCTAGCACCCTGAACCTCCTGGAGCGACTCGATCAGATTGTTGCCCAAGCCGGCGGAGCGGTCTACCCCGCCAAAGACGCGCGAATGAGTGGCCCCAGCTTTCAGCGGTTTTTCCCCAACTGGGAGTCATTCGCGTCCCAGATCGACCCCAAGTTCTCCTCCTCGTTCTGGCGCCGTGTCAGTGCGGCATGACGCGCCCGCCAGGGTGCTCATCGTGGGCGCGACGTCGGCCATCGCGGGTGAAACGGCAAAGGAATTCGCCAAAAACGGAGCCCATCTGTTCCTGACCGGTCGGAATTCCGACCGCCTGGCCGCGGTGGCAGACGATCTCCGAGTCCGGGGAGCGGCTCGGGTCGAGACAGCTATCCTGGATGTCGCCGATCTTACCACCCAAGGCCTCATGATCGAATCGGCCTTCGCCACCCTTGGGGGGATTGACGTGGCACTGGTGGCGCATGGGACTCTTCCGAATCAGGAGCGTTGCCAGGAGCAGGTAGAGGAGACAGTGAAAGCGCTGCACGTCAATTTCACGGGGACCATCGCTCTGCTTACGCTGCTCGCAAATCGGCTACAATCCCAGCGGCACGGCTGCCTTGCCGTCATCGGTTCCGTGGCCGGCAGCCGGGGCAGGCGGACGAACTATGTCTATGGTGCAGCCAAGGGAGGAGTCGAGATCTTCCTTCAGGGTCTCCGCGGCCGTTTGTTCCAGTACAACGTGACTGTCCTGACGGTCAAACCGGGGTTCGTTGATACCCCGATGACCGCGGGACTAAAAAAGAATTTGCTCTTTGCCGATGCCGGACGCATTGGGCGCGGTATCCACCGTGCAATCGTGCGGCGCAAGGACGTCGTCTACCTACCCTGGTTCTGGCGTCCGATCATGGGCGTGCTCACCAGCCTACCGGAGAGGGTGCTTAAACGGCTTCCCCTCTAGGATTTCGCATGCGAGCCTGTCTGTCCTCGTGAACCTGTCGCCCCGCTCACCAGCGCACAGATAGACAGCTCAGGCCCCCATCCATTTTCCGGTACTCCGACATATCGATCGCCAGGAGGTCGTAGCCCAGATCGCCCAGCCGAGCCGCGGTCTTCGGAAACCCTTTTGCGATCAGGACTGTGTCGTTCACCCGGATGCAGTTGGCCGCGTACTCCTCGCCTTGCGGCACCTCCACCACCTCCCACCCCCGAAACGCCTCGTGTCCAGCGATTCCGCGCCACGCCAGCAGCCGGCGACCGCCCAGCCAGGAGATCCCGGTCTTGTGGTGCAGCATCCCTGAAATCTCCCGGATATCGATCAGACTCGACCCGAAGCCGCGCTGCTCGAGCCACCCCGCCAGTTGAGCGGCCCCCTCTTCGTTGGTGCGGTGCGATACGCCGATGAAGAAGTGGTCGCCCGCCTCGCAGACATCGCCGCCGTCGAGTGTGCCCGGCGGAGGTAATCCGGTCCAGCTGGGGAAACCACCGGCCCAGCGCCTCGCCCAGCGCCGTGCACCTCTCCTGCTCGAGCTGGGAGCACCGGGACGGGTCAGGATCGCGCCCTCGGGCGGTGACGATGGCGGCATCCTCGACGAAGGTGGAATCGGGGAACTCGGGGTCGGCCGGCAGCCGGGTGAGCGAGAGGCCCAGGCGCTCGAGGGTCCGGCAGTAGCTCTCGTGCTGCTGCAGCGCGAGCGACAGATCGGGAGGGCCGAGCCCGGCTGACGTGATTCCCTGGACGAACGTTGTTGCAGGGGGACGGACGATGGCGTGGGTGAAGTGCATGGTCTGGTCTAGGTCTGGAGGCCAGGGTCTAAAGTCTAGCGACTGGGGTCTGGCGCTCTGGCGTCTGGCAACTGCAATGCGGTACACCGGGTAACTCAGGGCCAGCAGCACCATGGATTTCCAGCTATGACTCCAGTCAGTGACCACCGATCCCGCCAGGAATGCCAGCGAGCCAACGAGCGCGAGACCGGTGGTGAACGGGAACCCCGGCACCCGGAACGGTCTGGGCGTGTCGGGCTCCTTCCGCCTGAGGGTGAACACACTGATGAACGACAGGGTGTAGTTGACCACAAAGAAGAAAGCGCAGAGGGCGAGCACCGACTCGACGGTACCGCTGACGATCAGTCCGGCCGCCACCCCGATGCTGGTCCAGTGGGCCACGCGTCGGAGTGCCGCCCGGGTTCACCGTCTCCAGCGCGGAGGGAAGCAGCCGGTCCCGGCTCATGGCCAGCAGGACCCTGGGCGCCATCAGGGCACAGGCATTCATGCCGCTCAGGATTGAGACCAGCACGATCAAGCGGATCACCAGGTCGCCGCGTTCGCCGAAAAGCGCCTTGCCCGCACTGGCGGCCACGAAGGGATCGCCTGCCATCCGGCCCACGCCGAGCACGCGCACGAAGGCGACGTTGACCATGACGTAGATCAGAATGACCAGCAGCACTCCCAGTCACCATGGACCGCGGGTATGTCGCGGCCCGGATTCTTGGTCTCCTCACCGAAGTAGAGCGGGCCGGTCCAGCCGTCATAGGTGTAGATCACCGCCTGTAGCGCCAGCAGGATCGCAGTGACCAGGGCGAAGCCCGAGGGCAGCGTTGCCGCCGAGCCGGCGCTTCCGCCCGGCACGGGGACCAGGAGGCAGACCGTAATCAGGCTCCCGAATGCCAGCGCCTTGGCCGCACTCAGGATCTGCTGGGAGAGGTCGCCGATCCGGATTCCGCGCCAGAGCAGCAGTCCGAAGAGCAGCACAAGTCCTACGCCGGCCGGCACTCTTCGCCCCGCTAAAGCCGGAACCAGAGACTCGAGATACTCCATGAAGACCATGCCGCCGAGCGCGACCGGTCCGCAGGTGGAGATCCAATCACTCCAGCCCACCACGAACGCCGGATACACGCCCAGTCCTCGACGGACGATCACGTACTGGCCGGCGGATCGGGCGAACATCGCACCGGGTTCGGCCAGGGAGACGGCCCCGATCAGGGCATACAGGCCGCCGATGGTCCAGACCCCGATGATGAGCGCGGGATGGGGCAGCCGTGCGGCCACATCGCCGGGCGTCCGCAGAATCCCTATCAGAATGGTATTGCCGACCAGCACCGCGATGCCGAAGGAGACGCCGAGGACCTGGCGCAGCCTGCCTGTTCCGGTGGCGCGTTCCGGGCGAATGACGGTATCGGTCAGCTGGAATTCCTGCGAGGGGTGGCCTCTAGGCTACAGGCCCAGAGGCGAGAGTGCCAGTGGTCGAGATTGCTTCGGCTTCAGCGAGCTGCCAGCGTATCTCGATCGGCTGCATCGATGGCAATGCTGTCGAGCTGGGAGCCGGCCGCGTCCCCATAGGCCCGGTAACCCTTTTCCTCGCCCGACGAGATCCAGGAGTCCTGCACCGCGATACGCTGCTCCCCTATCCGGTGCGCCAGGTAGGTCAGACCCGCCCCGGCCAGCAATACCGCAACTACAAACGAGAGCACCACGCTCAGTATCCGCATTGGCTTAGCCTCCAAATCGTTGGGGGCAGGATAAGCGAGGGGAGTCAAGCACCAGTCAAGCCGCAACAAACTCGCCTCCAAGCCACTCCCGGTCAGCGACTTGGATCACAGGTGACCGGGCCAAGCCCGAAGCGGTGACCTCGACCACAACGCCCGCCGGTCCTTTAGTCCATACTGTGATCAAAGATTTACTCAGCGCTGGAGGCGCGATGGCCATTCGAGCGACGCTGCTTGAGACGAGAGTTCAGGGGCTGCTGCTCCTCGGAGCCGCAGCCGGACTGATCTCGGCCTCAGCCGCCCCGCTCGCAGCCCAGCAAATCGAAGTTCGACCCATCGCCAGATTCTCCCTCCCAACCAAGTTCTCGCTCCGCGACGGCACCCTTCAGGTGAGCCAGCGGGTGGGTTTCCGTTTCGGCGCCCAGATGACGCTCGCCTTCAACCAGCGCTTCGACGTGACCAACGCGGTCACGTACAGTCCCGGTTATGCCACGGTGAGCGGCTCGACCAAACGGGTCCAGGTCAGCTCCGGGGCACAGTCGGTCGCCGGGGTCACGGCGGCGCGATACTGGATCCGGCCGCCGGATCTTCCGCTCTCCTGGGAGGTGCACACCGGGCTGGGTCTGGTCTTCGGCGGGCAGCCGTCCTACCTGGATCTGCTCGACGGGTCCACCATGACGGCCGCGGTCGGCACCCGTGTTCGGTACCAGTTCCGCCAGCTCGTGAGCTTCTCCCTCCGGGTGGAGCAGCGCCTCCTGCGCCTCCAGTTCGGCGACCAGCTGGGCGGCAGCTCACGGCCGTTCCGAGTCGCGTTCGGCGTGGGGCTGCCCTTCCTGGAAAAGATTTCAATTCGAGAGTTGATCAGTAGTCTGCCGTTCTAGCGGGGGAAGGCTTCGGGTAGTCCTCCGTCCACGGTGAGGATGTCTCCGGTAGTGAACCGGAACCGATTGCTGGCGAGCAGTACGGCCAGATCCGCCACCGCTTCCGGGGGAATCAGCGTGGCTCCCATGAGGTTTCGGCTCCGATATGCCTCCAGCTGCTGCTCGACGGAAACGCCGCGGCTGGCGGCGCGCTCCCGCACGAACTGCATGAACAGCGGAGTCTCGACCTGGTCTGCGTTGATGGCGTTCACCCGGATGTTGTGCGGCCCCAGCTCGACCGCCGCGACCCGGAGGGCCTGGAGCAGCGCGGCCTTGCTCCCGGCATACGCCACTGCGTCTCGGCCCGGCACCAATGCGGCCTTGGAGACCGACGCGACGATCGAGCCACCCAACTCCTGGCGCTGCATGATGGCCGCCGCCCGGCCGATCGCCCGGACAGCGCCCAGGTAGTGCACCTCGAGCTGCCGCTGGAGATCGTCCCGGGTTATTTCGGTGACTGGAGCGAAACGCGGCGGCAGGCCGGCGGTGTAGAACAGGCAGTCGAGGCCACCGAACTCCAGCACCGTCCTTCGGAACAGCGCGTCGAGACTGGCGTCGTCCCGCACGTCGGTAGGCACCGCTATGGCGCGCGCGGGAAATTTTCGCCCGACCTCATCCGCGACCCGGTCGCACTGCTCGCCATCCAGATCGGCTACCACCACGTGGGCGCCCTCTTCGGCAAAGCGTTCCGCTGCCGCTTTCCCGATCCCGCTGCCGCCACCGATGATCACGACGATGTGCCGAGCAAGGAGTTTGGTGGCGCGGTCTCTCGCGATCTGCTCCTCGATCTTGCGGCGCTCCAGCGGCCAGTGCTCGAACTCGAACACGTCCGCTTCGGGAATAAACTCGAAGCGATCGATCGCCTCGGCATTCTCGATGCTCTCGAGCACCGCGCGATAGCAGACGTTCGCGGTGACCGCGCCGCGCTTGTCGGCGAAGGCGGTAACCATGCCGAGGCCGGGGAGGAGGATGACCTTGGCCCAGTCGTCGAGCGGGGATTCGCCGCTTTTGGCGTGTCTGCGGTGATAGGCCTCGTACTCGGTGCGGGCGGTGGAGAGCGCGGCGCGGATGGTGGCAGGGATTCTTCGCTTCGCTCAGGAGGACAGGAGGGGCTCAGGATGACGGGCAAACGCCCGGCACGGAGCAGGTGCTCGGGGGTGGCCATGCCGCGGCGGACCAGCTCAGGGATCTCCTCGCCATCCAGCGCCAGCACCAGCTCATCCGAATCGTCGAAATGGAGAATGACGCGCTCGTTCCGGCCGAGTGCGCCGCGAATGACGGGGAGCACGAGCTCGGCGAGCTGATGCCGCTCGGCCGGCGGCGGAACCGGGCGCAGAGAGGCCAGGTCCGAGGGGCGGTCGGCTCGCCTGATGGCGATGAGCTCGTCCATTTTGCCGGTGATCTCGACCAGGCGGTCGTAGCATTCGGGGGCGTCCTTACCCCATACGACCAACCCGTGATGTGCCAAGGCGAAGGCGATCGCCTGTTCGGGATCCCTCAGCCCTCCGCCCTCCGCCCTCCGCAATGAGCTGGGCAACTGCCCGGGCCAGCGGAAATCCGGGACGCACGTACGGCACATACATCACCCGGCCATCGAACAGCTCATCCAGCAGCCGCTCGGCCTCGCTGTCCCTGATGTTGGTGAGGCTCATGGTGGGGACATCATGGGTATGGGCGATGACCCGTGTAGGGGAGCAGCGCGTGGAGCGGAGTCTCGACGCTGGGCGCGGGACCCTCCTCCATCATGCACTGCGCCATGAACCGCATCATCTCGGCGTCGCTCATCGAGTCCGCGTCGCGTAGCGGGGCCAGACGGGAGAGAGAGAGCCGAGTGAATCCAGCGCGGTTGATGGTGCGGAGATCGGTGCCGCTCCCCTTTACCAGCAGAGTGTCCCCTTCCTTTACGGAAGTGTTCCCGCCGCCGGGCTGAACCAGACGGGTGTCGTGACCGATGAGATGGGAGAGATAGACCAGCTGGTCGAGCGGGTCGGGGCCGACTTCAGCCCAGCCCCCCGCCCGATCGCTTCGGGTGCGGGTCTCAGTCATCGATGATGATCAGACGTCGCCGCCCACCCGCCGGAAGAAGCCGACGATAAGCATGATGATGCCGACGATGATCAGGAGATGGATCAGGATCCCGGCGACCTTGAACACCATGAAACCGACGACCCAGGCGATCACCAGCAGTATGCCGATGGGAATCAGACCTCTCACGATGCCTCCTCTTCAGGGTGGCGACGGATGCTCCGGCCGAATGTGCAGTCCAAATCGGACGTTGGCTACGGGCGCGTGCGCCGACCTCACTCCGCAATAGGAACCACCGGCAGCACAATGCGCGAGGCCCGATCGGCCGAGTGCCCGATTCGGATCTCCCCGGCTCTGACGCTGTCGCTCTCGAACTCCTGCGCCCCCGTCTGGGGATTTACGGAGAACAGGGGATAGAACTGCGGAGTGATAACCAGCCGCAGGCGGTGCCCGGGCAGAAATCGATTGGCGGTCACCATCCGGTCCATCCGAAGTCTTACCGTCTCGCCCGATCTCACCAGCCGCCGCTCGGGCCCGCCTTCCCGGTAGCTTGCTCGTTGCAGCGCCGTGCCGGGAGTCGAGAGATTCCAGGCCGTGCCATCGGGCGCCACATCGAAGAGCTGGGCCCAGACGTCGAAGTCGGGCACTGTGGCACTCACGGCCAGCTCGATGACCACCTGGCCGATGATCTCGACCGCCGTGCTGAACGCCGAAGTCTCGAACACCGCTATGCCAGGGCCGGCCACCAGCGAGCGGTAATCGTGCGCGCCGAACTTTCCATCGAAGGGATCAGTGACCGGACGGGCGGGATCGGAGCGAATTACTGTTGTCCCGGCGCCGCTCGCAGGCGCACGTCGCATCAGAAGACCCGGCAGACCCTCCGCTGCGGTCTGGGGGACCCGCCAGGTAGAAGGTGTCCGAATGCACGCCGGCGAGGGGCCAGCGATCTGAAGTTCGCCAGTGGTTCGCACCCATCACGAACACCCGCACCCGCGGCTGGGTCCTGAGAGAGTCCACTCTCTTGAGGTGCCGGTCCATCCAGCCCAGGACCGTCGCCCCGTAATCCAGCGCCGCCGATGGTCCGAAGTCACGGTCGCCGGCCTTGCTCCGCTGGACCGATGCTACGCCATGGGTCCAGGGGCCGAGCACCAGGGCGTCGCCGGCGCCCAGAAAATTTTCTACCGCGCCGGCCGGGCCGTACATCTCGTCAAACCAGCCCGAGAGGTTGAGCACCGGCGCATCCACCCGGGCGTAGCGCCCGCCCAGCCGGGCAAAGCTCCAGTACGAGTCGCCGGGCGGATGGCGCATCCACTCGAAGTACCAGGGCGTGACCCCCTCGAGCTGGGGCAACTCGAGCATAGGCCGGTATCGGCGAGCGGCGGCTCCCTCCTTGTCCCAGCTCCGGGCGGCCTCCTCATCGGTCCTGGGTCCCGCGACGCCGAGCCGGCGCCGGAGGTCGGGGGCGATGTTGAGCCAGGTCCAGTCGAGCCAGGATCCATCCCACACTCCGCCCGAGTACCAGAAGCTCTCCGGGCTGGAGAAGGTCATGGCCGGGACCATCGCCTTGAGGGATGGCGGGTGTTCGACGGCGGCGAGCCACTGCACCGCGCCGGGGTAGGAGAGCCCGAAGGTACCGACCGATCCGTTGGACCAGGGCTGACGCGCAACCCACTCGATGGTGTCGTACCCGTCCCGGCCCTCCTGCTGGTAGGGCTCGAAAACACCACCAGAGCCGTAGCGGCCCCGGACGTCCTGCAGCACCACTGCGTAGCCCCGGCGCACGGCCGCGAGCACCAGCGGGTCAGGAGGAGCTTCGACCCGGCTGTACGGGGTTCGGTAGACCAGGACCGGGAACCGTCCGTCGCTGGGGGGCCGGTAGAGATCGGCTCGGAGCACGACGCCGTCTCGCATGGGGATGGCCACTCCGGTGTCGACCCGGGCGGGTGACTGGCCGGCAAGCCGGGAGGCGGCCAGAAGAAGGGCAAAGAGAGACGACGATGCGCTTCATGATGCGCGACCTGCCGGACTACACCACCTTACCGATATGGGCGTGGACGAAGCTGACGGCCATTGCCCCTTCGCCGACGGCTGAGGCGACGCGCTTGATCGAACCGCTGCGCACGTCGCCCGCGGCAAACACGCCGGGCAGGCTGGTCTCCAGGAGAAAGGGTGACCGGCCGGCCGCGCGCCACCGGTCGTTCGCCACGATGCTCCGGGGAAGCCCGTCGCCGGTGACGACGAATCCCTTGTTGTCCAGCTCCACGCAGTCGCGCAGCCACTCGGTGTTGGCGTCGGCGCCGATGAAGAGAAACAGCGAGCTGGTGTCGAACCGGAACTCTCGTCCATCGGGCCGCTGGGCACACACCGCGTCCAGTCGCCCGTTGCCTTCCAGCTTGGTCACCCGAGTTTCCAGGTAGGTCTCGACATTCTCCAGCCCGCCCACTCGGTCGATCAGATAGCGCGACATGCTGGCGTTCAGGTCCTTGCCTCGCACCAGGTGATGCACCCGCCGGGCATACTTCGCGAGGAAGACGAGGGCCTGCCCGGCGGAATTGCCCGCGCCCACCACGACCACCTCCTCGCCACCGCACAGCTTGGCCTCCATCGGCGTCGCCGCGTAGTAGATGCCCGCTCCTTCGAATTCGCCGAATCCGGGCACGGCGAGCTTTCGGTATTCCACGCCGCTCGCGATCAGCACGCACCGGCTCTGGAGCCGAATCCCGTTCTCCAGCTTCACCTTTCGGTCGCCACCGTCGAGGCCCAGGGACTCCACCGGGGACGCAATGGTGATCTGGGCACCGAACCGTTGGGCCTGCATCATCGCATTGTCGGTGAGCTCGGCGCCCGAGATTCCCGAGGGAAAACCGAGATAGTTGTCGATCCGGGAGCTGGTGCCGGCCTGCCCCCCGGCGGCCAGCGAGTCCAGCGTCAGCACATCGAGCCCCTCCGACGCGGCGTAGACCGAGGCCGCCAGACCGGCCGGTCCGGCACCGACGATCACGAGATCATAGACGTGACCCGGCTCCAGCTCGGCCGTGAGCCCGGCGCAGCCGGCGAACTGTTCGTTGCTGGGATTGCGGTGAAAGCGGCCCTGCTGTCCCACCACTATCGGTGTGTCCGCTGGGGGCACGCCCAACTCCCGCAGCAGCACCTCAGCCTCGGGATCGGTCTCCACATCCATGAAGCGATAGGGAATCCCGTTACGCTGGGCGAAGTCACGGAGACGGTGGGCGTCGGAGGAAAAGCGGGAGCCAACAATCCTGACCCCCTCGAACCCGTCCGCCCGGATCAGCTCCCGGCGCCGCAGAAAGGCCTTGATGATGGTATCGCCCAGCTCGGGCAACTCGTCCGCCGCCCGGCGGAGATCTGCCGAGCTCAGCTCGACCAAGCTGCCATCCTCTATGGCCCGTCCGGTGACCAACACGGAGCGACCGCTGAGCACGTCGATATCGCCGGTGAACTGGCCCGGGCGATGCACCGTGATTTGCCGGGGTGTACCCCGGGAGTTCTCCACGATCTCCACTGCTCCGTCCAGTACGAGGAAGAAGGCGCGGTTCCGATCGCCCTCGGAGAACAGGGTGTCGCCGGCGTGCATCTCACGCGGCTTGCCGCGCGCTGTGAGTGCAGCGATGTCAGTGGGGCTGAGAACGGGAAAGGCTACATCAAGGTCGGCCATACAAAGATTCCCTGAAGGAGAAGCGCTTCAGGGAATCTAGAGGTAGAATGGATTAACCGCTCAGGGATACGCGCCGCCGCCTCCGCCGCCACTGCCGCCGCCCCCGGTCCCACCACTGCCTCCGGACGAGCCGGTAACGGTGACGGTACCGCTCATGGCGGCGCCGTGAATGGTGCAGAGGTAACTGAAGGTGCCGGCGGCGGCGAAGGTCCGCTGGAAGGAGCCCGAGCTCTTGTTGCCGGACGTGGTGCCGTCCTGGAAGGTGACGTTGTGCACCACCCCGCCGGAGCTCCAGTTCCAGGTGACCGTGGTATTGACCGGTACCGTAAGGGCGGCCGGGCTGAAGCTGAGGGTTCCGCTGGGGCCGACGCTGACAGTCGAGGCGCCACCGCCGTCCGTGGGACTGCTGGGACTGGGACTGTCGTCTCCCGAGCACGCCAAGGCAGCAACGCCCGCCACGGCCAGGATTAGACGCAGGTGTCTCATGGGATCTCCGGTTGAAGAAGGCGCCCACCGGAAAATTCCCGGCTAAGGAGCGGGGTAGCCGAAGTAGCTCATTGCCAATCGTTTCCTGACGCTAGCCGAGACCTTGACCGAGGTCTTGTAAGCGGATAGCTCCCTTGTAGGGATCTAGCGCTGTGAGGCTGGGTGCGCCAGAGACGTCAGTAGGGACACTATGGTACGCAAAGCGAGAGCTGACTCCAGCAGGAGCCGGCGCATCGTCGCCGGCGGGTTTACCGTCACCGAGGGCATCCACCGGCACGGGGCCGAGCTGCCCTGGCACGATCACCCGACACCAACGATCTGCTTTGTGCTCAAGGGGGCGTTCACCGAGGCATGGCGCGGAGGTTCCATCGCCTGCACCAGCTCGACCCTGAAGATTACGCCCGCGGGCGAGCGCCACTGGGATCGATTCAATCGGGGGGACGTCCGTGGTCTTCTGATCGAAGCGGATCAGCAGCAGGTCGCCGCCATCCGCCCTCACTCGGCGGTGCTGGACGAGCGGGAGGCGTTCCAGGGTGGGCCACTGTCGACCTACGGCTGGCGGGTGTATCACGAGCTGCAGGTAATGGACGCGACCGCGCCACTGGCGATCGAGGGCTTACTGCTGGAGCTGGTGGCAGCAGCGTCGCGGCTGAAGGTCCATAGTCACCACGGCCGGAGCCTGCCGCACTGGCTGCAGGAGTCGCGGGAGCGGATCCACGCCGAGCTGGGCGGCCGGCCGAGTTTGAGCGAGCTGGCGGGCGCCGTTGGGGTACATCCGGTTACTCTGGCGCGGGGATTCCGGCAGGCGTTCGGCTGTACTGTGGGCGAGTATATCCGCAACCTTCGGATCGAGCGAGCGACGCTGCAGCTGGCCGACACCGACCTCCCGCTGGCGGAGATTGCGCTGGGGGCGGGATTTTCCGATCAGAGCCACTTCTCCAACATGTTTCGGCAGCACACCGGGTTTTCGCCCTCGAAATTCAGAGAGATTTCCCGGTCTGCCTAGACCCAGATCCTTCGCTCACGTACCGCTTACCCTTCTTCCTAGGAGAGCGCCGCGAAGCCTGCGCCAACGACCATAGCCACTCCCAGCCCCATCTTGATCGCGACGGCGGCCGCCCGGCCGAGCACCGCGCCCCAGCCGGCTCGAACCGAGCCTTCCGCTTGGCGGGCCTTGGTGTACTCGAACACCGCCGCGCCGATGAAGGCGCCGACGAACCCGCCGATGACCGATCCAACGACTGGAATGGGCACCCCGACCACGGCGCCGACCAATCCTCCCACCAGCGCGCCCCAACCCGCCCGGCTCGATCCGCCGTAGCGCTTGGCGAACCGGAAGCCGATCCAAGACTCGAGCACCTCTCCGAGCAGGGCCAGGGCGACCGCCAGGATGAGGAAGCCGGTGCTCAGAGTTCGAAAGCCGGTGATCCAGCCGTAACCGATGATGCCCAGCAGAATCACCCAGAGGCCAGGCAGGCCGAATGGGATCAGCAGCAGGCCGATGACGCTGGCGGCCGCGAGAAGCAGGGCGCCGGTGGAGTCAGTGAGCTCCAGAGACATGACGTTCGCGTCAGCCTACCAGCACCGCGACCAGCTCCCGGTCGCGCGCCCGATTGTCCAGGTTGATGGCTACGACTTGTTGCCAGGTGCCGAGCACGAGCTCGCCATTGACGACCGGCACCGAGATGCTGGCTTTAAGTAGAGCGGAGCGCACGTGGGAGAAGCCGTTGCCATCGCCCCAGCGAGCGTTGTGGGCGTAGTCGGCGTCGGTAGGTGCGAGCAGGTCAAGAGCGCGGCGGAGGTCGGTGAGGGCGCCAGACTCGTATTCGATGGTCGTGATGGCGCCGGTCGAGCCGATGAGTTCTACGGTGAGTGTCCCGCTTTTCACCCCCGAGCCACTGACGAACTTCTCCAGCTCGGGGGTGATGTCGGCGTGGCCGAACTCGGCGGCGAGCCGAAGGGTCCAGCGGTGAGTCGCGGCCATAGACCAAGATAGCCGCAGTATCTATCTCTTTCCCTCCACCGGCAGGCCACTCGGTACCCGGCCCGGCACCACGCCGGCAAGGTTGCGAGCGGACGGATCGGTCAGCGCCTTCATGAACTCGGTAACCTCATCCACCGTCTGCGGCGCGAACACCACGCCCTGGAGTAGCGGATCACGCGTGGCCAGGATGTCGGCCTTGTTGCCGAGAATTGTCCCCTGAAGCACCGGTTCCAATTGGGCGATGTTGAAGTTCATCAGCTTGATGTCCGACTCGCTATAGTGGTCCACGAACTCGCGCAGGCTGAAGAAGGCACCGTTGTGTCCGTACGGCGCCGTCAGCTCGACATTCCGGAGCGCGGGGGTGCGGAAGGCATACTTGTCAGCGGCAATGCCGGTTTCCCGGAAGCGGCCGAAGTCGTCCCGCAGACTGGGGCCGTCACCCTTTCCCGGCCCGAACTGGGCCACGGCCACATTGTGGAACTTGTTGTCCGTCAGCGCCGACCCGTTGTGGCAGATGGAGCAGCGGGCGCTCATGAAGTTCTTGGCTCCCTGCAGCTGGACCTGGGTCATCGCCTCATCGTTCCCCCGGAGAAAGCGATCCCAGGGAGAGTTGTTGAACGACAGCCGATCGATCAGGAACCCCGCGATGGCGTTGCTGGCGTGGGCAAACGTCATCTGCTCGAACCGCTGCCCGGGGTAGGCCTTCTCGAACATGTGGCGGTACTGCCGGTTCGCACCCAGTCGTGCCATCAAGCCGGCCCAGATCTGCTGGGGATGGTCATCACCGATTGCGGCCAGCTCGTTGCCGCCGAAGGCCCGCATCTCCTCGCGGGAGAGCACAGGGAAGAGCGGCAGGGCGGACGCGGTCCCGAACTCGAACACCTGCGTCATTGCCGGCGTCAGGTCTGCGCCCGCCGGCGTGTGGAAGTTGCCCAGCCCGTCCCGATTCACGCGGCCGTCCCAGAAGAGTGGCTGGAGCGCGGCCAGGTTGAAGAGGGGAGGAGCGTTGCGGGGGATGAACAGGCCATCGGGGTGGAGCCGAGCCGGCCCAAGACCAGTCGCCCCCTGCCCGACCGAGAGGCTCCGCGCGTCGCCGGTGGCCATCGAGGGCAGATGGCAGGTCATGCAGGAGATGTCGCGGTTGCCGCTCAGGATCTTGTCGAACGCCAGCGCCTGGCCCAGCTCCACCAGCGCGGGACGGACCTGGGGCGGCTTGGGCAGCGCGGTGATCCCCCGTCCCGCCGTGAGTAGACGGACCTCGGCCGCCAGAGCGTGCACTCCGGCTCGAGAAGCGTCGGCCGAAAGAACTTTGCCCGGAGCGGTGGAATCGTCCTCGCTGCAACCGAACAGCGCGACCACCGCCGCGGATACGGCTAGTCTGCCGACCCACGCCCCGCCTGCCATACCTGCCTCCGAGCCTTCGCTTGACTGATGAGGGGTGAACTACTGGAGATCCTCTATTTCTAAATCGTAATCGGGACCACAAACCCGACACGGGCGGTCACACTCTTCCCTAGTCGTCGGGAAGCCGTCCCTATCCCTTCCGGAAGGGTCACCAGGAGAGTATGCAGAACGGATCAGTGGCGTGCAAGTAAGCGTCGCTCGGGATGAGACTTACGGCCTGCTTTGGCCGGTGCCGGACCGGGCATTCAGCCGGTCGAGTGTCTCGCCCAGCCGCCGCATCTCCTCTCCGTATTTCGCCCAGTCCAGATCCCGTTGGGCTTGGATGGCCGCTTGGTAGTGCTGCTTCGCTTCGCGAAGCAGAGTCGGGAGCTGGGAGTCGGGAGTCGGGGGCTCGATTGGCCCGAGAGTATCTGGGGTAACTCTCCCGACTCCTGACTCCCGACTCCTGACTCCTCCCCCGAACATCTCCGCCAGCCCTTCATCCAGCGTCTCCCGCATTACCACCCGGTTCTGATACGCCACCACCACCCGCTTGAGCTCGGGAATCCGGCCCCCCTCGGCTCTCAGGTAAATCGGCTGGACGTACATCAACGCTTCCTCGATCGGAATCACCAGCAGGTCGCCCCGAATCACCTGTGAGCCCCGCTGGTCCCAGAGCGTGAGCTGCTGGGAAACCTCGGTGTTCTGGTTGATCCGGTTCACGATCTGCTGGGGCCCGAAGGCGAGACTCTGCCGGGAGAGCCGGTACACTCGGAGCTTGCCGTACTCAGCTCCATCGTTCCGGGCCGCCATCCAGGCCGCCAGGTTGTCCTTCCCCCTGGGGGTGAAGGGAACCATGTAGATGTACTCCGCGCTCTTCTCCTCCGGCAGCCGCATCACGATATGCCGCATGAAGGGGACTTTGCCTTCGGCCTCGGTGGCCTCGGGGATTTGCCACTGGTCCTCCCGGTGATAGAAGTCCACCGGGTCGTCCATGTGATACGTGGTGTAAAGCCCGGCTTGAACCCGGTAGATCTGGTCGGGGTAGCGGATATGCGCCCGGATATCGGCGGGCATCCTCTCGAGCGGAGCGAAGATGCCGGGGAAGACCCGGGACCAGGTCTGGATGATGGGATCGCCCGGCGCGCTCACGTAGGCCACCATCGTGCCGTCGTAAGCATCGAGCACCAGCTTGACGCTGTTTCGCATGTAGCTGGTGCCGTTCCGCAGCCGCTCGGCGTAGGGATAGCGGGTGGTGCTGGTGTAGCCGTCCAGGATCCACTTGAGGGTGCCGTCGTTGGCCACCACCAGATAGGGATCACGGTCGAAGCTCATGAAGGGGAGCGCCTTCCTGGCCCGCTGAACGATGTCCCGATTGTAGAGCACCCGGCTGGAATCGGTGATGTCGCCGGAGAAGAGGATCTTGGAGGAGCCGAACTGGGCCGCGAACACCGCCCGGCGGAGGAGGCTCCCGATCGGCACTCCGCCCTTACCGGTGTATGAAGCGTAGACGTTCTTTTCGCCCGAGGGATGATCGAACTCACGCTGCCGGGTATGCACGAAGACGAAGTCGCCGGCCAATTCGCCGTAATAGAGCTGCGGCCGGCTGACCTTGAGCGACCCGGTAGAGACCGGCGGCAGGTCCTTGATGAACAGAACCGGCAATCCTTCGATGGTCACCTGATTGACCGGACTCAGGGTGAGCCCCATGCCGTGAGTAAAGGTGAGATGCTCGTTGATGAAAGTCCGGGTCGGCAGCGATCGGGCATTCAGCTCCCGGGGCGACAGCAGGACCTGGCGGTACTTCCCATCGATCCAGTAGCGGTCGTCGTCCACCGAGACGAAGTCGTAGTAGGTGCGAATCTCCTGCAGCTGGCCGAAGGTCTGCAGCAGGGGATCGCGATCCCAGAGCCGCACATTGTCGATGGTCGGCGCGTTCGCCCGAATATCCGCCATGGTGAGGTTGGTCTCACCGGTGAGCTCGCGGGTCTCGACGCTATCCAGTCCCCAGGCCTGTCGGGTCGCCAAAATGTGGGAACGGAGATAGGGAGTCTCTCTGGTCAGCTCGGTGGGAGACACCAGAAACTTCTGGACGAAGCCCGGTACCAGGCCGCGCCCGACGATCGCCGTCACCAGGTAGGCGGCGATCGCAAGTACGGCATAGCGACCCAGCTCTCGCCGTGCGGCGCCGACGATGACGGCTGCAGCAGCCAAAACGGACACGCCGGAGAGGATTCTGAGAGCAGGTAGCGTGGCGTGGAGGTCGGTGTAACTGGCGCCTACCAGAGGGCCGGTAGTGGAGTAGAGCAGGTTCGAGGTGTCCACCAGCCAGAGTCTGAGAGCCAGCAACAGAAACACGGCGGCCAGCAGAGCCGCGATGTGGGTTCCGGCCGACGGCTCGATCCGGAGGCGGGGCGTTCTCCGGGCGCCCGGGCCGATCACGATGTCGCCCCGAACCACATAGACCGGAACGATCACCACCAGGGAGATCAGCGCGAGGGTCGACAGGAATCCGAGAGCAGCCGAGAGCGCGGGAAGGGTGAAGACGTAGAAGCCCACGTCCCGGGAGAAGACCGGATCGCGAATGCCGAAGGGTGTGCGGTAGATGAAGCGGAGCACCAGGTCCCAGGCCGGGGTCGCCCCGAATCCGGCGATCAGTGCAACCGCGAGCGAAACCGGCAGGCTGACACGGCGAAGCGGTCCGGTGAGATCGACCCGCGGCTGATTCTGGGCAAAGCGGAGCACCACCGGATATGGCACCAGGCCCCGTTGGGCGAGCCGCAGGTTGCCGTAGAGTACGCCGAAGGTGATGCCGCCGACGCCAAGGAAGAGCACCAGACTGGTAAGGAGCGGCCGGGAGAAGACGGCCTGGTAGCCGATTTCCTGGAACCACCACCAGTCGGTGAGAAGGCCGATAAGCGCCGGAAAGAGGATCGCCGCCAGAAAGGCGACGATGGCGATAGCCAGGATCAGCCGGCGTTGGGACATGGAGCCAACTTACACTTTGCTGGGCCAGTCGCTACGCTGGACTGGACCGGGTGAGCTAACCCTTCATCGCAGCGAAGGGGCTACGCCTAGGCTCCAGCCGATCATAGTACCGGGCGGGATTCGACTCGAAGTCCCGTCGGCACTGGTCGGAGCAGAAATACACTGGCCTGCGATTCGTATGTGGTGCTGCCCGCGGCGTCACTCACCTCGATCCACATACCGCAGACCGGATCTTTCACGTTACTCACACTGCACTCCTGGCTAGACACTGAGTTCAGTGTTGCGGGCCAGGCACGAGGGCTCTGTGATGTGAATCACAAACAAAACGGCCCGCACTTCCGGGTGGAAATGCGGACCGTTTTCACACTGGCTATCCGGAGTCGGAGGATTTGCTCCTCCGTTTTTCTTCCCTTGGCCACCGCCTAAACTGAAGCGTTTGCGGTCTGGCCTCAGGAGCTCCGGTTTTTATTCCCGAATGATTTGCGCGACCACTCGGTTCACCAGCGTGTGCGCTGCAAGTCGGCTGAATCGCGGATCAACCTCTTGCTCGGCACGCTGCCGCGCTACTGCAGCGTGGATGAGACGCGCGATTGGTCTCAACAATCCAACACGAAAATGATCTTTTTTCGAATTGGCGAAGACAACATAGGAAGACTGTTTCCATCGCGCAAGAGGGTGGCAGTTATCCACTTACGTGAACATTTCTAACATTGTCAACAGCTGCGTGGGAGGGCGAAACCATTGGCCGGTTCACTGGGTTAGCTTAGGAAATCGGACGGATGCGCGTTCTTCGATCGTGAGGATTCAATGATTCTATCACAGCGAAATATCGGCAGTCAGGGACTAAGAGTCAGCGCGCTCGGTCTCGGCTGCATGGGGATGAGTCAATCATACGGGACGGCGGAGGAGCGGGACGAACGGGAATCGATCGCCACGATTCATCGGGCGATCGAGCTGGGTTGCACCTTCCTCGACACCGCCGAGGTCTATGGACCCTTCAGCAACGAGGAGCTGGTAGGCCGAGCCATTCGCGGCAAGCGCAACCAGGTCGTTCTCGCTACCAAGTTTGGATTCAGGATCGAGGGTGGAAAGATGACGGGGCTCGACAGCCGTCCATCACACATCCCCGAGGCGGTGGAAGGCTCACTGCGCCGGCTCGGCACCGACCGTATCGATCTGCTTTATCAGCATCGGGTGGACCCGGAAGTTCCAATCGAAGAAGTCGTGGGGACCATGGCCGATCTCGTTCAGCAGGGAAAGGTGCGCTTTCTCGGCCTTTCCGAAGCGGGCGAAGGCACCATCCGCCGAGCCCATGCGGTGCACCCCATATCCGCGCTGCAGAGTGAGTATTCCCTGTGGGAACGGAACCTGGAGCCCCGGATCATCCCGCTGCTCCGCCGAGCTCGGTATCGGTCTCGTACCGTTCAGTCCGCTGGGGCGAGGGTTCCTGACCGGGACCGCCAAGCGGGCAGAGGAGTATCCCGAGGGTGACTACCGCCGAGGGGATCCCCGCTACCAGGGCGAGAACTATGACGCCAACCTGCGGGCGGCCTCCGAGGTACAGGAGCTGGCCCGCCGCAAGGGAGCGACTTCGGGGCAGATCGCGCTGGCGTGGCTGCTGCACAAGGGCGATGACCTGGCTCCGATTCCCGGCACCAAGCGGAGGAAGTATCTGGAGGAGAATGTCGCGGCGGCGGAGGTCCGGCTCAGTCCCGCCGAGATGGCGCAGCTCGATGCGGCACTCCCGCCGGAGAAGGTGGCGGGGCCGCGGTACAACGACCAGATGATGGCGACGGTCGACCGGTAACATGGTTCCCTTCTCTGTCCTGGATTTGGCTCCGATCACGGAGGGCAGCGATGCCGCGGAGGCGCTGCGGCGGTCGCTGGATCTGGCGCAGCACGCGGAGATCTGGGGATACCGCCGATTCTGGTTGGCCGAGCATCATGGCATGCCGGGAATCGCGAGCGCGGCCACGTCGGTGGTGATCGCGCACATCGCCGGGGGCACCTCGACCATTCGAGTTGGTGCCGGCGGAATCATGCTGCCGAATCATTCGCCACTGGTGATCGCCGAGCAGTTCGGAACCCTGGCCTCGCTCTTTCCCGGTCGAATCGATCTCGGGCTGGGCCGCGCTCCCGGCACCGACCAGCTCACGGTGCGGGCGCTGCGCCGGCATCCATCCGCCGCCGACAGCTTCCCCCACGATGTTGCTGAGCTGATGCACTACTTCCAGCCGGTGCAGCCGGGGCAGAAGGTTCAGGCGGTTCCGGGCGCCGGCCTCGAGGTTCCGATCTGGATACTGGGCTCGAGTCTCTACGGCGCGCAGCTCGCCGCGGCGTTAGGTCTTCCCTTTGCCTTTGCTTCCCATTTTGCCCCCGCGCTGCTGGATCAGGCGCTGGATCTCTACCGCTCCGGCTTTCGTTCATCCGAGCAGCTGGAGCGTCCTTACGTCATGCTCGGCGTCAACGTCTTCGCCGCGGACCAGGAAGAAGAAGCTCAAACGCTCTTTACCTCGCTGCAGCAGGCGTTCATCAACCTTCGCCTGGGGCGCCCCGGCAAGCTGCCGCCTGCCCAGAAGGGTTACGCCGACCGCCTCGGCGCGCTGGAGCGTTCGATTCTGGAGCAGACCCTGAGCTCCGCCGTCGTGGGTACCGAAGAGATCGTCGCAAGAGGGCTGGAAGCATTCGCCGAGCGGACCGGAGCGGATGAGCTGATGCTTACGTCGCAGATCTTCGATCACCGGGCACGGCTGCGGTCGTTCGAGATCGTAGCGAGGGCGATAGAGAAGACCGGAGGGATAGAAAAAAGGGGCGCCCCGGAGGACGCCCCTTCTTTCTCAATTCGAGACCTCTAGTCGTTACTTATCCTTGTTCTTGTCCTTGTCCTTGTTCTTGTCAACGTCGGTCCGGTTCTTCAGCGCCTGCTCCGGATCCACGCCGAGCTGCCGGCCAAGCTGCTTGGCCTCGTTGAAGTTCTGCTCCAATGTGGGCAGGCCGGCGTTGACCAGCTGCCGCACCTGGGCCGACTGGCTCGCGCGACCTTCCTTCTGCCAGTAGCTCGTCTCATCGGAGTACTGCTGGATCATGGTAACCATGTAGGCCTGATCGAAGTTCTTGTCGCCTACCTTCTTCAGGTTGGTGACCTTCTCCTTATGCATCGGGCCAAGGCCTTTGCTCAAGGTCATGCCGTTCTTCGAGGCCATGGCGCTCCACTGGTTCTGCAGCCGGTTGTGATCGGTGATGGCCTGCTCGGCGAACTGACGCACCTGCGGGTTTTTGGATCTCTCCCGCGCCAGCTGAGCCAGCTCGATCTGCATCTGGTTGTCTGCGCTCACGTCACGAATGAATTCGGCATCGGCTTTGATGTCGCCGTGGCGCGCCACCGCCGTTCCCACCGGCATTGTTCCCGGTGCTATCGGCGCCGACCTGACTACCGACCTGCACCGCCAGGCTCAGATGCTGCTGCATCACCGGGAGGCTGTTGGCCGCCAGGGTGCGTACTTGGAGCGGAATTGGCCGACTGGCTCTGGGTCTGGAAGTGGCTCACGTCCCGCTGATGGGCGCGGATCATGAGGCTCATGTAGTTGCGGTCGAATTCGGCACCCGAGAGGCCCTGGAGCTGGTTGATCTGATTCTGGTGGCGCGAATCCATCGTAGGCGTGAAGCTCTGTCCGCTGGTGGACGCCACGCTCGTGAGCTGATTCTGCAGGTTGTTGTGATCGGCAACCATCCGCTGGGCAAACTGCTTGACTGCCGGGTTGGAGGCCTTGCTCTGGGCCATCTGTCCCAGACTGATCTCCATGAGATTGGCGCTCGGCGCTTCACGCACGAACGGCATATCCGCGCTGATATCACCCGGTGTGGTCACCTGCCCCGGCTGCGTGCTCACCGGCGGGTTCTGCGTGGTCGGAGAGGTAGTGGGATTCCGGTATGGCTGGGTGGCGACGGCCACTCCACCGTTGGCGCCCACCTGTCCACCTACCTGGGTGGCTGTGCTCAGGTGCTGCTGCAGCACCGGCAGGGCCGCGGCAATCATCTGCCGAGCCTCGGAAGACTTGGCTGTCTGACCCTGACTCTGGAGCGTCGAGATGTCCTGCTGATGGTGCTGAATCATCGAGGTCATGTACTGCTGGTCAAACTGCGCCCCGGAGAGCTTCTCCAGCCGGGAGACTTCGGCTTCGTTGTCCTTGCTCATCGCAGGCTGGAAGTTGGCGTTGTTCTTGGAGACCAGGCCGGTGAGCTGGTTTTCCAGATTAGTGTGATCGGTCACCATCTGCTGGCCGAACTGCTTGACGGCGGCATTACTGGCCTTCTGCTGCGCCATCTGTCCCAGCCTCACTTCCATGATGTTGCTGCTGGCCATCTGGAAGATGAGTTTGCTGTCCTGGCTCAACTGGCTTATCTGCCCCTGCGCATGGATCGGGGCGAGAGGCACGGCGGCAAGGGCGATCACCAGCCCGCTGGCCGCGGCCATGATTCTCGGTCCTGACATTCGACCTTCCTTTCGTTACGTGTGCTCGAAAACACCCGCGCCACTCGGCGCCACAATCTTTCGGATACCGGCTGAGGATAGGGCTCTGGCCCGCCCTGAGATGTGATGGCAAGCACCACGTTCCCCACCCTCCGGCGCAGCGGTTCTAGCAACTCCCAGACCACAATCGGGGCGAACGGCGCAAGTCCTTGATGAGGGGGATATGTGGCTCAGTCGTCGCCGATCCGGCAGCGCCCCTGAATGCTCCTCTGTGTCCCTCCGGGCCGGATCAGTGTCACCTGGCGAGTACAGATGAGGTTCCTATAGTTCTAGACCGTGCGTTTCGGATTCTGGCGCCTGACTCCCATGCAGAGACCACCTGTGGACTCGACTCTCTCCCGGAGAGAACTGCTCCGGCTGGCAACGGCTGCCGCCGCGGCAATGGCCTTCCCCACCCCGCGTTGGCCTGCCGCGCGGAGACCAGCGCCTGCACGGTAGCGGAACATCCGATACCGATCAGGAGCGCCTGATCTCCTGGACGGACCATCTGCGCACCGAGGGGCTCACCAAGGCCCGAAGCTGCTCTTGGGCGCGAGCGTCGGCCGCGTGGGGGAGCTGGCCGGTGGCAGCCCGTACGTCCCGTTCACCCTCGAGGCGTACCTCGAGCACGGCGGCGACCCCTCCGCTGAGCCGCTGACTCTTTCCCTGACCCGGTTCGACTGCGTCACCCTGGTCGAGGCGTGCCTGGCGGTAAGCCGGGTAGCGGCCATCGAGCAGCCGGCAAGCTGGGAGCAGTTTGGGCGCGAGGTGGAGCGGATGCGCTATCGCGACGGAAAGCGGCTGGGCTACAGCTCCCGGCTGCACTACTTCAGTGAATGGATCACCGATGGAGCGCGGCGCGGGCTGGTGAGAGAGATGGGCCCGGAGCTGGGCGCCGCCGAAGACAGCCGTCCGCTTCGATTCATGACGGAGCATCGGGCGAAGTACCTGGCCTTGCACGATGACCACGTATTCCAGGAGATCCAGCGCATCGAGCGGGGCCTGGATGACCGGCCGCGCCATGTGGTACCAACCAAGCAGATCCCCGCGATCGTCGACCGAATCCAGACTGGAGACGTTCTGGCTTTCGCCACCGAGATTCCCGGGCTGGACGTGACTCACTCGGCGCTGGCATACCGCGATCGGGACGGAGTACTGCGGGTGTGTCATGCACCTCTGTCCGGCGGGGTAGTAGAAATCACCCGAACAACGCTTCCCGAGTACGTGGCTGCTATCCGCCGGGCCAGCGGAATTCTGGTGGCCCGGCCGCTTCGCGGCTGACATGGCCAGGAAGCAGCTCTCCCTCTTCGGCAAGAGCGAAACCTGGCCCGAGGGTTTCAGGTACCAGGCGAACGTGGTGCCTCCCGATGAAGAGGCGGCGTTGCTGGAGCAGGTACGAGGACTGCCGTTCAAGGAATTCGAGTTTCAGGGCTTTGTTGGGAAGCGGCGCACGGTCTCCTACGGCTGGCGCTACGATTTCAACGAGCGAGCGCTGCAGAAGGCCGACGATATACCTTCCTTTTTGCGCTCGCTTCGCGAGCGGGCCGGCGCATTTGCCGGGCTGCCGGCCTCCCAGTTTCAACAGGTGCTGGTGACCGAATACGGGCCGGGAGCCAGCATCGGCTGGCATAGGGACAAACCGGTTTTCGGGGAGGTCATCGGCATCTCCCTCCTCTCCAGCTGCCGCTTCCGGTTTCGGCGCAAGGCCGGACCCGGTTGGGAGAGGGTGTCCCTGATGGCAGATCCGCGCTCGGCCTATCTGCTGAGCGGCCCCTCACGCAACGAGTGGGAGCACAGCATTCCCGCGGTGGATAGCCTGCGTTATTCCATTACCTTCCGAAACTTCCGCGAACCTCGATAGCGCCGGCCTGCCGCATGATCGTTCATCTTCTCGATGGGACCTACGAGCTGTTCCGGCACTTCTACGGCCTGCGCCGCTTCACCAAGGGCACTGACCGGCCCTATGGCGCGGTGGCCGGCGTGCTCCACACGGTGCTGCAACTGATCGAGACCGGGGGGACCCATGTCGGAGTGGCCACCGATCACATTATTGAATCCTTCCGCAACGACCTGTGGCCTGGGTACAAGACCGGTGCGGGGATCGAGCCCGCCCTGCTCGCGCAATTTCATCCGTTGGAGGAGGCCCTGGCTGCAATGGGCGTGGTGGTGTGGCCTATGGTTGAGCTGGAGGCGGATGACGCGCTCGCGTCAGCCGCGACCATCGCCGCCAGGGACGAATCAGTGGAGAAGGTTTGCATCTGGACTCCCGATAAGGATCTCGGGCAATGCGTCCGGGACGACCGCGTGGTTCAGGTGGATCAAAAGAGTCGCAACATCAGGAACGCGGCCGGGGTTCGCGAGAAGTTCGGAGTGGACCCGGTGTTGATTCCCGATTTCCTCGCCCTGGTGGGCGATGCCGCCGACGGCTATCCCGGCATTCCGGGCATTGGGAAAAACACGGCGGCCCGCCTGCTCAATCAGTACGGTCCCATCGAGGCCTTTCCCGCAACTGTTCTGGGAGAAAGGCTGGAGCTGGCCCTGCTCTTCAAGCGCCTGGCCACCCTGGTCGTGGACGCCCCGCTCTTCTCCAGCGTGGACGAGCTTCGCTGGCGGGGTCCGACTCCCGACTTTGCGGCGATGACCGAGCGGTTCAAGGAGGGTCGGCTGCTGGAGCGATCACTCAAGGCCCAGGTCGCGTAGCTACCGTGTCGATTCCAGGAATCCTCGTTCGACGGGTTACAGGAGGGGGAAGCGGGGATGCGGGGGAACGGCAACCACATCGAGAGGGTAAGACAATGCGTTTCATGGTGATCGTTAAAGCCGACAAGAGCAGCGAGGCCGGGGTACTGCCAAGCAAGGAGCTGCTCACCGAGATGGGGAAGTACAACGAAGAGCTGGCCAAGGCGGGCGTTATGCTGGCTGGGGAGGGTCTCCAGCCGAGCTCCAAGGGTGCGCGGGTCAGATTCTCGGGCAACAAGCGAAACGTCATCGACGGGCCCTTCTCTGAGACCAAGGAGCTGGTCGCCGGGTTCTGGCTCTGGCAGGTGAGATCGAAAGAGGAAGCAATCGAATGGCTCAAGCGCGCGCCATTCCGCGAGGGAGAAGTCGAGATCCGTCAGGTGTTCGAAGCTGAGGACTTCGGAGCCGAGTTCACTCCCGAGCTTCGGGAGCAGGAGGAGCGAATCCGGCAACAGGTATCGAGCAAGAAGTAGCCCCTCGGTGCTGCTGGCCTCCTCACGGGGCCAGCAGCGCCATTGCGGCGCGCTTGGTGGCCGTCCAGCCTGCTTCCTCCCCGGCCGGGTCGGCCTCGTTGGTGGTGTTGAGCACAGTGACGATGGCGCTCCGGGTATCGGGCCGGAGATAAAAGAACGACCGAAAGTTGGCCTGGTCTCCCGTGTGTCCCACCAGTGTGACCTGTCCCCGCTTGAAGAGAAAGAACGAGAGTCCCACGGAACCGGGTATGTCGTCCTGGGAGCCGGCGGGCACCACCGCGCGCCACATCTCCTCTAGCGAGGCGCGGCGCAGTACCGACTCGTACCGCTTTGCCAACGCCGTGTCTGCCCGGCCGGCGCCGGTGAGAAAGCTCAAGTAAACGGCTAGATCGGTGAGAGGCGCGTTCCAGCCGCTGTTCGGAATGGTGATCCCGGGGTCGAAGTCCGGGCTGTTTCCCTGCACCCACACTCGATCCGCGCTGTCCCGCCGAACCGTGTAGTTGTTCGAGCGCCAGCGCGCGAGGTGATACGGCGTTGTCCCGAAGTAGCTCCAGCCGAGACCCAGTGGCGTCCAGATGTTCTTCTGGATGTAGTTCTGATAGGGATCTCCGGTGAGCTGCTCGATCACTCGAGCCAGATAGATGAACGCCGGGTTACTGTAGCCGAACCGCGACCCGGGCCGGAAAATGATCTCCTGGTATGGCATCATCGATACCAGCTGCTCCCAGCGGGTCGGTTCGAACGGCTCCCAAGGCAGGCCTCGCCTGTATGGCCAGGTGGGATCCTGGAACCCGGCGGAGTGGGAGAGGAGCATCCGGATGGTGATCTCATCCATCGAGCCGAAGCTGTCGTGCACCTGCCGCAGCTCCGGCACGTAGCGGGTGATCCTGTCGTCCAGAGAGAGCTTGCCCCGGTCGCGCAGCTGCATGATGGCAATGGCGGTGAGCGTCTTGGTGATCGAGGCCCAGTGGAAGATGGTTCGCTCCTCCACCCGCTGCTTCCGCTCCCGGTCAGCCCAGCCGTACTCGTGGTGAGCCGTAGTCTTCCCATCATTCAAAAGAAGGGTGCTGGCCCCGACTGCACTGTCGCGCTGAGCGAAGGCATCGAATGCCTTGGTATACGCTGCCCAGCCTGCCGGATCAGTGACCATGCTCCTCCGCTGGGCTGCGCCCGGCCTGATCGAGAGCACCACCATCAATGGAATCAGCGCTGCGCAGCGCATGATTTTCCCCCTTCTCCTTAAATTGGGACTCGTGACCATTGCCGACACCCACCGCACCATAGACGCCGTCTGGCGCATTGAGTCGGCCAAGCTCATTGCCGGGCTGACCCGCCTGGTCGGAGATGTTGGCCTGGCCGAGGACCTGGCTCAGGATGCGCTGGTTGCCGCACTGGAACGCTGGCCCGAGTCGGGCATCCCTGAGAAGCCTGCGGCCTGGCTTATGGCCACCGCCAAGCATCGCGCCATTGACCAGCTGCGCCGGGGCAAGATGCTGGACCGAAAGCACGTGCAGGTCGGCCACGAGATGGAGATCCGCCAGGAAGCCGCGGCTCCCGATCTCGATGCGGCGCTCGATGACGATATCGGCGATGACCTGCTCCGGCTCATGTTCATGGCGTGTCACCCGGTGCTGTCCACGGAAGCACGAGTCGCCCTGACCCTGCGACTGGTGGGCGGCCTCACCACCCCGGAAATCGCGCGGGCTTTTCTGAGTGCGGAGCCGACTATCGCGCAGCGAATCGTTCGCGCCAAACGCACCCTGGCAGACGCTCACATTCCGTTCGAGGTTCCTCGGGGCAGCGAGCTCCAGTCCCGTCTATCATCGGTGCTCGGCGTCCTATACCTGGTGTTCAATGAAGGCTACTCGGCCACCGCTGGAGACGACTGGATGCGTCCCCAGCTCTGTGAAGAAGCCCTTCGGCTGGGACGGATCCTGGCGGAGCTGACGCCGCAGGAGCCAGAGGTCCATGGACTGGTGGCGCTCATGGAGATCCAGGCCTCCCGGCTCCGGGCCCGGACCGGTCCCACCGGTGAGCCAATCCTCCTGCTGGAACAGGATCGGGCCCGGTGGGATCAGCTGTTGATCCGGCGTGGTCTGGCGGCGCTCGCGCGGGCCGAGGCGTTGGCCGACTCCCTGGGACCGTACGCGCTGCAGGCTGCGATCGCCGCGTGTCACGCGCGTGCGCGAGTGGCTGAAGAGACCGATTGGGCCCTCATCGCATCATTGTACGAACGGCTGGCGCAGCTCACCCCGTCTCCCGTCGTGGAACTGAACCGTGCGGTCGCGGTGGGCATGGCATACGGCCCGGCCGCCGGTCTGGAGCTGGCGGACAAGCTGCTGACCGACCCCCTGCTCGAAGAGTATCATCTGCTGCCCGCCGTCCGGGGCGACCTGCTCAGCAAGTTAGGACGGAATGAGGAAGCCCGGGGCGAGTTCGAGCGCGCGGCCTCGCTGACCAGGAACGCCCGGGAACGCGAGCTCCTGCTGCAGCGAGCCGCGTCCTCCGGGCCGAACCGGGCCACTCACTCCGCGTCGTGAAAGATGATGCCCAGTGTGTGCCGCCGTCCGGACCGGATCCGGCTCACGCCGTGGCGCAGGTTGACCCGGTACACTCCGCGGGAGCCCTGCACCGGCCGCTGCCGCACGGTGAAGACAACTCCATCACCCTGGCTGAGAGGCACCACTTCGGCCCGGGACTGCATCCGGGGGCGCTGCTCCGTCATGACGAACTCACCCCCGGTAAAGTCCTGATCCGGCCGGGAGAGCAGGATGGCGACTTGCAGCGGGAAGACGTGCTCACCGTAGACATCCTGATGGAGACAGTTGTAGTCCCCTGCCGTGTAGCGCAGGAGAAGCGGGGTCGCCCGTCGCTGCCCGGCCTGGTGGCAGCGCTCCAGAAACTCGGCGTGGCTGCCAGGGTATCGCACGCCGATGCCCATGGCCTCGTTCCACCGATTGGCGATTGGCGCCAGCTGCCGGTAGAGCGAGGTGCGGAGCTCGGCAATGAGCGGGGGTAGCGGATAGTCGAAGTATTTGTACTCGCCCCGGCCGAAGCCGTGCCGCGCCATCACAATACGGGACCGAAAGCCCTCCTCCTGATCGTAGAGGGCGGCCAGTTGCCCGCACTCCTCCGGGGAGATGAGCTGATGCAGCACCGCGTTGCCCTGGATGTCGAGATCCCGCTCCAGCTCCAGCCAGCTGTTTGGCGCTGCCATGACCGCGGGCGCGCTCACCGCTGGGCCTCCCGTTCCAGCAGGATTCGCTTCCGCTCCAGTCCCCAGCGGTAGCCCGTAAGACCGCCATCCTTTCCGATCACACGATGACAGGGGACCACCAACGCCAGCGGATTGGTGGCGCAGGCGCGAGCTACCGCTCTGACCGCGTTGGGCGCTCCGATCCGGCTGGCCACTTCGGTATAGGTGGAGGTGGTGCCCGCAGGAATTTCCCGTAGCGCCTGCCAGACCCGCTGCTGAAAGGTGGTGCCGCGAAGATCGAGCAGGAGGTCGAGAGGCCGGCCAGGGGCTTCGATCAATCCCACTACCTGAGCCAGGTATTGAGCGAGCTCCTGGTCTCGCCGGAGCAGAGTGGTCTGGGGAAATCGTGTTTCCAGCTCCCTGGTAACGGATTCCGCATCGTCGCCCAGGAGAACGCCACATACCCCCCGCTCTCCCCGGGCGACCAGGACGGAGCCCAGAGAACAATGGCCGATCGCATAGTGGAGCTCGGCTGGTTGCCGAGCGATGGCGGGAACGCTCATTGATCGTCCTTTCAGGTTCAGGTTCTGCCTGCTGACGATCAGTCTACGGATTCCCGCTCGATCTCGCGCTCCGGTTCTTGCGATCAAAGTCCCCGGCGCCGCCGGGCAGACTCTGCCCGCATCCGTTGCATCGCGTCGGTTTCCTGGGCCGCGTAGCGCTCTTCCCTCCAGGGATCCGCTCTCAAATGGTAGCCGTTCTGCTCCCAGAACCCTGGCGCGTTGTGATCGAGAAACTCGAACCCGCGCACCCATTTGGCACTTTTCCAGAAGTACAGCCGGGGTACCACCAAACGGCACGGCCCACCGTGCTCCACCGGCAGCGGGATGCCGTCATGCCGGTACGCGAGGAGAGCATCCTCGCTCGCCAGGTCCGTTAACAGGAGGTTGGTGGTGTAATCCGGATCGGCGTGGACCATCACCGCGCTGGCCTCGGGCAGAAGCTGAGCCCGGCGAAGTATCTCGGGCACCGCCACTCCCTCCCAGCGATTGTCGAACCGGCTCCAGCGGGTGACGCAGTGCACGTCGGAGGTCACCTGAATCCGGGGAAGCTCGAGGAACTCCTGCCAGGTCCATGTCACCGGCTCCTGAACCAAACCAAAACAACGGAAGGTCCAATTGGCGAGATCCAGACGCGGCGTCTCGCCATAGGTCAGGACCGGCCATTTCCTGGTGAGCACCTGCCCGCGGGGCAGACGATCCTGGGGCGCCGCTTCTTTCACGTGGAGCTCCGGTTCAGAAACTCTGCCAATCTAGTTGACAACCTTTCGGCGTGGTGGCGTGTCAAAGACCCCTGCAGCCAAGGAGCCATCAGCCGAGGAGTCGTATGCTCAGCGGAATTTCCATCCCGCTTGCTTATATCATGCTTGCCACCCTGCAGAACCCCACACCCACCCAGTCCCGCGATTCAGTTCGCGCCGGGAGCGCGCACGCCCACGCCCGGGAGATCCGGGCTGCCCAGCTGGAGGGGAACGTCGAGGTAGACGGGCATCTGAATGAGCCCGCGTGGGCGCAGGCGGAGCCCGCGTCGGGGTTCATCCAAACCGACCCGATCGAAGGCGACCCCGCCACCGAGAGGACCGAGGTCCGCGTGTTGATCGGCACCGAGGCACTCTATATCGGTGCTCGGCTCTATGATCGAGGGCCAGGGCGGGTCAAGGCAGTGCTGGCCCGGCGCGATGACGATGTCGAGTCTGACGAGTTCGACGTGTACCTCGACACCTTCCACGACCATCTCAGCGGGGTCCGGTTTCGGATAACGCCCGGAGGCGCCATCCTGGACGGCATCCTGGGTTCTTCGGCGCAGGGAAGCGACGAAGACGATTCCTGGGACCCGGTCTGGGAGAGCGCCACTCAGGTCGATTCGCTCGGCTGGACCGTGGAGCTCCGCATCCCGCTCTCTCAACTCCGCTACAACTCGACGGCGAACGGCATCTGGGGCATTCAGCTGTACCGCAAGATCCTGCGGAAGGGCGAGGAAGACTGGTTTTCCTTTGTGCCCAAGAGCGAGTTCGGTGGAGTCAGCCGCTACGCCCATCTGGTGGGCCTGGGAAAGCTGCGGCCGCAGCGGCGGCTGGAGATGGCGCCGTATCTGCTCGCTCGAGCAGCCTACCAGCCCACGGTAGCGGGCGACCCGTTTCGGAGCGGACACGATTATAACGGCTCGGCCGGGCTCGACCTCAAGTACGGTCTCACCAGCGATCTGACTCTCAGCGCTACAGTGAATCCGGATTTCGGCCAGGTCGAGGTTGACCCTGCGGTCGTGAATCTCAGCGCATTCGAGACGTTCTATCCGGAGAAGCGACCCTTCTTCGTCGAGGGTGCCGACGTCTTTCGCTTCGGCGGGATTCGGGCCAACAACAGCTTCAACTTTCCGGAGTCTTTCTTCAGCCGTCGGATCGGCCGCGAGCCGCAACGCAACCTCGAAGGCGATGGGGTGAGCTACCTCGACCGGCCCACCGAGACCTCGATCCGTACGGCCGCCAAGCTGACCGGGCGTACCCACTCCGGCTGGTCTCTGGGCGTGCTGGATGCGGTGACTGCCGGAGAGCGGGCGCGCTACGTGGACGACTTGGGGTCGAGGGTAACGGCTCCGGTCGAGCCGCTGACCAACTATTTCGTGGGGCGGGTCCGCAAGGATCTTCGGGAGGGCAATACCACGCTCGGCGTCATCGGCACCGCGGTGAACCGGGATCAGGGCGATGCTCAGCTGATGTCGCTGTTGCGGAGCAGCGCGTACCTGTTCGGCGCCGACTTTACCAACTCCTGGTCCAATCGCGCCTGGTCGTTCGACGGCGCCATAGGGATCAGCAGGGTTGGCGGCACGCCAGACGCGATTGCTCGAACCCAGCGGTCGAGCGCCCGGTACTACCAGCGCCCCGATGCCACCAGCTTTCACTACGATTCCACCCGCACCTCGTTGACCGGCTACTCCTATCAGCTGGCCCTGGCCAAGAACAGCGGCCGGCATTGGGAGGGCGGCCTGGTATATCAGGAGGTCAGCCCCGCTTTCGAGTCGAACGACCTCGGCTTCCAGTCCGATGCCTCACAGCGCGGCATCTCCACCGACCTGGAGTACCATGAGCGGCAGCCCGGCAAGGTGTTCCGGAACTATCAGATCTTTCCGTTCACCAACCACCAGTGGAACTTCGACGGCGATCTGATCTTCGGCTCATACGGGCTCATTTTTGCGGCCCAGCTCAAGAACTTCTGGGACTTTCAGCTGCGCGGGGACTATGCACCACCGGTCTATGATGACCGGCTGACCCGGGGCGGACCGCTCGCTCAGCAGCCCCGCTTCGGCGACGTGCGGGTGACGGTGAACTCGGATACCCGAAGGACCACCAGGTTGTCGGGGAACCTTACCCAGTCGTGGACCGCCGCCGACGAGCATCGGACCGAGGCGGACCTGACCCTCAGCATGCGGCCCTCGTCGGCCTTTCACCTGAGCCTGGGGCCGGCCCTCACCTTGAACCGGACCAAGGCCCAGTATGTGACCACGGTGGCCGACCCGGCGGCAACCGCGACCTTCGGCTCCCGCTACGTATTTGCCACACTGGATCAGCAAGAACTTTCCATGATCGCCCGCCTGGACTGGACCTTCACTCCCACCCTCAGCCTGCAGTTCTTCTTTCAACCCCTGATCTCTGCCGGTGACTTTACCGACCTGAAGGAATTCAGCAGTCCCCGGAGCTACGACTTCTCGGTGTACGGCCGAGACAAGGGCACCATAGCAACGACCAGCGAGGGAACCGAAATCGATCCGGGCGACGGAGGAGCTTCGTTCACTGTTCCCCCGCAGGATTTCACCATCCGCTCACTCAGGGCCAACGCGGTTCTGCGCTGGGAGTGGAGTCCCGGGTCGACGCTGTTCCTGGTATGGCAGCAGAACCGGGCCAACGACGAGTCGTTCGGAAATCTGCGGCTGAGCCGGGATGTGAACGCGCTCTTCGCCGGCGGCGAGTCACTGAACGTGCTCGCCGTCAAGGCGAGTTACTGGCTGAGCTGGTAAGGGTTAGCGCTTCTTCCCGATCCCAGCTCAGACGCCCCGGGATTACGGCGTGTCCCTGCGGAAGTAACTTGAGAGCCATGAGTTCCAAACCCGAAGGCGCCACCGGGGTAGAGCCTCCGATCGAACCGATGCTGGCCAAGCTGGCCGACAGCTTGCCGCCGGAAGGCAGCTTTCTCTACGAGCCCAAGTGGGATGGCTTCCGCTCGATCGTATTTCGCAGCGAGTCGGAGGTGTACATCCAGAGCCGCGACCTCCGGCCGTTCGATCGCTACTTCCCCGAGCTGCACGAAAGCCTGCTGGAAAATGTGCCTTCGGGTTGCGTACTCGACGGAGAGATCGTGATCATGACCCCGCGCGGCCTCGACTTCGACCTCCTCCAGCTCCGGCTACATCCGGCGGCCTCGCGCGTAGCCAAACTGGCGAAGGAGACGCCGGCCTCGTTTGTGGCCTTCGATCTCCTGGCGCTGGATGGCAAGAGTCTGATGGATGCTCCCCAGCATGAGCGCAGGCGGCACTTGGAGCGCCTGGCGGCAAAGCTCGGTCCTCCGGTCTACATCACCCCCATGACCACCGACCGGAAAAAGGCGCTCCGGTGGCTGGATCAGTTCGAGGGTGCCGGCCTGGATGGGGTCATCGCCAAGCCGGCCGACAGCCGGTACCAGCCGGGCAAGCGGGCCATGCTGAAGATCAAACACGTGCGCACAGCGGACTGCGTGGTGGCGGGGTTCCGCTGGCACAAGACGGGAAAGGGTGTGGTGGGATCGTTGCTGCTGGGTCTCTACGATAACCGAGGCGTGCTGCAGCACGTCGGCGTGACCTCATCATTCACCATGGCCATGCGACGGGAACTCGCCGTCGAGCTCGCCCCCCTCCGCGAAAATGCTTTCGAGAATCACCCCTGGAAGGAGTGGGCCCAGGTAGACGGGAGTGAGACCGACCGCATGCCGGGAGCCCAGAGCCGCTGGAGCGCCGGGAAAGAATCTCTCCTGGGAGCCGCTCCGGATCGAGCGGGTGGTCGAGGTCAAATACGACCACCTGCAGGGCGACCGCTTCCGCCATGCCACCACCTTCCTCCGCTGGCGGCCTGATAAGGACCCGAAAGACTGCCGCTACGATCAGCTCGAGGTCACCCGAGCCTACGATTTGGAGAAGGTCTTCTCGTCGGGATCGAGCGGCTCCTGAACCGGCCGGAGGTCGGACGGGACGTGCTGCAGGTTTACCCGGATCCGGGTCCAGGTGGTGAAGCGGCCGCGCATGGAGTCGACCAGGACATCGGCGGGCTCCAGGTGTGAAGCGGCTTGAGGATGACGTTCCTTCCAGCGCTCGAGTCCGGCGAGCGCGTCTTCCTTCCGCTGGGCGCGACCGATCTCGATCAGGGGAAACTTCGAAGTTCGGCGTTTGGAGGGCTGCACTCGGGCCGGCTCACCCTCCTGTTTCTGGTAGTGGGGAGGCCAGGGGGCATCGCCCAACCCCTCGCGCTCGTGTTCGGCCGACAGCTGCAACAGGGCCTCGAGTGATCCGGCGTGCTGGTCGATGGCGGCATGGCGGTCTCCAATGCTGGCAAAGCGGGCCGGCATGGTGGCCAGGGTAAAGTCACCGGGCTCGCAGGTCTCCACCTCTTCCCAGCTGAGCGGAGCCGACACCGGCGCTTCGGGTTTGGGGCGGACCGAATAGGCCGAGGCTACGGTCCGGTCCTTGGCGTTCTGGTTGTAGTCCACGAATACCCCGTGCCGCTCCTCCTTCCACCATTTGCTGGTGGCGATGGCGGGCGCGCGCCGCTCCACCTCCCGGGCCAGCGCCAGAGCGGCACGCCGCACTTGATCGAAGTTCCACCGGCGCTCGATCCGCACATTCACATGGATGCCGCGCGAGCCCGAGGTCTTGGGCCATCCGGTCAGGCCGAAGTCCCGGAGCGTGTGGTTCACGATTCCGGCGACGTCACGCACCTGCTGCCAGCTCACTCCGGGGACCGGATCGAGGTCGACCCGGAGCTCATCGGGGTGCTCCAGATCGTCGGCCCGGACCGGATGAGGATGCAGCTCGAGGCAGCCGAGGTTGGCCAGCCAAGCCAGGGCCGCGGCGTCCCTCGGCACCACCTCATCGGCGCTCCGCCCCGAGGGAAAGCGGAGCGAGACCACCTCGATCCAGGGCGGCCGGGATTCCGGGGCACGCTTCTGATAGAAGTGCTCGCTGGCGATGCCGTTGGGGTAGCGCACCAGCATGTTCGGCCGGCCGCCGGCGCCCCGGAGGGCGCCGTCGGCCACGGCGAGATAGTAGCGCACTACGTCGAGCTTCGTGTACTTCCGCTCGGGAAAGAGCACCTTGCCCGGATTCGTGACTGCGACCTCGTGCTCCCCGATCACGAGCAGCTCGGGCCCGCTCCCCTTTGAGCTCGAGGACTTGCTCCTCGGTTTTGCCATACCGGAAAGGATACTCTTGCCCGGGAACTCTGTCCCGGTCCCGGCTTACGGGATGTACAGCTCGCTTTCGTGCGGCTCCAGTGGCGGAGGGGGACCGGCTCCCTCACTTCCACCTACCGCCAGGAGGCGGAAGTTGCCGTTGAGGCTGACCCGAACCATGGCGTCGTGCGCATGCGCCGGTGCCGCCCGGGCGCTCCAGGTATTGGTCTCGGGGTTATAGGCGTAAGTGTGCAGCCCGTCGCCTCCGCTCACGGTCACGAAGAGCTTCCCTTGTATCACGTCGGCAATGGCCGCTCCAGCCGTGGGAATCGGAGCCAGCGACTTCCAGCTATTGGATCCGGGGTCATACACGTCCAGATTGGCGACCGGATCGAAGTCGTGGAAGCCGCCGACAACGTAGAGCTTGCCATCGATGACTCCGGCTGCGCCTCTTCGGTGGTACTGCGGCGCCTGTCGCCGGCTGGTCCAGGTGTTCGCATCCGGGTCATAGCGGTAAAAGCGCCGGGTGGGCTCCTCGGCACAGTAGCCGGCGTTGGGATACTGGTCGCCGGAGCAGGCACCCGGAAGCACGTAGAGCTTGCCGGCAATCACGCCGGAAACTCCTTCGGCACCGAAGATGGGAAGATCCGCCTTCCTGCTCATCCGGTCCCTGCCGTAGTCATAGGCCCAGACTGCTTTGGTGAAACTGGAGGGCGTCTCGACCGCATTGTAGCCGCCGGTGAAGTAGATCCTGCTTCCCAGTTTCTCGGCTCCATTGGAGCCGAATACCCCGACCCGCGACATCATCCGGGTCCAGGTATCGGTGGCCGAATTGTAGGCCGTTACGCCAAAGCCGGTCCCCCCTTGACCATCGGTGCCCCCCATGAGGTACACGATGGATTGGCCGGCGGAGTTGGGCGCCATGGCAGCAAAGGCGTCGAAGAGACCGGGAACCGGATAGGCGGCTTTAGGGGTCCAGCTGTTGACGGCACTTAGCGCCGCTGCGATGGGCGAGGCATCCTCGGAATCGGCGGGCTGAGTCGGGATATCGGCGGTGCAGCCCAGTATCAGAAGTGCCCCGAGGCATGCAACGAGATTGAGAAGCTTCATGGACCTGCTCCTTTCGAGAAGCGGTCGCGCTGGAGTCCAGGAGATGTGATTCTTGCGGCGCAGGATCAAGCAGCAGTCAAGCCGATTATTAACCAGAGTCCCCAGCCGATCAGCAGCAGGGCGGCCGCCCGACCCACCAGTCGCCCTCGGGGGAGGAGCTTCTCGACCAGCACGAACACCGCGATGGCAATGACCCAGAGCAGGTTCATCACCCCCGCGACGAAAAGCAGCGCCATCAAGGCCCAGCAGCAGCCTACGCAGTAGGTCCCATGCTCGAGTCCCATCAGGAGGGCACCCCAACTGCCCTCCCGCCAGTGATCGCTGAAGAACCCCAGGGGAGAGCGGCAGTGAGAGAGGCACGCTCCCTTGGCCGGCAGCCACTGATAGATGCCCGCCAGGAGGAGAAGTCCTCCACCCAGGAGCGGGCTTGCGGCGGCCATGGCCGGAGAGAGGAGGGCAAGCCGGTGCAGCTGCCACTGCGTGGTCGCGGCGATCGTGGCGTACAACGCCCAAACCAGCAGGTACCCCAGGGTAAACACCGCGGCGGACGCGGTGGGCACGTTGCGGATCTTGCGCTGCCGTGCGACGCCGGCAAAGAGCAGAATCATGGGAGCGGCCGATGGGATCATCATTGCCACCATCATCACGATCCACATCGGCACCAGCCAGGAGAGCTGCGGCCCGCTGGACTCAGCGGGCAGCGGCATCGCCATGCCAGCCGGCATTGCGGAGGACATCGTGCGACTCATGTGGATGATGTATCCCCAGGCCAGGGCGGCAAGGAAGGCGAGGCCGCCGGCGACAACCAGCCGATCCCGGCGGAGGATCTGGTCAATGAGCCCCGGGCCGGCCGTGGTGCTGCTCATCAGGGGAAGCTACCGCTGATTGGTCCAGGTCGTGATGGCGTAGCTGGCGAATCCGCCCCCGTGGCGGAACTTGAACGGACCGTAATTGACCTCGAGCGCCTCGGTGGTCGCGATGTTGCCCGTGTTCCAGAAGAAGCCACCCTTGGGATAGACGATCTGCACCTCCTTGTCCTGACCCGACACGGCATCGCGAATGGGAGTTTGCCTGAGCTCCAGCACGCCGGGAATTCGATAGCTCGAGCGGGTGCCGTTCACCTTCATCTCGATCGGCTTGCGTACCGGTCCCTCCAGCACCGCGATCGTCCCTGCCAGTGCCTCAAACGGCATCCCTCCAGCCTGGCCCGAGAGAATCATGGCGATCGCCTCGGCCTGCTTGTCGCTGGCCTTGTCGTCGATGAACACCGCGACCTTCCCGTTCCCCTGGTGGATGGCCTTGGGATAGTCGATGGCCAGCACATAGCGGACTCCATTGAGCACAACATCGCCGTACTTCCCTTCCTTTACTTCTCCTCCGATCAGTGCCTCACAGCCTCCGTCGTTGGAGGTGGGGAAGCCGGAAAACTGGCAGCCGCAGGCGGTGTCGCAGTTACAGGCTTCGATGTTGTGAACCGTAATCCGGTAAGGCACGGGCGCCATCTGTCTGTCTCCTGACGAAACGAGTGATAAGACCGGCACGCGCAAGGATACCCACCAGGTTGGCCGAGCACCTGGTTGACGATCCCAGATAGATATGTCGGTTGGGATGCGCGGGGAAGAACGGCTGGAGGATATCCCGGGGCGGTAGGTGATTCCGGCGGGGTGTGGGCCGAGCAGCTCGGGTCCGCGTGGTATCGAAGCTGCGGACCCAGAGCTGCCCGTCGCCGGACTATTTCTTGACCTCGAGCTGTACGACCTCGGGATGGCCGTAGGCCCCCATCCCCAGGGTCTTCGTGATCTCCACGGCGTTCGGCTGCGTGGTTACGATGAGCAGCGCCGATTCGCTGGGATTGAACATGCCTAAGACTTTTTTCAGATCCTCTTCCGACAAGCGTGTGGCCCCGGCCTTTACTGCGTAAGCCTGAGCCGAATCGGTGCTCGCTCAGGCGCGCGATCGCGCTGTCTACCGTCTGGCTTGACTGGACGCCGGTGACGGAATTGCCCCTATGGTGCCTCATCCGGGTGTCCACTTTCCCTTCCGAATCCTTGATGAGCACGGCGTAGGCTTCGATCTGGTCCTTGGCCGAGTTACTCATGCGCTTCACAGCGCTCTCGGCTCCGGTTGTATCATGCCAAACCGCGAAGACCAGCTTGACCGGCGCCTCGGACTGGGCCTGTAGTGACCACGGACTGGCAACCAGTAGAGATGAGGCAAGTGAAAGGTACAACGCGCGATAGGTGCTCATGCTCTTCTCCATCAGGTTGGGAATCGGGGGGATGGACTGCACGCCGTGTCCAATTTAGGAACAGAAAACGAGTTCCACACCTCGATGTTAGTGCAGGTATCCGATTGACCTAGCCTTTCGTGTAGTTGGCCGCCCTTCCAGCGCTCCCCATATTTGCCCCATATTGGGTTTTTTCCTGACTCTAGTCTGACGAGACCTCGTGTGATGCGCTCATCCACGCGTAACTGGTGCGTCCGCTACGGCCTTCTGCTGCTTTGCTTTCTCCCCCTGATAGCGTTAGGCACCGCCTGCCATCCCGGCGAACCGACCGGACCTGCCCAGCTGGATGTCGTCGCTACCGCCCACGACGACACGGTGAACTTCGCCAGCATCGGAACATTCGTCATGCCGGACTCCGTGGTCGAGATTGTCCCTCCGGAAAGCGTGGCCACCACTCTGCCCTTCGATCACACCTACGATCAGCTGATTCTCGATGGTGTTGCCGCTCAAATGGCCACTCTGGGCTACACCCGGCTTCCGAGTTTCGATCCCAACAACCCGCCCGACGTAGCGGTGTTAATCAAAGCGGTTGCGGTCAGAAATACCGACATCTATGTCAGCTATCCGTGGTGGGGCTACTGGGGATGGTACGGTTGGCCTTGCTGCTACGGCCCAGGCTGGGGGGTCGGATATCCCGTGGTGAGCGCGTCGCAGTATGACGTTGGTACCATTGCGATCGACATGTGGGACCTTCGGCGAAGCGACGTAGTAGCGCAAACAGTACCGGCTATCTGGACCGCCGCGCTTCGAGGACTGCTCGAAGGCTCTGCAACCGATGCCCCGTTTCGCATAGACCAGGCCATCGATCGCGCCTTTGCTCAGTCACCCTATCTCGGCCATCCGTAGAGGAGCAGACACACCATGCGAGCAATCCGCCGGATCATGGCGTTTGCCCTTCTGCCCGCGGTCCTCAGTGTGTCGCCGGCCTCCGCACAATGGTGGACGGCAATCAGTTATCAGCCTGCCCAGCCAATGGCAAACACCCAGGAGTTTACCGATGCATTTGCCTGGCGGGGCATAGGGCTCGACTTCAAAAAGCAGATGAATGACAACGTGGCGCTGGGTCTCAGCTTCGCGTGGCAGGTGTTCGACCAACAGACCGACGAGGTGGTATCGGCGTTCGGGGTGGACATAAGCGGGGATCAGTTCCGTTACGTGAACTCCTTTCCGATGCTGGCCAACGTCTCCTACTTTCTCGGCAGTCCGGGTAACGTCCGGCCGTATCTCGCTGCCAACGTAGGGACCATTGTCCTGGAGCAACGTATGGATGTCGGTCTGTACTCGATCCACGAGACGAACTGGCACTTCGGCTTTGGCCCCGAAGCCGGGCTTGCCATTCCGGTTCGCCCCGGACTGGCCGCGGTGCTGAGCAGCCGATACAACTACGCACTGTCCGCTGGAAACGTCGACGACCAGTCGTACGTGAGCTTCGGCCTCGGTCTCGCGTGGACTCACGGATACTGATGTGCCTGGGTTAGCCTCCCGAGAGTAAGGCAGCTCGTCCATTCATCTCGACTCACCCACAGCCAGGTAGGACACCACGGTCTCTGCCATCCGCCCCATTCAGTCGATATTCCATCCGTCTGACTTCTCCGAAGGCAGCGAGGTGGCGTTTGCGCACGCGCTCAAGATCGCGCTCGCTGCCCAAGCCGGACTCGACATGCTCCACGTTTCGGAACAGCGGAATCAGAGCTGGACCGAATTCCCGGGTGTCCGCGAAACACTCGAGCGTTGGCAGCTGTTGCCTCCCAACAGCCCGCGCAAGGCGGTAGCCTCGCTGGGAATCGATGTGCGGAAGGTCGTGAAGAAGGACTCCGATCCGGTCCGGGCGGCGGAGCGGTTCCTCGAGAAAAACCCGACCGATCTGGTGGTGCTTGCGGCGCACGCCCAGCAGGGTCATATGCGCTGGACTCGCAGCTCGGTGTCTCAACCGATTGCCCGGGCAGCGGCGGCGGCTACGCTCTTCCTCCCGTATGGAACTCAGGGCTTCGTATCCCAGGCCGATGGGAGCTCTTCTCTTCGGAGCATCCTGCTGCCGGTTGACACGGCACCCCGGCCGGAGCCGGCAATGGAAGCCGCCTGGCGGCTGGCGTGGGCCCTCCACTGTCCGGAGGTCACCTTCACTCTGCTGCATGTGGGCCGAGCCGAAATCCCTTCCGTCGAGGCCGAGGAGCAGCCCGGCTGGACCTGGAAGAAGGTGACCCGGGACGGCGACGTGGTGGATGCTATCGTTGCCGTGGCCGGCGAGTGCGCGGCGGACCTCATTGTCATGACCACGGCCGGGCGCAACGGTTTCCTCGACGCCCTGCGGGGATCCACGACCGAGCGCGTGTTGCGCAGCGGAGTCGCACCGCTCCTCGCTATTCCAGCCGCCGCGCTGATGTAAGGACTGGCCTTGCCTACTCGCCGGCTCGCGGCTGCCCTCGCCGGCCTTGCTATTCTCGGTGCAGGGGCCTGGATGGTCCTGACCGTGGGCAGCCCTTTCCCTCCACATACGCTCATAATGGTCACCGGCCCAAGGGCAGCGCCTACGATGAGCTCGGGGTCCGCTACCAGGAGGTGCTCCGGCGCGCGGGGATCGATCTGCAGGTGATTCGCACTGAGGGCGGGGTGAAGAACCTCGCACGCCTGCAGGACCCTGCGGGCGAAGTGAAGGTTGGCTTCCTGGAGAGCGGACTGACGAACCAGAAGGAGTCGCCCGAGCTGGTTTCACTCGGCACGGTCTCGCTCGAACCGCTTTGGTCCTTCTTCCGCGGCGGAACGCAGGGAAACGGAGCCCGAGCAAAGCTCACGAGCAAACGCATCTCCATCGAGCCCGAAGGCAGCGCGACGCGGGTCCTGGCTCGACGGCTGCTGGCGCTCAACGGTGTGGCCGAGACGAGCGTCGTGTTGCTCGGCCTCCCTCCGGAGCAAAGCGCCGAAGCGTTATTGCGTGGGGAAATCGACGGCGCCGTAATGCTGAGCTCGTGGCAGTCGCCGGTGGTGCGGAAGCTTCTGGTGGCCGACGGCGTTGTGCTCGAGAGCTATCCCCGCGCAGACGCATACGTCGCGCTGTTTCCCAGCCTCTATAAGGTGGTGCTCCCCACCGGCGTCGCAGACCTGGCGAGGAATATCCCGCCGCGGGACGTGACCCTGCTCGCCGTTGAGACAAGTTTGGTGGTGCGGAAGAACCTCCACCCTGGGCTGCAGTACCTGCTACTCGAGGCTGCCTCCGAGATCCATGGCGGCCCGGAGATCTTCCACAAGGCCGGCCGATTCCCTGCTGCCGAGGCGGTCAACCTGCCCTTGAGTACCCAGGCACGGGAGTTCTATCAGTCGGGCCTGCCGTTCGTCTATCAGGTGCTGCCGCTGTGGTTGGCGGGCATAACCCAGCGGCTACTGATCCTCCTGATTCCGCTGTTTGTCATCGTCTTTCCTGCGGTCCGGTTCCTGCCCGCCATCTACTCATACATGATCGAGCGCCGGATCTACAAACTCTATGGCGAGCTAATGATGCTGGAAGCGGAGTTGGACCGGGCCGGGCTCTGGCCCACCCCCATACGATCTGGTCGCAGGGCTGGAAGACCTGGGGAGGCGGGCGAACCGCCTGTCGGTCCCGCTGAGCTTCACCCAGCGGCTGTTCATCCTGAAGAGCCATATTGCCCAGGCCAGGGACGAGGTGGAGAAGCGGCAAGGAGGAGTGCCCGCCGGTGCCAGGGGGTAAGGCTAGCTGAGAACAGACGATCAGGCCGATGGCTAGGAAGGCTTATTCGCCAGCGGGAGTGAGACGATCACGGTGGCGCCCCGGTCTGGATTGTTGACCGCTGCACATGGGAGCACGTATGCGGTGAACAATGACAAAAGGCGCGGAAGAACTTCATACCGCCTCGCACTAGTCTGCGGGACCATTGAGCGGTTCGGTGATGTATACCAAAGTCCAGTGCCTTCATGAGCGCCGGGCGCAGACATTTGGTCTGGTCAAATATCGGCGGGGCGTTCCTGCTGGGGCTGCCCCTCACTCTGGAGGAATAGCGATGCACCGCATTCTGGCATGGCTCGTAGCCTCATGTCTGGTTGTCAGTTCTGCGCAGGCTCAAAGTACCGCCCAGCAGGCATCGACCACCACACCCTCATCCGCGTCCAGCGAAGAGGTGCTGAAAAACCTGCGGGCGGACATGCAGAGCAGTAGGGCAGACATCATGGCCAAAAACCTGACGCTCAGCGCCGATCAGGCGGCCAAGTTCTGGCCGGTTTTCGAGGCCTATCAGAAGCAGCAGAACACTATCATGGACGCCCAGCTCAAGGATCTGCAAAAGTACGTGGAAGGCTATAAGACGCTGGACGACGCCGGGGCACTCGCCCTCATGAGCGCGCATCTGGAGCGGGACGCCAAGATGACCGCCTTGCGGCAAAAGTGGCTGGGCGAATTCCAGAAGGTATTGCCCACGAAGCTCGCCGTGCGAGCGATGCAGATCGACCGACGACTCTCTCTGCTGGCCCAGATGGAGGTCTCCGGCCAAATTCCGTTGGTGCACTGAGGCATCGCTCGGCCTCTGACCCATCTCCGCCGAACAGGCGAGGCGCCACACCAGGTACGCTGATGTGGCGCCTCTTGCTTTACCGCCGCGCAAACAGCAGCGGCACCCTCCCCTACTTGCCGGTGGAACTCTGCCCGGTCGCGGCGGCCGATGCGGTGACGTTCACCCCGATCGAACCAGCCGTCTGGGTGGCAAGGCTTAGATGCTGCTGCAGATCGGGCAGCATGCTGGAGGCTACCTGTTTCAGCAGCTGCACCTTCCCGCTCTCGGATTCCCGCTGAAATAGCCTCACCTCGTCGGCGTGCTGCGTGACCATTTCGGTCATGTAGGCCTTATCGAAGGAGGAGCGGCCCATCCGGCTGAAGCGGTCGAATGCCTGCTGGTGCTGTCTCAGGAGGACCGGTGCCGGGAAGGCAGCCTGCTTCGCTGCTGCGGCCAAATCCTGGTTGGTCTTGGAATAGTCGCTTACCATCCGCTTGCCAAAGTCAACGACGGCCGGGCTGGAGCCTTTCTTTTCCGCCAGCTTCCCCAGCTTCACCTGCAGTAGACCAACACTCCCGGCTGTTTGAATGAAGACGCTGTCCGCAGCCAGCGACACTGGCTGCTGTGCCGCCGCCGGGGTAACGCCTGCGGCAGCGCTCAGCATCAAACCGACCAGCGCTGCGGGAACGAGCATTTTGACGGCCATTTCCTTCATCCTTTCCCTGTGTCGTTTTCTACTCATCGGGGGTCACTAGCCTTGGACGGCCGGTTGCCCCAAATGGTTTCGTCCGAGACGGGGGCGCAACCGTAACAGTCTTGCAACTGTCCAATCCTGAGTGGAGGAAGTCGTGGCGCTGAAACGAAGAGACGCGACCGGGCCTAAGCTCGATCGCGTCTCTGATTGCCTTGCTGGGGCCCCGGACCAGACGTCCTGCTCCCGGGACCTATAACTCTGGGATGTTAAACCGGGGTTTCCACCGAGGCTGGAGCGGCCACGGGATGGATGATCCAGGCCTCTGCCCGCCGCATGCTCCCGGGTCATCCGGGAATACAGCGAGATCTCGGGGTCGAACAGAAATCGGAAGAGGAGCCGGGTCCAGGAGCTGTGTGCTGTTAGATCGACATACCACTCCGGCGCGATGGCGCGGATCCGGGGCAAACGGTGCCACGGAACTGAGGGAAAGTCGTGGTGTTCGTTATGGTATCCGACGTTGAACGTCAGGAGATTCAGCTTGCCGTAGTAGCTGAAGGTTTCCTGTTCTCCTGCCTCGACGAGATAATGCCGCTGGATCCAGCGGGCTCCCAGAGGGTGCAGGCCGATGGAGAAGAAGAACGACAGGACCAGGTAGGCGAGCGACTTGGGCCCCCACATCAGATATACGCTCAGGTTGACGCCGATCTGGATCAGGAGGTTCGTGGTGGTCCAGGCGTCAAGCGGTGGCACTGCCTTGACCCGGAATGAGCGCACCGCCTGGAACAGCGGATAGAACATGAGCCAGAGCGCCTTCCCCAGGGGTGAGCGGCCGACCAGCCGAGCCTCCCAAATGCTGGGTATGTCGGCATCCAGGTCGTAGACGCCCTGAAAGGCGTGATGCTTCAGATGGTACTTCTGAAAGGAGAACGAGCCCGGCACAAAGAGCGGAAGGTTAGCGACGATACCGGTGAGCACATTGGGCAGCCGTCGCCGGAAGACCAGACGGTGGGCGCATTCATGGATCATGACGAACAGCCCATGGCTGGCGAACGCTCCAACGCTGTAGGCCAGAACAAGTACGAGCCAGATCGGCCGGTGTGCCACAAACCACGCAACGCTGAACTGCAGGCTTACCAGTCCCAGGATGCACCAGAAGGTGACCGGGCTTGATCCAATGAGTTTCCGAATCTCAGGATGGCGACGGAGTATCTGTTTGGTGCGGTCGCGGTGAGGCTCGGGGCCGGCGGAATATAAAAATCCGGACTGATGCTCTGGCAACGAGGTTCTCGTCGTAAAGAGGGAATGTCCTTCGGGAAATGCAGTATGGGCCCAGCGGACTGCGCGGAAATATACCAGTCTTCACCGCGTGGATACTAGCCGCGCCTTCGGCTCCCTTGTTCTTTGACGGCGCCCGGGCCAGGGTGCAACTAGGTCGTTCTCCTCTTCGCGGCCAACCATCACCGGCGCTGAACCCTTGAAGTAGTAGGTTGGTTTGCCCGGCTCTTGCGATCCCGGGTGGCACCTCCTTCTACTGCTCTCCCTTCTCGAGACTCCCATGTTACTGCTTAGCCTGGCTCTCCTCACTCTCCCGGTCGACAGCGCGGTGGTGCGTGACATCGAAGTCGCCGATGGTGAGACCCTCCGCACTACTTCCGTCGGGACCGGCCAGCCGATCGTCCTGATTCCGGGACTCTTCGGTGGCGCATTTGGCTATCGAAAAATCACCGGACCACTGGTGGCCCAGGGCTATCGTGTCATAGTGGTGGAGCCACTTGGCTACGGCTCCTCCTCTCATCCCAAGAAGGCGGACTACTCGTTCGGCGCCCAGAGCGACCGCGTGGCCCGCACCCTCGACCAGTTGAGCATCAAGCGCGCGCTCATCGTCGCCCAATCCAGCGGGGCCGCCATTGCCTTTCGCCTCGCGGTCAAGCGGCCCGACCTGGTGCGGGGGCTTCTCTCCATTGATGGCGGTCCCGCCGAGAGCGCGGCCACGCCGGGAATGAAGAAGGCATTCAAGTTCGGCGGCGGGCTGGTCAAGCTCACCATGGATGAATCCAGGCTGAGACACGAGGTGCGCCGTGAGATCGTGAAGAACACGGGAGACTCCAGCTGGGTAACCGACGCGGTGGTTCGGAGCTACACCGCCGGGCAAACCGCCGACCTCGGCGGGTCGATCGATGCGTTCCACCAAATGGCCAAGTCGAAGGAGAACACCTCGCTTGCCGATCGGCTTCATCAGTGCCTGGCGCCTGTGCTGTTACTGGTGGGCTCAGTGGCCCACCCATCCGAGATCCCGGATGAACAGCGGCAACTGCTCAAAACCAAGCTTCGCGCCTTCAGGATGGAAACCGTCCGCGGGGCAGGCCAGTTTATTCAGGAAGAGCAGCCTCCGTCGTGCTCTCTGCCATAACGCGGCTGAACCGGGTGGCGCGCTAGCAGGGAGAAATCCATTGCCCTCGTAGGCAGGTCCCGCTATTATCATGCGGCGAGGACAGGGGACTGGCTTGGCGCCGGTCCCTCTTTTTTGGCGATAGTTCCTGGCGCAGTAGCGCCGCTTTCGCCGGCCCGCGTGGGGGCTGAACCCACGCATACAACGTAGTCGGGAGTGCGGCACGTCCGGCTCCGATTACCAGTCTCAGGAGTAGGACATGGCACGTACCACCGGCACGGTCAAGTGGTTCAATGACGCGAAGGGCTTTGGCTTCATCACGCCCGAGGACGGTCAGAAGGATTGCTTCGTGCACCACTCGGCCATCTCAGGTCAGGGCTTCAAGAGCCTGACCGAGGGCGACCGAGTCGAATTCGATGTCGTGCAGGGCCAGAAGGGCCCAGCGGCAGAGAACGTCGTAAAGATCACGAAGTAAGTCTTCGTTGATTCGGATGACGGCCGGTTCCTCTGGAGCCGGCCGTTTTCTTTTAGAGGCGGTTCCAGGCCACCGGCTTCTATTCCCTCAATCGAAACCGAACAGCGGTGGGAAGCCGACGACGACAATGGCGGCCCAGAAGGAGTACGCCGGCACGTAGGCTGTTTGCCAGCGCTCGAGGCCGGCAAAGGAGCCACGGCCGCGGAGAAACCGGACGTAGAGGACGGTGGACCACCCCAGGTTCACCAGCAGGATCACGTTCTCGCCCAGCGCGGCCACGCGGTTGGGCGTGAAGCCGAACTCAGAGATCCGAGCCCCAATCGCTGCCAGGGCGAAGGCATCCGCGATCAGCGCACTGACCAGGAGCAGCACCAGCAGCAGATCGAATGCGCCAGGGGGCGATTCGGGGTCTCGCGCGGAAATGGAGTAGAGCAGCAGGCCCAATACCAGCACCAGCAGCAGGTCGAAGGCAATCAGCGCGTTGCGCTCGATGTCGATCCCGCGGCCGGTCCAGAGCATGGTCCCCAGGAAAGCCAGCAGGGTAAGCGCGAAAAGAGGAGTGAAAATCCGGGTCAGCACCGGAGCCATGTTCTCGATCACGCTCTGCTTCGCCTCGACCAGCCAGGCACCCACGATCACCGCCCCGGCCATTCCGCAGGGCACCAGCCAGCCCTCGACCAAAGGCTCGGCGTCTATCCCAATCGCCCGAAACATCCCCATCGTAAAGGCGATGAGTACGCCGCCGCCCAGCGCGATCAGCGCATAGTAGATGAACAGCTCACCGGAGAAGCGGACGAAATCCATGCGCCTGGCGCTCTCTCCCCAGCGTCCGCCCGCATAGGCGACTCCCACGAGCAGCCACAGCGCGATCGGGAGATGCAGCACGGTGAGTCTTTCCGTGTCGCCACCGGCCTTGAAGGGATAGACGTTGGCAAAGAGGGCTGCGGCCCCGAACGCCAGCGCCAGCCACACGCAGGAGCGTGAGTTCAACCGCCGTTTCCAAACGAAATACCCCACGAGAATGGGAAGCACGAAGAAGCCGGCGTTCCGGAACAAGGCCATGTCAGCGCCCCATTCCAAGCCGAACAGCGTCGGTACTTTGACCGCCAGTGCGGCGAGTGCCGCCAGCGCCAGGGTGACGGCCGTCTCGGTCTGCACCTCGGCACCGGGCCCGACCGTTGCGGCAGAGGACATCACCAGCTGCTTCCAGAGCCGCTCCGAGTGCTCGCGGGCGAACTCGTTGGAGATGGCGTCCAGCGCACCCATCCGCTTTACCGCCACGAGGAACGCCTCGTTCTCGGACAGGCCGGCGCCACACAGGGCCGTCACCTCCCCCCGGAGGTGATCCTCCAGCTCCTCCACGTCAACCGGGCGGATGGCCTGCCGGCGGCGAAGGTAGCTCCGCCACTGTTCGATCTGTCCTTCGAGCGAGTCGCTCGACCGGGCTTCTCTGGCCGGCTCAGCCATGGGACGGCCGTGGTGACAGGGCCGACCGCGCCGGAAGCGAGACCGTGCGCCAGATGTTCCGCAGCGCGGAGTCCACCATCTGCCACTGCTGGCGCTGGTCCGCCAGCTGTGCCTTGCCCTGTGCCGTGAGGTGGTAGTACTTGCGCTTTCGGCCGGTCTCAGAGGTGTCCCATTTGCCCCTGATATGACCCTGCCGCTCGAGGCGGTGGAGCACTGGGTACAGCATTCCGTCGGTCCATTGTAGATCTCCGCCGGAAAGCTCGTTTACCCGCTTGAGGATGGCGTAGCCGTAGGAGTCGCCCTCGGCCAGGATAGCGAGGACCAAAGGTGTGGCGGAAGCGGCGACAAGATCCTTGTTGATGTCCATGGTTTTCTTCATGCATGGGTCGTCAGTACCTAGTTGTACTATACATTGTTCTTCTATGTATGTCGAGGCAGACGGGGAGAAGAACATCCTGACTAGCTAGTCCAATCAAGCCGTCTCATTTTTGCAGTACCAATGGGTGCCAGCTTGCCAGATTCCCTCGGCTCAGTTCAGGCAGCCCTCGGCGACCGCTATCGCTTGGAGCGCGAGCTGGGCCGCGGTGGGATGGCCATCGTTTACCTCGCCCGCGATCTGAAGCATGATCGCCTGGTCGCTCTCAAGCTCCTGCGCCATGAGCTCGGGGTCGCACTCGGCCCTGAGCGCTTTCTCCGGGAAATTGCCGTCACAGCCGGTCTGCAGCATCCACATATCCTTCCATTGCTTGATTCGGGAACGCTGCAGGCTGGCGGATCTCCCTATTATGTCATGCCCTACGTCCAGGGCGAGTCACTTCGCGACCAGCTCGAACGTGAGCGGCAACTTCCGATAGACCAGGCCCTGCACATCACCCGGGATGTGGCGGCCGCACTGGGCTATGCCCACGCAACACGGCGTAGTGCATCGCGACATCAAGCCCGAGAACATCCTGCTGTCCGGCGGCCAGGCGGTCGTGGCGGACTTCGGTATCGCACGAGCGCTTTCCGCCGCGGGCGCCGAGCGGCTGACGGAGACCGGGCTCGCGCTGGGCACACCGCACTATATGAGTCCCGAGCAGGCAGCCGGCGAGGCTCGCGTAGACGGCCGTGCGGACATCTACGCCCTCGGGTGCGTTCTGTACGAGATGCTCGCCGGAGAGCCGCCCTATACCGGGCCAACCGCCCAGGCGATCATCGCCAAACGCATGCTGGAGCCGGTACCCCGGATACGAACCGTCAGGGAGAGCGTTCCTCAGGAGCTGGAGCGTGCCATCATCCGGTCGCTGGCCAAGACGCCGGCCGACCGGTTCGGCACCGCGCAAGAGTTCGCGGACGCTCTCTCCCAAACGACGGGCAGCGCGCTGGTGCCTGGCTCGAGTGGTATGGGCCGTCGCTGGCGAACCGCGGGAATGCTGGTCGCCGTTCTGGCCGCGGCCGGTCTTGTCCTTCGTCTCTGGTCGGGGCGATCCAGAGCGGGCGTCAGTCCTTCAGCGTCACGCATCGCAGTCCTGCCATTCACGCCGAGCGGGTCCGATACCGGGCTTTCCCGGTTGGGGCGCGACCTGGTGTTTACGCTGAGCGCAGAGCTGGACGGCCTGGGCGCCATCCGTGTGGTGGACGCCCACACCGTGCTTGCCCATTCGAAACAGGACGGCCTCTCCTCTCCCGCCGAAGGAGCGGCGCTGGCCCGCCGGTTCGGCGCGGGCAGCATCGTGCATGGCAGTCTCGTGCGAGAAGGCGCCGATGTGCGCCTGGACTTCGTGCTGCGCTCGACCGACAGCAGCGCCACCCCACTGGCTCGCGCATCGGTCTCCGGAGCATCCGATTCAGTCGCTGCGCTCACCGACTCCGCCGTCCACGTTCTCCTGCGACAGATCTGGACTCGGGGATCTGCCCCTACTCCTAGCCTCGAGGCGGCACTCAAGACCCGCTCGGTTCCGGCGTTGCGCGCATTCCTGGAAGGGGAACGACAGATCGTCGGCGGTCGGTGGGACAGCGCATCGGCCTCATACGGTCGCGCCAGGGAAGCGGATCCAGCCTTCTGGCTGGCCTACGCCCGGCAGGACTATGCCCTGCACTGGTCAGTAAGACCACCGCTGGAAATGCTGATCGACTCACTCCAGCGCCATCGGTTCGAGCTGCCGGAATCCGAGCGTCTTTTGGCCGAGGCGATCATGCTCTGGTCGCGCGATAGCGTCGCCCTCGCCCTCGACCGTGCCCACCAACTCACTGAGCGAGATCCCAAGCTCGTGGTTCGGGTGGCTGAACTACGCCGACCAGCTGTTGCACAACGGCCCGCTGCTGGGCCGCTCGCGAGCCGAGGCCTGGTCTGGATTCCAGCGGGCTCTCGAGCTCAATCCGAACCTGATCCCGGTGCACGAACACCTGATGCTGTTGGCGCTCGAGGACAGAGACACGGCTGCGGCCGGCCGGGGCCTGCGGGAGCTGAGCCGGCTCGACGCCGGCCCAAGCCTTACGGCCGACGGCTACGGCAACAGAATGCTGCAGTTTCGCTTTCTCGCTGCAATTGAGCGGGGCGATAGCCTGCTCACTCGGGTTTTGGCCGACAGCATTGCCCAAGACCCCGAGCCGGCAGCTGTGCCGGATGGGAGCTTTTACGACGCGTATCGCCATGGCCTGCCGGCGGAGCAGATTCAGGTCAGCGGGAAGGTGGTCCGGTCACGGGCACGGCCGGCTCGCCGAGCAACACATGGTAGACTGCTGGCACTCTCGTGGGTGCAGCGGGGGGCGTGGGATTCGGCGTTGGTCGCCATGGACCATTTGGTGGCCAGCGAAACCGATTCGGCTGCGGCCCTCGAGTCGTATGGGTTGGCGGTCGTGGGGGCATGGCTCGGAGCCGTAGAGCAACGTGAAGCCGAGGTGCGGCGCCAGGCTGCGGTGACGCTGGCCGGAGCGGACGACACGGACCGCGCAGAAGTGGCCTGGCTCGACGGCTTGGCAGCGGCGGGTCGGCGCGACCGGCGTGCGCTAGCCGGGGCGCGTGCAGCACTTCGTGCGAGTGGAGACTCCAGCGCCAACGCGCTCGATCGCTCCCTCGCCGCCTTTGAGGCCGCGCTCACCGGAAACCCAAGGGCCGCCGGAAGGTCGATGGCGGACCTCGAATCGCAGGAGGCGGCGCTTTCCGCTCCGGATTTCACGCGCCATCCCTACACGATAGGCGTTGATCGATTGGCTGCCGGCCGATGGCTGGCGGCTTCGGGCGATTCCGAAAGGGCTCTTCGGCTGCTGACCTGGGTGGACGGCCCCTATTTCATTCATCCCAGTACGGTATACAGCCTGATGCTGACGCCTTTAGTCGACCTCGAGCGCGGCCGGATTGAGGAGCAGAGCGGACGCGCCGGTTCGGCCAGGAACTACTATCGCGAATTTCTGAGGCGCTATGACCGGCCAGTAATCGGCCATCGGCGACTCGTGGAGGAAGCGAGGAACGCCGTTGTCCGGCTGATGGACCGAGGCGATTAGGTCCTACCGCTCTTCCGCCGTCTCCCCCACCAGCCGGGCCAGCTCCTCCCGCACTTGCTTGACGACCCGCTGCACCCGAGGCTCCGGCCGATTCACCAGAGCCAAGTAGTGGGTGTATGCCCGCACGGCCGCTTCCCGCTCCCCGGCGGCCGCGGCCAGCCGGCCTTCCGTGCGCAAGCGAGTTGCCAGATAGGATGCGCCGCCAGGGTCGTCATATTCGAAGCGCCTCACTGCTTCGAGTGCCCGCGGCACGTCGCCCGCGGCTTCCCATAGCCGGGTCAGCACCACGTTTAGGGGTGCGGTAGCAAACCAGCCCAGTCCCACCAGTGAGTCCGCTCGGGCGATGACCGGCCGGGTGTCCGATCGACCCCGACCGACGGCCACCGACGCCTCGATCACGCTGGCGCAGACCTCGCTTGGAGCCCACGCAGGGACCACTTCTTCCGGGATGCCCGGCTCCCGCATCCGCGCCAATGCCCGCCGTGCGACCCCCCACTCGCTCCGCTCGGCGTACCAGAGCCCAAGCACACACAGATCGGTATTCAGCTCCGCGCGACCGATCGAGCTGCGCGCCGGCGGTCCGGTTATGGCTGGTAGGAGGCGTCGCACCGCGTTGACTGCGCTGGCACTGTCACCCTCAGCGAGAAGCGCATTCAACACGTGATTCCAGAGCACGTCGTGCGTCGTGCCGAATCCGGCGAGCGCCTCGACGTCCTCACGTGCAAGGCTCGGACGCCCCTGGTTGAGTGCCGAACCGACTAGAGTCCAGTGGGCCCCTTCGGGATCGGCCGTCCTTTGGCCGACGGCCCGGCGCAGCGCGTCCGACGCCGGCTCCACGTCCTCTTCGCCGATCCCGCTCAGCTGCGCAAACGTCACGATGCGGGTGAGACTTCGGACGTTCGTCCGATCGAATCCGCGCCGCATCTGTGCCCGCGCCGAGTCGCTCCCCAGCACCGCGGTCAGCCGCCAGCGCACGAAATCGGAGAGCTCGGCCTCGGGGTAGCGGGCGAGGTAGAGGTCCCCCAGTCGGCGAACCTCTGCGGTGTCGCCATTCAGTACAGCGATCTCGACCAGATGGTCGAGCGGGGCCGCGAAGCTGGAGTCGAGCTCGAGGGCTCGGCGAAATGCGGCCGCTGAGCGCTGAAGCGGCCACCCGCCACCGGCGAGCGGTACCCGATGCAAGAGAACATCCGCCAGCTGATACCAGGTCTCGGGCGAGTCCCGCAACACGTCGGCTGCCCGCTCCCAACCGGCCAGCTGCTCCACAAAGGGGTAGGGGGCGGGATACCGCGGACCGGCGAAGGCAGCGAGGAGTACGCGGTCGCGGGGGCTGAGGCGATCCCGCCTACTGGTGGCGACGCGGAGCGCGCGATTGAATGTCTCCGGGGCCTCCCAGGTACCGGCAAGCACCAACCCTAGCGCTGCGAGAGCAAAGGTCGAATCCTGTTCCAGCGCCCGGTCGAACCACTCGACTGCTTCACCGTAGCCTCCTCGCCGGTATGCCGCTTGGCCCTGGAGGTAGGCTCGAAGCGCCGGAAGCGAAGTGCTGGTGAGCTCGGCCACTCGTCCGGTTGCCACGCCGGCCTCGCGCGCGAGAAGCTGGCTGGCGAGCCGGTCGATCAGGACCCCCAGACTGTCGGATTTCCCCGCAACGCTCGCAGCCGCGCGGGCGCCTCCACCCGGCACCTCCAGCAGCGACGCGTTGATCACCAGCCGGTCTTGGGTGCCGACGATCCCGCCGAGCAGGAGCCGGCCGGCGCCGAGCTGGCGCGCAAGAAGCAGGGCTGAGTCCTGTGGCAGATCATCGTGCTCGTCCCCAACCTGGCGGCGCCAGATGCTCATGACGGAGCGGGCGTCTGTCGCCCGAGGCCCGCCATCTCCGGTGAGCTGGGCACCGAGCAGGTCCAGCATCCCCTCGCGCAGGTAGGCGAGTGATGCGTCGGCCCCCGCAATCCGGAAAGGCACCACGGCGACCAGATTGGGATCGAGCGGCTTTGCACCTGTGGCCCGGGGCCAGAACAGCACCAGTCCGGCGAGCAGGAGCACCCCTACACCGATCGCAGCCTTCGATAACTCGCGACTCGAGACCCGCGACTTTCCCGCGAGTCGCGACTTCCCCGCCGGCTCGGGGGCGACGAGTGGCACAGCCTTCGTGGTCGAGATCGACTCCAGTTTGCCCAGCAGCGCCGCAGCTGTCGGCGGCCGATCGGCGGGATTCTTCTCCAGGCAGCGCATCACCAGCGCGGCAAGGTGGGGTGACACCGAAGGTCGCCGCTTCGAGATCGGCTCCGGCGTTGCGGTGGCGTGAGCGGCGAGCAACGCGTAGTGCGGCCTCCCTGTGAAGGGCGGGTCGCCGGCCAACATCTCGTAGAGGACGCAGCCGAGGGCGTACACATCGGTCCGGCCATCCACCGCGCTCCCGGTGGCTTGCTCGGGGCTCATGTATGCGGGTGTACCCAGCGCGAGTCCGGTCTCGGTCAACTCTTCCGCGCCGAGCGTGAGTGCTTTGGCCACCCCGAAATCCGCCACCCGCGCCTGGCCCTCACTGAGCAGGATGTTCTCCGGCTTGAGGTCCCGGTGCACGACGCCTTCGCGGTGGGCGTAGTCGAGGGCCGACGCCACTTGGCGGGTGATCTCCAGTGCCAGCTCCACCGGCAACTGGGTCTCGTGCCGCAATCGGTCGCGCAGCGACTCGCCGCGCACATACGGCATCGTGTACCAGAGCTGGCCCGCGGCGCTGCCGGAATCGAGAACGGGGAGGATGTGCGGGTGATCCAGTCGGGCGGTCAGGCGGATCTCGCGTTGGAACCGCTCGGGGCCGAGCGTCGCCGCAATTTCCGGGTGCAGCACCTTGAGCGCGACGGGTCGGTCGTGCTTGAGGTCGCGCGCCAGGTACACGGTCGCCATGCCACCGCGGCCGAGCTCGCCCTCGATCTCGTAGTGATCACGGAGTGCGTCGGCCACTGCGGAATTGCCTGCGGCCACGGGAATTGCCGGATGGGGAAGGGCTTGAATCTGACCCGAGGAGCGGGGGAATGCCAGGCGATACGCCCTCCCGCTCGGCTAGGGCCAGCCAGCTCGAAGGGTTCGGCTGGTCAATACTTGAACCAGTCCCACAGCAACTCAGGTTGCAGCGGGTGTCTGGCTGAGGTCCACCACATCGCTCCCGTCCGCCGCCATCGTGTACACCCCGAAGCTGCCGTCGCGGGCGCTGGTGAATCCGATGCGCTTGCCGTCGGGCGACCACCGGGGCAGGAAGTCGTAGTGTCCCCCCTGACTGAGGCGCGTGACCTCGGTGCCGTCGGTGTTCATGACGAAGATCGCCTCCAATTGCCCCGGGTCGATGCGGGTGAAGGCGATCTGCTTGCCGCTGGGCGAGAAAGCAATGCCCGCCTTGTACAGGGTCGGGGTATTGGTCAGTTGGGTGATGCCACCGCCGGCCAGATCGAGCAGGAAAATGTCCTTGCCGCCCTCCGTCGTCCCAGAGACGTAGGCGAGCCTGTCGCCGTTGGGCGAAGCCCCGAACCCTTCGTCGTGGGGGCCCGCTGTGAGCGGCAGAACGCCGGTACCGTCGGCGTTGACCGCGAGAATCCTCCAGGGCCCGTCCGCGAAGTGCCTCGCGAACCCGATTCGCTTGCCCACCGAGGCCGGGACGAAGTCCACCGCGCCGGTGGGCGGCGTGGTGAGTCGGGTGAGGTCGGTGCCGTCGGGGTTCATCGAGTAGATCCCGGGCGCCGCCCCACTGGCGGCGGCGAAGAGGACCCGTCTGCCATCGGGGGCCCAGTTCGGGGAATAGTTGGTTCCGATCCGGGTCAGCTGGACGCGGTTGCTGCCGTCGCCGTTCATGATCCAGATCTGGCCCGCCTGCTCGAACAACATTCTGCTCGGGGTGGTGCTCCGACGGATCGCGAGCGCCTCGCGCACGAGCGGCTCCGCACCGGCGAACGTCGCCCCGCTCCCGAAGTACCTCGGCCAGGTGGTCGAGGCTCTGCGCGGTGGCCTGGCTTTGGCTTCCCTGCAGCTCTCGGCGCTGGCTCACAGCCGCACGAAGCAGCGACTCCGCCTCGGTGAAATGGCCTTGTTTTGCGAGTACCTGACCCAGGGCATCCATCACCTCGGCCACCTCGGGATGTCGCGGTCCATACAGGGCCCGGCGCTCCTCGAGCGCCTGTCTCAGCTGCGCCGCTGCCTTGTCGTAGGACCCCAGGGTGGCATAGATGCGGCCCACCGCGGCTCGCAGGTCCGCGCGCATCTCGGGCTGACCCTTGATTGCCGTGTCGACCCGCTCCGCCCCCGAGTCGAGCGACGCCCGCGCGGTGATGTCGCCCCGACTAATACGCGGGGGAGCGAACGGATCGGCCGCCGCGAACACGCCGAGGAGAAACTCCTCCACCGCTCCCGCCTTTCGCGTCTCCGCTTCGGCCAGCGCCCGGAGATGGCGCTCCCGCGCCACGGCGCCGACCAGGGCCAGGGCCGCGAGGGTGCCTAGGGCGACGGCCGGCCGGTTCCGGCGCGCGAACTTGGCCGCCCTATAGCCCCAGGAATCCGGCCGGGCGCTGACCGGCTGGTGATTTAGGTGCCGCCGAAGATCCTCCGCAAACGCGCCGATGGTAGCGTAGCGCTCCTCCGGCCGCTTCTTCAGCGCCTTGGCGACGATGTTGTCCAAGTCGCCGGCGTAGAGGCGACGAAGCCGGTCGAGCGAGGTGGCTCGGGCCTCCGCGCCCGTGACCACCGCGCTCAGGCGAGGTGGCTCCGTCTCCAGGATTCCTTGGAGATGCTCCGCCGCCGTGCGCCGCCCCTCCCCCGTCGGGTGCCGGCCTGCCAGTAAGACAGGTAGAGCAGCACGCCCAGCGCGTAGACATCGGTCGCCGTGGTCACCGCTCCGCCGGCGACCTGCTCGGGCGCCGCGTACTCCGGGGTGAGGGCCCGGCCGCCGACATCGGTCAGGGTCGAGGCTTCGGCTCCCGGGCCTCCCTCCTCCAGCAGCTTGGCGATGCCGAAGTCGAGCAGCTTCACGGTGCCGTCGGGCGCGACCAGGATGTTGGAGGGCTTGAGATCGCGGTGGACGATCAGGTTGGCGTGGGCGTGGGCGACCGCGCGCCAGCACCTCGAGGAACAGAGCCGGACCCGAGCCTCCGGCGGGAGGCGGTGGGCATCGCAGTAGTGGTCGATCCGGTCGCCCTCGACGTGCTCCAGCACCAGGAACGGCTGGCCAGCAGCGTTCACCCCGGCGTCGAGCAGCCGTGCGATGTTGGGATGGCTGAGGCGGGCGAGCGACAGTCCCTTCCCGGCGGAAGCGCTCGCCCCGACCGGGTCGAGCAGCGCGAGGTTGAGCAGCTTGACCGCGACCTTGCCCTCGTAGCGGCCGTCGCTCCGCCGGGCGAGCCACACCGTGCCCATGCCACCCTGGCCCAGCAGACGCTCGAGCGTGTAGGGGCCCAACCGTTGCCCGGAAAGGCCGGGCACGGCGAGCGCGGTGCCGGACAGAAATCCCTTCGCGTCGAGGTCCGCTTCCGCCGCAAGCAGCGCCTCCAGCTCGGCGGCGGGCCCCGGCTGCTCAACTCGCAGCTGGGCCATCCAAGCCTCCCGCTCCGCCGGCGGCAGGTCGAGCGCATGGTCCAGGAGCGTGTGCAGCGCGGCAAGCAGGTCGGTGTTGGTGTGCGTCATCCCCAGTGCTGATGAAAGGAGGGTGTCAAGGCTCCTGCATGGCGCGATGCAGCAGCAGTCGGGCCTTGCGCCAGTCCCGCTGCACCGTACGCTCCGACACTCGCCGCAGCTCGGCCACCTCGGCGAACGAAAAGCCGCAGAAGAAGTGCAGGTCCACCAGTTGGGCCAGCCCGGGATCCGCTCCGGCGAGCGTGTCGAGCGCGCTACCGAGCTGCTCGAGGTTGTCAGAGGGAGCTCCGTCGAGGGCCGCCACTTCCGCGCCCGACGAAGTGATGTAGAACTCGCCACCCCGCTTCTTGGCCCGGCGGCTGCGGGCGTAGTCGATCATCAGTCCCCGCATCGCCCGGGCCGCATAAGTCAGGAACTGCGGCCGGCTGGCAAAGTGGACTCCTTCTCGCTCGGCGATGTTGAGGTAGGCTTCGTGCAGGAGGGTGGTCGTGCCGAGGGTGAGCTCGGCGCCGCTGCGATGAAGCTCGCGCTCGGCGATCGCGTGCAGCTCGCGATAGAGTACCGCGAACAGCGCGCTCGCCGCCGCTCCGTCACCGGTTTCGGCAGTGGAGATGAGCTGGCCGATGGGCGCGTCCATGCCCGCTTGCTCCCCGAACCACGATTGTGTCCGGAGAACTTACGGTTCTCCCGCGAGAGCGTCAAACAGGCTGCACTACGCAGTCGACACCGGTAACGGATCGCGGTCGCGAGAATGGCCTCTGTGGTATCGGCGACTCGTGGAGGAAGCGAGGAACGCAGTTGTCCGGCTGACAGACCGAGGCGATTAGGGCTTACGCTATGTCAGCCCCTACCTCGCCCGCGTTTTTAGCAGCTTCGGCAATGAGATCGACTACGGCTTCAGGGCGGGAAACGTAGACTGCGTGACTGCCGGGCACTTCCACGACGGTCGAACCAGCGCGCTGGGACATGGCGCGCTGTGCCGGCGGAGGTATCATGCGATCGTCCTTAGCGACCAAATACCAGCTTGGCTTGGACTTCCAGGCCGGCTCGCTGATCGCGCCCTGAAGCGCCTCTAACCCCCACGGCACTTGAGCGTCGGCCATGAACGCGGCGAGCTCGGGGTCGACATCGGCAGCGAAGGAAGCAGCGAACTTCGCCTTGTCGAGTAGAAGGAAACCGTCTCGAGGTGGCAGGATAGGAGGCACCGGTGCTCCAGCCGGCGGGTCCTTGATCAACGAAGCCACCGACTCGCCAGCGTCCGGCGCGAACGCGGCAATGTAGACCAGTCCTGCGACGCTGGGATCATTGCCGGCTTCCGTTACGACCACTCCACCGTACGAATGGCCAACCAGGATGACGGGGCCCTTCTGCTGCGACAGCACCCACCGGGTCGCCCTGACGTCGTCCGCCAGGGATGTAGTCGGATTCTGAACTATGCTGACGGTGAACCCTTGCTGAGCGCAGTTGCCGGTAAACTCCTTCCCAACCGGACCCGTCCACGAACCCTCCGTGAACCAGCACGATGTTCCTGATGGTACCGGCAGCTTGATCCGACATAGATGAACCTCACAAAAGGATGGCGACGGCCTACCGGCCGCCGCCCTGCGCGCAATAGCCGGTGCTAGTCCTCTTTGATGTCTACTTCAATGATCTCAGGAGTTCCCTGCCCACCCATCCCCAGGGTATGCTCCATCTCCGAGACGTTCGGCTTCGGCGAAATGAGGAGCACCGCGGATTCGCCGGGGTTCAACATGCCCGACCACCTTCTTTAAGTCCTTCTCCGACAAGCGGCTGGCGGGCCCGCTCTTGGGCGCGTAGGCCTTCGCCGAATCTTCCGCATTCGCCGGCAACGCGCTCAGCCTTGCGATTGAGGTGTCGATGGTCTCGCTGGCTACCATTGCCCTGTCGGAGCCGCCGGCCTTATTGTGCCGCTGCGTGACCTCCACCTTGCCGGTCTTGTCCTTAACGAGGACGGCGTAGGCTTCGACCAAGTCATAGGTCTTCTTGTTCATGTTCCGCATTATGGTCGCCGCCGACCCTGGGTCTCCCCAGACGGCGTAGACCATCTTGAGGTCTTGGGCCAGTACCGCACGGGGGCCGGCGACCAGCATAAACGCGGTAAGTGACAGGTACCACGCGCGATAGGTTCTCATGCCCTCCTCCAAAGACTCAGTTGAAATGGGAGACCGAGTGGCCGGCTCACCCAATCTAGGGAGAAGGAGCTGGTCCGGCACCTCGATGTTAGTGTAGGTCCAATTACCGAAACCGCGCTGACTCGAACTCCTTGGTGAGCCGATGCGGGGGGGCTTTCGGTAGCAACAGCGCTCCGACAAACGTCACCGCAGCGGCTCCGGTCAGATACAGCGCCGGCGCTAGGGGCAGCCCACTCCGGGAGACCATCCAGGCCGCGACCAGCGGAGTGGTCCCCCCGAGCACCGCCATCCCGATGTTGTACGCGACCGAAAGCACGGTGCAGCGCACCCGCCAGGGCGCCAGCTCGGCCATGGTGGCGGGCAACAGCCCGGCGTTTCCCGAAACCAGCAGGGCCAGCCCGGTTTGGCCCACGAGCATTCCGCCTGTCTTGCCCTGCGCCATGAGCACCATGAGCGGATACGCCAGCAGCGTAAACGCTGCGGCCGTCAGCAGGAATACGGGGCGCCGCCCCCATCGATCGCTTGCCAGCCCCGACAGGGGAAGCGCGAAAAGCGATAGTGCCATGGCCAGAGTGTTGATCTCGAGCGCGGTGCTGGACGGCACCCCGGTAACCTGGTGCAGCCAGGTAGGCGCGTACACGAAGGTGGTGTAGAAGCCGACGCTGATGGCGGAGACCAGCGCGACGAGGTGCAGCATCGTCCGCCAGTGGCTCCGGAACGCTTCGCCCAGAGGCGACTTGGCCGGCGCCTGGTGGGGCACCCGTTCGATGTAATGCCTTCGGATCGCGAGTCCCCCCAGCCCGACGCCGAGTCCGAGGATGAACGGGATGCGCCAGCCGTACGCCATCACCGCTGCGGGCGACATGGTGGCATTCACGATCGCGCCGGCCGCCGAGCCCAGCAGAACCCCTGTCGTCGCGCCGATCGGGCCCCAGCTTCCCATCCATCCCCGTCGCCCTGGATCGGCGCCCTCGACCAGGAACACGGCCGAGGCCATGTACTCGCCACCCACGGCGAGGCCCTGGAGAAGCCGGAACACCAGGAGCAGGATGGGCGCCGCGAGCCCGATGGTCGTCGTGCTCGGCAGGACTCCGATCAGGAAGGAAGGGATCGCCATAGCCAATACCGACCAGATCAGCGCCTGCTTGCGGCCGTACCGGTCGCCGACCAAGCCAAACAGGGCCCCACCAACGGGTCGCATGAAAAACCCGGCGGCAAAGGTGCCGAAGGCAGCGAGGAGGGAAGCGGTGGGGTTATCGGCCGGGAAGAAGTGAGCCCCAATCTGCTGGGCGAAGAAACCGAAGAGAGCGAAGTCGTACCACTCGAGGATGTTGCCCACGACCCCTGCGATGACTCCCCGGCGGACTGCGAGGGGGGTGCGGAACTCCTGCGTGATCACATCGGGCGGAGTGATCGAGGGTTCGATGACAGTCATGGCTACGGTCCCGCGAGGATGAAGGAGAACTGAGCGACCGCCTCGCTCGTACCAAAGTCCAGTATCTGACCCTCAGTCTCGCCACCATCTTGCTTTTTCGCCAGGATGTTCAGGCTTCGGCCTGCGGTTAGTCTCGATCACCAGAATGTGATACGTGAACGCCCCGCCTTCTTGAGACCAGGCTACCAAGAGCATCAGCGCAGATCCAGCGAATGGTCCAGCGGGTGCGGGATCGTCACATAGAGCCGGGCCGTCGTGGCGGCCCCACATAGCCATGATGTGCAATCATTCTTAAGGAGACGGAGCAATGGCCGGGAGAAGCGCAGCGCCAGGGCCGGCTGAGCCTAAGGTGGCCAACAGTCGCCAACATCGGAGGAAGCCCGAGAACGGGTCTGAGACCACGGCGAACCACAGGAAAACCGAGAAGGACGTCGATAAGCTGATCCACTGTCTGGCCGAATGGACTGAGGATGTGCGAACAGCACGCTCCGCCGCCCCAGAAGCACCCCTGCGCAAAAGGCATCCCCCCTCCCACGGGCGAAGGGTTGTCCCTACCGTGTCACTGGCTCGGTTCTATCCGCGGGGGGATCCCCTCACTCAATCCATGGAATTCAAGGATCGGGACGGAGCGGTTTGGCTGGCGTACGTCGAGGGCGCTCCAGGGACTCCACGGCGGCAACGGGGACGGGTACGCGGCACCACTCTACCGGAACGCCACCTCCGCTTTGACTCGGCAACCGAGTCGCTATTCACGTCCGTTGTGCCCGCGGGCTCGCCGTTCCTGGCGGAAGCCCGGCTCCAATGCCTCTTGGACGAAGCCCGATCCGACCCACCCCTGGCCTCGACCAACCGCCCGCCGGCGCCAGCCATCTGGTATCGGCGGATTGAGTGGCCCACTCGGGCCGTTGAATCGGGTCGTGAGGAGATAGCGGGCTGGGCCCGACGGTGGCAGCAGACAGCGAGTCGCAGGGAGGCACTGCGCCACCACTTCGTCGAGCTGCTGTCCGGAGCCGCCAACACGATGCACGGGATGCTCGAGGTCCTCCTGGGCCAGCGGCCGGCTCGGCCGTAGGCCGGCCGTCCGCCCGGCGCAAACCAGCCCAGCTCAGGAGTTGCCGCCGGAAGATGAGACCCAAACAAAATGGCTCCCGCGATCGCGGGAGCCATCGGCTCATGCATCAGTTCCGTTCCCAGGCAACCTCACACCCGCACCACGTTCTTTCCCACGCTCCGCCTGAGCTGCGCCGTCGCATATTTCCCCCGTATGGGATGCCTGAGCTAAAAAGATTGCAGGGCACTCGAGTCCGGCGAGAGACTCATCCGTAGAAACCTTGGCCTTCCGGGACCCTGGAGGATGCTGAAATGACGTATGCGGCCCCGTCGAGATCCAACTCCCGTATGGTGGCGCTTTGCCTGTCGGTGGCCACTCTGTTGTACGCCAGGCAGATAGCCATGTGGGCCGTGCCTCGAAACCGGTTCTACACCCTCTGGCAGCGGACAGACACGTTGGTACTCTGCGTCAGTCTCCTGGGAATGGCGTTGTTGCTTTATCTCGCCGCCTGGATGGTGCTGCGAGCCTTTCGGGGCGGAAGAGTCCTACGCTGGCTCACCATCATTCTCCTAGCTGACATCCTCATCGGCTACGCCGGTGGGGGGAGGGCCAGCCGTCACGTCGCCGCGTTCACCGCGGCCTGGGCAGGCGTGGCGGGCGTCGGGCTCTATGCCGCGTCCCGCCCGGGCTCACGGCTGCTCGAGCGGGGCACAACCATCCTGGCCGCCCTGGCGTGGCTCGCGCCGATCTGCCTGTTGCAGATGCTGCTCTGGAAACCATGGGATGTGCGGACGACTATCGAACGGAGCGCACCAGGTCAGACGACAGGCACCCGGATACCGGTCTTCCTCTTCGTGTTTGACGAGTGGTCGTTTCAGCGTAGCTATGACCACAACGAGCTACAGCCGTTCTTTCGAAATCTCCGGAAGCTGGCCAGCCACTCTCTCGAGTTCACCAATGCCCACTCGCTTGCCGGATCGACCAACCCTTCCATACCCCGCTTGATCTTCCAGCGCGATGGCGTGCTGATACCGAAGAACGGTGTTGCCCTGTGGAGGCAAGGAGATACGACCCTGCCCTCCGCCAAGCTGCCTAGCATCTTCGCCGCCGCCCGAGAGCGCGGCTACCACACTTCACTTATCGGGTTCTACTTTCCCTACCGCGCGCTCCTGGGCGATCAAGTGGACCATATCGTCCATCAGTCCTACGACTCCAAAGGTCTGCGGTTGGGGCAACGGCTGCTGTTGTTCAGCGCCTGGAATCTTTATTTCCTGGCCGATCCCCTGAGCCAGCTCCTCTGGAAGACCTGGAACACCCCCCGGGTGAGCGAGAACTGGGTGGACATCAATCAGGCCTGGCGCGGCTTCGTCCGCGAGCTCGTGCGGGGCTCCGATGCGAACACCTTCGCCATGGTACACTGGCCATTGCCCCACGGGCCCTTCGTCCTGAACGAGGACGGCACTTATCACGGGCCATTCAAGGTGAGCCGGGTGGAGGGCACACCGGAGGAGTACCGGCGGCATCTCGCTTTTCTGGATCGGGTATTAGGCGAGGCGATTGCGGAGCTGGATTCAGCCGGCCTGCTGGATCGTGCGCTCGTGATCGTGACCTCCGACCACTCCTGGAAGACCGAAACCGACTCGGCGCTGTGGTCCGCTCCGGAGGCCAGGACCTGGGTGCCGCTCATCGTGAAGCTGCCGCACCAGACCACCGGCCTCCGGGTGCCGGAGCGGTTCTGTTTGGGCCAACTGGATGCGCTGCTGCAGCGGGTGATGGATACAACGCTGACCGAGCGGAGCGCGGCTGAGGAAGTCAGAACGCTACCGTCGAGCAGCCCGTGCATCCCACCCCGAGTCCGGCACCGGCAGCACCACTGAACAAACGCGCGAGACAGCCTTACGGTCGAACGGAAATTCTGCCTCTTCCGGACAGTCACAGTGACCCGGCGGCCTACAATATTTCCGGAACAGGATTCAGCTCCCCCTCCTGAAACCGGCTGGGTCGGAGAGGACGGACGTCCATCGTCGAGGCCGCGCCGTCGCTTATTACCTCCGCCAGGAGCTGGCCCAGGGCCGGCGCATGCATCACTCCGTGCCCCGAGCAGCCATTCAACAGGAACAGGTTGGGGCAGCCCGGGGCGGCGCCGAGGATGGCGTGCTTGTCGGGCGAGACCTCGTAGAGTCCGGCCCAGCAGGCGTCTCGGTCGATAGTCGCGCGACGCAGGACCGGCACCCGCCGGTGTGCCTTTTCGACCACCGCCTCGATCCACTCACCGTCCACGCCAGTATCGAATGGTCGTCCCGGCACGCCGGGCGTGGGCCAGAGCAGCAGAATCCGCCCGTCCCGCACCCGCAGATGAAAGCCGTCGGCCGTGAAGATGGTCATCGGCATGGTGTCGGGCAGGAGGTCGGTCGGTGCGGTTGCGGCCACCTGTCGCCGGAGCGGGGCGACCGGCAGATCGAGACCGGTCCACTGCGCCACCTGGGCGGCCCACGGGCCGGCTGCGTTTACCACTGCCTCCGGGGAAACCGGACCCCGGGAGGTCTCCACGACGGCAATGCGATTGCTCTCCGCGAGCCTGAGCCCGGTGACCTCGACCTGCCATTCCAGCTCCGCCCCCAGCCTCCGGGCCGCGGCGAGATACCCTTCAACGATGCCCAGGGGACGGATGAAACCGTCGCTGGGGCAGAACGCTCCCCCGATTACCTCATCGAGAGCGACTGCGGGATTGAGCCGCACAATCTCCTCCGGCCCCACCTCGACCGCCTCGGTCAGGCCCTCCTGGTGCTGAACTCTCCGCGCTGCCCGGAGTACCTCGAGCTCGCTGGCCGTGGAAGCGAGCCAGAGGTACCCCGCCGGAAGGTATCCCGCATTCCCACCCGTCTCCTCGGTAAAGCAGCGGAGCTTGTCGCGGGAGAGCAGCGACAGCCGCACATTGATCGGCGTGGCGTATTGGGCGCGGAACCCGCCGGTCGCCTTGCCGGTGCTGCCCTGCCCGGGGCCGTGGGAGCGGTCGAGCACCAGGATGTCGCGCCAGCCTCGGCGCGCGAGGTGATATGCCACGCTCGCGCCGATCACGCCGGCACCGATGATGACGACCGAGGCCGTCCTCATGCGGTGAAGACGTGCTCCGGATGTTTGAAGCTTTTGAACTCGAGCGCGTTCCCGCTGGGGTCGAGGAGGAACATGGTCGCCTGCTCTCCCGGCTGTCCCGCGTAGCGGATTCTGGGCTCGAGAATGAAGGCAATCCCCGCGCTGCGGATGCGGTCGGCCAAAGCCGAAAACGCACCCCACTCCAGCAGCGCCCCGAAATGCGGCATGGGCACCTGAACGCCCTCGACCTGCCCGGTATTCTGGGTCGGCAGTCACCGGCCCGGTGGTGTGCGCCGAGATCTGGTTGCCGAAGAAATCGAAGTCGACCCAGGTATCGGTGCTGCGTCCCTCGGTGCAGCCGAGGATGTCGCCGTAGAACCGGCGCGTGGTAGAGAGATCCCGGACGAAGAAGGCGTAATGGAATGGTTGCGGCATAGGAGGCGTACTCGTGGCCCGCAGGGATGATTGTTACTGCCTAGCTCGCTCCCAACCTAATCTGCACCCGTTCTGATGCTGGATGGGTTGTAACCTTCAGGTCACCTTTTGCGTAGCTTTGGGCCGAACCAGTCGCCCTACCTACAGCCGCCCGGAGATGTCTGATGTGCTGCTCTCGTCCTTTCGTCTGGGCCTTGGCCCTATTCCTGCCTTTCGCTTCCACCGTCGCCGCCCAGGACAGTCTTACGGTCGACCGGATCTTCAACTCCAAGGAGTTCGTCCCCGAGCAGCTGGGGCGGGTTCGCTGGCTGGAGAAGGAAGCCGCGTATGTCAAGCTGGAGACAGACAGCACCACACCCGGTGGTCAGGCGCTCGCGCGCTATGATGCCGCTACCGGTAGGCGTGAGGTCTGGGTACCGGCCGCGCGGCTGGTGCCGCCGGGGGACTCGATGCCGCTCGCGGTGGAGGAATACACCGTCTCGCCGGATAAGCGCGGGCTCCTGATCTTCACCAACTCGCAGAAGGTCTGGCGGCTGAATACCCGAGGCGACTTCTGGTACCTCGACCTATCCACCTGGCGGCTGGGAAAGTTGGGCGGCGCTCAGGCCAAGCCTTCAACGCTCATGTTCGCCAAGTTCTCGCCGGATGGGAAACGGGTAGCGTATGTCCGGGAGAACAATCTGTACGTGGAGGACCTAGAAAATCATCGCATCACGCAGCTCACTCATGACGGGTCTCGCACGATCATCAATGGGACCTTCGACTGGGTTTATGAGGAGGAGCTGAATCTGCGTGACGGGTTCCGCTGGAGCCCCGATGGCGCTCGCATCGCGTACTGGCAGCTCGATGCATCCGGGGTCCGCGATTTCCTCCTGATCAACAACACTGACTCGCTGTACTCCTTCACCATTCCAGTGCAGTACCCCAAGGCGGGCACCACCAACTCGGCCGCGCGGGTTGGCGTGGTGAGCGCGTCGGGCGGCAACACAGTCTGGCTCCGTGTTTCCGGCGATCCCCGCAACAACTACATCGCCCGCCTCGATTGGGCGGGAAGCTCGGCTGAGGTCGTACTCCAGCAGCTCAACCGGCTGCAGAATACGCTGGTGGTGATGCTGGGAGACGCCAGGACCGGCCAGGTGCGTACGGTGCACACCGAGCGGGATAGCGCCTGGGTGGATGTGGAGAACGACCTGCGCTGGCTCAATGGAGGAAAGAGCTTCACTTGGATCAGCGAACGGGACGGCTACCGCCACCTGTACCTCATCTCACGGGACGGGAAGCAGCAGCGCCTGCTCACCCAGGGAGACTTCGACCTGCATAATCCTGCGAGTGCCTTCGGTGAGCCGCTCGTGGTGGGACAGGATTCCGCCGGCGGTTGGATCTACTACACCGCATCGCCCGAGAACGCCACGCCAGCTGTACCTATTTCGTAGCCGTATCGACGGGAAGGGACCTCCCGAGCGACTGACTCCCAAGAATCAGTCCGGCTACCACCGATATTTCATCTCCGGCGATGGCCGGTGGGCAATTCACAACTACTCGTCCTTCGGCACTCCCCCCATCACCGATCTGGTCAGCCTTCCCGACCACAAGGTGATCCGGACCTTGGTGGATAATCGGCGACTGCGAGACGCCATCGCGAAGCTGAGCCCGGGACGAGCCGAGTTCGTGAAGGTCGCGGCGGGGCCGGGCCTGCAACTGGATGGCTGGGTCATGAAACCCCCGAGCTTCGACTCCACCCGTCGGTATCCGGTCTTCTTCGAGGTCTATGGCGAGCCAGCGTCGCAGACCGTACTGGATCGCTGGAATGGTGCGCGGGTATCTCTGGGATCTGATGTTCACCCAGCAGGGGTACGTGGTAGCCTCGGTAGATAATCGCGGTACACCCGCTCCCCGCGGCCGCGCGTTTCGCAAAGCCATCTACCAGAAGGTCGGAGTGCTCAATGTCGGCGATCAGGCCGCGGCGCTTCGCACCATGCGGAGCTGGCCCTGGGTAGACTCGACCCGGATTGGCGTGTGGGGCTGGAGTGGCGGCGGTTCGATGACCTTGCATCTGATGTTCCGCCATCCCGAGCTCTACCAGACCGGCATGGCGGTGGCGCCCGAGGCCGACGTGCGGATGTATGACACGATCTATCAGGAGCGGTACCTCGGACTTCCGCAGCAGAGTCCCGAAGCCTACCGCGAGGCCTCGGCAGTGACCTATGCGGGCAAGCTCCGCGGCAACCTTCTGGTAGTGCACGGCCAGGGAGACGACAATGTGCACTATCAGGCGACCGAGCGGCTGATCAATGCACTGGTTACTGCCAACCGGCCGTTCACCATGATGGAATATCCCAACCGAAGCCACTGCATCTGCGAAGGGGACGGGACGACGCTCCATCTCTTCTCACTCCTGACCCGATATCTGGAGCAGAATCTGCCGCCGGGGCCCCGCCCCGCGGCTTCTGCAGGATCGACCGAAGCGACTTCTGTCCCGTTCCGGACAGTCACAGTGACCTCACGCCTCCCTCGGTGCAGCCGAGGATATCGCCGTAGACCGGCGGGTTGAGGAGAGATCCCGAACGAAGAAGGCGTAATGGAATGGTTGCGGCATACGTGGCATGCTCATGGCCGGCAGGGGTTACCAGGGAGTGGGGTCATTCGCGAATGCCGATCCGGCGCACGACTTCCCGAATCTGGGGCTGGTTCCGCAAGGCGGGATAGGACGTTGCGCAGCGAAGGTAGAGGACATGGCTCGCGCGCTGCTCGAAGGCGGACTGGACCATCGCGATGGCTCGTCCGGTGTCACCCAGCGCAGTGTAGAGATCAATCAGATCAGCCGTGTACCGGTACCCCGGTCGCTGTTCGAGCCAAGGCACCAGTTGATATGCATCTCCCACGCGGCCGGCGCGAGCGTAAGCTTTGGGCGAGTAGGGCAACGAACCAGGGATTGCTGTCGCTCACCGTCACGGCGCTCTCCAAGGCGGCTGTCGCCTCGGGATACATCGATTTCATCAGGTACTCGTCGCCCGAAGGCTGCTCTGAGCCAGTCCGGGCTGTCGCCCAGGCGGGCCTGCAACTCCTGCAACTCAGCAATCGCTTGATCGTGGCGGCCGGCGCAGGAATAGGCCCATGCCAGCTGGCGTTTAAGAAGCAGCGACAGCGGGTTCCGCTCCTGGGCCCGCTGGTAGTGAGTGGCCGCCTCCTCGTAGCGGCCCACCGCCATCAGGAACAGCGCATAAATCCACTGGTGCGAGTTCGGGTCGAGCGCCAGCGCCCGCTGGATCGACCGCTCCGCCCCCTCCCAATCCCACTCGCTGTTGAAGAGAACAAAACCAAGCGACGCGTGGGCCTGGGCCTCACTCGGGTCGAGCTCCAGGGCGCGCAACGCGGCCATCTTCGACTTCGGATAGAACTCCGCGGCCAGATCCTCATAGTTGCTGGCGATCCAATGGTAGGTCCGCGCCAGCTTGGCGTGGGCGGCGGCCCACTCGGGGAGCCAGCGCCACGGCCTTCTCCAGATTGGTGACGGCGGTGCGCAGTGCCTCCAGCCGGTCGGATCTGGTGAGCTCCGCCGCGACAATCTGCCGCTCCAGATGGTACAGACCCTGAAGATAGGCTTCCTGAGCCTCGGGGCTCACGGATGGCTGCGGCGAGTCGCGAATCCGGTTCGGGCGCGGCCCTCGCGTGGATGGCGCTGCCGACCGCGCGCGCGACCTCGCCCTGGAGCGCGATGGCATTCCGGAGCGCCCCATGGTAGGTGCCGGCCCACATGTGCCCCTCGGGATCGGCGCGGATGAGCTGCACCGTGATCCGGACGCTGTCCTTGGCCCGAAAGACTGAGCCCTCGAGGAGCGCATCCACCCCCAGCTCGCGGGCGATCACGGGCACCGGTCGATCGGTCCCCTGGTACTGGACGGTCGATTGTCGCGAGATCACCGTCAGCTCCGGTATCTGACTCAACTCGGTCACCAGGGCCTCGTGCATGCCATCCACGAAGTATTCCTGCCGTTCATCCCCGGTAAGGTTCGCCAGCGGCAGCACGGCCAGCCGGCGGATCTCCGGGAGTCGCGGGCCGGAGTTGATTCCTGATCGCCCAACCCGCGGCCATGAGTAGCGGCCAGCATCGCCGCCAGGATCCCGACCCTCTTCCAGAGAGGCCCGGGACCGCCTCAGCCAGGCGGGCACGACCCATCCGGCTTCCGGCCGGAAGCGTCGCTGCGGCGACTCCGGCAGGTGGGCCGGTCGAGGACCCTGCTACCCGCATGCCAGCCTTGGAATTCCGCTCCCGAGCCGCGGGAGCGAAGCCCACTTTGATGATCCAGTGCGGCCGCCTGACTCTCTCTGGATTCAGCGCGGATCCTCGCCACCAACGCCTGCGTCTCGGCCGACGGCTCCAGCTCGTACTCCCCCTCCAGCTTCCAGGCGAAGGCCTCGTAGGCCCGCACGGCGGCCGCCCGGTCACCCACGCGCTCCAGCAGGAGAATCAGCCGACGAAGCGCAGTCTCGTCGGTCGGAGAGAAGGCGACTGCACGGCGCGCCGCCTCGACCGCGCCGGCAGCATCCCCCTCCCGCTCCCGCTCTGCCGCCAGCGCCCATCCCGCCTCTCCTGCCCGCTGCCTCAGTCGACTGCGCTCCTGGTCCAGCCAGCGCTCGAAATCCGGCGCGCCTGAGATGTGGAACCCCGCCAGCAGCTCGCCCCGATAGAGGGCGAGCGCATCGGCCGGTCGCCCCTGGTCTACCGCCGCTTCGAACGCCCAGACATCACAGCTGACCTGCTCGGGCGCGAGGGCCAGCTCTTCGTCGCCCCGGGACACGATCGTCTTGGGTCCCAGCGCGCGGCGCAGGAAATAGACCGACTGCCGGAGGGCATGCCGGGCCTGCTCGGCATCGTACTCCGGCCAGAAGAGGGCAAAGAGGGTGTCACGGCGGTGGAAGCCGCGGGGTGAGGCGAGAGCGAGATAGCAGAGGAGGGCGGCGCGTCGGGGCTGGGCGAGAACGGAACCGACGGCGCTGTTTTCGGCCGAGGTCAGCTCCAGGGCGCCCAGGGTACGCAGCTCGATCATTCCAGAGATCCGGCAGGCGGGGCGTCACCCGGCGGTGACGGTCGGAGGACTGCGAGGTGACGCGCGTCGCGGAGACTCTCCTAACCTAAGCCGCCGCACGCCCCCTGGCAAGCAGGAGCCGAGGTCAAGCGGCGTGCGGCCGAGGGCGCTCCTGCGCAGTTGGAGAACCACCCTGTACCGGAAGGTGTCCCATGTCACGGCTACACGTCTTGCTGCTGTTCTTGCTCGCTTGGGCGGGTGCTCGAGACGAGCCCGCCGCGCCAGCCGCCTCGGTCCCCCTCAGCCCACAGCTACACGATCGGCTCAGGAGTCGCCCGGACGGACCTCGGCCAAGCCACGTTCGACGTTGATAAGGTCAGGCGAAGTCAGCGACGACTGGCACTTCGATCCTGAACACCAAGAACGGCTTTGAGCTCGCGGTTCGAACATTCAAGTACGACCCAGGCTGCTTTCACGGGGTGGCACAAGCATCCCGGGCCCCGTCTTCATCCAGGTCGTCAGGGGCACGGTGACCTTTTACGAAGCGGATGACCCGAGCTGCAGCGCCTATCGTGGTGGATTCGGGCGAGCCTACCTGGACCTTGGCGCGCATGGTCACATCGGCCGGAATGAGACAGCCGATCACGGCGCAGGATGTAGACCGTCCTGTTCGGTCGACCGGGGACTGCGCCGTCCGACTTTCGCATCGATCTGAGCCCGGCACCAGGGAACTGCCCGTTCTAGAGTAGACCGATTTCGCAGGACTCAGACAAAACTCTGAGTGCTAATTGCGAGTATCTCGTCGCCGGTCGCGGACTCAGCCCACGGGGCCGCGACCGGGCGACGCTTCCCACCATTTCAGCCGAGACCACCAGGCGAGCTTCGAGGTATCGAGGCGATGCTACTGGAGGTGCATAATGACCCGCATTCCACCGCTCCCCGATCACTCCCGTAGCCCTTCTTCTACTCCTCGACTGTCACGACGCCCAGGCCCCCACTACACCCACTTCCGGGAACTGACTGCGGGGACGATCGCACCCACCGTTCACCGACCTTCGCGGGCTCAGGCGACAGATCGTCGGTATGCGTCATTCACGCCGCAGTCGCGTGAGCTCTCGCAGGGCGGCTTGCGCCTCCTCCAGCTTGGGCTGAAGCTCGGGATCGGCGTCCTGCCAGTTGTCGATGAAGAAAGCGTAAGCCTCTTGCGCTCGATCGAGCTCGCCCAGCTTTTCGTGGAGCCGGGCCCGATCGCGGGCGGCGAGTGGATCAACCTCATGACCACTGGAAGGACTCGAAGTACGGCAGAGCGTCCCGCGGCCTTCCCACCTCCTCCAGGAGCAGGCCGAGCCAGCGCCGGAACAAAGCGTTCAAGATTTCACGCGAGCGATACCCATTTGCTTCCCACCCAGTCGCCGTCCCGTTGAGCGAGGCTCAGCAGCTCCAGGGCCTTCTCTTTCTCGCCGCTCCTCCACCATCCATAGCCTTCGAGCCCGCGTGCCGCGGCATTCGCGAAGTCGGCTTTCACGGTATCGCCCGCATCGCGGAGACTGCGTGCGTGGGCACGCATGCGAGACAGTGCCCTGGCATGTTCATCCCACTGTGCCCGATCCACCGCGTAAGCTCCCCCGGAGAACAGCTGCACAATGTCCGAGCTGTCGACCCGCGAGACCGAGGAATCGAGCAGCTCGTTGGCGACGGGAAGATCCCAACTACGCAGGGGAATAAAGCATCCCCGCCTTCCATTCCGGCGGCCCCGAGCGTCGTTCCAGCTCCTGCATGGCCGAGCGCATCTCGCCCCGGCCCATCCTGGCCCAGAAGAGATCGGCCGCGAGCAAGAGCGAAGCGTTCGCTACGTTTGGAGGCGAATCGCAGAAGGTCACCTCGCAACAACGCCGATCGTGGACTACCTGGGCCGGAGAGCAGTGACCATAGCGCCAGAAGATGGCTCAGGAACTGGAGGAACCCCGAGATCGGCCCAGCCCTGTGCCCGCCCGGCAGTATCGCCAAAGGCGAAGGCGAAGCCTACGGTATAGGCAGCGCTGTACCAATCGTCGGGAGCCAGCTGCCGGTATTTTCCGAGCAGTCGGGCAGCTCTGGCGCTATCCCCGGCTGCGAAAGCATTCTCAATCAGGTGGATGTAGGCGGGGGCGAAGCTGGGATCCAGCTCGACGGCCTTCCCGAACGCGCGGTCGGCATCCTCCCGGCCTACGAGCGCCTGGGTTCCCAGGTGCTGGTAGTCCTCCCCTAGCAAGTACCAGGACTGGGCATCATCGGGATACTTCCGCACCTCGTCCTGGAGCACCCTCACCCCGCTCAACCTGCCCTCCCTCGAGGCGATCCCGGCTCGGATCAGAGCCGCCTCGTGGGCGGGGAGTCGTTCCGCGAGGCGGGCAGCGTTGATCAGTACGACCGAGTCGGGTGGATCCGTCCCGGCCCAGCTCTGGACCAGCCACAGTCGGGCCCAGGCCAGAGCGAAATTCGAATCGGCCTCGACCGCTCGACTGTATGCCCGGCCGGCACTCTCGAAATCGGACCCGCGGAACAGCGTCTCGCCCTCGAGGTAAGCCTTGAGTGCAGGTAGGGACGCCGTGGTTGCACGGACGAGCCCGAACCGCGACATGTCCTGCTTTCGCTCGGGGAGAGCCACGCGGAGGACCTCCAGCGACAGCTGATCCACGAGCCCGAAGATGTACGCGGTCGGACCTTCGACCTGCCCGTACGGATCATCCTCCGCCGGGGCACATCGTAGACCCCAGCCGTGAGTCGCATGCCGCGACCGCTGGTCACGACACTCCCGATCACCGCGTACCGAGCTCCGGTCCGACTTGCCACCTCGAGTGCCGTCTCCAGGTCCGCCGCCTGGGCGTCCTTCACGCGTTCGCGCCAGCGGGCGAGCACCGTCCGACTGTGCACTGCGCGGACGCCGGGCACGCCACTCAAGTTCGTGGAGAGGAGGTCCACCATCCCCTCGCGCCAAGTCTCAAAGCCAGCGCCACGGATCTCGAAGGGCAGGATCGCGATGCTGGAGCTCGCGTCCGCCGCCAGGGCTTCCGCGGGGCCAGATCCTGGCCCTCGCTGATGGGAGAAGAGATAGAGTCCGATCAGGACCAGGAGGCCGAGAGCAGCTACACCGAGCAGAACGGACCGTGGTGGGTGTCGGACGGCGGGTTCGAGGCTTGCCGGCTCGTCCAACGCAGTTCGCGACCCCCGGCCAGCCCGAAGAGGGGGCGTGAGTTGCACAGCCGTCTTTTGGTTCCGGGCGGACCCGTTCAGCACAAGGGTGTTGCCCGACGGAACCAGATCTGGAGCGATGCCAGCATTGGGGTCCCCGTTCCCAGCCGCAGGACTGAGCCGATCGTCCCGCTCCCTTGCGGCCGCCTGGTTCTGTCCGGGCCCGGCGCGGATCCTTGCCAGTAACGCCTGCGTCTCGGGCGACGGCTCCAGCTCATACTCCGCATTCAGCTTACAGGCAAACGCCTCATAGGCGCGCACGGCGGCCGCCCGGTCACCCACCCGCTCCAGCAAGAGCACCAGGCGACGAAGCTCAGTCTCATCGATCGGGGAGAGCGCGGCTGCACGGCGGCCCGCCTCCACCGCACCGGCAGCATCTCCCGCTCGCTCCCGCTGTTCGGCCAGCGCCCAGGCCGCCTCTCCGGCTCGCTGCCTCAGCCGGCTGCGCTCCTCATCCATCCAGTGCTCGAAGTCCGGAGCATCTGAGATGTGAAATCCGGCGAGCAGCTCGCCCCGATAAAGGGCCAGCGCAGCAGCCGGCCGCCCTTGCTCTATCGCTGCATCGAAAGCCCAGACGTCACACCGCACCTGTTCGAGCGCGAGGGCGAGCTCCTCGTCGCCACGTGCCACGATAGTCGTTGTGCCCAAGGCCCTACGAAGGAAATAGACCGACTGCCGGAGGGCATGCCGGGCCTGCTCGGCGTCGTACTCGGGCCAGAAGAGGGCAAACAGCGTGTCACGGCGTTGGAAACCGCGGGGCGACGCGAGGGCGAGATAGCAGAGGAGGGCTGCACGGCGGGGCTGCGCCAAAACCGAACCGACGGCTGTGCTGTCGGCCGAGGTCAGCTCCAGGGCCCCCAGAGTACGCAATTCGACCATTGCAGAGCCAGCAGACGGGGCGTCACCCAGTGGTGACGGTCAGAGGACTGCGAGGTGACGCGTGGCGCAAAGACTGTCTTAAGCTAAGCCGCCACGGAGTCCTGGCAAGCAGAATCGAGATCGAGAGCAGGTCCAGTGACGGCGGAGAAACCCAACCTGGTTGGAAACTGCGCTGAGTCTTCCCGTGAGGTCCACATGCGCACCGCCAAGAAGTCTCCAGAGCCAGCCACTTTGCCCCGAGCCCCGCTACTCGTTCTGCTGGCGGGCCTGGCCGCCTGCGGCGAACAGGCGAGGGTCGCATTTCGAGCTCGGCTTCCAGCACGGCATTCAGGGAGTTGAGCACCTACATTGGTCGACAAACTGCGGCACGCGGGTAAATGGACGAAGCCGGCAACCTCCAACTCATTGCCGGGCTTCATTGCCCCTCCTGGGCTCGAGCCGCCAGGCCGAGCCCCAAAGAAAATAGCCGGTGCTCTTCCACCGGCCATATGGCTGCGCCCAATCAGGACCGGCTTTCTCACGCCGCGTCACGCTTCCGGCGCTTTGCCCCTTTTCTGATTCGCTGCTGCTCGCCGTACCACTCCTCGCTTCGGTCGTCGGCCGCGCCTCCCGCGACAAAGATCGCGCAGATCGCCACGACCAGAAGGAGCCACACGCACGCGCCAAGAAGAATGAGCACGCTTTGAGCACCGCAATGTGAGTGCCCGCACGCGAGTATCCTACCAGCAGGATCGACAAGGATATCGAGCAGGAAACAGGTCAAGCCTTGGGGGTTGTTCTCTCAGGTTGCGAGGCCATGAGTTACGACGCGATGCAGCGACTTGCAGGAACCCCAGGGAAGGTCCGTGGCCCGGGTGATCTCCATAGAATTCGAGAACTATCCCCAGCCCTGCGCTTGTCCCCAAGAACTATTCCAAAACGTAGATGGACACCTTAATCTCGGCAGATACTCTACTCTGGGAACGCCAATGCCATGACATCGAACCGAACAACGCGGCCGCACTTTAAAGTTGACGAAAGCGAGGGTAAGTAAACCCGGACCAGCCTGTGGGCGCACGCGGTTCCGTGCGTCGCCTAGTTCTGGGGATCGTCGGCCGGATTCACGTAGATGACCTTCCACGGTCCCATCCCGCTCACCTGGGTTACGGTGGGTCCTTTCGCTTCGACGAAGTGATGGGTGCCCGGCGGCATCACGGCGAAGCTTCCGGCCGGGAGCGACTTCAGCGCGGCAGCGTCGAACTTATCGCCCACCCCCCAGCGGTAAGTCCCTTGGAGCACCGTCACCCGTTCGGCTACCGGGTGGAAATGGGGACCGATTCGATAACCATCCGGAAACGAGACCCGCATCGTGAAGGGACCAGCCTTCTGGGGGTCCCCCTCGAGGACCGACATTTTCGCCCCGGGCGGAATCCTGGGCGATGCCGGTGACCAGGTGACTTGGTCGGGCGTCAGCATGACGGCGCGGTGCCCGGCCGTGGGCGCATCCTGTGCGAGGGCTATTCCGGCGTAAAGGGAAAAGCCGAAGACAAAGAGAATCGGTCGCATGGCAGGCTTCCAGTAGCAGATGACTGTCAGTCGCGAAGACAATCTGCGAAGCGGTTTCCGAGATGGCCAGCACGCGGTCTCTCCATGTCGGGCCTGCAGAGATGGTAATCAGCTTCCAGCCGGCCGCCATGCGCGCTGATGCCGCGCCCTTGTGTGGCTCCGCCTTACGCGGCAAATTGGCCAGAGGCTCCCATCTGGCTTCGCCATGGACAATCCCCAGCCCGATATCGGTGAGGTCACGCGGCTGCTTCGGAGCGCGCGGGCGGGGACCGGCCGCGCTCGAACTGCTGGTCCCCCTGGTCTACGAGGATCTGCGCCGGCTGGCCCGGCTGCAGCTGGGGCACGAGTTCGGCGAGCGCACCCTGAACGCCACCGCGCTGGTGCATGAGTCCTACCTCAAGCTCGGCGCGGGAGCATTCGCCGCCACTGATCGGGCCCACTTTCTCGCCATCGCGGCCCGCGCGATGCGCCAGGTGCTGGTCGATCACGCCCGCGACCGCAAAGCCGCCAAACGCGGTGGCGGGTCATGGGAGCGCACCACGCTGACCGACGGCGCCTGGGTAGCGGGAGTTCGATCCTGACGGCGTTCTCCAGCTGGAAGAGGCCGTCGCCGCCTTGGAGCCACGCCAGCGGCAAGTCGTCGAGTGCCGATTCTTCGGTGGCATGGAAGAGCAGGAGATCGCAGAGGCCCTCGGCGTCTCCGAGCGCACGGTGCACCGCGACTGGATGAAGGCGCGTGCCTGGCTCTACCGCTACTTCTACCCCGAGTCCACCCGGTGAGCGCAGCCCTCGATCAGACAATCCGCTTTTGCACCTCCGCCGACGGCGCGCGCATCGCCTACGCGACCGTCGGGAGCGGGCCGCCCGCTGGTCAAGGCCGCCAACTGGCTCAGTCACCTGGAGTTCGACAACAACAGCCCGGTGTGGCGTCACTGGATCCGGGAACTTTCCCGGTCCCACACGCTGGTCCGCTACGACGAGCGCGGCTGCGGCCTCTCCGACTGGCAGGTCGACGAGTTCTCGCTCGATGCCTGGGTGCGGGATCTCGAGGCCGTGGTGGACGCCCTGGAGCTGGAGCGGTTTCCGCTCCTCGGTATCTCGCAGGGTGGCGCCATCGCGATCGCCTACGCCACCCGCCATCCCGAGCGGGTCAGCCACCTCATACTGTATGGGAGCTACGCCCGGGGTCAGTCTCACCGCGGACTCTCTGATCGCGAGCGCGAGGAGCGTGAGCTCCTCCTCAGCCTGATCCGGGTCGGCTGGGGCAAGGACCATCCGGCCTTCCGCCAGGTCTTCACCAGCCTGTTCATCCCCGACGGGACACCCGAGCAGGTCAACTGGTTCAACGAGCTCCAGCGGATTTCGGCGCACGCCTGAGAACGCCGCCCGCATGTGCGCCGCTTCTTCACATGCCTTGGACGTGCGGGAGCTGGCTCCCCAAATCCGAATCCCGACTCTGGTGCTGCACGGCACGGGCGACCTGCGGATTCCCTTTGCCGAGGGTCGTCTGCTGGCCTCGCTGATTCCGGGTGCCCGGCTGGTGCCGATCGAGAGCCGCAATCATCTCATCCTCGAGTCCGAGCCGGGGTGGCGCCGTTTTCTCGCGGAGGTGCGGAGCTTCCTCGGCGTTCCGCCGAGGCCCCCGAGCGGCCCCGCATCGCGGCGGCAACGGATCGAGGCGCTGTTCGACGAGGCACTCGATCTCGCAGCCCGGCGATCGCGCGCGAGCTCCTGGCCCGGGACTGCGCAGGGCGACCCGGAGCTCCGGCGCGAGGTGGAGGCGCTGCTGGCGGCCGCTGAACGGAGTGGCGTGACCGCCAGCTTGCCGGATGCCGTGGCGGGTCCCGCAGCGCAACCCACCGTCGCCGCCGGCCCGGACGATCTCCCAGTATGAGATCGTCGACCAGCTTGGGGCGGCGGCATGGGAGTGGTCTACAAGGCGCGGGACCGGCGGCTGCAGCGGTTGCGTGGCGCTCAAGTTTCTTTCGCCATCGTTGAGCGCCGATCAGGAGCTGAAGCTCCGCTTCCTGCAGGAGGCCAAGGCGATCGCCTCACTCGACCACCCCAACCTCTGCACCATCTTCGAGATCGCGGAGCCGGAGGACGGGCAGCTCGTGCATCGTCATGCCCTTTTATGAGGGCGAGACCCTCAAGCAGAAGCTTGCCCGCGGGCCGCTGCCGGTGTCCCAGGCGCTCGACTACGCGCTCCAGATCGCCGAGAGGGCTGGCCCATGCCCACGCCGCCGGCGTCGTGCATCGGGACATCAAGCCTGCCAACATCGTGGTGACGTCCGGCGGCCGGGTGAAGATCCTCGACTTCGGCATCGCCAAGGTATCCCACGCCGACGCGAATCTCACCCGGACGGGCGCGGTGCTGGGTACGGTCGCCTACATGAGCCCGGAACAGTCGCGCGGCGAGCCGGTGGACCAGCGAAGCGATCTGTGGGCACTCGGCGTGGTGCTCTACGAGATGATCACGGGCCGGGCCCCATTCACGGCCGACTCCCTCGAGGCGCTGTTCTACGCCGTCCAATGGCGGCACCCGGAGGAGCATCACGGCGCTCCGCCCGGAGGTGCCGCCCGCGCTGGAGGCACTGGTGCACCGCCTCCTAGAGAAGGAGCCGGTTCATCGCTACCAGGACGCCATCACTGTCGCCGCAGAGCTCGACATACTCCGCACCGAACTGAACGCATCCTCAACCCAGGATCCGAGGCCAGTACGCGCGCGGTCGCATGGCTCGTCATCGATGGTGGGTGGCGACTCACCCGCGGGGGCGCGGGCGGCTCCAGCCGGGGTCGACCATCTGGAGCGTGCAAGGTCGGCCTTCGCGCGCGCGGACTGGCGAGAGGCGTACTCGGCCCTGGCTGCAGCGGATGTGGAGGGCTCGCTGCAGGCCGAAGATCTGGAGCGGTTCGCAGAAGCCGCCTGGTGGCTGTCGAATGGACCGGCGTGCGTACGCGCTCGGGAACGGGCGTACCGGCAGTACGTCCAACGTGGCGAGCCTCGCGCCGCAGCGTCGGTCGCGCTCGCCCTGGCGGAGGATCATTTTCACCGCCTGGCGCGGTCAGTCGGGCAAGGATGGCTTCGGCGGGCTGAGCGACACTTGAAGGGGCTGCCGGACCGCTCCGAGCACGGCTGGCTCAACCGACTCCGGTTCGTGGTCGCGTTGGACGAGGGAAGGCCGGACGCAGCCGTGGAATACGCCGACCGGGCTCTCGAGATCGCACGGCGTGTCGGCGACGCCGACCTCGAGGCCCTGGCCTTGCAGGACCGGGGTCGGGCCCTGGTGACGCTCGGCCAGGTGAAGGAAGGCATGGCACTCATCGACGAGGCGATGACCGCAGCGACCGCCGGTGAGCTGACGCCGCGTACCACCGGCAGGGCCTACTGCAACATGCTCAGTATCTGCAAGCGGCTGGGAGACTTCGGGCGGGCGGCGGAGTGGTCCGAGGCCGCGCAGACCTGGTGTGAGCCCCACGCCGAGTCCGGATATCCGGGTATCTGCCGGGTTCATCGTGCCGGAATACTTCGGCTCCGAGGTGCCCTGACGAAAGCGGAGCACGAGGCGCGGCGCGCGGCGACGGAGCTGGAGGATTTCCTGACCGACGTGGCAGGCGAGGCGTTCTACGAGCTGGGTGAGATCCGCCTGCGCATGGGCGATCTGCCCGCCGCGGCCGAGATGTTCGGTCAGGCACACTCGCGGGGCCGCGACCCGCAGCCGGGCCTTGCCCTCCTGCGAATGGCAGAGGGAAAGGTCGAGGCTGCGCGTTCCATGATCGAGCGCGCCCTGGTCGAGCTGGGGCTCACGATACTGGACCGGGCCAAACTGCTGCCCTCCGCAGTGGAGATCAGAGTCGCCTGCGATGACATCCCGGGGGCTGATGATGCAGCATCCGCGCTGGAAACCATCACCGCCACCTACACCGCACCCGCACTCGTGGCCTTCGCCACTCAGGCGCGGGAGGGTCCAGCTCGCGCGAGGACAGGCCCAGCAAGCCATCTGGAACCTTCGGCGCGCCTGCCGGATCTGGACTGAGATCGACCTGCCGGTGGAGCTGGCCCAAACCAGGCTCCTGCTCTCTCGAGCATACTCAGCGCTGGGGAACATCGACGAGGCGGAACTGGAGGAGCGCACGGCGGAGGCAGCCATGGAACGCATCTTAAGGCAGCTCCGCTCGATGACCTGACCACTCCCCCGTGGGGCATGTCTGCTGGAATGTCATTCCTGCGCAGATACCTGGTGAGGACCACAATGCACCCGAACCAGGAGCGACAACCATGGCACGCCTGCGTCCCGACCCATCCTTCTACCCCTCCCCCAAGCTGGCCATGGAGGCCCCGCGCGAACGGCTGGCGTACGTGGCCCTGCTCAGCAGCAGCGAGAACGGCCAGCGCGACGCCATCGGCGTCGTGGATACCGATCCCGATAGCCCCGCGTTCGGTCGACTGGTGGGGCGCACCGAGTTCCCTCAGGGCGGCAACGAGCTGCACCACTTCGGCTGGAATGCCTGCAGCTCGCACTTGTGTCCCTGGGCGGCCAACGCCCATGTCGAGCGGCGATACCTCATCGTGCCGGGGACCCACTCTTCGCGGATTCATATCCTCGATACCCAGCCCAATCCAAGGCAGCCCGCCCTGGTGAAGGTGATCGAGGGCGACGAAGTGATGAAGAAGACCGGCTATGCCGCGCCGCACACGGTGCACTGCGGGCCCGATGGGATCTACCTGAATGCCCTCGGGGCCCCCGATGGGAACGGCCCCGGCGGCATCTTCACCCTCGACCATGAGACCTTCGAGGTGAAGGGCCGGTGGGAGCAGGACCGCGGGCCGCAGTATCTGGCCTACGATTTCTTCTGGCACCTGGGTCACGACACCATGATCACCAGCGAGTGGGGTACGCCCAACATGGTCAAGGATGGGGTGAACCCCGAGCTGCTGCTGGCGGGCAAGTACGGCCGACAAGCTGCACGTCTGGGACCTGCGCAAGCGGACGCACCTCCAGGAGCTCGACCTCGGCGCCGAGCAGCAGATGGTGCTCGAGCTCCGGCCGGCGCACGACCCGACCTGTGCCTACGGCTTCGTCGGTGTCGTGCTGTCGCTCGCCGACTTGTCCAGCTCGATCTTCCTCTGGTACCTCGACGGCTCCAGCGGGAACGGGGGCGAGTGGAAGGCGAAGAAGGTGATCACGATTCCGGCGATCCCCGCCGATGAGGCCGATCTGCCGCCGCTTCTCAAGGGATTCAAGGCCGTGCCCCCGCTGGTCACCGACATCAACCTGTCGGTCGACGACCGGTTCCTCTACGTGTCGTGCTATGGCACCGGCGAGCTCCTGCAGTACGACGTTCGCGATCCGTTCAATCCGGTCTTCACCGGCAGCGTGAAGCTCGGTGGCATCGTGGCACGCAGCGCCCACAGCTCCGCGCCCGATCGGCCGCTCAACGGCGGTCCGCAGATGGTGGAGGTGAGCCGCGATGGCAGGCGAGTATACGTCACCAACTCGCTCTACACCCCGTGGGACGCCCAGTTCTACCCCGACGGTATCAAGGGCTGGATGGCCAAGCTCGATGCGGCGCCGGGTGGCGGCATTGCTGCCGATCCGGGTTCTTCGTCGAGTTCGAGGATGGGCTTCGTCCCCACCAGGTGCGGCTGCAGGGCGGTGACGCGTCATCCGATTCCTTCTGCTACTCCTGACGCGGAGGCACGGCAGATGACCTGGACCTGGTGGGCGCTGTCGGCCCTGGGCGCTGGACACGGGCTCAACCCCGGGATGGGCTGGCTCTTCGCTGTCGCGCTCGGAATGCAGGAAAAGAGGAGCCGCGCCGTGTGGCGCGCGCTCCCGCCGCTCGCGCTGGGTCATGCGCTGGCGGTCGGCGCCGCCGCTCTCGCGGCGGCGGCGCTGGGCCAGATCGTGTCGGTTGATGCGCTGAAGTACATCGTTGCCGCTTGCCTTCTCGCCTTGGCAGGTGTCCGGCTCGGCGGCACCGACACCCGCGCTACGGCGGCATGCGGGTCGGATTTCGGGAGTTGACCACCTGGTCATTCCTGATGGCCACAGCCCACGGAGCCGGCCTCATGGTGCTGCCGCTGCTCGTCCGGAAACAGATATCACGGCCGTGGGAGTCACATGCAGGGCACGCCGCCTACGCCGCATCTGCAATTCCGCCGCTATCCGGGGCTCATGGAGGCGAGCCTCTGGGCCACTATTCGTCCACACCGCTGGCTACCTGCTCGTCACCGGCTCATCGCGGTGATCGTCTACCAAAGCTCGGACTTCGACTCTGCGAACGATGTGGATCAATCTCGATCTCATTTGGGGTGGCGCGCTCCTCATGACCGGCGCGCTCACGCTGATCCTCTGACCTGGAGATGAGCCGGTAAAACGCACAGTGATGCGTTACGATTCGACATGGCGGCGCTCGAGGGCGCCGAGGATTTGCCCGACGACAGCAAGAAACGGCTCCGGGTCAAATGGCTGCGGCAAGAAAAGCCCTCCTCTTGAGACCATCCGGTAGGGGGTGCGTATGATCCGAAATCTGGTGCTCACCCTTCTGCTGATCGTAGTAGGCGTGATCGGGGTTGTCTTCCTGGGTAGTAATTACCGACTCAATCGGAAATACTCGGTCGCGACAAGCCCGGTGTCCGAGCGGAGTGATAGCGCCTCGCTGGCGCGGGGGGACCATCTCTACCACAGTATCGGCTGCGCGATCTGTCACGGCGTAGATGGTGGTGGTGCGCTGTACCTGGACGCAGGCCCGATCGGGCTCGCCGCCGGGCCGAACCTCACTCGCGGTCGTGGCGGCATTGGGAGCAGCCGCTCCAACGGCGACCTGGTGCGAGCCATCCGCCACGGCGTACGCCCGGACAGTTCATCGCTGATCCTCATGCCGAGTGAGGTCTACGTGCACCTCACCGACGAAGATCTCGGGGAGATGATCGGCTACCTCCGCCGGCTACCCCCCGTAGACCGGAAGCTGCCGGCGACCCATCTCCGGCTCCTGGGCCGGGCTTTACTAGCAGTAGGCAAGCTCAATCTGCTGGCCGCGCCCAAGACGCCTCCGTTTGCTCACCCCGCTGGAATCAGCCCCGGACCGACCGTCGCGTATGGCCGCTATCTGGCCGACATCGCCTCATGCCGCTCCTGTCACGGATCGGGGCTGTCCGGTGGTCCCATGGCCGCGCCCGGCGCGCCGCCGTCGTCCAACCTTACGCCCGCAGGGCTTTCGGCATGGAGCGAGAAGGACTTCTTCACCGCCATGCGCCGGGGGCGTCGCCCGGGCGGATCGATGCTGCACGAGATCATGCCGTGGAAGGAGTTCCGCAACATGACCGACGAGGAGTTGGCGGCACTCTGGCAGTACCTCCGGTCGGTTCCCGCCAAGCCGTCTGGTGAGAGGTGACTACCGGCCACCCGATGTACCGGGTAGCGTCGCCACCGGACTTGCCAAGAGCTCCTGAGGTCGGGCTGAGCAGGCTGCTGGCGTAGACAACCTGGATGGTGGCTTGTGACACGTGCGACGGAGGTGGGCCAGCTTGCGGAAGGATCTGTTGCTCACCCGAATATCGGAGTTTGCCGGCTGCCTTCCAGTTGTGTGTGCGCGGCTCGCGAATTGCTCACGTGCCACCACCCCGCCCCACCGAGTCCCCCGCCTGTTGGTCCTCCGCCACCTTCTCCACCGAAAACTCGCCCGTTACATCGGCGGACGACACGGTCAGGACCGCGACTGAGGCGGGGGATTCGGGCGGCAATGAATCGGCCAGTCCCCAGGCGAACGGCAGAGTAGCCAGTACCAGGAGTCCCGCAATCCAGAACGGCACACCCACCCCGAGGCGATCCATAAGGATGCCCGCGGCGACAGGGAATAGCACCCGCGAAACCCCACCGAAGGTGTGTTGGACCCCCATGTATAGCCCGCGCTGGTTGCCTGGGACTACCCGAGACAGGAGCCCGCTGACGCAAGGGAAGAGGAATGCGGTGCCGAGCGGCATCAGAGTAAAGCCGAGGAGGAGAATGCCGCCGTGTTTGGCCAGGCCGGTGCAGCCGAGGCCCATCGCCAACAAGACGAGCCCCAGCCTGGAGAGCCGCGCCTCACCCAGCAATTCCACCATGCGCCCTAGCAGGAGTGAGCGCACCACCACGCCCATGCCGCCCAAGTACATGACGAAGTAGCCGATGTTCCGCTCGGTGACATCCAGCCGGTTCATGAGCAGGAGCGGCACGACCTGGATGGTTCCATAGAAGGCTCCGATGCCAATGGTGTAGATCCAGATGAGCCGCGAGGCCGGCTCATACCAGTGGGAGAGTACCCGTCCGATTGCCTGGCGCGGGCTGGTGCTGGAGGGGGCAGCGTGGGATCCGGCCGGCCGAGGCTGGTACGACTCGACCAGGAAGCGCGCGGCGAAACCCGCGACCAGGAGCGCCAGCGCGGCCGCGCCGATCCCGGGCGCCGCCCGGCCTCCCACGCTGATCATCACCGACCCGAACGCCGGGCCGGCCACGGCGCCTAGACTGGTCACGGCCGAGAGCCAGCCCAGGCTCTTGGTCCGCTCCTCCGGGGGTGAGGCATCGGCCACGTACGCCTGCACCACCCCGATCGTGCCGCCACCCAATCCTTGCACCAGCCGGGAGAGGAGCAGTACCAGCACCGATCCGGCGAAGGCGAAGATGACATAGGCACAGCTGGTGAGCAGCAGCCCCGCGAGTATGGCGGGCCGGCGGCCGTAGCGGTCGGAGAAGCTGCCCCACACCGGGGCCACAACCAGCTGAGCGACCGAGAAGGCGGAGACCAGCAGTCCCACCACCGTTGCGCTGGCACCCAGCTCGGTGGCATAGAACGGCAGCAGGGGGACGATCATGGTGAGCCCCACCATGTCGACGAAGGCGGTCACGAACAGCACAAGCAGTCGCGCCATGGTTAGAGCTCCCGAGGCACCAGCTCCACGCCCCGTTCCCCTTCTGCGATTGCCTCGGGTGCAGCGCGGGCTAGGAGATGGTTGCAGGAACAGCTCAACTCTTTGTCGGCGGTTGGACGGTCGAACAGCTGCTTGGGCCACCATCTGGCCTCGAGCGGAGGCCGAAGTACCTTAGACTCCATGCCACCAACATACCAAGAAGTCTACGCCCGCTGGCGCGCCGAGCCCGAGGCCTTCTGGGCCGAGGCGGCGGAGGCGGTCCACTGGTACCGCAAGTGGGACGCGGTGCTGGATCAGCTCCCGCGCTCCCTTCTACCGCTGGTATCCCGGCGGCCAGACCAACAGCTGCTACAACGCGCTCGACCGCCACGTCGAGAACGGCCGCGCCGACCAGGTCGCCCTGATCTACGACAGCCCGGTCACCTCGACGGTGCGCAGCTTCACCTATCGCGAGCTCAGGGACGAGGTGGCCCGGTTCGCCGGTGTGCTGGCGAAGCGCGGCGTCAACCGGGGCGACCGGGTCATCATCTACATGCCTATGGTCCCCGAGACCGTCATCGCGATGCTGGCCTGCGCCCGGATCGGCGCCATCCACTCGGTAGTGTTCGGCGGCTTCGCGTCGCCCGAGCTGGCCAGCCGGATCACCGATGCTCGACCCAAGGCGATCCTCACCGCCTCCTGCGGGATCGAGATCGACCGGGTGGTGCCGTACAAGCCGCTGCTCGACCGCGCCATCGAGCTGGCCACGTTCAAGCCTGAGTGCTGCATCGTGCTCCAGCGTCCCCAGTGTATGGCGACGCTCGTCTCGGGACGGGACCACGACTGGGCTGACCTCTTGGCTAGGGCGTCGCCCGTGGACTGCGTCCCGCTCCTCGCCACCGATCCGCTCTACATCCTCTATACCTCCGGCACGACGGGAAATCCCAAGGGCATCGTGCGCGACAACGGCGGCCACCTGGTCGCGCTCACCTGGAGCATGCGCAACATCTATGGCGTGGAGCCGGGCGAGGTGTACTGGGCCGCGTCCGACCTGGGCTGGACCGTGGGCCACTCGTACATCGTCTACGGCCCGCTGTTCCATGGCAACACGACCATCCTATATGAAGGAAAGCCGGTGGGCACCCCCGACGCGGGCGCCTTCTGGCGGGTCATCGCGCAGCACGGGGTGCGGGCATTCTTCACCGCGCCGACCGCGTTTCGCGCCATCAAGCGGGACGACCCCAGGGGCGAGCACGTCCGCCGCTATGACCTGAGTAAGCTCCGCACCCTGTTCCTGGCCGGCGAGCGCTGCGACCCGGCGACGCTGGCGTGGGCGGAGCAGCAGCTCCACATCCCGGTGATCGATCACTGGTGGCAGACCGAGACCGGCTGGCCGGTCGGCTGCAACTGCGTGGGACTGGGACTGCTGCCGGTGAAGCCGGGGTCGTGCGCGGTGCCGGTGCCGGGCTACGACGTGCGGGTGCTGACCGACGAGGGCGCCGAGGCGAAGACCGGCGACACCGGCAACGTCGTCATCAAACTGCCCCTGCCGCCGGGCTGCTCGCCTACCCTGTGGAACAACGACCAGGGCTACCGCGACACCTATCTCAGCGCCTATCCCGGCTACTATCTCACGGCCGACGCCGGCTTCAAGGACGAGGATGGCTACCTCTGGATCATGAGCCGCACCGACGACGTGATCAACGTCGCCGGGCACCGGCTCTCGACCGGGGCGATGGAGGAGGTGCTGGCGGCGCATCCGGACGTCGCCGAGTGCGCGGTGGTTGGAGTCAACGACACGCTCAAGGGCGAAGTCCCGCTGGGTCTTGTTGTGCTCAAGGCCGGAGCTGCGCGGGCACGCGAGGAGCTGGTGAGTGAGCTGGTGGAGCTCGTGCGGCAGAGGATCGGCCCGGTGGCGTCATTCAAGACCGCAACTCAGGTCAAGCGGCTACCCAAGACGCGCTCAGGGAAGATCGTGCGCGGCACCATCAAGAAGATCGCCGATGGTGTGCCGTATACCATCCCGCCGACCATCGATGATCCCGCCATCCTCGACGAAATCGCCGCGGATCTCGCGGCGATCGGCTATCCCCAGAGCGCTCGGGCCTTCGCTGAACGGATGTGAATCGTGACGGTCCCGACCGGTACGGGTAACCCGATAGGGGGTGTTGCATGAAGACGAATACGATCACCCGTCGCCTTGTGCTGTCCGCGTTGCTCGGCCTTCTCGCCTGCTCCAAGGACCGCGATAGCGATCAGCCGGGCTCGGCTCGCAAGCCCGCTCCCTTCGACGCTGGGCCGGTAGCAATCGCCCTGGTCCAGAACAGCGGCGCCGGTGACTACTTCGAGCAGTGGACCGCCGGCGCTCGGCAGCAGGCGGACGCGGCCGGACTCAGGATGCAGGTCTACGACGCGAAGGCCGACCCTGCCAAACAGGCCAGCGACATGAAGGCGGCCATCGAGTCCGGCGTCAAAGGGATTATCGTCGATCACGGTCTGGCCGGCACCATGTGCCCGCTGCTCCAGCAGGCCACCGACGCCGGTATCGCCGTCGTGGTCTACGACATCGAGATCACCGAGTGCGCCCCAAAGGCCATCGAGACCGCGCAGGACGACGCCGATCTTGCCACGCTCTTGCTCACGCAGATGGCCCAGGACCTTGGGGACGGCGTCCCAGTCGGCTATGTCAACGTGCTTGGCATCGCCCCGTTCGACCGGCGCGACGTCGTGTGGAAGAAGTTTGTGGCCCAGCACAAGTGGGCGCCAAAGTTCTTCGTCGGCAAGTTCACCCACACCGTGGCCACTGACAACGCGCGGCTCGCCGATGCCGCGCTGAAAGCCAATCCCCAGGTGAAAGCGATCTTCGCTGCCTACGACGAGCTGGCCAAGGGCGCCGTCTCAGCCATCGATCAGCGTGGCCTTGCAGCCAAGGTGGCGACGTACGGCATCGACATCTCGAATGCAGACATCGAGCTGATGAGGAAGGAGGACAGCCCCTGGAAGGCGACTGCAACTACCGATCCGAGTGCCGTCGGCGCCGCCGTCACTCGGACGCTCGCCCTACAAATGGCCGGCCAACTCGGACGCAAGGAGGTCGTTTTTCCCGGCGTCCTCGTCACCCAGTCGTTTCTTCGGGAAAATCAGATCAAGAGCATGGGCGACTTGCGGGCCAAGATGCCCCAATTGAATCTCGCAAACGTGAGCTCGGCCGGCTGGCTGCGGTCGGTCACCTTCTGAGCTCCACGTCGGCCAAGGCGGCGGCGAATTGCTGCTGCCTCCTGCGGTCCAGTAGCGCCGCTGACGGGAGCAGGAAAGCGAAACGGTGCGAGACCCGTCAGGGCTTCGCACCGTTTTTTTCTCGGGACCGCCGCGCTGTTATGAGATCGCTGCCCAGGCTCCTCGGCTTTAGCTGCCGCCGCCCAATCGAATGCCGATGGTGATCGGGACGAAGCTTGCGGTCGCGTCATCCAGGGTCTCGGGATCCACGGTGCCACCGAAGATGGCGTTGTATCGGCCCTCGATGAAGGCAGCGAGATTACCGAGATCGAAATCGAACCCCAGGCCGGCGTTCACTCCGAAGTCCGTCTCGTCCGAGTCGATGCCCTCCGCATCGTCGCCCACGGCTTTCACGTTGTATGCGCCGACACCCCCGATAAGGTAGGGATGGAACTTGCTTTCCTCGGACCTATTGAACATGAACACAGCGTTTGCGGTGCCCTGGATCATCTGCCAGTCAGCGTCCACAGCCTCTGCCTCGAAACCGAAGCGGTGGTACGTCCCATCAATCTGAAAACCAATGGGGAAATCGGCCGGCTGGAAGCCGATCGCCGCCCCACCGTGCCAACCGGTGCTCGCCACGTCACCGAAGGTGCCGACGGGCACAGTGGCACCACCACCGATGGAAAATCTGAGCTGGGCCCCTGCCGGGGCGGCCAGTGCCATCGCGAGAAGAACCGCCCCGAGTACGCCAATCCTGAGTCCTCGCATAAACTCTCCTATTGTCGCGTACCGTTGTAAAATGGTGACAGCCTCCATGACCGCCGCCCCGCAGTCACAGCGTTTGCCTATTGCAGGATGTTCACTTCAACGACCCTCGGGGGCACCCTGCCCCCTCCAGCGACCAGCAGGAGCGCGGCAAGTGACAGCTATCACGCTAGATAGGTCTCATGCCCTCGGCCAAAGACTCAGTTGAAGTGGGAGAACCGACTGCTCCTGGTCGAATGTAGGAAGACGGAGCGGGGCGAACACCTTGGACGTTAGTGTAGGTCGGGCAAAGAAACGGCCGCGCTTTCTGCGGCCGTTGGCAGGAGCGCCCCGCGGCCACCGAAGCGACCACGGAGCGTAGGATCGTCACTCCTTGTAGAAGCCGACCCCGCAGTTCTGACCTACAACCTGGGTATAGAAGGTATGTTTCTCGAACGGCTTGTCCGAGCCGCCCGGGCGAGGCCACCAATAGGTAATCTCCTTGATCTTTCCTTCCGCGGCGTTCCCCATGATCTCTTTCCCGAGCGGATACCCCTTCTTGCCTACGATCTCCTGCAGGTGTTGACCTCTCAAAGAGGGATGCGCGGTGAGAACGCCATCCGAGGCGTTGGCGCAGAACACATAGAGATCACGATCCTTGAACCCGCCTTCGCCTTTATTGAACATCTCCAGGGCTTTCTCCTTGTTCTCTTTCATTGCGACAACCGCTCTTTCCAGCATTGACCTAGCTTCCTTTTCACCGCCAAAGGCCTGAGCGACCAGGCTTGAGGTTGGAGTGAGAAGAGCCAGAATCGCGGCCTGTCCAATGGGGAATGCTAGATGGCGCCTCATGACTTCCTCCCTGGGCCAGCATGAGATAAAATTTGCGTAGAACTTCTTCATGGATCTGCATTCGGCTGCCAAGGATTGATCCTGGGTGTGTGGCTGTCAATCCCACCGATCGAGACGCCAGGCGATGAGATAAATAAGAGCCTCCTTCACGTGCTAGGTCCCGACGAGGAATCGTCCGTGCGGATTCACACTTCCCGGTGGCACGGGTTCACCTTCCATCATCGAAATGAGCCCGAATTCGAGCTCCTGTCTCGGGAGATCTTTGAGGGAGGGGAATACTGGTTCGCTTCTGATAAGGCCGATCCCACCATCCTGGACTGTGGCAGTCATATCGGCCTTTCTGTCGCCTGGTTCAAGCGGCGTTTCCCAAAGGCTCAAATCATCGCGTTCGAGCCTGATCCCGACACCTTTCGGCTCCTGCAGACCAATGTCGCTGTCAACGGATTCCAAAATGTAGAGCTGCTGAATGTGGCTGTCTCATCCCGGAGGGGCACGGCTCGCCTGTACGGAGAGTTCGGAGTTGCGGCTCCCATGGCCTCGGCTCACTCGCTGCGGCAGGAATGGGGCAGCCAGAGGTCCGAACAATCGATCCTCGTGAACACAGTTCCTTTGGCCGACTACATCACGGGACCGGTCGACTATCTCAAGCTCGACATCGAGGGAGCGGAGACCGAAGTGATGAAGTCGATCACGCAGCACCTGCACCTCGTCCGAGCAGTTGGTCTCGAGTTTCATGGGACGGGCAGCCAGGCCGGGGCAGACGAGGAGGATCTCATGCGCCTGCTGCGGGAGAACGGGTTCGAGGTTTCGATCACCCACAAGACGAGATCCATTTTCCCGTCAGAGATAGATGCCTGGGTGAAACGGGTCCAACCTTGCGTCTCGGTGATCAAGGCGACCCGCACATGATGGCGGCGAGGCCACTCACAAAGGAGTACCCAAGGGCAAAGGCTCCCGCCATGGCGGGAGCCAGAATGAGGACTTAGAACCTCGACGCCTTGAGGGTCACATCCGCGGTTGCCCACGCTTTACGGAATCGCTCATCCACAGTTGAGGCCTCGGCAGCCTTGCCTGAGGCTCGCAGCGCCTCTCGAAGTCCGAACAAGGCCCAGCCGTTTTCGGGGAAGCGCTTCAGATCCTCCCGGTAGGCCGCCTCCGCCTCGGCCGTCCGGCCTGCTCGAAGCAGGACTGCTCCGAGTGAGTGGCGGATCGGATAGTACCAACTCGGCGGCTCGAAGTAGAGAATGCCGTCCTCGATCTGCTTCGCTTTCTGAAAGTGAGTGATGGATTCGCTCAGCTCGCCCTTCCGCCCGGCGATCTCTCCCCGGAGTGCATGCATCGCGATGTCGAACACAGGCTTGTTCTCTGCCGGTGCCGCTCCGGCCAGCTTCTCGACTGCATCGAGTTCGGCTTCCGACTCAGACCACTGCCCGGTTGCCGCAAAGGCCACACCGCGGGCGTAGTGAGCCATAACGCTGGCATACGAGAGATCCGCCGGCGGAAGTGGCTGCTGCAGCACTTCCTTCCATCGGCCGAAAGTGACGAGTGTCAAATCCAGAAAGGGGACGAATGACTGCACCATCGGCACCTGACGGGCAACCTGAAGATCCGCCTTGGATAACAGCCCTCGTGCGGCATCGATGGCCTGCGCACTTCGGCCGGCCATCGTCGCTGCGAACGAAAGGAAGTGGAGATTGTGCGGGAAATAGGCGATGGGGTACACGCCAACCGGACGTTGGTCCTGGATATACGACTCGTCGGTATGGACCGCGTGTATGTTGCTTTCGATGGCATCGGCGTAGCGACCAACCCGGATGTAGATGTGCCCCGGCATGTGCACCATGTGCCCGTCCCCCGGCATCAGATTGGCCAGGCGTTCCGCGCAGGCTACCGCCTTCTGCGGCTGCACGGCCTCGACGGCGTGAATGTAAAAGTGGCACGCCCCCGGGTGGTTCGGGTTGGTCTGTAGCACCCGCTCCAGCTGGGCAACAATCTCCAGGGTGCCGGGGTATGGCTCGCCCGACGGCTGCTTCCAGTAATTCCACGGCCGCAGATCCATCAGCGCTTCAGCGTAAAGCGTCGCTGCGTCGAGGTCATCCGGGTACTTTCTGACCAGCTCACCCATGGCTTTCGCGTAGGCTGAATCCAGCCCTGCACGATTAGTCGGAGGCATTGGTGCGTAGCGCGTCGCCACGGCGCGTATGTAGGCCTGTTCCCTCGGGCTCTCGGCTGGTTGGGCAAGAGCCTTTTGCACAGCGGCGTACGCGGCGACACTGCTTGCGGAATCCGTGGGGGCGTTGACGTGGGGCCCATAGGCAAGGGCAATTCCCCAATAACACATCGCACATGCGGGGTCCAGCCGGGCGCTTTCCTTGAAGGCACGGATGGCCTCCGCGTGATTGAAGCCGAACACCAGGCGCAGTCCCTGATCGAAGTAAAGCTGAGCCTTGGCGACCCGGGTCGAGATCTCGTGGTGATGCTTGCCGAGGTTCGTGTACAAGGGGACAGAGTCGGCGGGCGCTCGGGTGGTCGGTAGGGCAAGAAGCGCGAACGTCGCCAGATGCAGCGGATACATGGTTGGGCTCCAGGGCCGAAGTGAGCTGCTAATGTACCGAACGCTCGGTACAATGCAAGACCCCTCTCTTTATGGCCACCGCTCCCGCCCCAGCTTACCCCTGCCTCGGCGCCAGGAGTTCGGCCGGTAGCTGCTTTAGTGTCCGGCTGAAGAGCGATACGTCATCCATCGCAGCGCCTAGAACCAGGGCCCCCTGGATCCGCATCACTGCATCCTCCGCCCGAACCCGCGCGAGAGCTCGAGAGAGCCCGCTATCGACGAGGACCGTGGCGAGCGCATCGATCCATTCATCGAAGATCGCACGGAGTTGGTTGCGGAAACGAGCCCGGCTTGTGCCCACCACCAAGTTGCCGAGCACACAGGCCTCGTGCCCGCCTCGGTAGAGGGTGTCCACTGTCCGGACCATGGTGTCGACTCGCCGCTTGGCCGGCCCCGGGGCGCGAAGCGGGGTGAAGAGGACAGCACGGAGCTGCGACTCGAGGTGCTCGAGGGCCGCCCGCACCATGTCGTCCTTTCCCGCGGGGAAATAATGGTATAGGCTCGACTTGCCCAAGCCTGTCGCCTTGGATAGCTCGGTGAGCGAGGCGCCGTCGTATCCGTAGCGCCGGACCACGAGCATCAGGCGCTCGACGACCTCTTCGCGGGAAAGGAGGGCTGCAGGCATGAGGGTCCGCCTATACCAATTTGGAGAAGGCTGTACTGTACCGACCGGTACAATGTACGACCCTCCGCGGCGAGGATCAATCCAGCCGAAGGTGAACCATGCCCCCCTTCAAATACTTCAAGAGTCCGAGGCGTTAAGGCGAGCGACACTTCCTGGCAATCTGCGATCATCCACGACACATTCTAGTCATCCCCGCCAGGCCGTGTTGTGACCGCAGTCGACTCACTCCTCACCGATGCCCTGCGCGACCGCTACGTGATCGAGCGGGAGCTCGGCCAGGGTGGCATGGCGTCGGTTTACCTGGCCAACGACCTGCGCCACCACCGCCAGGTGGCCATCAAGGTGCTTCGCCCCGAGCTCGCGGCGGTGATCGGGGCCGAGCGCTTCCTAGCCGAGATCCGCACTACTGCCAATCTACAGCACCCGCACATTCTGCCACTGCACGACTCGGGTGAAGCGGGTTCATTCCTCTACTACGTGATGCCCTTTGTGGAGGGCGAATCGCTCCGCGACCGACTCAGGCGCGAGAAGCAGCTTCCCATTCCTGATGCCGTGCGGATCGCCACCGAGGTGGCCAGTGCCCTCGACTACGCGCATCGGCACCACGTCATCCACCGCGACATCAAGCCGGAAAACATCCTGCTCCATGATGGCAGCGCTCTGGTGGCGGACTTCGGCATCGCGCTGGCGGTCTCCAGCGCCGGCGGTGGGACGCGGATGACCGAGACCGGCATGTCGCTCGGCACCCCGCACTACATGAGCCCCGAGCAGGCCATGGGCGAGCGCGAGATCACGGCACGGTCCGATGTATACGCTTTGGGCGCCGTTCTCTATGAGATGCTGGTGGGCGAGCCGCCGTTCACGGGCTCGACTGCCCGGGCGGTGGTGGCGAAAGTCGTTACCGAAGAGCCGCGACCGCTGGTCCCCAAACGGCACACGATCCCCTCTCATGTGGAAGCGACGGTGCTGACCGCGCTGCAAAAGCTCCCGGCCGACCGTTTCACCAGCGCGGCGGACTTCGCCATGGCCTTGAGAAATCCAGATTTCGGCGGAAGCACGGCGGCAATTCAGACCATGGCTCTTCCCGCCCTGCGGCGATCCATGGCCCGGCGGAAAGCGCTTGCCCTCGCGCTCGTTGCGAGCCTCGCCGGCCTCGTCGTGGGCGCTTTGCTTGTGCTCTCGTGGCTGCGCGGGGGCCAGATGGCTCCCCAGGTCGCCCGTCTCTTGCTCGCGCTCCCATCGGAGCAAGCACTCCACCTCGAGCTCCCGTTCGCCATCTCCAAGGACGGGTCCCGGATCGCGTATCATGGCGATGATGGCGAGGGGTGGCTTCGCGAACTGAACCGACTGGACGCGACTCGGATTCCCGAAATCGACGGTGGGTGCTGTCCATTCTTCTCTCCGGATGGCCGGACCGTAGGGGCATTCACTGCATTCCCCGGGGACTTGATCCTTGCTCCGCTCGCTGGCGGTCTCCGCAGTACGATCGTACGAGACTCGGTGTGGAGCGACGGAGGTGCCTGGAGTGGAGGCGGGTGGATCTACTTCATGATGGGTACCGGCCACAAGTTGGCGCGGGTCCGGCCGAACGGGGAATCGCTCCAGGTCCTGGCCAGGCCCGATAGCAGTCGTGGGGAAGGCACTTTCGCCTTTCCCGATCCTCTGCCGGGTGACCGAGCAGCCCTTCTGACGATCTGGCGGCGCAAGGGGGGATCGGACATCGCAGCCGTGGACTTCGCCACTCGCGAGATCAGGACGCTTGTGCGGGGAGCCTACGCCCGGTATCTCGCGTCGGGCCACCTCCTCGTTGTGCGCGCTAACGGAACAGCGATAGCGGCCCCGTTCGACCCGAAACGGCTGATCGTGACCGGCCCCCCGACGGAAGTGCTGGCCCGTGTAGCTCTGGGAGACGGACTTGCAGGCCTACTCGCGGCCTCGGCTTCGGGAACCCTGCTGTACAACACTTCCTCGTCGCCGGAGGGCCAGGTAGTACGAGTCGCACGGGACGGCAGGAGCATGCCAGTCGATCCTGCATGGAAGGGCAGGATGTTTTCCCTTTCCCTCTCGCCCGATGGGACACGGCTAGCGGTCAGCATCATGCGGGAAAGCGGCGGCCTCGAGGTCTGGGTCAAACAGCTGGCGACGGGGCCGCTCGCACGCCTGGCATTCGACGGCTTGGTTTCCTATAGACCGGCCTGGGCCCCGGATGGCCGAGCAGTCACCTATATCTCCGATATCACCGAAGGCAGCGGGCTACTGGAGCGACCCGCCGATGGCAGCGGCTCAGCCACCGTTCTGGCGCAAATGCCCCGGGGAATCGACGAAGGGTTTCGCTCCCGCGACGGACGGTGGCTCATCCTGCGCGTGGGCGTGGGCGGCGGCCGCGACATCTACGGTCTGCGGCCCGGGATCGACAGCGCTCCTGTCGCGCTGATCGCCACCGAATTCCAGGAGCACTCCCCCGCACTCTCGCCGGACGGGCATTGGCTCGCCTATGTCTCCAACGAATCCGGACGGCACGAGGTGTATGTGCGCCCCTTCCCCAATGTCGGCGCCGCCAAATGGCAAGTTTCGACCTCGGGAGGAAGCGAGCCGCTCTGGGCGAACGGCGGTCGCGAGCTGTTCTTCAAGAACCGAAACGCAGAACTGATGGCGGTCTCGGTGCAAACCCGCCCGGCGTTCCGAATCCTGAGCTCTCAGCCGCTCTTCTCGGTCCGCGGGTATTACACCGAAAGGTTGCATACCAGCTATGCCGTGAGCCCGGACGACCGATCGTTCATTTTCGTGCGGCAGCTGGGCCCCGATGAGGGGCGGCTGGTGCTGGTGCTCAACTGGTTCGAGGAGCTCAAGAGCAAGGTGCCCCGCCCTTGACACTCCTCGAGCAGCTCACGGCGGTGCTGGGCGAGCGATACCGAGTCGAGCGCGAACTCGGTCAGGGAGGAATGGCAGTCGTCTTTCTCGCCCAGGATTTGAAGCACCGGCGTCGCGTCGCCATTAAGCTCCTCAGGCCCGAGCTCTCGGCCGTCCTTGGCAGCGACCGATTCCTCCGCGAAATAGAAATCGCCGCGGCCCTTCAGCATCCCCACATTCTCCCACTCTATGACTCGGGTGAGGCCGGCGGCTTGCTGTACTACGTCATGCCGTTCGCCGAGGGCGAGTCGCTCAGGCAGCGACTCGGCCGGGAGCAGCAGCTTCCGCTCGACGCCGCGCTCCAGATCACTCGGGAAGTAGGCAGTGCCCTGCAGTATGCCCACGAGCACGGAGTGGTGCACCGCGATATCAAGCCGGATAACATCATGCTGTCGGGGGGCCAGGCCGTCGTCGCCGACTTCGGCATCGCCCGTGCGCTGGAGGCGGCGAGTCCGGAGCGACTCACCCAGAGCGGAATGGCGGTGGGCACACCGCAGTATATGAGCCCCGAGCAGGCCGCGGCCGGGACGGTGGACGCTCGCAGCGACCAATACAGCCTGGCGTGTACCCTGTACGAAATGCTGATCGGCGAGCCTCCTTTCAGCGGACCGTCGGCCAATGCCGTCATCGCCCGACACTCGCTCGAGCCGGTCCCGAGTCTCCGAGTGGTTCGCCAGGCGGTGCCGGCGGCGGTGGAGACGGCCATCATGCGAGCCATGGCAAAAGTGCCGGCCGACCGCTTCGCCTCGATTCAACGGTTTCTGGAGGCGCTCGCTTCCCCGGAGATCCCGTCGTTGGCGACGACCGTGCCCAGCAGACCGGGGCACCGGTCCCCAGCCCGCCCGAGCCGGCGACTGATGATCGGCCTGGCCGGCGGCGTGCTGGTGGCAGCGGCAGCGTGGTGGCTACTGGAAGGCCGCATAGCCCCGGGGGCACGCGCAGCGCCGGCCGGGGTGGCGGCGGTCGCGGTCCTCCCGTTTCAGGAGGTGGCGGGTGACCCGGACAGCTCCTATCTCGCTGAGGGAATGACGGAAGGGCTCATTGCCGACCTGTCCGAGATTGGCTCGTTGAAGGTGATCTCGCGCTCATCGGGCGCCGCAGCACAAGGAGCGATGAGATCGTTGGCCGAGCTGGCGAGTGACCTCGGCGTAGACGCCGTGGTGAAGGGCTCGATTCGAAAGGCTGGCGACAGCGTACGAGTAAATGTGCGACTCCTGCAGGCGCGGGACAGCACGGTCCTCTTCGCGCGGGATTATCAGGGCGGCATGGGAGAATTGCCGGACCTGCAACGGCAGATCACGCTCGCCATTACCGGCTCTATCAAGGCCGACGTCAAGGGGGCCGAGCGAAGCCGTCTCGATCTGCGGCGCAAGGTAGATCAACGGGCATACGACGCCTACCTGCGCGGCCGCTTCTTTCTGGATCGCGGTGAGCTAGGCCAGGCACGGAAGCTGTTCGAGGACGCCGGCCGGATCGCCCCGGATTGGGCGCCTCCCTACGTCGGCCTGGCCAACTACTACGCTGCACTTCCTTTTTACAGCAACGTCTCGCCGGCCGAGGTACTGCCCCAGGCCCGCTCGGCGCTGGTTCAGGCTCTCAGGCTGGATGAGACGCTGGCAGAAGCGCATGCGGTCAACGGCTACATTCGGGCCTACTACGAGTGGGATTGGCGGGCCGCCGAGCAGGAGTTCAGGCGCGCGCTCGAGCTGAGGCCCAACTACGCCGACGCCTACTTCTCCTACAGCCGCTTTCTGGCGTCGCGCCGCCGGCTCGACGAGGCCATCGGGCAACTCGGCCGGGCAGTAGAGCTGGATCCGCTGTCACTCTCGCTCCAAGCCAACCGCGCCCTGCTCGACTATTTCGCGGGCCGTTACGAACAGGCGGACAGCCGGCTGCGGGACGTTCTCAAGAGCGACTCCAGCGATGTGCTGGCCAAATGGGGACTGGCGCTGGTGGCCGAGCAGGAGGGGAAACTCGAAAAGGCCATCGCGCTTCTGGAGCCGATCAGCGGCAGTAGCATGCTCCGCAAATCCTCGCTCGGTCATGCCTACGCCCTCGCCGGCAACACGGCCCAATCGCGGAGGATCCTCGCCGAGCTCCGTCAGGCGGCGGCCCGCAGCTACGTACCCTCCTACTGGTTCGCTGTGGTGTACATCGGCCTGGGCGAGCGCGAGCTAGCCCTGCGCCATCTCGAGCGAGCGTACGAGGAGCGTTCGACGGTGCTGGCCTACCTGTTGATCGATCCCCGGCTCGCACCGCTCCGGGGCGACTCCCGGTTTCTTGCACTGGCCCAGCGACTCCGAGGCGAGTAGGTAGCAGCAGCTCAGTCTCCGTCGGCGTCCGACTTCTCCGTTTCGAGCACGGCTCCATCGCGGGCAAGCTTGACCTCCCACAGGACGTCGCCGGCGAGCACCTGCACTTCACGGAGGCATTGGTCGTCATCGTCAGGACTGGACGGCAGACGGAGACAGTTCCGGGGACCAGCTTTCGATGGCACGCTGACGTAAGGTGCGGGTCATGGTTGAGCTCAGCTGCCAAGGTCCAGCGCCAACCATTCATCCGCGCCTCCGCGATGGCGATGAGCGTCGGCGACCGGGATCGAGCCGGGGCACGGGTCGGCCAGCCCGCCTACGAAGCGGGACTCGACACGGAGCCGCTCACGATGTCGCAAGCTCCAGACGCTTCATGGAGTGTGACCAGGCGTTTCCAGGGCGACGCGACCGAGTACTCGGGAGCGGCGATCCACCAAGAGGGCGGCCTTGACGGCCTTACCACCAGTCACGCTCGCTTCCCGACGACTTCAACTGACTGCCGGAGCGATACTTTCGCCTGCGTGAGGGCATCCTGCAGCTGGCGGTGACCCGGGGCCCCGTCCCGTCGGCTCCGGAGCAGCGGCGAGGAGCGAGGCGGCGGAGTCCCGTAAACCAGAGTAAAAAGGTGGCTCATTGCCTCCGGTCGCCCTCGCGGACCTGGAGGAGAAGCTCAGTTATCGATGAGCGATCGGCTGCCTGTTCAACGGGGGCATTGGATAGCGGCTAACCGGCACGTAAGTGACGCGAGTGTTCACAGTGAAGGGAACAAGGCAAAGATTTGTGACAGGGGCTGCGGTCACCGCCAGCCTGTGCTCTGCTGGACTTCGCCGTACAACTGCAGCATCCTCGATGTCGAATATCAAGCCGCACCCACCCCCTTCCACCGGAGCGTCACGATGCTGCTGATCCGCGAGGTGTTCCACTGCCGGCCCGGCAAGGTCCGTCCCCTACTCGAGAAGTTTCAGGCGATGAACCGCATCATGGCCAATGCCGGCCAGGGCAACATGCGCCTGATGACCGACTTCAGCGGCGAGCGCTACTGGACTCTGGTCGCCGAGTTCGAGACACCCGGCATGGCCGAGTTCGAGAAGATGATGCAGGGCGAGGGGATGAGCGAGGCGGATACGAAGGAGTTCGAGCGCCTCATGCAGGGGTACCATGACCTGATCGACAGCGGGCACCGGGAAATCTACCGGCTGGAGCCGGCCACGAAGGGGTGATCGGAGTCGCGGAGATCCTAGCTCTCCAGCACGAGACCCATCGCGACATCTCTTCTCCTGACCCGCTCGATGGCTTCGTTCACTCGTGCGAGCGGCATGACATCGACGATAGCCGCGATGCCATGCCTCGACGAGAACGCGAGCATCTGCGTTGTATCCGCACGACTCCCTATGTAATTCCCGTAGATGGATCGCCGAGAATTGTTCAATAGCCCGCCGCTCAGCGACAGCTGCTTCAACGGGGACGCCACCAGGCAGAGCTGGCCCTGTGGCGTCAGCATTCTCACAAAGGAGTCAATGTCGAAGGCGACATTCAGCGTCGAGAGGATGAAGTCGAACTCCCCCTGGTACTCGGTCAGGCGCTCCGGGTCCGAGCTGTCCGCGAATGCGCCTCCCAGCCGCTCGATCAGCGCTCTCTTGGCTGGCGAATGCGAAAACGCCGTCACGCGGTGCCCCATCTTGTGGAGGAACTGTATGGCCAGGTGACCGAGCCCTCCGGCACCCAGCACCGCCACTCGAGAACCGTCGGCCAGTCCGGCCCGAAGAATGCCTGCGTACACCGTCAGGCCGGACGAGAGCAGAGGGGTTGATGTGGCCGAATCGAGCTGCGGCGGGAGCCGGAAAGCGAACCGAGCATCGACAATGATGTGTTCGGCCAGGCCGCCGTATCGGTCGACGGCAATGACTTTCTGACTGGCGCAGAGTTGCTCGATGCCCCGCTGGCAGAAGGAGCAGTCGAAACACGCCTCCTGCTGGTACCCGATACCAACGCGATCGCCGGTGTGGAGGTCGGCGACCTCGGAACCGGCCTCTTCGACGATTCCAACGATCTCGTGGCCGGGGACCAGCGGATACCGCGCGTCACCCCAATCATTATCGATGAACTGGATGTCGCCCCTCGCGAGGCTACGATGCGTGATCCTCACCAGGACGTCACGGCCGCCGAGAGTCCTCTCATACAGGAAGGGCTCCGCCGTGCCGCCTTTCTCTCTGATCGCGTATGCTCTGATCTGCATGATTCACTCGGGTTCCATGGCCCGTGCTGAAAATACCCCCCACCTTGCGCGCGGTCGTGGGCCCGCTGCTGGAGATTTGCCGGCTTGGGCTAAGCAACTATCCACCCCAGCGGTATGTCTCACACTTCTGCCCGACGTGTAACCTTCAGCTGGGCTTTTGCGTAGCTACTGAGCCGAGCCGGTCGCGACACCTACACCCGTGCGGAGAATTTCGATGTCCGTCTCTCATTCTTTCGTCTGGGCCTTGGCCCTGCTGTTGTTCTCTTCAAGCGTTGCCGCCCAGGACAGTCTCACAGTCGACCGGATCTTCAACTCCAAGGACTTCGCCCCAGAGCAGCTGGGTCGGGTTCGCTGGCTGGAAAGGGAAGCAGCATACCTCAGGCTGGAGGCGGACAGTGCCACGCCCGCAGGTCAGGCGCTCGTCCGCGATGATGCCGCGACCGGCAGGCGTGCCGTTTGGATACCGGCCGCAAGGCTGGTACCACGCGGGGACTCGATTCCGTTGACGGTGGAGGACTACACGGTCTCGCCGAATGAGCGCAGGCTCCTGATTTTCACCAATTCGGAGAAGGTCTGGCGACAGAACACCCGAGGCGACTTCTGGTCGCTCGATTTATCAACCTGGCAGCTTCGAAAGCTGGGCGGCGCTCAGGCCAAGCCTTCCACGCTGATGTTCGCCAAGTTCTCGCCCGATGGAAATCGGGTCGCCTATGTCCGGGAAAACAATCTGTACGTGGAGAATCTCGACGACCAGCACATCACTCAGCTCACCCATGACGGCTCTCGCACGGTCATCAACGGGACCTTCGACTGGGTCTATGAGGAGGAGTTGAATCTGCGCGATGGCTTCGTCTGGAGCCCCGATGGCGCTCGCATCGCGTACTGGCAGCTCGATGCATCCGGGGTCCGCGATTTCCTCCTGATCAATAACACTGACTCGCTGTACTCCTTCACCATTCCAGTGCAGTACCCCAAGGCGGGCACCACGAACTCGGCCGCGCGGGTTGGGGTGGTGAGCGCGTCGGGCGGCAACACCGTCTGGCTCCGTGTTCCCGGCGATCCCCGCAACAACTACATCGCCCGCCTCGATTGGGCGGGAAGCTCGGCTGAGGTCGTGGTCCAGCAGCTCAACCGGCTGCAGAATACGCTGGTGGTGATGCTGGGGGATGCCGGGACCGGCCAAGTGCGTACCGTACACACCGAGAGGGATAGCGCCTGGGTGGATGTGGGGAATGACCTACGCTGGCTACAGGGAGGAAAGAGCTTCACCTGGATCAGCGAACGGGACGGCTACCGGCACCTGTACCTCATCTCACGGGATGGGAAGCAGCAGCGCCTGCTCACTCCAGGCAGCTTCGACCTGCACAATCCTGCCAGCCCCTTTGGCGACCCGCTGGTGGTGGGACAGGATTCAGCCCGTGGTTGGATCTACTACACTGCATCGCCCGAGAACGCCACCCAACTGTATCTCTTTCGAAGCCGTATCGACGGAAAGGGCCGACCGGAGCGACTGACTCCCAGGGACCAGTCCGGCTACCACCGATATTTCATCTCCAGCGATGGCCGGTGGGCAATCCACAACTTCTCTTCCTTCGGCACTCCCCCCATCACCGACCTGGTCACCCTTCCCGAGCACAAAGTGATCCGGACCCTGGTGGACAATCGGAGGCTGCGAGATGCTGTAGCCAAGCTGAGCCGGGGCCGAGCGGAGTTCGTGAAGGTAGCCGCCGGGCCGGGACTGCAACTGGATGCCTGGGTGATGAAACCGCCAGGCTTCGACTCCACCCGGCGGTACCCGGTCTTCTTCGAGGTCTACGGCGAGCCGGCGGCGCAGACCGTCCTCGATATCTGGAAGGGCGAAGGGTACCTCTGGGATCTGATGCTGACCCAGAAGGGATACGTGGTCGCCTCGGTCGATAATCGCGGTACGCCGGCTCCCCGCGGCCGCGCGTTTCGCAAAGCCATCTACCAGAAGATTGGAGTACTCAACGTCGGCGATCATGCGGCAGCGCTCCGCACCATGCGGAGCTGGCCCTGGGTAGACTCGACCCGAATCGGCGTGTGGGGCTGGAGCGGCGGCGGTTCGATGACCTTGCATCTGATGTTCCGCCACCCCGAGCTCTATCAGACCGGCATGGCGGTAGCGCCTGAAGCCGACGTGCGGATGTATGACACGATTTATCAGGAGCGTTACCTCGGACTACCGCAGCAGAGTCCCGAGGCGTACCGCGAGGCCTCAGCAATCAGCTACGCGGACAAGCTCCGCGGCAACCTGCTGGTGGTGCACGGCCAGGGAGACGACAACGTGCACTATCAGGCGACCGAGCGGCTGATCAATGCACTGGTTGCGGCCAACCGGCAGTTCACCATGATGGAGTATCCCAATCGGAGTCACTGCATCTGCGAAGGGGACGGAACGACGCTGCATCTCTTTTCGCTCCTGACGCGATATCTGGAGCAGAATTTGTCCGCCGGGACCCCGCCCTGCGGCAACTGCACCGTCACCCGAGTCGACTTCGGCACGTTCCGGACACTGAGCGATGGACCCAGCCACAATCCTTCATGCGGACCTGGACGCGTTCTACGCCTCCGTCGAGCAGATGCTCGACCCGTCGCTCAAGGGGAGGCCGATCGCAGTCGGGGGCGGCGTGGTGCTCGCGGCCTCCTACGAAGCGAAGGCCTTCGGTGTCCACGGCGGCATGCCGGGTCGGCGGGCGCGAGAGCTTTGCCCCGACCTGGTCTTCGTCGGCGGGCACTTCAAGGAGTACCAACGGCTCGGCGACGCCGCGATCAGGATACTGGGCGACTTCACGCCGCTGGTCGAACGGATCTCGATCGACGAGGCTTTCGCCGACGTCGCAGGCTGCACCCACCTCTTCGGCACGCCGGCCGACATCGCCGCAGCGATCCGCCGACGGGTGCGCGACGAACTGGCCCTTCCCATCTCCATCGGCGTCGCCCGCACCAAGCACCTCGCCAAGATCGCCTCGCAGGTCGCCAAGCCAGACGGGCTGGTTGTCGTCGACCCGGAGACCGAGCTCGCCTTCCTTCATGATTTGCCGGTGGAGATGATGTGGGGCGTCGGCCCGGCGACCAGGGCGCGACTCGCCGAAAGAGGCATCGCTACCATCGGCGACCTGGCGAAGAGCTCCCCAGGCGCGATTGCCCGGCTTCTCGGCCGTGCCGCGGGCGAGAGGCTGGCCGCCCTCGCCTGGAACCGCGATCCTCGTGCTATCCGGACCCATGTACACGCCCACTCGGTCGGAGCGCAATCGGCGCTCGGCCGAAGGCCCGTGGAGGACCCGGTCATCCGCCGGTCGCTCCGCCACCTTGCCGACCGGGTCGGCTCGCGCCTGCGGGCGAAGGGCAAGTGCGGGCGGACCGTGACGGTGCGGGTGCGCTTCGGCGACCTCCGCTCGGTTACACACGCCGTGACGCTGCCGCAACCTGTCGCCGCGACTGCAATCCTCGCCGAGATCGCCGAGGACCTGGTGCGAGCCGTCCTCAGGAGCCATCCCCAAGAACGCGCGATCTCTCTCGTTGCCATCTCGGTATCGCATATCGAGGAGCAGCCGGCGGTGCAACTCGATCTGCCGCTCGGCCTCGCCGACGAGGCGTGGCGCCCGGGCGCTAAGGGAGGGATGGCGCACCTCCTCGCCGACCGCGCCATCGACGCGATCCGCGACCGTTTCGGCTGGGAATCCGTTGGCTACGCCTCGGTCGCCCTCGACGCCCGCCGCTCCGTTCCCGACGCCTTCCGCGAGCTGGCGGAGCGGCAGTTGTAGGGACTACGCCGGCGCCGTCACCGGAAAATCCTATGCGGCGTCTTGAGTCGTACCGTGCCCCCGCATGCTCAGTGTCCCGTCGCGTCCACCAGCTTCGGCGCCTGCTCGGTGAACGAGTAGCTCCCCTTGGGGCACTTGATCGCCGGGTTCGTCGGCGAGAACACGCCCGCCGGATTGTCCTTCCAGAGCCAGACGTGCAGGTCGTAGTGGTGGAGACCCTTCGGCTGCAGGGGCACGTGCCCCTCCATCGGGCCCTGGAGCTCCTGGCCAAAAATCGCGGGACGAGCCGTGCCGGCTACCTCGGTCGGCACGAACCACTCCGCCGCGGCCAGACGCAGCCGGTCCCCGACCGGCTCGTAGATCAGCACCTGAGGCTTGGCTGGATCCAGCGTGGGACTGATGACCTGCAGGTTGAGGAAGTGCACGCCCATCCCGCCCGGCGTGTAGTGAATGCTACCGGCACCGCCCTTCACGTACTCCACGCAGGCGAGAGTCGAGAAGTAGCCGTCACGGATCGCAACTATCGGGTCTTGGTACTTCTCCAGCCCGGCGCGGGCATGCTGGAGCTCGGGTGACAACTCGGTGGGTCCGGCGGAGTACCCGTCGCTCTGGGCGACAGCCGAACAGGGGTAGCTCAACAGCGCCACCAGGCCGAGGACAGGCACGAGAGGGCTGAAGAATCGGCGCTGGGCCGAGGTTCGCATGGGGCCTCGATGGAAAGTATGCCGTACGGTGCGGGCAAATATCGGTTCCGTCAAGCGACCCGACCTCGCTGGTGCCGCGTACGACCACTGGACGGCAGAGGATCCGCGCCGCAAGTTGACGACTCGCATCAGACCCAGCGCATCGAAGTTGTCGCTGGCTATCCCGAACTCCCGATCGCGCTGTGGAGGAGACTAACTATGGACAAGGCCACCCTCGATCAAATGTGGGACCAGTTCCGCCAGAAATACGGCGTGTATCTCCGCCTGCTCGAGGCGATACCGGCCGAGCGCTACGCCACCCACCCGGTCCCCGGCATGCGCACGCCGCAGGAGCTGGCGGTACACACCTCATCGATCGTGCGCGACATCGCCGAGGGCGTGGCTAAGGGCCGCATCACGGCCGACGAATCATCGGAAGAGAAGTTCGCGGCGGAGCTAGGCAATAAGGCCGCGCTTGTGGCCTTTGCCCGGCAGTGCTTCGAGCAGGCGGACGCGGCGGTCAAGCGGATCGGCGACGCGGAACTTGCGGCGATGGTGCCCACACCGTGGAACGCGACCTGGCCCGGCTATGTCGCCCTCCACGTTCTGCAGGACGAGTTCCTCCACCACCGCGGCCAGCTCTATGCGTTCGCCCGCTGCTGCGGCGCAGAGCCGCCGTTCATGTGGGGGTACGCCGACAACGCTCCCGAGTACCAGCCACGCGCGGTCGCTGAGGCTGGGGCTTAGCCGGCTAGCTAGGAAAATCGAAGGGACGCCACCGAAGTAGAGTTGGGCCTTTCCAGTTCCACTCGAGGTCCTGAGCCCAAGGACGAGATCCAAATAAACGGCCGGTGCGCTTGCACCGGCCTATTGCCCTCCCCTCGCTTGCTCGGGGCAGGCTCTGGGCTCGAACCAGGACTCTCCTGATCCAGAGGGGCCGCAGTAACCAGCCGAAACTCCAGCAACTTGCCACAATTTACGCGAGTTCGTGTCACCCGATGCTGGAGTTTGTTGGGTTTCATGCTGGACTTTGCTCGTACTTTACTCACTCAAATGTTAGAGTTTGTCACACTCTCAACCGAGAGGCTTTGCGCTGATCTCATGTCAGAGGTCTTCTACGCGGGCGACGACGCCGGCGCCAAGGATACGGTGCGCCGGCTGGCCGGGAGCATCGGGTTCGAGCCGGTGGATGGCGGCCCGCTAGCCAACGCTCGCTACCTGGAGCCGCTCGGCATGCTCAACATCTGGTTCGGCTACGTGGGCGGCCGGGGCACGAACATCGCGCCGCGGTGGGACACCGCCGCGTCAGTTGTCCCTGTGGCCGTCTGAGGCAACGTCCTCGCGCGGTCGTCTTCCCCCTTACTTCCCGTCAATAGTCATGTTGCCGTCGATGTCACTGAGCGAGCCGTAGGGTCCGAAGTCGAGCACCCGGCTGGTGGTCTCGACCCGACGCCCCTTGTTGGCGCCTTCGGTGATCTTGCCGACCAGGTGGGTTTGACCCGAGACCACCTCGACGGTTCCACTCAACTTTGCTTTGAACGATTCTGAAGCCGGCACCGCGGTGACGACCCAGGATGAATGAATCAGTGCCTTGCCGGCTTCCCCCGACGACCCCTCGTCGAAGCCGAACACGAGGGTTGCCTTCCCCTGCCGCTCGCCAGTCACAGTACCCGTCATCGTGTACTGTCCCGAGCTGTCCCGCTTGATCGCTTTCACGTGATAGGACAACTCGATCTTATTATCCTGACTTGCCGTATCGGCCGGAGTCACACTCTGACCGTGCAGCGAGTTTCCGATGGGTACGAGCCCCAGGCTCAGCACCACAAATGCACGACTCTGGATTCTGGTGAACATTGGTGGCCTCCTTAGGAGTATCGTCAATAGCTTCGGCTCAGCCGAACCTCCTCGGTTAAGCCGGGGCCCCCACTCGCCAACGTACGGTGCGGGACGCCCATTCTCAATGTTCGCTCAAGCTGACCCTTCTCTCCGTCACTCGAGCTATGCGGGCAGGCGCATCTGTTTCCGCAGACTCTTGTCGAACGCCGCGGTGGGAACAAAGCGCCGGAGCAGACTGATCTGGCGCGCGGCCCGTCCTGCGGTGTAGCGGCGGCGCGGATTGAGCTCGGTGGAGGCCTTCACCACAGCGCTCGCGACCAGCTCCGGCGTGTCGGCGGTCTTCATCCCATCCCGCAGGACTCCCTCCGCGTTGGTGCGTGCCGATCGATACACGTCGAGCTGCTGGTCTGCCTGGTAGACATTGCCCTCGAAAGACGTCCGGGTGTAGGCGGGCTCGACCAGCACAACTCGGACACCCGAACCCCTGATCTCATGATCCAGCGACTCGGAATAGCCTTCCACCGCGTGCTTGCTGGCTGCGTACAGCGCCATGAACGGCGCCGGGATCAGGCCCATGACCGAGCTGAGGTTGACGATCCGTCCCGCCCGCTGCTTCCGCATGGTGGGAAGGACGGCCTTGGTCATGCGAATCAGGCCGAACAGGTTGACGTCGAAGAGGGACTTCGCCTGTTCTAGCGACGACTCCTCCGCGCCGGCGACCAATCCCACCCCGGCGTTGTTGACCAGGAGATCGACCCGGCCGGCCTTGGACAGCACTTCACCGACCGCGGCCTTCACCGACTCGTCGCTGGTCACATCGCACACCAGGTATTCGATACCCGGCGATTTCGTCGCCGGCGCCCGGCGTGAGGTGCCGAACACCCGATAGCCGGCCGCGTGAAGCGCCCGCGCGGTGGCCTCGCCGATCCCTCCCGATGCGCCCGTCACGATCGCCACGGGCCGAGTCTGCTGCTCTGATTGTTTGACATACCGTGCTCGCTTTCCGTTGAGGTCTACTTTCCATTGCATATATGACGATCATCATATTTCTAGGCAAACGCGAACCCGGCACGGTTGCATAGGGTATCAGCCTGTTGGGGTGAGGTGGTTCAGCGCGGCCTCGCGCACCGCATCGGAGAGCTTGGGGTCGTCCACGGCGCGGGCCAGGACCAGCGCGCCGAGCGCGGTGGCTACGGTAACGAGTGCGCGCTCGTGCGCCCCAGGCTGCCCCCAGTCAGGCGACTGGCGAGCGACCAGATCGATCATCTCCTTGATCCGGCGGGTGGCGGCCCGGCGCACCTTGGCCGACTGGCGTGGCATCTCCGAGCCGAGCGCGGCGACAGCGCACCCAGTCTCCAGCGCTTGCCACGTGCTCCTTTGAGAGATAGGTGCGGAGCATGGCCTCGAGCGCCTTCTTGGGCGTTGCCTCGGCGGCGACCCGCGTCAGGGAGGCCACTGTATCGGCGCCGGCCCGGTCGGCGGCCTCGGCCAGCATCCCCTCGCGCGAGTCGAAGTGAGCGTAGAAGCCACCATGGGTGAGGCCGGCCTCGTTCATGATGTCGGCCACGCCCGTGCCGCCGTAGCCGCTGCGCCGAATGGCGCGGGCGGCGGTCTCCACGATGCGCTCGTGGGTGGCTTCCTTGCGGCTGGGGGCGGGTCGTCTCGAGGTGGCTGCGCTCATATGACGATCATCATACAACTGTGACGACTTAAGCGCAAGGGATAGGAATTAACGTAACGGTGTACTGCTAGCAGAAATGGTAGCAGTGGGTATAGAAACGAAAAGGCCCGACCCACCGAAGTAGTATCGGACCTTCAAGTTGCCCCTCCTGGGCTCGAACCAGGACTCTCCTGATCCAGAGTCCTCCGGCCGGGGCAACCTTTCCGGACAACTGGTTGGGAATCGGCCATTTCCCGAGCATCGGTGCCCGCTTCCCTGCCGTAGTTTGCCCGCTCATGCCCGGAGAAACTACGGCAAAACTACGGCGGATCTCCTATAGTTTCCGCCCTATGCGGGCATGGCGACTGCTCCCTTGGCTGGTCACTTACGCGGTAGCGATGGCCTACGTCGAGTCGGCAGTCGTGGTGTACCTGCGAGCCATCTATTACCCGCGCGGCTTTTCCTTTCCGCTGGCCCCCATGCCCCCGGACATGGTCGCGGTCGAGATAGGTCGGGAGGTCGCTACACTAGTAATGTTGCTCGGCGTGGCCATGCTGGCCGGAACGGAGCGGTGGGATCGCTTCCTCGCGTTTTGCGTGAGCTTCGGCGTCTGGGATCTCTTCTATTACGTCTGGCTGTGGCTTCTACTTGGGTGGCCGCCGTCCCTGCTTACCTGGGATGTGCTCTTTCTGATTCCGGTGCCGTGGATCGGGCCGGTGCTCGCCCCGGCGGTCGTGAGTAGCGCGCTGGTGATCGGGGGACTGCTCCTGTTGCGCGAGGGGGCGCGGGGTGATCCCGTCAACCTTTCGGTCCCGCTGTGGATTCTGCTAGTCACCGGGGGGCTGCTGGTGCTCAGTTCCTTTGTGCTCGACTTCGGCGTTGCCCTGCTCCAACTGGAGCCGCCACCCTTTCGGTGGGGATTGTTCGGCACCGGCGTGGCCCTCGGCGTGGTCGCCTTGGTCCTGGCGCTTCAGAGGAGGTCGTGACGCGAAGGCTTCGCTCCCTCCAAGGGAGCTGTCCGACGTGCCCGCTGCGACGCCAAAGAGACCGAACTCCGAAGGCGCCTCCAGCAACTGGTGCCCGGATTCGCTCCGCTCTCCGGAAAACGGCACTCCCCACCGGAGGCCCTAATGACCTGGCACCTTAGGGGAAGATAGAGCTTCAGCCTGCGACACGCCCCGGCCGCTCTCTTCGATCGACTGAGCAAGTCATTCGGGCGTTGCCCGAGAGTACCGAGAGTGTGCGTACCAGAGCCACGACTTCGGCAACTACTTCCAGCTGATGAAGATCGACGGGCGCTGGCGGATCATGAGCAAGCTGTTCCACGATATGGTTAGGTCGACGTCGGCGCTCGCCGGCGTTGGCGAACCCGCGGCGGTTGTCGGCGTAGAGCATCCGTTTGTCGGTTGCGTCTGTTCCCGCACCACGACTACCCTCCATCGTTACTAATTCGGAGATGCATATGACCACCTCAGCGCTGACTGACCTCCAACAAGATTTCCGAGGAACGCTGATTCTACCGGCGGATGCGCACTACGAAGTCGCCCGCAAGGTTTTCAACGGCATGATCGATCGGCGGCCTGCGATCATCGTTCAGTGTGAGGGCGTGGACGACGTGAAGCGCGCCATCCGGTTCGGTCAAGAGGCCGGCCTCCTTGTCGCTGTTCGCGGTGGAGGTCACGGGGTGGCAGGTCATGGCACGTGCGATGGCGGGCTTGTCATCGACCTCTCGAGCATGAAAGGCATCCGCGTCGACCCAGCCGGAAGAAAGTTCGCACCGACCCTGGTCTCACTTGGGGTGAGTTCGACGAGGCAACGCAGGCGCACGGCCTGGCAACCACGGGCGGCGAAATTTCCTCGACAGGCATTGCCGGTCTCACACTTGGCGGTGGCTTCGGCTGGCTGATGCGCAAGTATGGGCTGGTCTGCGACAATCTGATCTCGGTTGACTTAGTTACTGCTGACGGAGAGTCGGTCCGCGCGACCGCGTCCGAGAATGCAGACCTCTTCTGGGGGGTTCGCGGCGGAGGTGGCAACTTCGGCATCGTCACATCGTTTGAGTACCGACTTCACCCGGTCGGCCCCGTGCTCGCCGGAATGATTCTTCATCCACTGGCGCGGGCGCCGGAAGTAGTGCGCTTTTGGCGTGACTATGCGCGGGAGGCGCCTGACGAGCTGACCTCCACCGCGGCGTTTGTCAGCTCGCCCGATGGCTCGCCGGTGCTGGCGATCGCCCTCTGCTGCGTGGGATCAATCGAAGCGGCGGAACGAACGGTCCGGCCACTCCGCGCCTTCGGCTCGCCGCTCGCAGACATGGTCCGCCCGATGAGCTACAATCGCGAGCTGCAAACCATGCTTGACCCTGGATTTCCGGCCGGTCGCCATCACTTTTGGAAATCGAGCCTCATGGGCGAGCTCTCGGATCCGGCAATCGAGATGGTCGTGGACCAGTTCTCTCGAGTGACGTCGCCTCAGACGGCGATCCTCATCGAACACCTCGAGGGAGCTGTTGGCCGCGTTGGGCCGGAAGAGACTGCGTTTGACGGACGCGCGGCACAGTTCAGCCTGGGCATCTTTTCGTCATGGCCGCACGGCGAAGAGTCAGAGCGACATATCCGCTGGACGCGCGAATTCTTCGCCGCGATGCGGCCGTTCGTGGCCGAAGGCGTGTACGTGAACTACGTAGGCGGCGATGAAGGTGACGAGCGTGTGAGGGCCGCGTACGGTCGTATCAAGTATGATCGACTTGTCGCACTGAAGACGAAATACGATCCGACAAACTTCTTCCGGCTCAACCAGAACATTGCGCCTGGGCCAACGGTGAGGCCCTCCCTTACTGGAACGGGGGAGACGAAGCGAACGGGGGTGACCCGGCCAGCGGGACTGCAATGGGCGCTCGGTTGTAATTAAATTTTAGGTATGAACAAAACGCTTTCGATGGCAATCGCCGTTGTGGCGGCTCAATTGGCCGCATATCACCTCGGTCAGCCCGATGACTGCAAGTGTGCACAGCAGCACGTTGGGCCGGTACCTGCCGATCCAGCACAGCAGCCAGAGAATTGGCCGGAGTCTCCCCGGCTCTCCCTTGAAAGACCCAGTGCTGGCAGCAGCAGCACGGTAATCTCTGCCATCGGTAGCGATGGGATTAAGGGCTCGGATTTCAGCTCATTGGATACTTTCTCGGTGAGCTGATCAAGCTGGAGCACAAACTGGAGCACGGCACCAAGAATGAGAGCGCCGCCGCAGCCCAAAGCTGTGACGGCGCTTT
>CAWJIM010000007.1:0-23435 GCA_963842945.1 uncultured Gemmatimonadales bacterium
TGCCGGCCGAGTACCTCTCTTCCTATTAGATAGGCCGCCCACCCTGCCCTTTGGTCTAATGGCCTCCTGCACGATCCGAGGCCACACTGTTTCATATCCCGAACGTCAGTTTAGAAGAAGAAGGGGGGCCGAATGTCGGTGGCTCTCGAGCTTGGCATGTACCTGGTGCTCGCTGCCGCGGGCCAGGACCGGTCCGTCCCCTATCAGCCGGCGTCGTTACCGGCCGGGGTCCCCGGATACTTCTCCCGGAATGGTCTTCCGCCGGTGCCGGGAGTCTTAACTCTGACCGCGAGTGGATTGACCTTCCGCTCGCCTGGCGGAACCGTCCTGCTGAGCTACCAAACCATCCACGCCAACGAACCGGTGCATGCGAGCCAGCGTTCCGCGTCGCGCGCGAGGCTGGCTTACACCGGAAAGCTCGGGAGCAGGGTCTCCTACGTTTTCCGGATCAAGGACGGCGTCTTCGAGACGGCAGAGCCCGGCGGCCTGCCCAACATCCTGACCCAGCTGGCCCTTCTCGAGCGGGTACCCAGCAATCCGGTGCATGGTATCGCCGATGCCGCCGCCGCAGCCGGTGTTATCCGTAGGCTCTCCCAGAGCGCCTATGCCGACACGCTCTATGCCCTGTTCGGGAAGCCCGCTAGGCCGGTGGGCTCCGTTGGATCCCGAGGAATCCGGATGGGCAATCTGGCCGAGTACGTGAGTCCCCGTGATTCGGTAGCGCTGGATCCGGTCCACATAACCAGCCAGGACCAGCTGCGGCACGCCTTTGCTCACGAGCTGGGACATCGGTGGGAACAGCGTGAGATGGGGCGGGTGGATTCGATACTGGCCAACGTGCTCGCGATGGGCGATCCGGAGCGGTATGGCTACGGCAGCCGGGCCGAGCACCGGGCCGAGGCCATCGCATTCGCGGTGCACTTCCTCCAGAGCACCATGGCCGACCCCTCGTCAGACGGGCTCGACCTGCTGGAGCACTACGAGCTCCTGGTTCCCGGCACCCGGGCCATGGTCGGCTACCTGATCCTGCTGCCAACGTACCGCCGCCATCCGTTCCGGGCGACGCTCGCCGAGCAGCAGGCTTCCTTGCCTTTGGTGCAATAGATCGTTCCCGCCTGCGGTCCTATGTTCGCCCGGAATTGCCATCTTTTTCACGAGAATTTTGCCAGGAGTGGTCGCATGCCACGGTCCAGCGCGGTGTTGGGATTCTTCCTGTTCGCCGGTACGACGTTACTGAGTGCGCAGAGCCCGGGAAGCTTCGAGATCACCGGGTTCGGCCGCTACAGCTTCTTTGACGACACCCTCGGTCTCGACGACCAGGTCGGGGGCGGCGGCTCACTCGGGTTTTTCTTCCTTCCAAACCTCGACATCGAGGCCGAGGCCGCGACGACCAGCGCTGACGGGCCGGCGGGAAGCTCGATTACGAACACTCCGGTTCGCGGTCGGCTGACCTACCATATACCTCTGGGTGGCAATGCCAGTTCCATCCGGATCGGGGCCGGTTACGTCCGGGACATGTACGGGGAACCCACCGACACCGACGAGGACGGTATTACTGGCGTCCTCGGAGCTCCGCTTGGGCCTGAGCGAGAAGTTCGGCGTCAAGGTCGATGGTACCATCGACTACGTCCCGAGCCCCTCGGCAGGGACCATCGACAACTACATGAATCTCGGCGTGCAGGCCGGTCTCAGCCTCCTGCTGGGCAACTCGTCTGATAAGGACAAGGATCAAGTCAAGAACAAGGCGGATAACTGTCCGGGGACCCCTGAGGGAGAGTCGGTCGACGGCAGCGGCTGCGGGGCGAGCCAGCGGGACAGCGATGGCGACAAGGTGAAGGACGCGGGGGATCGCTGTCCCAACACCCCCTCCGGCCAGGCTGCGGATAGCCAGGGTTGCTCGCCGGACCAGAGGGACGCCGATCAGGATCGCGTCAGCGACAATAAGGACCGCTGCAAGAGCACGCCCGCCGGCGAGAAGGCAGATCCGGAAGGCTGCTCGGAGAGCCAGAAGGACGACGACAAGGACGCGGTGATGAACGTCGCCGACCGGTGCCCCGCTACGGCGGAGGGAGAGAAGGTGGATGAGCACGGTTGCGGGCCGGGGCAGCTCGATGCCGATTCCGACGGCGTTGCCGATGCCCAGGACCAGTGCCCCAACACCGTGATTGGCGAGCTGGTGGACCCCCGGGGCTGCGGCCGTGATGCCGACGGCGACAAGGTCCCGGATGTGGCGGACCGCTGCCCTGACACCCCCACCCGCGCGTCGGTAGACGAGAATGGCTGCCCGTCTCTGTTCCAGCAGGGTGCGAAGACGATCACTCTGCAGGGGGTAACCTTTGCAACCGGCTCGGCCACGCTCACGGCTGAATCGGAGGCGGCGCTGCAGGACGTGGCCAAACAGTTGCAGGCCAGCCCGGAGGTGCGGGTGCAAGTCGCAGGCTTCACCGACAATACCGGCTCGAGATCGGGGAACATCAAGATCTCGCAGAAGCGGGCCGTGGCAGTGGAGAAATTCCTGGAGCAGAACGGAGTATCGCCGGCACAGCTGAGCGCGAAGGGCTTCGGACCGGACAAACCAGTTGCCTCGAACAAGACGGCTGAGGGGCGGGCGAAGAACCGGCGGGTGGAGCTGATAAGGATGGAGTGAAGGGGGCTGGAAGAGCGAAGCGGGAAGGAGGGGAAGCGGGGACGTGGCGGTGCTACGTTCCCGCTTTCTCTTTCCCCCCTTCCCCCTTCCCTGCTCCTACGCGAAGCGCTCAGCTACCCGCTTGTTCAAGCCGCGGAGCCGCAACCCCAGCGCGATCAGCAGAAGGCCAAAGAAGAAGGCGTAGACACCGATGGTATAAACGACCACCGCTGCGCCCCACTGCGGGTTTCCAATCGTCACCACTCCGAAGATCACCGAGAGAACGCCCGACAGCGCCAGCAGCCACTCGCCGGAGATCTCCCGGCGCAGCCGGAAGGCGAGCACCACCTGAAGGACGCCAACGCCGATGGCCCAGGCAGCGATCCAGACAAGGATCGCCAGCGCCGTGACGCCGGGGCGGGCCAGGGTGAAGGCTCCAGCGGCAATGCCGAGGAGCCCAATGAGAATCAGGGGCCAGACCGGCCGGCCCTCATCCCGAACTTGAAAGGCGGTGATCAAGGCGACGATTCCGTCGATCAGGGCGTAGATGCCCCAGAGAGTGGCCAGAGCCAGGAGCGTGACGCCCGGCCGGGCAAAGGCCACAATGGACAATCCGATCGCCAAAACTCCCCGCAGGACGAGGAGTTTCCATTGGCGCTTCATGTTTTCGAGAAAACGTCCATTCGTCAGCATGGGATCCCTCGCTTTTTGGATCCGGCTCGATTTATTGCGCTGTGGTATCTCCCGGCACCGGCAGGGCGGCCTGAAGATTGGCGCTGACCACGGTGTTCAATGCGTTCTCGATCTGGTAGAAGCGGACCACCTTGACCCCGGGCACCGCTTTGCGGAACTTCCCGGCGTACTTCTTCTGCAGATCGATCTGCTTCTCCCGCAGGCTGAACCAGTCATCGAGCAGCTTCTTCGACTGTTCGTCGGACATGGTGGCGGCCTGAGTGGCGAACCGGTCCAGCCACTCGACTCTCTGGTCGCCCTGTTTGGCAATTTCGTTGCGGAACTCCCGGTAGATCGGCCAGAACTTCTCGCTCTCGGCCGGGGTCAGCTCCATGAGCTGCTGCACGATCTCCTGCCGCCGGGTCTGGATATTGGCCCGGGTGAGCTCGAGCTGGTCGCCGGTGGAGGACTGGCCGGCCTGAGCGTGAGCTGGAGGGGCAATGAGCAAGCCGCTCAGCGCCAGCGCGCCGAGCCAGGCCGGGTGAGCCTTCCTCATGAGAGGACCTCCATGGGTATACAGGTGGATGCCCGCCCCGAGCCTGACGGCGGGCATAGTTAGCTGCCGTCAGTCGCTGCCGGTCAGGTCGAGTCAGGCCGGACGGAATCCGCCGGGGCGGAAGTGTCAGACGGATAGGCACCCGTGCTCGCCGCAGTGGTATCTCCGTAGGCTCCCGGGGTGGCAGCCGTGGTGTCCTTAGCCGGGGCCGGGTTAGCACTAGTGGTGTCGGCTGGCGCCTGACCGGCAGCCTGTTCCGGCGTGGCTTGCTCCGGCTCCGACTTGTTGCAGCCACCGACCAGGATCACCGCCGCGACGATCCCGGCGCCCATCAGTTTTCCCTGCCACATAATGCCTCCGCGCATGAGTCGTGAAGAAACCTCTTTCCCAGGATCACTATGGGGGAGACCGAGGGTCCAACGAAACTGCACTTTGTACCAGTCCCAGAGCCCACGACAAGGCGCGGCTGCCTGTCAGAAATGCCAGTTTCCTCCTGTAGCACCCACTCCTAGCCTCAAGCAGCCGCCGTACTCGCCACTCAGGCGCTGAGTAATCCTGCCAACGTCACCTACGAGAGGTTCCCATGACGAACACCATGACCGAGCCAACCGACACGACAGAGATCGTAGAAGACTGGTCCAAGCCCGCAGCGATGGCGATTCCGAAGGAAGGGTTCTTCAAGCTGGAGCAGGGACGGTACGGTCCGATTTATCCCAAGACCCCCGCGAACTATGGGTTCACCATCATCGCCAAGATCAAACCGGGTACCGAGCAGACCATCCGTGAGTACGGCCACAAGATCGAGGATACCATCAAGGGTCTGCCGGATGGACTTGCCGTGCTCAAGCTGCATTACCTCCGGTGGGTGCTCTTCGACATCGGCAAGGAGACCTACTTCATGTATCAGGGCATCTTCGATACCGATTTCGACAAGTACACCGAGGACGCTGTTGCGCTCTTCGGCAAGTACGGCATCAGCACGGTCTTCGAGAACCTGGAGGGCTTCCCGATGGACTGGAAGACCAACCCTTCGGCGTTCGTCCAGTTCGTCCGCGACCACCACCGTCCCAGCTTCCTCGAGTACGGCGAGTACCCCTACGTGACCGCGGAGGAGATCAAGAAGGCGCTGAGGCTGAAGGCGGCGTTCTCCAACATGCTGGATCAGATGCAGTGAGTCGGCAGGGGAGGCAACGATGCTCGAGCTCGATGACATCCAGCACATTCTGGTGACCCGAACCCCGGCGCTGACCGGGCGGTACGAATTTCTCACCTTCCGGGACACCGCCGGCGCCCAGGGCTGGCTTACGGGCATCCTGGAGAAGGTCCGCTCGGCCTCCAGCGTACGGACTACGGTCGAGAGCGACAATCGCTGGGTGAACGTCGCATTCACCTGGGAAGGATTGCGGGCCCTCGGCGTGGATGAGGCGTCGCTGGCGACGTTCCCCGAAGAATTCAAGCAGGGCATGGTGGCTCGGGCCGAAATGCTGGGTGACACCGGCGTCAACCATCCGAACTGCTGGGTGGGAGACCTGGCCAGTCCCGACCTCCACGCCATAGTGATTCTGTTCGCCCGCACGGCCGCGGAGCATACCCGGTGTGTGGCGGCCCATGAGGAGCTGCTGGCGGAGATCCCCGGAGTGGAACGGCTCTCCTTCCTCGACCTCGAGGCCACCCCGCCCTTCGATTACGCCCATGACCACTTCGGCTACCGAGACCGTCTTTCCCAGCCGGTGATGAAGGGAACCGGAGAGGAGCCAACTCCCGGCTCCGGCGCGGCGCTCGAGCCGGGCGAGTTCATTCTGGGCTATCCCGATGAAAACGGTCCTCCCGCCCTCCAGCCGCAACCCCAGGTGTTGTCCCGGAACGGCAGCTATATGGCGTACCGCCGGCTGGAGGAACACGTGGGGAAGTTTCGGGAGTTTCTAGCCGAGCACGGGAAGACCGCCGAAGAACAGGAGTTCATCGCCGCGAAGCTCATGGGCCGGTGGCGCAGCGGTGCGCCGTTAGTCCTCGCTCCCGAGAAAGATGATCCGGTGCTCGGAGCCGATATGCAGCGGAACAACGATTTCAACTACAAGAAGATGGACCCGCTGGGCTATGCCGTTCCGCTCGGCTCCCATTGCCGCCGGATGAACCCCCGGGACACGGCCGCCAACATGAACCGGAGGCGGATGATTCGGCGGGGCGCCACCTATGGCCCGCCTCTGCCGGAAGGCGCGCCGGAAGACGGCGTAGAACGAGGGATCGCCGCGTTCGTGATCTGCGCCAGTCTCATCCGCCAGTTCGAGTTCGCCCAGAACGTGTGGATCAACGACAAGAACTTTCACGAGCTGAAAAATGAGCGCGATCCGATCATCGGGACGCAGGACGGGACGCTGGAGTACAAGATTCCGAAGCGCCCGATAAAGAAGCGCATCACCGGCCTCCCCGCGTTCACCACCGTCCGGGGCGGGGCCTACTTCTTTCTACCGGGCCTCAAAGCGCTCAGGCATCTCGCGGGCTCGGGCGATGCGCGCTGAGCCATGCGCACCCTGCCCGTCGCGGTGGCCTGCAGCTTCATCGCGTTCGGGTGGGCCCAGGCGCAGAACCGGGGCGTCTACCCGCTGGGCATGAGCGCCATAGGCTCGGGCGTGATGCCGGCCGCCGGGTTCACCTACTCAAACTCGTTCCTGTTCTACTCCCGCAACCGGAGTGTGGATGCCGAGGGCGGGGTCTTGGCCACCGGCAGCAATTCGGTCCTTATGGACATGAACGGGTTCGTGTGGGCCAGCGCGAAGCAGGTTCTCGGCGGGGCCAGGCTGGCGGCCTCGGCCACTCTGCCGATCGCCAACAACTCGCTTGCGTCCGACGCGAGCGGGGCAATCAGCGGCGGTGGCGGGTTTGCCGACTCCTACTATCAGCCGCTGATTCTGGGCTGGGCCACGCAACGCGCGGAGATCAAGGCGATCTACGGATTCCTGGCTCCGACTGGGCGATTCGACGCCGGCCAGGACGATAACGTCGGATCGGGATACTGGACCCACGTCGTCGCATCGGGTCAAACGATCTATCTGACCGCGGACAGGAGAACGGCTCTCTCCGCCTTCCAGATGTACGAGTTTCACGGCACTCAGGAGAGCACCGGTATTCGGCCGGGGCAGACCCTGAATCTCGACTATTCGGCCACTCGGTTGTTCCCGCTGCGGGAGGATCTGCAGCTGCAGCTGGGACTGGTTGGATACGAACAGCGGCAGACCACGGACAAGACCGGGCCGACCGTAACACCGGAGCAGGCCGCGGCCCACTACAGCGTCAACGCGCTGGGCTTCACCGCAAACCTGGGCTTCCCCGCCCGGGAGGTCGGGCTCGGCCTCAAGTATTTCAAGGAGTTTTCCAACCGATCGACCTTCCAGGGCCACTCGCTGCAGATCGCCGCGTCGGTCCACTTCTGACGGCGGTTTAGCCAGACGAGAACGGAGCACAATATGAGTACAGTCAATGCCGCGAGGACCTACAACCAGGATCACGTTCCCCGGAAGTACAAGTCCGGCAAGCGGCGGGTGAGCATCTACTGGACCTGGAGCTATCCCTGGGAGGCGAACCGCGATCCATCCATCATGGACAACCGCTTTTCCACCTTCACCGAGGTTCGCAGGGTGGCTTGGCCCGAGTATGAAACCCGGGAGTGGGACGAGCAGGGCTTCCTGCAGGGCATTGCCGGTACGCTGGAGCTGTTTCACCGCTCGACGCTGAGCTTTCAGCAGCTGGTGGGCGAAGCGACCGAGCAGCCCGTCGCCGTCTTCCAGCGGATCGACCAGGCCGGCTATCGGCAGCCGATCGACGAGCGAGTTCTGGCGGACACGGACACGCTGATGGTCTTCGGGCTCGACCACCTGCTCGCGGAGCAGGAAGCTGCGCCGGAGGAGATCGCCGCGCTCCGGGAGTGGCTCAAGCGCGAGGGGACCTGTCTCCTGATCGGCCCCCACCATGACGTCGGTTTTGCGGCCGACCTGAAGCAGCGGCAGATGGAGTACAAGCACCACGGCGATCCGCTGGTGCCGCGGCAGCAGCGGTTCGGCCAGTACACCCGGTCTTTGATGAAGGGGCTGAACGTTCCGGTGATGAACCAGTACGGACTCCGCCCGGCGGTGGTAAAAGGCACCACCCAGATCGCGCCACTCCACACCAACCGGGACCTCGACGTCCGGGGCCTTCTGCGCGATGTCACCACCTTCAACTTCCATCCTCACCTGCCCCATTACGCCCTGACCAACGGCGACACCTCGTCGGTGCGGGTCCTCTCCTGCCAGCCGATCGACCTGGACCGGCCCCACCCGTTTACGGCCGCCGGCAACACCGAGTTCAACTGCTTCATCTGGATGCCGCCTCAGTCGGAGCGCGGCGGAGATATCCTGATGGCTGACTCGACCATCTTCACCACGCTGTTCGGCGGCACCCAGAGTCTGGAGAATTTCTGGCGGAACCTCGCGCTGATGAGATGAACTAAGCGGGGCCACAAAGCCCAACCTGTCAGAACTGCCAGTTCCCGATCGTACCGCGCGACCCTAGCCTGGAGCCATTCGCCACCATTGGCCACCAAGCGGCCGAGCCTTCCTGCCCGGCAGCCTGCGCCTTGTTAGGGGTATCCGCAGCGGCGTGATGAACGCCGACGATACCATCAAGGCCCACAACGAGAGGCCCCATGAGTTCTCAGGACACCATCCAACGGTCGATTCTTCCGATCCCGGACGCGCAACACGTGGGATTGACCACCTACGATGCCAAGGATCCGGACACAAAATTTCCAGCCATCGAGCCGCTCCGGCCGCCCAAGGGAGCGCCGAACGTCCTGGTCATCCTGATCGACGACTGCGGCTTTGGCGCTACCAGCGCCTTTGGTGGGCCGGTCGCGACGCCGAACGCAGAACGGCTGGCGAAGAGCGGGCTCAAGCTGAATCGCTTTCACACCACCGCCCTCTGCTCTCCCACCCGCCAGGCGCTGCTGACCGGGCGGAACCACCATTCGGTGAACATGGGCGGCATCTGCGAGATCGCGACCTCGGCGCCCGGCTATACCTCGATCCTGCCGAAGAACAAGGCGCCGCTCGCGATGACCCTCAAGCTCAACGGCTACGCGACGGCGCAGTTCGGCAAGTGCCACGAGGTCCCGGTCTGGGAGACCAGTCCGATGGGACCCTTCGATCAGTGGCCGACCGGTGGTGGCGGCTTCGAGTACTTCTACGGTTTCATCGGTGGTGAGACCAACCAGTGGTACCCCGCCATCTACGAAGGCACCACGCCGATGGAACAGGGCAAGACCCCGGAGGAGGGCTACCACTTCACCGAAGACATGACCAACAAGGCGATCGGCTGGATTCGACGGCAGAAGGCGCTGATGTCCGACAAGCCCTTCTTCATCTATTTCGCACCGGGCGCCACCCACGCCCCCCATCACGTCCCCAAGGAATGGATCGACAAGTACAAGGGCAAGTTCGACCAGGGTTGGGACAAGGTGCGGGAGGCGACCTTTGCCCGGCAGAAGCAGCTGGCTGTGATTCCGGCCGACGCGGTTCTCACCAAGCGGCCGGAGGAGATTCCCGCCTTCGACGACATGCCCGAAGAGCTGAAGCCGATTCTGGCCCGCGAGATGGAAGTCTATGCCGGGTTCCTCGAGCACACCGACTACCACGTCGGCCGCTTGTTCGACACCCTGAAGGATCTGGAGATCCTGGATGACACGCTGATCTACTACATCTTTGGGGACAACGGCGCCTCCGCGGAGGGTACGCTGAACGGCTGCTTTAATGAGGTGGCCGTGCTCAACGGCATGGGTACGATCGAGACCCCCGAGTTCCTCATGAGCAAGATCGATGACTTCGGCGGACCGCATGCATACAACCACTACGCGGTGGGCTGGGCCCATGCCATGAACACGCCCTACCAGTGGACCAAGCAGGTGGCGTCGCACTTCGGCGGTACCCGCAACGGTACGATTGTGCACTGGCCCAAGGGCATAAAAGGTAAGGGCGAGATCCGGTCTCAGTTCTGCCACGTGATCGATCTCGCGCCCACCGTTCTGGAGGCCTCAGGGCTGCCGCATCCGACCATCGTGAACAGCGCGCAGCAGGCCCCGTTCGAGGGCAGGAGCATGATGTACGCCTTCAAGGACGCCAAGGCGGCTGAGCAGCGGGAGACCCAGTACTTCGAGATGTTCTGTAACCGGGGGATCTATCACAAGGGCTGGACCGCGGTGACCCGGCATGGGATCCCCTGGGTCGGCTCCTACAAGCGCGCCTTCGACGAGGATGTCTGGGAGCTATACGATACCAACTCCGACTGGAGCCAATCGAAGGATTTGGCCAAGGAGCAGCCGAAGAAGCTGGCCGAGCTCCAGCGGCTATTTCTAATCGAGGCGGCCAAATACAATGTCATTCCGCTCGACGATCGGACGTTCGAGCGCTTCAACCCCGACCTCGCCGGCCGCCCGCAGCTGATCAAGGGCAACTCGCAAATCCTGTTCGGCGGCATGGCCCGGCTGAGCGAGGGCTCCCTTGTCGTCACCCACAACAAATCGTATTCGCTGACCGCGGAGATCGAGGTGCCGAAATCCGGCGCGAAAGGCGTCATCGTGGCACTGGGTGGCGACGTGGGCGGCTGGAGTCTCTACGCCCATAACGGGAAGCTGAAGCACTGCTACAACTTCTTCGGCATCACGCGGTACTATACCGAAGGCAGTAAGCCAATTCCCCCCGGCAAGCACCAGGTTCGGATGGAGTTCCAGTACGATGGGGGCGGCCTGGCCAAGGGCGGCGACGTGGCGCTCTTCGTGGACGGAAAGAAAGACGGCGAGGGGCGGGTCGAGATGACGGTCCCGATGCTGTTCTCCGCCGATGAGACCTGCGACCTAGGTAAGGAAACGGGGTCGACGGTGTCTCCGGACTACGCCCCGGCTCACAACGATTTCAGCGGCGAGGTCAACTGGGTCCAGATCGACCTAGAGAAAGAAGATCAGGACCACCTCATCACGGCGGAAGAGCGCTTCCGGGTCGCGATGGCCGTGCAGTAGGATTTCTATGGCCTCAACAACGGCAACCGGATCGCCAGAGTTTTCATTGGTCCTGGGCGGGCCGCTGTATCAACTCTGGCGACGGACTCGTCTGTGCGGAGACGCTCTGCAGCTCACGCGGCGCCGGATCGTCGTGCTGACGGTCCTGGCCTGGGTGCCCCTGCTGGTCCTCTCCGCCCTGCAAGGATATGTCTGGGGCGGCGTGGAGCTGCCCTTCCTCTACGACGTCGAACTGCACGCCCGCCTGCTGCTGGCGATGCCCCTTTTGATCCTGGCCGAACTGGCCGTGCACCGACGCTTGCGCGCGAACGGTGGAGCAGTTTGTCGAGCGGGTTCTGATTCCCGATTCGCAACGGGCGGCCTTCAAGGCGGCCGTCACCTCCGCTATGCGGCTGCGCAATTCGGTCTGGGTGGAGGCGCTGCTCCTCATCCTGGTCTACGTCGTCGGAGTCGGATTTCTCTGGCGGAGGCAGATGGCCCTCCCCGTACCGAGCTGGCACGGGGCCATTGTCGACGGGATATGGCGCCCGTCGCTCGCCGGCTGGTGGCTGGGCCTGGTGAGCCTGCCGTTGTTTCAGTTCCTTCTGCTGCGCTGGTATTTCCGGTTGTTCATCTGGGCGCGTTTCCTCTGGCAGGTGTCGCGAATCGAACTGAATCTCATGCCAACGCATCCCGACCGCGCCGGAGGCTTGGGCTTCCTTGCCAGCGTGAGTCGCACGTTTGCGACGGTGCTGCTGGCCCAAGGCGTATTGCTGGCGGGGCTGATGGCCAACCGGATCTTCTACGCCGGCGCGACCCTGCCCCAGTTCAAGGTGGAGCTGATCGGGCTGGTGACCGTCATGGTGTTTGCCATACTGGGACCTTTGCTCGTGTTCATGCGCCAGCTCGAAGCCGCCCAGCGCGCCGGTTCGCGCAAATACGGCGTACTGGCTCAGCGATACATGCGCGAGTTCGACGGCAAGTGGGTGCGGGCAGAGGCGCCGCCAGGCGAGCCGCTGCTCGGAAGCTCCGATATCCAGTCGATGGCGGACATGGGAAACAGCTACGACGTGGTGAAGGAGATGAGGTGGATTCCGTTCACGCTGTCGACCGTCGTGCAGTTGGCGGTGACCACCCTCCTGCCTGTGCTGCCGCTGGGGTTGACGATGTTCTCGGCCGAGGAGTTTCTCGACCGCCTGCTTAAGGTCGTATTCTAGCCCGCCTCGTAGTATTCGGCTGGATCACCACTTGCTGCGGAAGAGTTTGGGCGCAAGGGGTAGAAACCTCCGACATCTCCTCGATCGAGCCGGCGCCTGGAACTGTCGAAAGCACTGCCGAAGAAGGATCTGGGGTTACCCCGCTGGTGGCACCACTGCCGTTTCGGAACTCGCAGATCGGCTGGGGCATGGCCCTGATGCTGGGCCTGATTCACCGGTTCGATGCCGATACCACCATCAAGCCTTCTACCGGAGCCATTGTCGGTCTCGCCAGCGAGAATGGCAGTTGGGGCGTCATGGCGATGGAGATGGCGCGCCTCGGCCGGGACAGCTGGCGGGCCCGCGGCGTGGCCGGCTACATGGACCTACAGTACGATTTCTATGGAATCGGCATCGACGCCGGAGAAGCGGGTCAATCGGTGCCGATAGAACAGACGTTTTTTGTGGCCTCGGGTGCCCTGCTCCGCCGTGTCGCCAACGGACTCTACCTCGGGGGTCAAGTCGTCTGGCTGACCACCACCGTCACACCCCAGGACTCGGCGGGACCGAATCAGCCCGCGCTGCCCGATCAGGCCAACACGGAGCTCCTGGCGGGCGGCCTTCAGGCGGAGTTCGATACCCGGGACGACGACTACTGGCCCCAGCGAGGGTCGTTGGCGCAGCTCAAGGGGAACTTCTTCACTACAACCACCGGAGAGTCGGGCTCATTTCAACGCTACCAGGCGGCCTGGTCCTGGTATCACGGCTTCAAGGGGCCACGCCTGGTGCTAGCCACGAACCTCCTCGCCTGCGGAGCGCCGGGAGATGCTCCGTTCTACGGCCTCTGCTCGCTGGGCACCGGCCGTTTCTCCGTGCGGGGGTACACCCAGGGGCGTTACAGGGATCACTACACTACCGCGGTTCAGGTGGAGCTGCGCGGTCACACCGCGGGTCGACTGGGTGCCGTGCTTTTTGGGGGTTTCTCGCAGGTGGCCCCGGAAATTTCGGAGATTCTCAATTCGGAGCTGCTTCCAGCCGGCGGCGCTGGTCTCCGCTTTCAACTAACCCGGAAATATCCGATGCACCTGCGGCTGGATTATGCCTGGGGCCGTGACGGCGGGCTGCTGTACTTCTCGGTGGGCGAGGCCATCTGAGGAGCGCTCCAACGAACCTTGACTGAGATCAACGAAGGTTTCAGCTGTGCGGGATAGCACCCTCCCGATGCCGCTCCTGTAGCTCGGCGAGGTCTCGATCGAGGAAGAAGTTGAGGAAGGTCCGGATCACGGCGACCGCCCCGAGCCGGGCGACCGCCTCCCAGTGATGGGTGATAGAGGTCTCCACGATGTCGGCGCCGAGCTGGAAGGTGAGCGCAGCAACCAGCCAGCGGGCGTAGCGGAGCCACACGTCGCGCCGCGCCGGCCACGGGCCTCCGGCCAGGAGCAGCCGGACTACGCCAACGATCGCCTCCACCGATCCCGCTAACACCATTAACAGCGCGAGGCCGTTGAGGAAGGCGATGGAGATTTCGGTCACGTGCGTTAGCCAGCTCATCGGCTTGACGATCCGGTGAGCCGGCGCAGACTGAAACTGTCAGTTGTGACAGTGCCCGGACCGCCCCATTCTCGGCATCCTCTCGCCATGCGGTGGATCCGGGCCCCGACCCTCTTGCGCGCAAGGTGGTACCATGTGGCGCTTCCTCGTTTTCGCGGCCGGCCTCACCCCAGTGCTCGCCTCAGCTGCGGCCGCCCAGGAGCCGGACTCCCGCCTGTACCCGAAATGGGAGCTCGATGCCTCGGCTACGCTCCTGCTGCTGGGCGAAAACATCCGGATCGATCCCCAGAATCAGGAGGGCGAAGGCAGCGAGATCGATGCCGAAGATGCGCTCGGCGTTTCCGGGACCAGTTTCCAGCCCCGTGCGGCTTTGCGCTGGCGGCCCGGCAAGCGGCATGAGCTGGAGCTGGGATATCTCCGCGCCGTCCGTTCGGCCGAGAAGGTGCTGGTCGACACCCTGACCTTTTCCGATACCACTTTTGACGCCGGGCTCAGGCTCAACTCGAACCTCAGAACCAGTCAGGCGTTCCTGACCTACCGCTACAGCTTCCGGGCCCGGCCCGAGAGTCAAATCGGGGCCGCCGTAGGCCTGGGTGCCATTTTCTTGAAGAGCGAGCTCAATGCGGTGGCGGGGGCCACCCAGGGTGGGCCTGATACCGCGATCGTCGAGAGATCGAAGACCACCAGCTTTACCGCCCCTACGCTTTCACTGGGACTCTATGGCCGGTGGAAGCTGGGCGAGAAGTGGTACCTGGAATCCGATGCGCGGGGAGTCTATTTCAAGGTCGAGAACTTCAAGGCCGGGGTGGCCGAACTGGGACTGGCCGCACGGCGCTTCTTCAGCGAGAAATTCGGAGCGGAACTGGGATATAACCTCGGCTTCTACACGGTGACTCTGGAGAAGACCAGCGAGGAGAGCGCCTTCCTCAACATCGACGTGGCGGGAAAGATCAAGTACACGGTGAACGGCTTTCGGGGAGGCATAGTCTGGATTTTCTAGGCTTCACCGGAATGTCGTTTGCCAGGTCCAACCTATTTCACGCTGTACCCCTTCCCTTCCAGGCATGCGCTCATCCCCTTCTTGAACGCGTCGATCTTCCCGGCTGCCTCTCCCTGGGCCCCGGCCACCGCCTGCTGCTCCGCCTGCTTGCTGGCCTGCTTCTTGGCCCGTCGGCCCTTGACGGCTCCCGCCGCCGCCCCGATCGCGGCACCTGTGCCGGCGTCGCCGGCAATTCCCCCGACGATGGCTCCGCCCGCAGCTCCGCCGGCCGCACCTTTGACTGCCGCCCCGTGCGTCGCGGTATCGGCGGCCGCCTTCCCCGCTGCTGCCGCGGAGTCGGTGTTCACTGTTACGGCTGCGGGATCGATTCCGGTCTCCGATTTGGACCAATCGTAGCAGGCCTTCTCGTCCGCAGCCTGCTGCTCCTTGGTCTGGTCCTTGGCGGGAAACACCACCAGGCCCAGCTGGCTCGAGATTGAAGCCGACGCGGGGGCTGCTGTCTGGGCTCCGGCCGGCTTACTCCCTATTCCCAGCGCCCACGCCAGCAGCAGCGTGGCGTAGAAAACTTTTCTCATGCTGCCCTTCCTGAAAACGACCCACTCTAGAAGGCGAACACCAGGCCGCCGGTCCACTGGCCCTGGTTCACCCAGGCCGTCCCTTCACCCGCGACACAGGCATAGAACCCGCACCAGACCCCGTAATCGCCCGAGGGAACCGGCGTTACCCAGAGCTTGATGTCGCTGCGGATGCCGATCCGCTGGCTGGAGAACATGTACTTGGCCCCGCCGCCGACGCTCCAGGAGAAGCGGGTACTGGAACCGATTCCTTCCGCCTTGGGATCGAGAACGTTGATTCCGAGGGAGCCGGTGATGAAGGGCCGCAGCTTCTCCGAGTGCCCGAACTCCTGCCGTCCGCCGATCTGGACGTAATTGAACGCGAAGCCGCCGGGCAGAGGTACGTTCGCTCCTCCCCCAGCCGGATCGAACTCGATGTCGCTATCCTGCCGGGAGTAGAGCAGCTCGACGGCAGATCCCATAGTGGCCAGGAAGCTGACGACCAAGCCCCAGGAGAACGAATCGGGCACCCGGAGTTCTCCCGCTCCCAGCGCGCCGCCTGTGTTGGTCTCGAATGCGCCGCCAAACGACCAGGCCGCAAACGGCGTGAGCTCGAAGCGGCTGTGGTGCACCTCCTGCAATTGCGCTGCTGCCGGCGCCGCTGTGAGCCACAGCGCTGCAACGCCACTGACAAGGGGGAAGATACGGCATCTCATGGTGTGCCTCACTGGGTTCGTAAATGGATGCTTGGCACAGCTCGGCTCAGCCGCCGGGCCGACGGGTACAGGGTACGGTGTTCCGGGTGCTGGGGTAACTGTTAGTTCTTACAGGGCAAGGCTCCAGCCTCACCACCCCACGGTGTACTGCGCGCCCAGCGTGTAGTCCACCTGATCGGCATGCAGCTGGGCGGCGCGATAGCCGGTGGACCAGGTGCCCCGCCGGTTCACCATCCTCAGCCGGAGCGCCAGGTTGGAGACAACTTCCCAGGCGAGGGTCAACCGCTCCAGTTGCTCTCTCCCCCGGGGCGCGAGCGATTGGTCGCCGAAGGCCACCATGCGGTCCAGCGTGACGGTCAGAGGGATCCGGACGTCGGTGAGCCCTCCATTGAACGAAATGAAGTTGGTCAGCTCCTGCATGACGCCCCTTCCGTTGCCATAAACTCCGATCTGCGTGCTGACGGTCAGGCCCTTGAGCATGATAGCCGGCCCTATGCTCGCTCGATAGGCGGTCCCACTGCTGAGGGCAACATTCCCGGCGGTGGGCTGCCAATCCGCGTGAATAGTGCCGAGGTGGACCGCCAGTCCGTACCCCATACCACCCGAGCCACGCTTGATCTCCCGAGAGAGGTCGAGTGAGGCCGCTCGGGCCCCTGACCCAAAGGAGCCTTCCAGCCGGGCACTCAAACCGGCGACCGCGAGCTCCGCCTGCAGATTGAGCTCCGAGGCGCTCTGAGCGCCGCGCTGGGTCGGGCTTCGATCGGGGCCGCGGATCGCCCGCTGGCTGAAGTTTGTGCTCCAGCCGCCGGTGATCGCCACAGAGCGCCGGTTTCTTTCCGGCAGCAGAACCGAGAGCTCGTGGTAGTAGGACTCGCAGGCGTGGCGGCGGCAGACCTGAACCTTGAGCGGCTTCTTCACCACATTGAGGAGCCGGCCCTCGTGGCGCACTGCATAGCGCATGACCGGCAGGCTGTCCCCGAAATCCGATTGGAGCCAGGTCTGGAGCTTGGACCCGGTGGCCGAGTACCGGTCCAGCTCGTTGGCCGAGCTGACCACGATACTATCCGCGGAAGGACTGGTAACGCTGAGGTGGATCGGGCCGTCCGCCCGGCTGACCCCAGGGTTGAGGTGCAGCCGGACGGGGGCGGGGCCGCCCGAGAGATTGATGGTCGTCGCTGCCGGAGTGCTACAGGCCTGAAGTGCTAACGAGCCCGGCACCGGCCCGAGCGACAGCAACGTCCACCGGAGCTTCCTGCAGAGTGCTGCTGGCAAAGACCTTCTCTTTCTTCATCTGGCTGACGGTAGCGTCGACGATGTCATTGACCAGCTTCCGCACCGAGTCTGGATTGTAGGTCTTGGTGCGGCTGGCCCAGACCAGTTTGTTCTGGGTCAGCGAATAGACGTTCGACTCCACGCTCACCACCTGGTCCTGTTGGACGTAGCCGGGAGAGTAGGCGTACCCCCAGCCCGTGCCCCAGTAGCCCCACATCGACCCGTACGCCGACGGGACCACATAGGACGAACCCGGGACGTAGGTGGTCTCCTGGTCGACCGCCACCGGACGCATCACCACGGCGCCGTCGAAGTTTTGCGCTATGACCAGCGCCCGGGCCTTTTCCTGGTCCCGCAGAACCTCATCCGGAATAACCGAGTAGGCCGCTACCCCATTCCCCAGCTTCTTGGCCAGCTCGTCCTCCGCCGCGCGGCGCATACCCACGTCCTTACTGATGAAGACCGCAAGAACCTTCTTGAACTTTTGCGGCTGCATCGTGGGCTCTTTCCAGGAGTTCACCACCTCCGTATTCGGTGCGCAGGCACCGAGCAGGAGGCTGAGCGCGAGAGCAGGGTGAGTTCGGGTAATTCGCATACTCTCTCCTGGTGATTGAGATCGAGTCGGTCAGCGGTATTCCGGTAACTCACGGTAGAGTCCGGTACTGCCAAGGGAAACTGTTAGTTCTAACAGCAGTGTCCTCCGACCTCCGCCACTGGTAGAACTGACAGTTTCGGGCGGACCCGGGAACTCCGCATAGTGATTCAGTCTGCCACCTAAGGAGGCCGCATGAGGATGGCCCACCCAGTCTGGCTCGGCGCACTCGCCCTGAGCGGACTGCTCAACGCACGGCCTGCTCAGGCCCAGGGCGGCCAGCCCACCAACGTACAGGATCAGATCGAGCTCACCCGGGCCAACATCCAGGAGCAGCGGCAGCAGATCGTGCAGCAGATCATGGAGCTGACGCCGGCCCAGAGTGACAAGTTCTGGCCGGTCTACCGAGATTTTCGCAACGAGATCGCCCGGGTGAGCGACCAGCGGGTCGAGCTGATCGACCAGTTCGCGAAGCAGGCTGCAACCATGTCCGATGAGCAGTCGGAGAAGCTGCTCCATCAATGGTTCAGCCTGCGGGAACAGCAGATCAACGTGCAGAAGAAATACGCCGGGAAGTTCCGCAAGGTTCTGCCGGGTGCCAAGGTGGTCCGCTTCTACCAGACCGAAAACCTGCTCGACACGATCGTCAGCGCCAACATTCAGGCTTCCATGCCGGTGGCGGGGGACAGTGTCACACAGTGAGACGGAACGAGTGAACGAGGGAACGACGGAACGAGGGAAGTCCAGCTCTCAAACTCCCGGAGTGGCGCCACCTGCGGATATGATCTGGATCCCCGGCGGCACCTTTGCCATGGGGTCGGAGAAGCATTATCCGGAAGAGCGCCCGGTACACCGGGTGACGGTGGACGGGTTCTGGCTCGACCAGTACCCAGTCACCAACGAGCGCTTCGCCCGCTTCGTGGCGGAAACCGGACATGTCACCTTTGCGGAGATCTCTCCTGATCCGGCCGATTACCCGGGCGCGTTGCCGCACATGCTGTACGCCGGGAGTCTGGTGTTCTTCCAACCGGAGGGCCCGGTCAGCCGGCGCGAGATCGGAAACTGGTGGCGGTTCGAGCGGGGCGCCGATTGGCGCCATCCGTATGGACCCGACAGCTCGATCGAGGGCCTCGAGCAGCACCCGGTGGTTCACGTGGCGTTCAGCGATGCGGAGGCGTTCGCCCGGTGGGAAGGCAAGAGCCTCCCCACCGAGGCCGAGTGGGAGTTCGCCGCGCGGGGTGGCCTGGCGGCCATGCCGTATGCCTGGGGGCACGAGTTCATCCCCGAAAACCGGTTCATGGCCAACACTTGGCAGGGGGAGTTTCCCTGCCAGAACCTAGTGGAAGACGGCTACGAGCGCACCTCGCCGGTGGACGCTTTTCCGGCCAACGGCTACGGCCTCCACGACATGATCGGGAACGTGTGGGAGTGGACCACAGACTGGTACGTACCCCGTCACCCGGGGGATGCGGCCAAGGCGTGTTGCGTCCCTACCAATCCCCGTGGCGCGCAGGAGAGTGAGAGCTACGACCCCGCGCAGCCCGAGATCCGCATTCCCCGCAAGGTCCTGAAGGGCGGATCGCACCTATGCGCGCCCAACTATTGCCGCCGCTATCGGCCGGCTGCCCGGTTCCCGGAGCCGATCGACACCTCTACCTGTCACGTTGGTTTCCGCTGCATCGTCCGGGCGGAAACCGGCCTAATTTCCATTCTAGGCTGATGCGATCCCCTCTCCTTCTGATTGCACTCTGGGCGGTTGCTCCCACTGCAGTCAGCCAGGCTCAGGAGGCGGCATCGGTCGCCCTCAGCACCCAGAGCCAGGCGCTCACCCAGGACTGGGCCACTCCGCTCGGCCGGCATCTAGCCTGTCCCGACTGCAACCCCCCGAAGCGGTTCTGGGCCGGCGCCTGGGAACTGATGGCGGTGCAGTTCGTCCCCTGGGCATTCACCAAATGGGTCACCGAAGGTGAGTGGTCGAACATTTCGTTCCGCACCTGGGCCGACAACATCAAGTTTCCCTGGCAGTGGGACAACAACAAGTTCAACAACAACCAGTTCGCCCACCCGTATCACGGCAGCCTCTACTTCAACGCCGGCCGAACCAACGGCTACAACTTTTGGCAGTCCGCGCCGTGGGCTTTCGCCGGTAGTCTGATGTGGGAGCTCTTCGGCGAGGTCTGGGCCCCTTCCCCCAACGATCTGGCCAACACCACCCTGGGCGGAATCACCCTGGGCGAAATGTTGTTCCGTTTTTCGTCGCTCACGCTGAAGAACGAGGCGACGGGCTCCAACCGGATCGTGCGCGAGGTGGGCGCGGGATTGATCAACCCGGTCCGGGGATTCAACCGGTTGATCCGCGGCGAAGCCGGCCGCATCTCAGAGACCCCGCCCGATTGGCGCCCCACCCGAATCCAGGCTTCGATGGACGTTGGCTATCGCCGATTCTCGACCTCGGCATCGCTGGATGACCCGGGCGCGCTCGATCAATCATTCGTCCAGTTTTCCGTCTTCTACGGCGATCAGTTCGGCGACCTGGGGAAGGAGCCGTTCTCCGCCTTTCAGGTCTTCGGCACCCTGGCCAGCCACTCCAGCAACGAGAAGCCGCTGCAGGAGCTCCGGGTGCGGGGCAACCTGGCCGCCAAGCCGGTGGGATCCGATGGGAACAAGCTGCTCGCCGGCTTCATGACCTACGAATACCTCCAAAATCCAGTGGTGGACTTTGGCGCGCAGGGCTTTCAGGGAGGGCTACTGGTCTCCCGCTCGAAGCCCGGCAAGTCCATGCAGCTGTACGGCGAGGCGATGGCCCGGGTGAACCCGATCGCGGCAATCCGGTCGGACTACTTCGTCACGGCCGAGGGGCGGGACTACGACTACGGAATCGGATTGGGTGGCCGGGTGGAAGGGCGGGCCCTGTGGCCGGGGAAAGCCACGGTCCGTCTCAACGCCGGGTATATATGGCTGCCGGTCGTAAGTGGTTTCCCCGGAAATCACCAGCTCTGGACCCTGAGCACAGAGGCCCGGGGTTACTACCGTGGCAAGTACGGAGCGGGGCTGATGTACCAGCGGCTGTGGAAGAACAGCAACTACACCTTTAACCCCGATGTGAACCAAGACATGTCCGAGGTGCGCGTCTTCCTTTCCCTCGCCATGCCGAGATGGGAGGAGCAATGAGGAGCCGACGAGTGCGGAGCGGGCTGGCTGTGTGTGGCCTGGCGCTGGTGCTGGGATGCCAGGACTCGATCGTTCGGCTGCTCGGTCCGGAGAACGATCCCCAGACCGTCATCACCCCCCAAGAGTTCCGGTTTTCCGCGACGGATCTGAGGAACGTGAATGACCGGGAGACCTGGACCTGGCCCAACTCGGCGCCCCAGGCCTCCCTTCATCACAGCAGCTTCCTGCATCACGGCTACGGCATACTCGTCGTTCTGGACGCCGTGGGTCAGGTGGTCGACTCGACCTTGCTCGAGTACAACCTGGACACCGAAACCCGACCGGGAACTCCCGGGAACTGGACGCTCATCCTGGTCCTTGCCTCTGCACGCGGCCGCGCCGCCTTCGAGATGACTCCGAAGCCGTGAGACCGCGGGAAGGAGTGACCTGAGCATGGCAACCCTGCTCCCGCTCCTGCTCAAGACCAGCCTCGCGCTGCTGGTCTTCTCCCTGGGTCTTGGCGCCACACTGCAGGACACTACCCATCTCTTCCGCCGCCCCGGCCAGCTGGCTCGGGCGCTGGTGTCGATGTTCGTGGTCATGCCGGTCTCATCGCTGATCCTGGTCCGCGCAGTCGACCCGCCCGCGGCGGTAAAGATTGCGCTGGTAGCCCTGGCGCTCTCGCCCCTGCCTCCGACCTTCCCCCGAAAGGCCCTCAAACAAGGCGGAAGACTTTCCTACGTAGCTGGGCTCCTGGTCGCGGCGACACTGCTGGCGGTGCTGCTCATCCCCCTGTCGCTCGAGCTGATCGAGCGCAACCGGGACATGCCCCTGCAGATGCGGCCCGCCGCCGTGCTGGGGCTGGTTTTCTGGTCGCTCCTGCTGCCGCTGGGGGTCGGAATCGTGGTTCGGAAGATGGCTCCGGCATTCGCCGAGCGAGCCGCCGGCCCGATCACCTCGATCGCGTTTGCGGTTCTTGTTCTGGGTGTGATCCCGATTCTGATCCGGGTATGGCCCGCGCTGGTGAGCCTGATAGGAAACGGGACGCTGCTGGCGATGGTCCTGCTCGTTCTGGTGGGTCTCGCGGCGGGGCATATCCTGGGCGGACCGGCTCCGGAGGACCGTACCGTCCTGGCGCTCTCCACCGCCACCCGTCACCCCGCCATTGCCATCGCGATCGCGCAGGCCAACTTCCCGGACCAGAAGTTGGCCCCCGCTGCCATCCTGCTCTATGTGCTCGTCAGCGTGATCGCCTCGTTGCCCTATCTCAAGTGGAGCAAACGGCATCACGTCGCCGCCGGCAGTGGCTAGGTCCTGACCACCGGACCTGAATTCCCGCCCGCATTGCCATCGCCGGCCGATGGCTCGGAGGTTGGAGCCGGAGCCGGGAACCACTGCCCTCGGGGCACGACCTTGGGCTGCTCGGGATCTCCCTCGTAGGCCGGCACCATGACCTGCACGCCGTGCTCGTTGAACAAATCCAGGATATTCGAATGTAGTGCGCTGTAGAGCCGCATCATCGACTTGGCATTGTCGGTATAAGCATTGATCTCGTACAGCACGCCGAACTCACCCAACGATTTCTGCAGGACGAACGGCTCTGGCTGGCGGAAAAGCCCTCGCGTGCGCGCGGCAGCCTCGAGCAATATCGCTTCCACCTGACGCCAGGGAGTGCCGTAGCCGATCCTCACGGTCGTATGCAGGATCAGTCCCGGATCCGGCGCCAGGGTGCTGTAGTTCACCACCTCCCGGTTCAGGATCAGCGAGTTGGGGATGACGATCTCCTCGTTCTTGGGAGAGCGAAGATAGGTCGTCAGCAAACGGACTTGCGCTACGTCCCCGAGGTGCTCGCCCACCTTCACCCGGTCTCCCACCCTGAATGCGCGGCGGAAGGCCAGGGTCTGGCCCGCCACCAGATTGCTGATCACCGACGGTGATCCCAGGGAGAAGATGAGACCGAGGAGGAGCGTGATGCCCTTGAACGCCTCGGATCCCGAACCGGGGATGTAGGGATACGCGATGACCAGCGCAAAGGCGAACGTCAGCAGCCGAACAATTCTCTCGGTGGGCAGTGCCCAATCGGAATCGAAGCCGGGAATCGAAATCGATCCCTTGCCCACCCGCTCGAAGAACAGCCGGATCGCCTGCAGGACGTAGCGGGTGAGTACCACCAGGATGATCAGGAAGAACAGGTTGGGCAGAAAGCTCACTGCGCCCGCGCCGAATATTACCAGCGGTCCCAGCAGCCACTCCCTGAGCCTGATGCCGATTCCCCGGGTCCGGGGAAAAGACGGAGGACATAGGAGACAACCGCGTAGCTGGCCAGCACCACGAGCAGGGCGGCGGTGACATCGATTATCCGGTGCAGCCCCCGCCAGAGCTGCTCCCGGCGGACAATGGGAATCGCCCGGAAGTGCAGGTCACCGATATCCGGCTGCCACCGACCGTCGAGTGTCCTTCGAAGCCAGCGAAAGACCTGGCGTCCCAGCCAGAGCACCAGCAGCAGTGCCAGGATTGCCGCCGCGG
>CAWJIM010000008.1:0-40470 GCA_963842945.1 uncultured Gemmatimonadales bacterium
TAGCTGACAAAGCCCGGCACCTGGATTCCGAAATAGGCGAGAACCTTCTTGCTGATGGCCTTGTTGCGGGTCATCTGCAGCGCCAGGGGAGGAGCCCCGGTATAACGGTAGCCCTCGGCCTCGAGCAAGCCGGGAAGAAGGTATTCCAGCGATTCATCACCCCGGAACGCTTCGGCGCCATTGAAGACCAGGTCGGGTCGCCATTCTCCCAGATGGCCTAGCAGGTACTCCAGGTCATCTCTCACTCCCAGGAGGCGCACCTCATGGCCACACTCCATGAGGGCGTGGCCGATCTGGTACTCCATCTCCGGCTCATCGGCTTCCCAACCCGCAACCTCACGTTCCATCTGGCGAGCGTGCTCGGGATGGTCCCAGCCGGAGTAGGGAGTGTCAAAAACAACGGCGACGCGCATAATGTGTAGCAAGATTTCCGGGCCCGGCCCGTAACGCCAGGCCAGTCCTGCTGTTGCCCCTCCAAAATCTCCTCGCGAAATGCCCGCACGTCGCTACGGCACGTGGCGGTAAGTGTTTGTGTCGCAACGGAATCAGTGCTGGCTCACCGATTGCTCCTCGGAGAGGACAGAGCATCACTTCTTGCACTAGCTCCTAACCTACTGAGCCAATCGCATGCACCGACGTCTGAGCTGGACGCTCGCCTTCTGTGCCCTGACCAGTCTCGCACCCACTCTCGCGGCGCAGGACCTTACGCCCGCAGAACGGCTCAGAGTCGACGACTGGTATCGGAAAACGAGTGACCGTACTGGCGATGGCGAGTGGGGTATAGCCATTGGTACGATGGGCGGGCGTGTGCTCTGGAGCGTCAATTCCGAGCTCAGCTGATTCCGGCATCTACCGCCAAGCTCTTCACGGTGGGGTTCAGCCGGGCACGCGCCGGCGGCGGGGCTCGCATCTCGACCCGGATCATCGGGCGCGGCAGCCTGGACTCGACCACCGGCCGCTGGATGGGCAGCTGGCAACTCGAGCTGGGTGGCGACCCGACACTGGAGCGCTCGGGCCGGGATGGCCCTACTCTCCGGGAGTTGGCCCGTCAGCTCCGGGCACGTGGGATTACCCAGCTCGACGGTGCGCTGGCGCTGACCAGCCGGACCGGCCCGGCTGCTTCGCGCTATCCTGCGGTATGGTCGGCCGAGTTTGTCGGCCAGCTATATGCCCCACCAGTGGGACCCGTCACCCTCCACGAGAACACGATTTCACTGACTTTTCGTCCCGGTCGGGATGTCGGTGCGCCTCCCACCCTGATATCGGCTTACCCAGCCGGAGTCGACCGGCTGGTGCGAATGAGCGCTACAACCGTGGGGGGCAATCGCCGGCGCTTGTCGCTGACGGCCGACCCGGATGGGGGGTGGACCCTGGGCGGAACCATCGGGATGGGCTCGCGTATAGCCGGGATCTCCGCGGTGGCCCATGAGCCGGCCAGTGTGCTGGGTTACGCCTGGGCGGCGGCTCTCGACCGGGCTGGAGTTCGGTGGGTGAACCGGAGCTCCCCGCCCGTTGTCGGGCCGGGGGTGCCGGCGGTTCTGGCCAAGGTGGAATCGCCTCCATTTGACAGCGTGGCGGTCGAGATCAATCGGCGAAGCCTCAATATCGGTGCGGAGCTCGTGCTGCAGTGGGCCGCTGCCAGCCAGACCTCAGGCCCTGCCCTGTTGAACCAGCATGTCCGCGAGGTGGTGGGACCCCAGGCACGGATTCGGCTGGTCGATGGCAGCGGTCTGAGCGAACTGGATCGGGTCAGCCCGATGACCCAGATGCTGTATCTGGCCCGGTATCCCCAACTGCGTGGCGCAGAACGCTATCCGTTGCTGCTGCCCGCCAACGGCATAGGCACGTTGCGGGGTCTGCGCTATGGCATGGGCAAGGGTGTGGTTCACGCCAAGACCGGGACTCTGGACCGGGTGGCCACCCTGGCGGGATACCTGGGCCGGCCGGACGGCGTCCTGGTCATCTCACTGATGTATAACGGCCGGCGGACCCATGCTGCCCGAGCCGCCGAATGGGAGCTCTTCCGTTTGCTGGGTGCCGAAGGAGTAAACCTGAGCGGCGCGCTGGAGACCCAGATGGGGGGGACAACGAACGGCAACGACGAGACCCAAGACGCGGCCCGGGTGTTGCGGTGATTTTGTAAGGACACGCGCCCCTGGTGCTGTGCACCGGGACCGCGCATAATCTCTCTCCCCCGAACCGCAGCAACTGTTACTCCGGAGCAGGTATGGACTCAACGGCCCGGCAGGCCAGACTCAAACCCGAATTTGCCGAACTCTACCCTCCGCTTACCTCGGGGGTGTGGGAGCCTGCCGCCGAAATGGGTGCTCGGGTGCTGCTGTGGCAGTTGCAACAGCGCGGCACCGAAGCATTGGGGACCCGCCTGCTGGATGAACGCCATTTCGACTTTCGGGGCGGCTGGCAGCGGGGGCAGGAAACCGACCTTCGGACCCGGGTGTGCGATCCGGCTTTCAACGGACCGTTCTAGTACTGCTCAATCAGCGACTTGGCCAGGCGCTCGAAACCCCTCCGCAACAGCGACCGTTTTTTCCACTGCTCCAGCAGGATCTCACGCGAGCGGCCATAATCCTCGATGAGTCCTGTTTCCATGGACTCGGCAAACTTTCTGTCCGAGATTCCCAGCACGTTCTCTTCATTGAGCTCCATGCTGCGCTCGTCCATGTTGGCGGATCCCACGATTGCCCAGACGCCGTCGATGACCACGGTCTTCGCGTGCATCATCGCCGGTTGGTACTCGAAGATGCGCACGCCACCTTCGAGAAGCTCCTGGTAGTAACTGCGGCCTGCGGCTTGAACCGGCAGCGCATCGGTGTGATTGCCGGGCACCAGTACCCGCACATCCACTCCGTTACGCGCGCGGTCGATCACCGCGTTCCTGAGTCGTTTGTCCGGGATGAAGTAGGAGTTGCTGATCCAGAGCCGGTGGTGCGCGTTGATGAAGCTGAGCCAGAATAACAGGCGAATCGGCTGCATGGCGTCTGAGGGGGAGCTCACCACCGAAAGCCCGCAGGGGCCGTCGCCGGGCGGAGTATGGGGGAAGAAACGGGGCCCGACCAGCACCTCATCAGTACAGTAGACCCAGTTCTCCGCGAAGGCCGATTGGATCCCGGCCACCATAGGCCCGGTCACCCGGGTCATGCTGTCCCGCCACTCGTGGTTGTTCGTCACATTGCCTTTCCACTTCTTGGATATCGCGGCCCCTCCAGTGAAGCCGATCCTCCCATCGATGACGGTGGCGCGGCGGTGCTCGCGACGGTAGAGCCGCGCCAGGTTCCGCAGGGCCAAGGGTCTGAAGCGGACCACCTTTACCCCGGCCTGCTCGAGGTCATCCCGGAAACGCTTCTTGAGCTTGAGTCCCCCGAATCCATCGATCAGGAACCGCACCTCGACCCCGTTCTGGGCTCGGTCCTTGAACGCGTCGATGAACTGCAGGCCGATCTCGTCCGGCTCGAAGATGTAGGTCTCGAAGTTGACCGTATCCTTGGCTTCTCTGATCGCTGTGAGCATAGCCGGATAGAACCCATCCCCATTCTGGAGGAGCTCCACCTCGCCCCCGCGAAACAGCGGGCAATTGAGGAAGCCCGCGGTCCACTCGACAAAGCGATCGGAGCCGGGATCGGCCTCGAAGCCCATGGTGTAGTCGTCGTTGGGCCAGTCGGGAAAAAACAGCGCTCCAAGAACGCTGACGAAGGCAATGAGGCCGATGATCATGAGGGCCCAGGCCCACCAGGGCAGATCGGAACCGAAACCGAGCAACTCACTCATTGGAGGAAGCACCATCCGGGTGAAAGTCGATGCGGCCAAGAAGGGGGTGATGATCGGAGCCGAACACCCGAGGTCCCCGATCCTGCGGGTGCTCGTCCAGCCGGTGGACTCGGGCTAGCCGAATGAGTCCGGGACCGTCCCGCATCAGAAGGTAGTCCAGCACCAGACGGGGCAGGGCATGGAACGTATGACGCCAGGACGGCGTCGAAGGCGGGATCCCGAAGGTGTACCCCGCGTCGGTGAGCGCCCGCCACGCCTTCTCGTACCGGCCGCGGCCCAAGTTGAGGTCGGCGCCGAGCACTACCGTGCCGTCCGGTATCGAACTGATCAGATGGCGAGCCTGACGCTCTCGGCCGGCGGCTCCGAGCCAGCGGTGGCCCGGTGGTCCGCGGGGGTCGAGGTGAGCGCTGACCACCCGAAGCCTCCGACTCCCGAGCGAGAGCTCGGAGGAGACCGCAACCCTCCGTTGCAGAACCAGCGGCAACTCGATCGCATGGCTGTCGAGCAGAGGAAGCGTCGAGAGAATGGCATTGCCCCGATCGCTCGGGAACGCGCCGTTTCTCATCGAGGGCGCGTAGCGAAGGTTCAGCCCTTGAGCCCGAGCGGTTTCGACCACGTCTTCTTGGGGGCCCAGCTGCGCGGTGAGAACTCGTCCGGCGGGGCCAGAGCCGGCTGGTGGCAGGGTGGGATCGGCTCGATACGCTTCCTGGAGCAGGACCAGGAGCGGGAGATCCGGCTCTGCGCCGAGTCGCGCGAAATCTCCCTGGCGAATGCGTGAGATCACTGCCTGCAGCTTGCCTCGGCCGATCCACACATTCCAGCTGAGCACCACAAGGCTCCGCGGCTCACCTGGGGCTGGCGTCGCCAGATCCAGGGCGACCGGCGCGCCGACATTTTGTCGCCAGCCTTCCAGTCTGAGCCGCTGGTCGTGGGCGTGGCGGATCAGGGTGAATTGGGATGGAACTGCCAATGTCTACCGCGCGACCTTCAGCCGGTTGTTGACCTCCCGAACGCCGCTGACGGAGTTCACGAGGTCTTCTGCCAGCCACCGGGCGTCCCGGCTGTCGATTGTTCCCCTAAGGGTGACTTCGCCGCTCTCGACGTGCAGCTCGACCTCGCTCGCGTCCAGGTCAGGATTGTTGGTGAGCAACTCCCAGATCTCTTCGTAGATCTTGTCATCGGAGCGACGCTGGAACCGCGGTCCCCGTCCAGCCTGCGAGCCGCCCGGCTTCCGTCGCTCCGAGCCACTGCGGCCTTCCCCCCAGGTCATCCGCAACCCTCCTTCAATGGTCGAGACTATTATGCGAGCCCAACGGCAAGGAAGGTAGAGGCCAAGGCTTGGCGCCACGTGTATTTTCTACCACTTCGAAGCCGTGGGACAGCCACTCTCCTGGAGTCGACCTGATGAAGGCCACAGACATTCGTCGCGGACACGTCATCTACTTCGAAGGCCAGCCCTGTCGGGTCATGGAGTTCACCCATCGAACCCCGGGAAATCTCCGAGCCTTTGTCCAAGCCCGAATGCGCAACCTGAATTCCGGTGCGACCTTCGAGCATCGCTTCAGCGCCACCGAATTCCTGGAGGAGGCCAGGCTCGACACCCGGCAGATGCAGGTGCTCTACCGGGACGCCAGCGGGGTGCACGTCATGGACGCCGACAGTTACGACCAGTTCACTCTGAATGAGGAGACTGTAGGAGACCAAGGCCAGTGGCTGGAGCCCGGGATGACCTTTCAGGTCGAGTGGCTGAGGGGCCGCCCCATTGCCATCGAGCTGCCGGCGGTGGCTGAACTGGAGGTGGTAGAAACGGCACCGGTGATGAAGACGGCGACCAAGACCGCGAGCACCAAGCCCGCGCGCCTGAGCAATGGGGTGATGATTCAGGTGCCTGAGTTCATCAGCGAAGGCGAACGGGTCAGGGTCAATCCCAGGGACGGTGTTTACCTCGAACGTGCGAAGTAGCGAGGCCGCGAGACTCCCCTTTCTTCGTCTTGCCCTGATTGGCGAGGCCGGTTTGTTGCTCCTGGCCTGGGGGCTGAGCCGCTGGCTCCAGCTGAACCCATTTTCCTATTTGCAACCGGACGGAGCCAGCCTCCTCTGGGGCCTTGCAGCCGCCATTCCCCTTATAGCCGGGCTCGCCTGGATGCTGAGCTCCACCTGGAGACCGGTTCGGGGGCTGGTTGCGCTGGTGGTGGAGCGCCTCGGTGCTCTGCTCACCGGCCAATCCGTTGCCGCACTGGCTGCTCTGGCGATCGTAGCCGGTGTGTCGGAAGAGGTCCTGTTTCGAGGAGTGATCCAACCCGGCTTGGCTCGCTGGATGCCGGCAGGCGTCGCTCTGCTGGTCACCAGCCTGCTGTTCGGCCTGGTCCACTTTGCCAGCCGAAGCTACGCCGTCATGGCCTCGATCATGGGCTTCTATCTCGGGATACTGTTTCAGCTGACCGGAAATCTGTTGGCTCCTGTCGTCGCCCATGGCACCTACGATTTCGTGGCCCTCCTCTGGGTCTCCCGAATCGGTGCCGCATCGCTGAATCCTGGTCGGTAGGTCGAGCCGGCGTGAGGACTGGCTAGATTGTCGACCATGGATGCGATCTCAGCCATTACCTCCAGAACCTCGGTCCGTCGCTTTCTGGACCAACCGGTTCCCCGCCAGATAATCCAGCAGCTGCTCGATTGTGCAGTCAGAGCCCCCAATCACAAGCTGACAGAGCCTTGGCGGTTTGCGGTTCTGACCGGAGCCTCTCGAGACCGGTTCGCGGATATTCGAGCCCGCCACCGGCTCAAGCGGTTCAGCGATGGTGCATCGCCCGAGGCGCAGGCTGCAGCCGAGAAGGTCAGGCAGGACGCACGGGGTACCCCGGCATATATCGTCGTGACGGTGGCGGTGAGCTCGGACGAGATCACCCGTGAAGATGATTATGCTGCGGCAATGATGGCCATCGGCAACCTGATGACGGCAGCTCAATCATTCGGGTTGGGCACTTATCTGAGAACCGGCGGGGTGATGCGCGATCCAGCCTTGATCGAGCTGGCGGCTGTGCCCGAAGGCTTCCGGGTGGTGGGGATTGTTTCTCTGGGGTACCCGGCCGAATCCGAAGCACCCCGTCGGCGGCGGTCGGCCGGGGAGGTAACTCAGTGGTTCGACTGATCCAGCAGCTGCACGATGGCAAGCGCATCACGGATGGCAAAACCCTCCCAATCGTTGTTGAAGTAGAGGTAGATCTCCTTCCCGGCGTCGGCTAGGGAGCGGATCTGCCGGCTCCAGGTCCTGAGCTCCTGGCGGGTAAACCCGCCGGCCGGTTCCTGACCGCGGTGCATCCGGATATAGGTGAAGCCGGCGGTGGTGATGCGGTCGGGATGGAGCCCGCCGCCAACCGGAATGCAGAGCGCAACGCCACGCTCGGCCAGCAGGCGATAGGTGTCGCTGGTATGCCAGCTTGGATGCCGGAACTCCACCGCCCACTGGCGGCCGGCGTGCAGGAGTTGAAGGAATGCGCCGAGCCGTGGAAGGTCGATCTGCTGGTTAGGAGGCAGCTGAAACAAGATCGGTCCCAGCTTCGGTCCCAGCAGCTCGGCCCGCTCCATGAAGAGCGAAACTTCGTCGGCTACGTCCTGCAACCGCTTGATATGAGTGATGTAACGGCTTGCTTTGACGGCAAAGCGAAAGCCGTCAGGAGTGACCTCCCGCCAGCGGACAAACATCTCCGGAGTGGGCAGCCGGTAGAACGGATTGTTCAGCTCGACGGTAGGGAAGCGGGCGCCATAGTAGGCCAGCTCTTCCCGCTGTTTGAGCTTGAGGGGATAGAAAACTCCCTGCCGCCAGTGGCGGTAAACGTATCCCGAGGTGCCGATCCACACCTTGCCCCGACCGGACATGTGCCAATATACCGTTGCAGCCGCACCAGTTCGGGGGTAAAATTGCGAGCCCTCTCCCCTGAGGGGCCAAAAACTGCCGGGGTGAGACACATCACTGCCCCGAAACCCGAGGGGTGACAGCCTTTGAGGGCTGGATGCCACAGGCCGGCCTGGCCACGCCCGACGTAGGCCTAGGCCAGGACGACTTTCTATCTACTCGGAGGGACAGATGAAGACCGTACTCACAGCATTGGCGCTGGTCGCCGGTATAGCCGCCTGCAACAAGGGGGGCACGGATTCCGCGCGAGTCGGGGAATCGGCCGACACCATGGTCACTCCTCGGTCGACCCAGGACACCACGATTGTGACCAGCGACACCACCGTGCGCGCTGACACCACCGTGAAGGAAGGTGAAATGAAGCACAAGGACAGCACCAAGCACTAGTCACGTCTTCGGGCGCGATGGTCTTTGGGCAATCCGCCCGCCGGCGCCGGGTAACCGGCGCCGGGCAGTTCCCCCGTAGGCGTCGAAAGGCTTATCATCTCCCTCGTGTCCTCGCATCCCCGCGCATTGCGCTCCGAGCAGATTCTGTTGTTTGGGCGCAATTTTCTTAAACACCCCAAAATGCTCGGGAGCCTGATACCGAGCTCCCGCTTTCTGGTCAACCACGTGCTCTCCCAGGTGGACTGGAATCGCGCTCGGGTCTTTCTGGAGTACGGACCGGGGGTGGGCACCTTCACTACGGAGATTCTGCGTCGAATGCGGCCGGATGCCGTGCTGGTGGTGCTGGAGACCAACACGGACTTCGTGCGATTCCTCCGTGCCAAGCTGCAGGATGACCGTTTGCACGTCGTCCACGGCTCGGCGGCCGATGCAGGGGCCGTGCTGGCGCGCCTCCAATTGGAGCGCGCGGACTACGTGATCTCGGGCATTCCCTATACCACTATGCCGCCCGAGCTGAGGGAATCGATTCTGCGCACCACCCACGCGGTGCTCGATCCCAACGGGGCATTTCTGGTGTATCAGTTTACCCGGGCCGTGCTGCCGCACCTGGAGCAGGTCTTCGGCTCCGTGTCTCAGGAGTTTGAGCCCCTCAACGTGATGCCGGCTCGGCTGTTCTACTGCCGGCACCACGTTGATAGAAGCTCAGGCGATGGAAACGGCCGGCGGGCTAAGCGTTCCGGCTCACCGCGGTCTCTGCAGCCTTCGGCGCCTGACCAGACTGCGAACGCCAGATCTGCTCGATCGTCCGGCTGATTTCGGGCAACACATCCTCCCGAACCGGCAGACCATCTTCCCGGAGGAATCGCAGCACGGCTCCGGGGATCACGTTGTGAAGCAGGGTCACGGTGTGAGCGTAGTCCGAGAAGTGCTGCCGAGCCAAATCCGCTACCTCCTGCTCGCTCAATGAGAGCGCAGTGGTGTGGAGCATGACGTAGCCCACTGTGGCCAGGCTGAAGGCGGTGTAGTCGTCGCGCAGGTTCTTGGCCAGCCCCTCTTTTCTTACCAGATCAACCGCCGCCGCCCCCAGACCCAGCAGGATGGAGCCCGCACGCTTGATCGCGTCGGTCGCTCCCCGGGCATCCCGTCGAGCACTCAGCTCCTTCAGATCGGAGATGTGCTGTTCAGTCTTCCGGAGCACCTGCCGAAGGTCGCGGCTGACCTCCGGGTAATCGGCCAGATCCTCCAGTTGTCCGCTGACCGCCTTCTGGATGTGTTCCTCCAGGGAAAGCATATCGGTAATGTAGCTGTTGATCGCTTCGTCCTTGTCGCGTGCCACGTTAACCTCCAAGACCAGGAATGCCGGTGAGTATAAGAAGGGGCGTATAATGGGGCTGGGGCACAGGATCATCTGTGCCTACCATCACGGTGGGGAGACCAGTGACGAGATATCTGGGCGCGCATACAGTGGCCAATGGAGGCATCAGCATGGCCGCGCTTCGGGCGGGAAGCGCGGGCATGAAGGCGCTCCAGATCTTCACCGCGCCACCTCAGTACTATGGCGACAAGGCCACCATGAAGCCGGACCGGGTCCAGCGGTTCCGAGCGGCGCTCGACAGCGTTGGAATTGCCCCGGAGCATGTCGTCGTCCACGCGGCGTACGTTCTCAACACCGCTACCGAGGACCCAACCAAGTCGGCTCGGGCGCGGGCCGGTCTCACCAAGGAGCTGGAGCGCTCCACGGCCCTCGGTGTGGGTGGGATCTGCTTTCATCCCGGGGCTGCCATCGGAGGAGACCGTCAGGCAGCCGCATGCCGCGTGGCCGAGGCCATTACCGAGGCACTGGAACAGGTACAGGGGAACACCCGGGTTCTAGTCGAGAACACGGCCGGCGCGGGCACCACGATCGGGCGGACGGCAGAGGAGATGGGCGCCATTCTCGCCGGCGTTCCTCAGCGGCTCAAACAGCGTACGGGGTACGGGTTGGACACCTGCCACCTGTTTTCGTCAGGACACGATATCACCAGGTCGGAGGCAGAGTTCCGCAGGATTCTCGATCTGTTCGAGGAGGCAGCCGGATGTCCTCCATCGTTCTTCCATCTGAATGACAGCGAAGGGGCGCTGGGCTCGAATAAGGATCGTCATGTGCTCATCGGGCAAGGCAACATCGGGAGCGAAGCCTTCCGGTGGTTGCTTCAGGACGACCGGAGTGCGGACATCCCCCTGATCCTGGAGACTCCGCAACAGCATTATGACATTCCGGACGACGACCCCTCCGCCGATCCGTACGACCTCGCCATGATGAGCCTGCTCACCTCGCTCATGTAAGCACTTCGCTGGCAGGTCGCCCGGGCCAAGGGCCCGGCCTTTCGGCAAACAGTACCCTATCTCTCGCTCCGCAAGCTCTTACCTCACAAGCCTCCCAGCCCTTCGTCGCCTGCCGGCAGAGAACTGTGCGCACTTCTTGCGTAAACCCGGCCCCGGCACACGCTCAACTGCGAAAGGGACCGGATCATTTCTTACCTGTCGAGTGGCTCAGGTTGGACCCAGCTCAGGAAGCCCAGTCGGGCGTTTCTGACCACGCTGGCGGCGGCAGGCTTTGCCGGCGCTCTGCTGCTGACGCCCAACGTTGAGCTTGCGGTGCCTTCCATTTCCGGCGGGATCTCCGCTCACCCACTGATGCTGAGGCGCCACGCTGCCGTGGCAACCAGAGTTCCCATCGACAGCACCGGGTGGGAACGGGAGGTCGTGGCCCGCTACGATCATCTGCCGCTCGCGCAGATCCTCAGCAACTCGGCCGATCCGGCGATGGCCAACCGAGTGGCTCGTGCCATCGTGAAGGAAGCGCGAGAGCTGCAGCTCTCGCCCAGCCTGCTGACCGGCGTATTACTGACCGAGAATGCCCGGTTGGAGCCCGAGACGGTTAGCAATCGGGGCGCGGTTGGACTGATGCAGGTGATGCGGTTCCATGCCGGGGTCTTCGACTGTGATTCCGACGACCTGCTCCAGGTCGAGGCGAACATCTGCCACGGCGCTCGCGTCTTTGCCAGCTATCTGAAGCGAACCAGGGATGTGCGCTCTGCGCTCCTGCGGTACAACGGATGCGTGAAAACGAGAGCCACTCCGAGCTGCCGCCGCTACCCGGGGAAAGTCCTTCGCCAGGCCGACCAGATCCGCCACCAGTTACTGCTGTATTTGCCGCGGGAAAAACTCAGCAGCATTTGGACGTCGTCGCCGGCGTTGTAAGTCAAGGAAGTGAAATTGAAACGGCCCCCAAGGGGGCCGTTTTTTTACGTCAGCTTGCCTGAGGCGTATCGTCGATCGGGGGCATTCCGGCCCGACTTTCCGGCCCTTGTTCCTGATCGGCCGTACTTTCGCGGTCCTGACGGAAACCGCCGCGCTGAAACCGATCCCACTGGTCGCCGGCGCGCCGCCGCATATCGGAGGCTGCTCCCTGCACCCGGGAACGCACCGGAGCCGCTCGCTCGCTGGTAAGAAAGTAGGTGGCCGCCACACCGGCCGCGAGCGCGACGATACTGCCGAAGGGACTCGAGTCCTCTTCCTCTCCGCTCAGGTCGATGTCTCGAATCCGGTCCTTGGCTTTGGCCCAGCGCTCCTCCACGTCTTCCCATTCCTCACCGGCATCCTCCCGGAGCTTGGCCAAGCGTTGCTTCGCCCGTTTCCGAACCTTGCTGCTAGCCTCCTGGACGTCTTCCAGGCTGCCGCCGACGCCCTCTCCCAGCGCCGCCAGACGTTTCCGCAGCAGCTTTCGCGTCTTGGTTCCAGGCTGAGGCGCGGCCAACAAGCCAATGCCCACTCCGAGAAGCGTGGCCAGAAGGAGCGAGCTGGCTCCTGTTCCCCTCCGGGTACCGGTATCGAACCAAGGATCGAGCGGGTCTCCGTTCCCGCGCTTTGGTGAGGCCATGAATCCCCCCAATCCCGCCCGGCAGGGGGCGAGCGTGATTGAACCGGATTGGTTCCGGATCTGCCAGTCCGAAACGTGGTATTCGCACACTAATAAATACCCCAGAGGAGCGAAACGTCTTGCATTACACAGTCTGGGGTCGAAAAACGCACCAATTTGCAGTCCGGCCGATCCGGTAGCCCGGTGCCTTCCGGGTTGCCCTCCCGCCTGAGCCGGCGGCAGCAGCTCAGGACATAATGCCGCAAATTGATTGAGCTTACCAGTCCGCCCCGAGTCCTACTCCGCTCCAAGCTCAGGTTGATCCCGGAATAAGCACGGAATTGGCACCCCGACCGACCAATTCCCGGAGCGGCCGGCAAGGCCGTCTCGATCCTTTTTCCCCGGGCCTGGACAGCGTGCCAAGTCCCACGAACCACCGAGTGTAGCCATGTACCTCGTCGAACTCCGGCCGGGCAAGGAAGAACTCTATCGATCCAGCGACGAACTTGCCCTCGCCATCCGCAATGGCGATGTAGACGCGCGCTCCCGGGTATATCATCGGGCCACCGCCAAGTGGATCTCGATCACTCTGCATCCGCAATATCGGGCGATAGTTGCCGCGGCCAAGGAAGAGTCAGGCAGCCGGCCCCTCCGGCGGGTCTGGGGGATGCTGAGCGGCGGCAGCGCGGGTGAACTGGGGATGCCGCCACAGCAGCAAGGGCCGGCGAACGGCCCCGCCATTCAATACCGCTGGCGCCGCCCACTCGCGTTAGGTATTTCCGCGCTGCTGTTGATGTCTGGAATACAGCTGGCCTTCTCCGGACCGCGGCCTCAGTGGGCCAAGCCCGGTCGAGTGGCTGTAGCGGCGAAGACGGCGGAGACGACGCTGAGGTCAGCACCAGTGCAAAGAACCATTCAGACCGAGGCCGAGGGCGACGAAACGGCTAGTGCACTGGTATCCCTGGCCAGCAACAGGGCCGTCTGGGACGAGCCGGCCGACAGCATCGAGACGGACAACATCGAGGCGAAACCTGCTACCCCGTTGCAGACGGACAACATCGAGGCGAGACCTGCTACCCGGTTGCTGCCTCAGGCGCCGACGCTCCCCTCCAAGTCACTGCGGGACGCGTTAGCGCCGGGCGCCACCTCGACGATAGACAAGAATTCGCTGCAGGGCCTCATGGCTCGCTACACTGCTGCGCACGACGCCGCACAGAGCCGGCTGGAGGCGGGTATGCGAGTGGCCCGTCTGACCAAGCTGTTTGCCTCCTCTCGGCTGAGCCCCGACGGCGGTATCACCGACACGCGGATGAGCCTGGCAGGAGCGTCCAACATCATCAGGGTGTACCGTCAGCAGCAGGCGGCCATCGAGAAGGCCTATCAGGACACGGTGACCTCCCTGGCGCGACAGCAGAGCTGGTCTCCCCGCAAGGTGCGCGAGTGGTATTCGCGTCCGCCGAGAAAGGAAGCTCCGGCGCTCGAGCTGATCAGCGGCTCGCTGGTGTCCAGCATTGACAGTCTTCTGGGAGTGCTGAACGCTCAGGCGGGGGCCTACAAGATTCGGGGGACCGCAATAGCCTTCGAGGATCCGACGGCGAGTGAGGCTTACGGTGGGTTGCGCCGCAAGATCAAAGAGCAGATCGATGCCGCGGTAGCGGCCGGCGGGGCAACATCTCCGGGTGTGGCCGGGCTCCTGCTGCAAGCAATCGGGACCACGTCATTACCGCGGGAGACCTGAAGCAGAAAGCTCGTCCCGTAACACCCTGTCAGGCACTTCACTCATCGCCCGCTCGGCCAGCATCCGCTCGCCCCGGGCGATAAGTGTTTGGGCCGCTTCTCGGGGAGAGACGCCACGACGGCGGCTGCCATGGTGGTCGGTTGCGAGGAGGTCTACCAGTCCGGCGGCGACCATCTGCCAGGCCAGTTGCTCCGAGCCCGGGCTCGAGGCCTGGTAGTGGCCGGTCAGGCTGCCGACATTGACCTGCAGCAAGGCTCCCATCTCCTGCCACGTGCGCATCACGTCGAGTGGTGCATGCCCCGGCAGGTAACGGTACCGCTCCGGATGAGCGATGACGATGTGCCGGCCTGCGTCGGCCGCTTCTCGCACCACATCGTTGTGGTTCCCCTGGAGGTCAAAGCCGAACTCCACCAGCAGGGACCTCCCCGGAAGTCCCACACCATACCGCCGTACCACTCGTCGCAGCTGGGCCGCATCGGGCGCGAATATCTCCTGACCCAGCCAGAGCTCGGGCAGATCGGCCCGCCCGCTGGCCTGAGCGGCGAGTTCGTCAAAGGCCCGCCGATGGCGGGCCAGTTCGCGATCCACGGCAGCAGAGGTGTCGAGGTGGGGAACGAGCAAGTGCGGTGTGGTGACAACCGATCGTACGCCCTCCTGGTAGAGTCCGGCAAGCGACTCCAGCGATTCGGCCATGGTACGGGTGCCATCATCCACCCCGGGAACGAGATGGCTATGCAGGTCGATGATCGGAAACGCGGTTTGGCTCTGATCGGACATGCTGCGAGTCTAAGGCAACGATCGGGCCAACAACAAGGTGGTCCCGCGGAACGCGGACGTGTAGTCTTCAGCACGCTACCACACCAGCGGAGTCTTACGTGAGCACGGCTCGACGCACCCACGGGTTTCGCGAATCAGTAATCAGGGGGATGACCCGACTCGCGCGGGAACACCGGTCCATCAATCTGGCCCAGGGGTTTCCCAACTTTCCGGCGCCGGAGCTGTTGAAGGAAGCGGCGAGGCAGGCGATTCAGGACGACATCAACCAGTACGCGATCACCTGGGGTGCTCAGCGGCTGCGCGAAGCACTGGCCGGGAAATACCGCCAGTGGTACGGACTGGACGCAGATCCGGACCGGGAAATCACGGTGACCTGCGGCGCAACCGAAGCGATGATTTCCGTTCTGCTGGCCCTGGTGAATCCCGGCGATGAAGTCATTGTGTTCGAGCCCTTCTATGAAAACTACGGGCCGGACACCATTCTCGCCGACGCCAAACCGGTGTACGTCCCACTCGAGCCGGGTCGGCCACTCGACCTCGAGCGCCTGGCGTCCGCGTTCTCGGATAGAACCCGAGCCATCATCGTCAACACACCCAGTAATCCGGCAGGCCGAGTCCTGAACCGAGCGGAGCTGGAGGCCATCGCCGAGCTGTGCATTCGGCACGATGCAATCGCGGTTACCGATGAGATCTACGAGCATATCCGCTTCGATGGAGATCACATCCCCATCGCGACACTGCCGGAGATGCGAGCCCGAACCGTCACCATCAGCGGGGCTTCGAAAACCTTCAGTGTGACCGGGTGGAGAGTGGGCTGGATCATCGCTCCGCTCGAGATGACCGACGCCATCCGCAAGGTGCACGATTTCCTGACCGTGGGCGCGCCGGCGCCGCTGCAGGAAGGAGTGGCGGTGGCGCTGGAGGAACTGGGGCGGGAGTTCTACGACGGGCTGGCCCGGAGCTACCGGGCTCGCCGAGACCTGCTGCACTCCGCACTCATCGAGACCGGTTTCCGTTGTACTCCGCCGGAAGGCGCGTACTACATCCTCGCTGACTTTTCCGGACTGCGCGAGCTGGTACCTTCTGGTCCCCAGCTCGACGACACCGGCTTTGCCGTGTGGCTTTCCCGCGAGATCGGCGTCACGCCGGTTCCCGGCTCGAGCTTCTTTCCTCCCGGGGGAGGCCAGAGCACGGTGCGCTTCGTGTTCTGCAAGACCGACGACGTGCTGCTCGAGGCCACTCGGCGGCTCCGCACGCTTCCCGCCCGGACCGGCGACCCGGCGGTTCGTCCGCTCGAGCCCGCCACCCGCAGCGGACTGCAACGCTGACGGCTACCTCCCTGCCTGAATCGACTCGGCCGCTGGCCCTGGTTACCGGCGCGTCCGCCGGTATCGGCAAGGAATTTTGCCGACAGCTGGCGGCCGCCGGCTACGACCTCATGGTGGTGGCCCGGGATGCTAGTCGGTTGGAGGCCTTGCGGCTCGAGTTGGAGCAGCAGGCAATCTCGGTGGACGTCTTTCCCGCCGATCTCACTCGGGATGACGACGTGACTCGCCTGGTTGGCCTGGTCGCCGCATCGCCGAGACTCGAGCTGCTGGTGAATAATGCCGGGTTCGGCACTCGGGGTACCCTCGTGGATGCAAGCCCGTCACAGCAGGAGGCCATGCTTCGACTGCATACGATCGCGCCGATGCGGCTGAGTCAGGCGGCGCTACCGGCGATGCTGAAGCGAGGCCAGGGAGCCATCGTCAACGTTTCCTCCACCGCATCCTTTGTCTACTCGGCCGGAAACGTCAACTACTGCGCCACCAAGGCATATCTCACCAACTTCAGCGAAGGACTGGCCGCGGAGCTTCGGGGCACCGGCGTTCAGGTCCAGGCTCTTTGTCCCGGATACACCCATTCCGAGTTTCACGAACGGATGAAGGTTGATGTGAAGCTGATACCGGGATGGATGTGGCTCACGGCCCAACAGGTGGTGAGATCCTCATTGCGGAACATCCGGCGTCGCGGCCCAGTGATATGCATCCCCGGTCTGCGGTACAAGCTGATCGTATTTGTACTCCGCCATCTACCCCGTTCCTTCATCGGCTGGGCGTCCCGCCAGCGGTCCACCGCGGTGTGAGGCAGGGCGGCCGGCGGAGCAGATGGGACGACTAGGTGCAACAATCTGCAGTGTAGGTCAGATTCGGCAGCACTCTTCCAACACCCCCCGCCAACACCGGGGGTCTTTTTTGCGACCGACTCCAGTTTTCGCGCCTCACGGCCGATACTCCGGGGGTAAGGACGGTCCCGGGCTCTCCAACCGCAGTGGCGTTGCTCTTGCTGTCTGGAACCACCTTCGCCTATTCCATCAGCGTCCCCAGGTCGAGCAGGAGGTCGGATGAGGTACATCGCGCTTCTCGGAATTTTGGCCGTTGCGTCCACCGGATGTCGCAGCCGGGCCGAGCTGGCCAAGGCACTGGCAGAATCGAAGGCTGCGGAGGCCCAGAAAGACAGCCTGCTGACCGAGGTGCTGGAGACCACGCAATTCGTCAGTGACCTGAATAGTGAGCTGGCCAAGGCAAAGGCGATCGCGGCCTCGGCAGCAGGGACCGACCGGGGTATGCCCGGCGCGCAACTCGACCGCGAGGAGCGCAAGGCTACGCTGGAGCGAATCCAGGACGTGATCGCGCGGCTCAACGAGAGCGAAGCCAAGCTCACTGCGACCGAGAACCGGGTCAAGAACGCCAAGATCCGCAATGCGAGATTGCTGGCGCAGATCACCAGCTACAAGCAGACCATCGAGGACTTGAAGACGGCCGCCGAGCAGCAGCGCGCCGAGCAAGAGGCGATCATTGCCGATCAGCGCACTCAGATCGCCAATCTCTCAGGGCAAGTGGATGAGCTGAACGTGCAGACCGCGTCGCTGCGAGATACGGTGGTGCATTTGACCGCGTACAAGAATCGGGTGTACTACGCGGTTGGGACCAAGGATGAGCTGCTGAGAGATGGCGTCGTGACGAAGGAGGGCTCGAAGTTTCTCTTCTTCGGAGGGACTCGCCTGGAGCCGGCGCGCAAGCCCAACCTCGATGCCTTCAAGATGATCGACAAGACGCAGACCGTCTCCATCCCGCTTCCCCGCCCGGACAAGCGATACAAGATCGTCTCCCGGCAGAGTCCCGAGTACCTATCGGGCCAGGTGACGGAGAATGGACAGGTGGAGGGAGTGGTTGAGATCGCTCAGCCTGAGGAGTTCTGGTCGGCGTCGAAGTACCTGATTCTGGTCGAGAACTAGAGATATCTTCTCCTATATCTGCGGCGGGAGACGGGCTGACCGTTTCCCGCTGCATTTTTTTGCACCGTTGTGACGCACATCACAAGGAATGGCATAGGTTTACAAACAATTTTGTCAACATCCTCGACATATGTTGACGACCTTGAAGACCCCTCTAGTAGCCCCCAATTACTCCTCCCCGGTGATGCATAGCACCGCCAACCCTGCGACAGCGTCCATATTGTCGCTTGTTACCCGATCCAGCCATTACTCTTTCCGGAGGTGCTCGTGCGGAATGTCACGCTTGCCCTTGCGTTCGCTGCAGTGTGGACCCTCAGCGGCTGCAAGAAAACTGGAGATGGTCAGTACGAAGTGCAGAAGCCCGTGGTGGGCACCGAGACCGATACGGTGAACACACCGACGGTGGAGACCGGCACGGTGAAGGACACGATTACCGTCCCGAAAGTCGAGAGCGAGAAGAAGGAAGTCACGGTTCCCAAGGTTGAGGTCAAGAAGCCCAATCAGTAACCGCTCTCCCGGTTCGCCCTCTCCAAAATCCAGCGATATATTGCGCGACACCGCGGGGGACACTCAGTCCCCGCGGAGTCTGCTTTTCACCTCGGGTCTCTATGTCACGGCTGATCCCACATCTCTCGCTGTGGGTGATTATGGCGGTTGCCCCATCACTGGTGGCCGCTCAGGACCGGATTGCACTTCGGGCCGGCCGACTGGTGGACGTGGATCGCGGCGAAATCCGTCGGGATCAGGTGGTGTTGATCCGGAGCGGAAAGATCGAGGTCATTCAGGATGCCTCCACTCGTCTTCCCGCCGGCATTCAGGTCATCGACCTCAGCCGCTACACCGTGCTCCCCGGCCTGATCGATTGTCACAGTCATCTGATCGGTGAGGCCGCCACCGCGGATGTGCTCCAGCCGCTCGAACGCTCCGAGGCACAGGAGGCCTTCAGTGGAGTGCGCAACGCACGGGCGACACTGCTGGCCGGATTCACTACGGTGCGCGATGTGGGGACCTACCGAGCCTTCGTCGACGTTGCCCTGCGAGACGCGATCGGTAGATGGTACGGTGATCGGGCCCCGGATGAAGGTGGCCGGAGCCTACGTGACGGTCTCGACCGGTGCGGGAGAGTTGGTCGGAGCTGCTCCGGATGTGACCATTCCCGCTAGTTTCCGCTTCGGTGTGGCGAACTCGGTAGATCAAGTGCGCGAGCGGGTGCGCGCTATTCTGAACGGCGGGGCCGACTTCATCAAGATTCTCGCCACCGGTGCGGTCTTCACCCGGGGCACCAAGCCCGGGGTCTCCGAGTTTACCGAAGAGGAGATCCGGGCGGCGGTGGAGCAGGCCGCGGAGTACGGTACCTTCGTCGCTGCCCATGCCCATGGAGCTGAAGGAATCAAGCGCGCGGTGCGGGCCGGCGTCCGGTCTATCGAGCACGGATCGCTGATGGATGACGAGGCCATCGCCCTGATGAAGCAGCGCGGCACCTGGCTGGTCGCCGACATCTGGAACGGCGACTACACCGACAGCGTGGGACGGGCCGAGCAGTGGCCCGCGGACATCTTGCGCAAGAATGCGGAGACCACGGAGGTCCAACGGGTCGGGTTTCGCAAAGCCGTTGCTGCGGGAGTCAAGATTGCCTACGGCACCGACAGCGGGATCTATCCCCACGGACTCAACGCCATGCAGCTTGCCTTACATGGTGAAGTACGGCATGACTCCGATGCAGGCCATTCGCTCGGCCACGCTGTCCGCTGCCCAGCTCATGCAGTGGCAGGACAGCGTGGGCTCGCATTGCTCCCGGAAAGTATGCCGACATCATCGCGGTCGAGGGCGATGCCCTGGCCGATCTCAGAAGCTTCGGAAGGTTGCTTCGTAATGAAGGGCGGAGTCATCTACCAGCGACCCTGAGGAGATTGTGAGCAAAAGTATTGGAGTGGAGCCAGCCACAGGTCTCTGGCCTGACGCTCGTTGGAGTTCTGCTGGCCGCGACCAGCGTCGCGGCCCAGACCCCGGCCCCGCGCAGGCTGACTCTGGACGACATCTACCGGTTTCGGGAGGTCAGCGACCCCGGAGATCTCGCCCGACGGGGGTTGGGTCGCGTACACCGTGGGAACTGACCGATAGCGTCGAAGGACCGCACCACCCGCGACCTCTGGATGACCAGCTGGGACGGGCGGCAAACGCTGCGGCTTACCACCTCTCCTTCGAGTGAGGGCACTCCGCGCTGGAGTCCCGACGGCCGGTACCTGGCGTTTCTCTCTGACCGGGAGGATCCACACGAGGTGCAGCAGGTGTGGCTACTCAATCGGGGGGGAGGAGAAGCCGAACGGATTACCAATCTGCCGGGAGGGGTCAGCCAGTACGCCTGGTCGCCCGATGGCAAGCGCCTGGCCCTGATAGCCAGCGACCCGGATCCCGACTCCGTCGAAAACGGGCAGCGACTCCAGCGCCACGCCGGACCCCTCCCATCGTGGTGGACCGGTTTCAGTTCAAGGAGGATGAGACCGGCTATCTGGCGAAGCAGCGGGACCACCTGTATGTCCTCGACCTGGCCAGCCGCAAGCCAACCTTGCTGACGCCGGGCGACTACAACGAGCTGGCGCCGTCCTGGTCGCCCGATGGCAGGCGCATTGCGTTCGTCAGCAAGCGCCGGCGGAGTTCGACCGCACCAACAACTGGGATCTCTACGTGGTCGACGCGAGTCCGGGCGCCTCGCCCAGCCAGCTGACCACGTTTGAGGGTCCGGACATGGATCCCGCGTGGGGTGGCCGGGCTCCCACCTGGAGCCCGGACGGTAAGTATCTCGCCTACGTGCAGGGAGGTCCGCTCAAGCTGATCTATTACGCCGGCCAGAAGCTGGCGGTGGTTCCGGCGGCCGGCGGGCCGGCCAGGGTGCTGACTCCCACTCTGGATCGAAACGTCCTCTCACCGCGGTGGTCGGCCGACGGCTCCCGCATTCTGTTCCTGCTCGAGGACGACAGGGTCACGCACCTCGCCAGCGTTCCGGCTCAGGGAGGGGCAGTCGCAGCTGCTCACGCAGGGGCGTCGGCTGGTGAGCGACTACTCCGCCGCGGGCAGTCGAGTCACCGTGCTCGCCAGCACGCCCGATGCGCCCGCTGAGGTGTTTGCCCTCGAGAACGGCGAGCTGCGGGCGCTCTCCCGGCAGAACGACAGTTGGCTTCGCGGCGTCCAGCTGGCGCCGGTGGAGGAGATCTCCTTCCGGAGCCGGGACGGCACCGCCATCAACGGCTTTCTGGTGCGGCCGATTGATTTTCAGACAGGGAAACCCGGGTTCCCACCATTCTCCGGATCCACGGCGGTCCGGTGTACCAGTTCTCCAATGAGTTCGCCTTCGAGTGGCAGCTGTTCGCCGCCAGGGGTTTGCCGTGGTCGCGGCCAATCCGCGGGGCAGCTCGGGCCGGGGAGAGAAGTTCTCGACCGCCATCTGGGCCGACTGGGGGAACAAGGACGGCCAGGACGTTCTGGCAGCCGTGGACTACGCGGTGGCGCAGGGAGTGGCGGATTCCACTCGTCTGGGCGTGGGAGGCTGGAGCTATGGCGGAATCCTGACCGACCAGGTGATCGCCCGAGACCGGCGATTCAAGGCGGCGATCAGCGGTGCGGGGCAGGGGAATGCGCTTGCCGGGTACGGTACCGACCAGTACGTCAGAGAATACGAGGCGGAGCTGGGGACGCCGTGGGGAAACACCGAGGCCTGGCTTCGGGTGTCCTATCCCTTCTTCCATGCCGACCGGATCGTGACCCCGACTCTCTTCATGTGCGGGGACAAAGACTTTAACGTTCCCCTACTCAACTCGGAGCAGATGTACCAGGCGCTGAAGAGTCTGGGCCGGGACACCGAGCTGGTGATCTACCCGGGGGAGTACCACGAGATCAAGAAGCCCAGCTACGAGCGGGACCGGCTCCAGCGGTACGTGGAATGGTATGGCCGACATCTCAAGGGTCAGGCAGAGCAGGCAGCAACCCACTAGATCGCGACTGCAGATTCAGCTCATCCGGCTCGCGGTGCTGGTGGGCGCGGTGGTGTCTGCAGTTCCGAGCTGCGGCCTGCTATTCCCGCATAATCACCCTGCCCCCAAGTCATCCTCTGACAACCCCAACTCGGTCTCGGTAGAGGTAGAGAGCCACAACTGGAGCGACATCACCGTCTACCTGATGGCCGGTGGTCTTCCGCAGCGCCTGGGTATGGTGACGGCTCTGGGGGCTGCCAGCTTCGATTTTCCCTCGCAGCGGCTCAATAACAGCGCCGGCGTCCGGCTTCGGGCCCTGCCGATTGCCGGACAGCCTTCACCAGCGAAACCATCCTCGTGCTCCCGGGCCAGGTGATCACCTGGACTCTGGAAAACAATCTCGACCGATCCAGCTTCTCGGTTTATTGAGTCATTCCATGGTCGCCTTCGGCGGGTGCTCACCTTCGGTGCATTGCTTTCAGCGGGCCTGGGCTGCGGTCTGTTTTCATCCCACTCGAAGGACTCTCCAGGAGCGAACGACTCCTCGCTTGATTCCGAGATTCTGGTGGAGATCGAAAATCACCACTGGAGCGACATCGTCATCTACCTCATGGACGGCAGTCAGTCGCAGCGACTGGGAATGGTTGCCGGACTCAGCAACGGGCAGTCTCACGTTTCCCTTTCGCAAACTGACCACAGGAGGAAACGTCCGGCTGCGAGCCTATGCCGGTCGGTGGGTCCGGCTCGCACCACCAGCGACGATGTTCGGATCCAGCCCGGCCAGGGGGTCAAGTGGATCCTGGAGAGCGATCTCGACAGATCCTCCCTGTCGGTGTTTTAGCTGAGAGCTGAGCTAGGGCTGGAGCTCGTTATCAGCTCCCAGCTCCCAGCTCTTCAGCCCACTACGCGTTCCGGTCCAGGCACCCTCCGCCTGGATCGGTCGGCACATTCGGATTGTTCTGCTCTCTCCGTGGCAGCGGCAGGTTTACATCGGTGCCATAGGTCAGCCCGCCCTTGAACCAATCACCGGTTGGAAAGACCGTTTCCGGGTCGCGCCCGTACTGCCGGATCAGCCGGCGCATGTCGCCCAGTCGATGTCCGGTGGCGAAGAGCCAGAACGCCCGCTCGCGAACAGCTGATCGATGGCGTCGTCGACAGTTGCCGGGGGTGGCCAGCGGGTCCAGCCCGACCAGGCCGCGGAGATCGTTCAGTCGCTGAGTCATGGCGCGAGTACGCGCGGCCTGAAGCTCGCTCTCGGCGATGATGAGTTGGGCTTCGAGGTAATCCGCCAGTGGGACCGACGCATCGAAGCTCGGGATACTTGCTGGGAAACCAGCGTCTCGGTGTTGTTGTCCGAGCGACGCCCGGAGTCACCGGTGACCCGGATATCCTCGGCTGACACGTAGGGCAGCCCATTGCCTCCCTCCTGATCGTCCACGCCGAACTCCCCGTTGTTGAACGCCTCGAAGACGCCATTGTGCAAGGCGGCGGGGGTCGTGGCAGTGCTCGGTCTCGTACAGGAAGTCGGGCGGAACAGTCGCGACCGCAGCAGCGGCCTCGGCGAAGCGCCCCTGATTCAGCAAGCGCCCGGCCGAGTCCGACGGATGCCAGTGAGTGGATCGGATCGCCGGCGACGATGCTGGGATGGGCCAGTGCGGTATTGAACCGCAGCGATGGCCGTATCCAGGACCTGAGCCGTCGTCAGCGGCGTGCCGATACACGATCTGATCATTCTCGACCCGGCTGACGGTCACCCCGGAGCAGAAACCTTCCGCCAGCATGGTGTAGACGTACCCGGACAGCGAGTGCATCTCCGGGATCCCGGTATCGGTGTCCGGATCGGTGCCGAACGACTGGAGCGCTACTGGCGGCGTCCTCCGCCGCGCTCCGGGCCCGGTGCAGCGACTGGTACAGCTCAGCCAGTCCTGCGGTGGTGGGCTGGGCCAGGCGGAGATCGATCTCGGTCCGGCTGGGGATGAATCCGGGATTCACGAACTCGTCGGCCAGGATGCCGCTGAGCAGGACGTAACCATCGGAGAAGTCGTTGAAGTTGTCGGGTCGGTGTTCCCGGGATGCCCACCGGCTTGAAGTCGCCATCCTTGGCCAGCGTGAAAATGCTGATGGCGCCCAGGCGCTTGGTGGCGGCGCCGGCCGGGGTGTCCAGGTCCTCGGACCCGACGATGTTGGGTGGGTCCGTGTCGAGAAGCCCGCAGGCGGCCACTCCGACGAGGAGGAGCGGGACTGCCGAGGCGACCAACCGGGCGCGTGAATTTTGCAGCGATGCATTGCTGTCGTCTCCCGGTCAGAAGCCAAGGTTCACTCGCGCGACCCAGTAGCGCACCTGGGGCTGCGAGAAGAAGTCGGTGGCGGCGAAGTTGCTGCCGCCTTCCCGTCCCTGCCCGAAGCCGTTCACCTCGGGGTCGATTCCGCTGTAATCATCGATGGTCAGAAGATTGCGGCCACTGAGCGTCAGGCTGACGCGGGCTGGCCCGCAGCGCCCGGGCGATGTTGTCGGGTGCATTGAAAGTGAGTGACAGCTCGCGGAGCTTGATGAACCACGCCGGCTCGAAGAAACCCCACTCGGTGAAGCCGTTCGGATCTCCGTAGGTGTACGCCGCAGCGGCTGCCTGATCCTCGAGCGGGGCGGTGGGGTCGACCAGCGCACGGCAGTAGATGACGCCGCCGCCGCAGCGGAAGGAGTCGGTGCCGTTCTCGATCCAGTGCCCGCCGCGGTAATCGAACAGCGCCCCCAGGTTGAACAGATTGCGGAAGAACGAGAAGTCCGGTCCGCAGACCGAACTCCCGGGTGGGAAGGGCCGAGCCCCGGAGACGGCGTCGACCGTACACTCGGCCGGTCACGATCTCCGCATCGTCATATACGCCGGCTCGATGACGCCGTTGCCGTTGGCGTCGTTGAACGACGAGAATCGGCCGGTCCCAGATGCCGCCCAGCGGGTAGCCCTCGACATGCCGCTGGATGAAGCCGAGGGTGATCGGTGCCACACCTTCGCCCAGCTCATCCAGATTGTTCTTGTAGAGCGAGCCGCTGAACGTCAGATCCCAGGCAAAATTGGGCTTGTCGATGATCCGGGTGTCCAGCCGCAGCTCGATGCCCTGATTGGATACCTGGCCCAGATTGAAGAACTGGGTGCTGGTGGTGCCCAGCGAGGGCACGATCTCACGCTCGATCAGCGCATCGCTGGTTTGCTTGTAGAAGTAGGTTGCCTCGAGGGTGACCCGGTTGCCGAAGAGGCCGGCATCGAAGCCGGCCTCGATCTCTTGCGACAGCTCCGGCTTGAGATCGGCATTGCCCAGGTTGGCTATGGTGACGCCGCTGCCCGACACCGCGTCCTTCCGCACGGCCGACTGGGCATAAAAGCGAAGGGCATCGATGGTCCCGGGCTGCTGGGTGGACTGGCCGTAGGCGGCGCGTAGCCGCAGGGTGTTGAGCCATCCCGCGGCCTGCTGTTCGCGGGCCAGCCAGGAGGCGCTGAGCTTCGGCAGGGGCTTGGTATTGAAGTTCTTGCCGAAGGCGCTGTTGTCATCCAACCGCAGGCCGGCCGTGAGGAAGAGCCGGTTCCGGAAGCTCATCTGCTGATCGATAAAGCCGCCGGCTGATCTGCTCTCCACGTAGTCGTCGGAGGCGTCGGTGGTGGCCGCGCCGAAGATGGATTCGGTGCCCCGGGCGAGCCCCTGTCCCTGGGAAAAATTGCTGGTGTTGAGGTTGCGGAAGAATTGGCCGCCCACCGCGGTTCTTCCGCTCCAGGCCGAGGTCACCTTGTAGCTGGCCGCGGTGAACAGATCCACCGAAAGCTGCGACGTCTGCCCCCGGGTAATGTTGAGCTGACCCTCGTTCTCGGTCGGGTAGGCAGACGGGATTCACTTCGCCGGTCGGCCAGAACTGGGTGTCCTGCTTGTTGGTCACGTCGTAGCCGAACGTCGCTCTGGTGCTGAGCCAGTCAGAGCGGCCGCCAGTTGGCGGTGAGCCCGCCGGTGAACCGGCCGACGCCCTGACGGTTCCGCTCCGCGAAAATCTCTGCCGGGACCAGGAACCAGCCACGATTGATATCCTGGGGATACCCGCTGCCGTCGCCGCTGCCGATCACCGAATTGAGGGTGTTGTCGTTCTCCAGCAGGTGCAGCTGGCTGGTGAGGTAGCCGAGCGAGAGCTGCAGGTCGGCGTTCGAGGCGACCTTGGCGCGTTGCGTTGGCCCGAAGGCTGAGCTTGTCCAGCTCGTTGGGCCGGACCTGCTCCTCGGGAATGTCGTTGTTGGTGGCCTGGCTGACGGAGTCGAGGTCGAAGCCCGCGAAGCTTGTAGACGCCGACCTCTCCCTCGTACTCGGCGGAGACGATAGTAGGTGGCCGCATCGGTGCCGCCGGCAACATTCAGCCCGTACTGCTGGCGGTGTCCCGGGGCAAGCGGACGCTGGGCGTCGTCGTTCAGAGGATTGTAGGTGTCGATCCGGCTCTGCACGCAGTCGCCCTGAGCCTGGAGCAACAGGGTGCAGCCGGAGGGATCACCAGTAGCCGGGTCGAAGTCCGGATCATCGGAGCGGCCGAAGTAGTTCGTCCGGTAGGTGTTCTGGTCGGTCGACAGCTCCCTGTTCCACGAACGCGTTCCAGCGGGGCTTTCCCGCCACTCCCTTCTTGGTGGTGATCAGAACAACGCCGTTGGCGGCTTGAATGCCGTAGAGCGTCGCGGCGGACGGGCCCTTCACGATCTCGATGTTCTCGATGTCGTCCGGGTTCAGGTCGTTGATGCGCGAGGTGGACTGGCCTCCGATGTTGTAGGCGTACCCATTGGGCTCGGCATCGATCCTGACGCCGTCCACGTAGTAGAGCGGCTCATTCGAGAGCGAGACGCTGTTGGAGCCGCGAATCCTGATCTTGGTGCCGGTGCCGGTGGCGCCGCTGCTCTTCAGCACCTGAACGCCGGCGGCTCTCCCGCTGAGCAGATTGGTGAATTCAGTGATGGGTGCCTCTTCGGCTATTTGTGCTGCCGGAATGGTGGCAATGGAGTTGCCGATCTCCAGCCGACTCTGCTGGCCGGTCGCCGTGGTGACGAGCTCATCGAGCTGCACCGGTGACAGAGCCATTGCGAAGTTATGGGCCACGACCTCGCCGGCGGCGACCTGGACCGTGTCCCCTGTCGGCTGGTAGCCGAGCCGCAATACCTTGAGCAGGTACCTGCCCGGGGCGACGCCGCGGATGGTGTACTGCCCGTCCTGCCCGGTGGTTTCGACCCGGTTCGGTCCCGCCAGGACCACGCGCGCATTCTCCAGTGGCTCGCCGGTCGATGCATCGCTCACCTTTCCGGCTATGGAGCCCTGCTGGGCGTGGAGGCTGAGGCTGACGCCGGCCAGAAGAGCACCGAGCAGCAAGTGCACACGTATGCCCGTACGAATAGCAAATCTCATGGGGGTCTCCTTCGAGCGGACACTGCCAGCTAGTCGATTGAAGTGTTTAGGTCCTTCAACTAATTGGAGTGGAGCTACCGGTTAGAAGAGCAACGTCGTGACCAGCCCAGGGCCACGGAGACGTCTCGCCAATGTGCTAAATGACCTTAATTCTGTCAAAGTATGGCCGCTTGACGCCTCTCTCGCCGCGTCGTATTTACTTAGCTGCCCATTCTAGTGTTTCAGAGTGCGCCGGTCCTTGGGGTGCGCGCGTCCACCGTCCTCTGCATTCTGCCGCTCCATCTCCCCTCGGAGGTCTCTGTGATGAGACACGTCGTCCGAATCGTGGCTTACACATTCGCCCTGGGCTGCTTCGCCAATTCCCTTGCGGCGCAAGCCGGTACCATCAGGGGGACGGTGAGCGATAGCACCGGATCATCCTTGGCCAACGCCTCACTTACCGTTGACGGCACCACGGTGAAGGCCACCAGCGGCAGTCAGGGGGACTTCGAGCTGAGGGGAGTACCGACGGGGCAACACACCGTGCGAGCTCGCCTCATCGGTTTTGTCTCCGCCACCGCTCCGGTAACCGTGGTGGCCGGGCAGACGACGCGCCAGGATTTCACTTTGACGCGGAGTCCGGTGCAGCTGGCACCGATCGACGTAGTGCTCGGTTCCCGGGCCCGGCACACCGCCTCGGAGGAGCTGGCCGTTCCGGTGGACGTGTTCCCCGCCGAGCAGCTGCAGCAGCAGGGGACCACCGAGACGAGCCAGATTCTTCAGGCCCTTGCCCCCTCGGTAAACTTCGCCCGGCAGAGTGTTACCGATGCTGGCGACATCGTCCGCCCCTTCACCCTGCGGGGACTCAGTCCAGACCACACCCTGGTGCTGGTCAACGGGTGGCGACGGCATCAGACCGCCCTGGTCAACAACTTCACCTACGGCATGGGCGCCGGGTCGAGCGGCGTGGACCTGAACGCCATCCCGGCCAGCGCCATTGACCGCATTGAAGTACTCCGGGACGGAGCCTCGGCCCAGTACGGGTCGGATGCCATTGCGGGAGTGGTCAACTTCGTCGTCAAGGAAGGGGACCTTACTCCCTTTGTGAACGCCGATATCGGCCGGTATGCCACCCAGGATTACGGCGGCGACGGGACCACCTTCGGCGCGAACGGTGGCTGGGGAGTAAAGCTGGGCCGGGGCTCCCTGGGAATCTTCGGTGAGTATCGCGACCGCGATCCCACCAACCGTGCCTGGGCCGATCCTTTTGAGGTCGCCGGTACCGGGGTGGCTGACTCGATCAACAGCATCGGACAGGTAGTTGAAAAACGGAACCCGGTTCCCCAGCCAAATCATCACTGGGGGGACGGTCTGGAACGGGACTACCTGAGCTTCCTCAACTTCCGAATGCCACTCAACGAGGCGGGTACACACGAGATCTACAGCTTCGGGGGATACAGCCACCGGGATGGCACCGGCAACGGCTACCGCCGTTACTTCGACAACAACCGCAACTGGCAGGAGATCTACCCGCTCGGCTTCCTGCCTACCATCAGCGGAGGGGCCACCGACTGGTCCGGGGCCGGCGGTGTGCGCGGGGTAGTGAGTGGCTGGAGCTACGACCTGGGCGCCGAGTTCGGGCACAACCACTTCGACTACGACATCACCAATACCAACAACGCCTCGCTGGGACCCTGCCTGGTGACGCCATGCGCCCCCGGCCCCGATCGCGTTCTGGGGACCGTCGGATGATCCCGGCATTCCCAACCAGACCGAGTTCTTTGCCGGACGGGTGCTGCGGGAGGAGCTGGTGACCGGCCTGAATGTCGCGCGCCCGCTCGAGGTCGGGCTTCCCGGGCCGCTGAGCGTCGCGTTCGGAGCGGCGTTCCGGCGGGAGCGCTACGCCATCCGGGAAGGAGAGCTCGCTTCGTATATCAACGGCTTCCATCTGGACCAGGACAGCGCCGACGTGGCCCCGGCCGGGTCCTCGGTATTCCCCGGGTTTACGCCTGCAGATGCCACTGATGACCATCGCACCAACGTCGGGGTCTACGCCGATGCCGAGACGAATCTGTCTCGCAAGTTTCTGGTGAACCTGGCGGGGCGGTTCGAGAGCTACAGCGATTTCGGTGACCAGCTGAGCGGTAAGGCCGCCGTCCGATTCCAACCGAGCTCGCGCCTGACACTTCGCGGAGCAGTGGGAACCGGCTTCCGGGCTCCCGGTTTGAGTCAGGTGCTTTTCGGCAAGGTGACTACCAACGTCATCGCCGGCGAGTTCATCGACTTCGGAATCTTTCCGGCCACCAATCCTGCCTCCGCGGCGCTCGGTGCGGTGCCACTCAAGGAGGAGACCTCGGTCAACTTCAGTGGCGGTCTGGCCATCACTCCACAGGACAACATCACCATCACGGCCGACTACTTCCACATCGAGATCGACGACCGGATTCTGCTCGGCGCTACCTTCGACGACTCGGTAACCGTGGAACTGCTGTCCGCGGCCGGGTTCGGCACTATCGCCGGAGTGCAGTATTTCACGAACGGGCTGGACACCCGGACCCAGGGTGTTGATGTCACTGCCAACTGGCGGCTGCCTGCGGGCAGTAGCGGCACGCTCGACCTGAACGGGTCGATGAATTGGACCAAGAACGAGATCACCCGGGTCGACCCGCTCCCCCAGGTATTAGTTGATGCCGGGTCCAGCGAGCCCGGCCTCCTCGACTCGGTCACGGCGATCGGCATCGAGGAGGAGCGCCCGGACTGGCGGGCCACGCTCCAGGCCAATCTTACGCTCGGGGGGTTCACTGCCCTGGGGCGCTACTCCTATTTCGGCAAGTTCTCCTCGGCGCAGCCGGGCTTCTGCGATCTCTGCCGAGAAAATTATGGAGCGAAGAGCCTGGTTGACGCCGAGATCGGATACCGTCTCCACCAGGTAAAGCTGTCGCTGGGCGTGCGCAATCTGTTCGACACCTATCCGGATCAGCCCAGCTCCACGGTGGTGGTCTCGGACGACGGCAGCACCTCCAAGGATTTCAATGACAACTTTGGAACGTTCCCCTGGGCGGCCGCTTCGCCCTTCGGCTACAACGGCCGATACGTGTACGCCAGAACCGAGATCCTTTTCACCCGATAGCTCGACCGGTCCTTATGACGCAAACGTACGACCTCATTGTCATCGGCGGTGGCCACAATGGCCTGGTTACCGCCGCCTACGTCGCGGGTACCGGCGCGGACGTACTGGTGCTCGAGCGTCGGGAGGTCCTGGGGGGCGCCTGCGTCACCGAAGAGCTGTGGCCGGGTTTCAAGGTGTCCACCGCCGCATACGTGAACAGTCTGCTTCGGCCCGAGATCATCCAGGACCTCGAGCTGAAGCGGCACGGCTTCAAGATGCTCCCCCGCAATCCGTCGTCGTTCACCCCATTTCCGGATAACCGTTCACTGCTGCTGGGTCCGAACAAGGCGCAGACCCACAGCGAGGTCTCCAAGTTCTCTACCAAGGACGCCGACGCTCTGCCGAAGTACGAGGCCATGCTGGAGCGGGTGGCTGCGTTCATCGAGCCCACACTCACCCAAACCCCGCCTAATCCGTGGTCTTTCCGGCCCGGCAACCTGGTGAAGCTGGCCAAGCTGGGGATGAGCTTCGCTCGGCTGGGGAAGGATGGCCAGAAGGCCATCGAGATCCTGACCGGAGCGGCCACCCCAATTCTCGACCGGTGGTTCGAGTCCGAACAGCTGAAGGTCACGCTGGCCACCGACGCAATCATAGGAGCAATGGCTTCTCCCTCCATGCCGGGAACCGCGTACGTACTGTTCCATCATGTCATGGGAGAATGCGACGGCATCAGGGGAGTTTGGGGCTATGTGCGGGGCGGCATGGGCGGCATCAGCAACGCCATCGCCTCAGTTGCCCGGGAGCGGGGCGCGCAAATAAAGACCAACGCCGAAGTCAGCCGCATTCTGGTCAAAGGGGGCGAGGCGGTTGGGGTGGTCCTCAAGGATGGGACCCAGTTTCGGGCCCGGCGGGTGGCCTCCGGCGCCGACGCTCACGTCACCTTCCTCAAACTCCTCGATCCGCGAGAACTGCCCGAGGACTTTGTCCAGGACGTCCGCAACATCGATTACAGCAGCGCCAGTCTCAAGATCAACATCTCTCTGAGCGAGCTGCCCGATTTCAAGGCGGTCCCGGGTACCGAGCCAGGGCCGCAGCACCGGGGAACCATCCACATCTCGCCTACCATGCAGTACATCGAGCGGGCCTACGACAACGCCAAGTACGGCTGCCCCTCGGAGTATCCCATTATCGAGGCCACCATCCCATCGGTGCTCGATGATACGCTTGCCCCGCCCGGCAAGCACGTCATGTCGATGTTTACCCAGTACTTTCCCTACAAGCTCGCTCCCGGGCTCTCGCTTCAGGATGAAAAGGAGAAGTACGCCGAGCGCTGCTTCGACCTGATGAACGAATACGCGCCCAACTTCCGGCGCTCGGTGCTGGGCCGGCAGGTGCTCACGCCGGTGGACCTCGAGCGGCGCTTTGGGCTCACCGGCGGCAACATCATGCAAGGCACCATGTCGTTGAGCAGTCTCTCCTTCATGAGACCGGTGCCGGGATATGCCGACTACCGGACGCCGATTCGCGGGCTCTACCTGTGTGGCGCGGCCACCCACCCCGGCGGCGGGGTCATGGGTGCCTGCGGGTATAACGCTGCCCGGGAGATCATGCGAGATATGCGTGCTCGCCCTCTAAGGAGGGCCGACGGACCGGCTTGAGGGGTTCACCACCCTCTGATGGTCTGGGTTTTCTTCCACGGCCCGGAGGGCGGAGAGGTCCGAGCCTGATGGAACGCACTCTGCACCGCGACTACTACTTCTCGGAAAAGATTTTTCAGCAGGAACGGGAGCGGATCTTCCACCGGGAGTGGTTCTGCGCTGGAAGAGCCGAGGAACTGGCCCACTCCGGCGACTACGTGGTGCTCGATGTTGCCGGGGAAAGCGTGCTCGTGGTGCGGACCCGTGAGGGCCGGCTGGCGGCCCACTACAACGTGTGCCGGCACCGCGGGCTCGCGCCTGGTGCCGGAGCGGAGCCAGGGCACCTTCTGGCCAGCAGCATTCGCTGCCCCTACCACTCCTGGACCTACAATCTCTAGGGCGAGCTCTGCGGACGGCTCCCTCACCTCGACGAAGACGACGGGTTGACAAAGCCTCAGCTCGGCCTGCACCCGGTGGGGGTCGAGGTCTGGGGCGGATTCTTCTTTCTGAACCTCTCGCCTGGAGGAAGCGCGCAGTCGCGAGGCTACGACCCTGCAAACCCAACTGGGCGCCGTTCCCGAGCGGCTCCGCCGCTATCCGCTCGGACGAGCTTCGGTCGGGCCATCGGATCGACGTACGAGGTGCAGGCCAACTGGAAGGTGCTGCTGGAGAATTACAACGAGTGCTACCACTGCGGTCCGGTTCATCCGGAGCTGTGCCGGCTGGTTCCAGCCTTCAGAGGAGCGCCGGCGGATCAGCTCTCGATTGGGAGCGGGGCATACCGCACCGCGAGGGAGCGTGGACCTTCACCGAGACCGGACCATCGAACCGGCGTCGCTTTCCCGGGTCTGAGCGCCGACGAGCAGGTGCGCCACAAGGGCGAGCTGATCTATCCCAACTTCATGATCAGCCTCTCCGCCGATCACGTGACCGCCTACACGATTTGGCCGCCGGGGCCCGAGCCGCACCACGGTGGTGTGCGACTTCCTCTTCCACCCGCGTGAGATCGAACTCCGCGGTTTCGATCCGTCGGACGCCGTCGATTTCTGGGACCGGATCAACCGGCAGGATTGGGCCATCTGCGAAAATGTGCAGCGGGGCATGCAGTCCCGGATGTTCCAGCACGGGCTACTACGCCCCGATGGAGAGCGCCAGCCTCGACATTCGGCGGTATGTCAAGAAAACTCGCAGAGAAGCTTCGGCCCCGGATGAACGACGACGCACGTGCACGGATCGGGCTGAAGGGCCATGAAGCAGAGATTACGAGTACGTCGTTCTCGGGCTGGGTGGCTTCGGCAGCGCCGCGGCGTACTGGCTGGCGCGGCGAGCCGGCGGCGAGGTGCTCGGGCTGGAGCAGTTCGAGCTGGGCCACGTTCGGGGTGAGTCGCAGGATCATTCCCGAATCATCCGGCTCTCCTACCACACCCCGGGATATGTCGAGCTGGCCAAGCACGCCTATCGCGCCTGGGCCGAAGTGGAGCAGGATGCGGGCGAGCAGCTGATTCTCCGGACCGGAGGATTGGACTTCGGTCCCCGGGTCAGTGCCATACCCGCTGAGCCAACTACGCCGACAGCATGGCGGCGGCCGGGCGTGCCCTACGAGACGCTCGACGCTCGAGGAGATCATGCGCCGGTGGCCGGCGTTTCATGTCGCCGACGACATCCACGGACTCTATCAGGAGCAGAGCGGCATCGCCATGGCAGCTCGAGCCAACGCCGCGCACCAGCGGATGGCACGGGCCCACGGAGCAGTGCTTCGGGAACGGGCTGACGGTGAACTCGATTCGTCCGCGGGACGGAGAGATCGAGCTGGACGCTGGGTGGAGACCGAATCCGCTGCCGCCGGCTGGTGATGACGACGGGAGCCTGGTCCAACCAGGCGCTGGCCGCCTTCGGTTACCGGCTGCCACTGACGGTCACCCAGGAGCAGGTGACCTACTTTGCCTGCTCCCGCCCGGCGGATTTCCAGCCCGGCCGTTTCCCCATCTGGATCTGGATGGACGACCCCTGCTTCTACGGCTTTCCCATCTTCGGTGAGGCATGGCACCAAGGCGGGGCAGGATGCCGGCGGCAAAGAGGTGACGGCCGACACCCGGACCTTCGAACCGGACCAGGCGGCGCTGCGCCGGGTGTGCGACTTCCTGAGCCGAGCACATCCCCGGCGCCCTGGGCCCGATCATCTATACCAAGACCTGCCTCTACACGCTCACCCCTGATCGCGACTTCGTGCTCGATCGCCTGCCGGATCACCCCGGCGCGCTGGTAGCGATCGGCGGCGGGCATGGCTTCAAGTTTGCCTCATCGTAGGGAAGATCCTGGCCGAGCTGGCCGTGGATGGCCACACCGGGCGCAACGATCTCAACCCTTCCGGATCGATCGCGCGATTCTTCAGCTCGAGAACCCGCCCAAGACACTACATGGTGTGACCGATATCGCCGCCGCGGCCGAGCGCGAGGAGCACCCACAGCTCCGCCGGGTCATGGGGTTCCGCGATCTCTTGCTGTTCTATCTGGTCACCGGCTTTACCGTTCGATGGATCAGTACTGCAGCGGCCGCGGGGCCGAGCTCCATCGTGGTCTGGCTGATGGGGTGCGCGGCGTTTTACCTCCCGCTCATGTTCACCGTGCTCGAGCTCAGCTCCCGGTATCCCAACGAGGGCGGCTGCTACGTCTGGAGCAAGCGGGCCTTCGGGGAGTTTGCCGGCTTCATCACCGGATGGACCTACTGGACCTGCAACCTTCCCTACTTTCCCGGGCTGTTCTACTTCACCGCATCGGCGGCGCTTTTCCTGGGTGGCCCATCATGGCGCGGTCTGGCGGCAGAGTCCCCTGTATTTCATCGTCTTCTCCCTCATCGCGCTGGGGATCGCCGCTGGGCTAAACGTTCGCGGTCTGTCGGTCGGCAAGTGGCTGCATAACCTGGGTGCCGTGGGACTGTGGGTGCCCGGCACTCCTGCTGATGGGTCTCGGGCCTTCTGGCCTTCCTGCGGTTTGGCTCGGCCACCGCTTTTCGCCGCCGAGACCATGCTGCCGAGCACCCATCTCAAGGACATCGTCTTCTGGTCCACCATCGCTTTCTCGCTGAGCGGGCTGGAGAGCGCCTCCATGCTGGGAGAAGAGATTCAGAGATGCCCGGCGGAACATTCCTCGAGCCCTGCTCGCTGGCCGGAGTGCTGATCACGGCCCTCTATATCCTCGGGACCGTGGCGATGCTGGTGGCGTCTGCCCGCAGCAGGAGATCCAGCAGTCTCGCAGGGCTTCATGCACGGCCATCGAGTCAGCCAGCGGGCGCCTGGGTCTGGTCTGGCTGGTTCGCCCTCGATGGCCGGGCTGATCGTGCTGGGTGGGCTGGGGCAGGCGGGCGCCTGGTTTGCCGCCGGTGGAAGGCTTCCATTTGTGGCCGGAATCGATCGGTACCTGCCGGCTGCTTTCGGGAAGCTGCACCCGCGGTACAACTCGCCCTACGTGAGCCTGATGAGCCAGGCGGGCATTGCGGCGGTGTTTCATTTTTCTGGGCCAGGCGGGCACCACGGTGAAAGGCGCGTACGACGTGCTGGTGAGCATGTCCATCATTTCCTACTTCATTCCGTACCTTTTGATGTTCGCCTCCATGATCCGGCTGCAGGGAGAGCCGGCAGGGCCTGAGGTTATCCGGGTACCTGGCGGCCGGCCGGTGGCGATCGGGCTGGCGAGCTCTGGGATTCACTACTACCGTGCGTCACGATCGGTCTGGCGCTCGATCCCCGCCGAAGACGATCCGAACAAGCTGCTGGCGGTGAGCAAGACCGCGGGCCTCACGCTTCTGCTCGTCGCCGCCGGCGCGCTGGTCTATGCTCTCGGCCGGCGCCGCCGCGACTGAGCTCAGTCCTCCTCCAGCTGGGCTCGCGCCGAGCCCAGCGACTTCAGGACCTCACGGTCGAACTGCACCGACAGGCTTTCCCGCTTCGAGTACGGACCCGGACGGTAGACCCGGGACTGTACGCCGAGCTGGCTCTGCTCGCAGATATGCCAGTCCTGCCGGTTGGTCATGTCCCAGAACTGGATGCCGTCCTCAGGATTGTGCTCGGGATTGTTCAACGTGTCCCGGATGAAAAAGCCAGGAGCAGTAGATCCGGGTACGATCGGGAGCCTCAGGCCACAGGGTGTGAAACATGACGTAGTCGGGGTGCAGGCTGAGTAACATGTTGGGGAAAATGGCGTAGTAGTACACCCGGGTGAGGTCTTCCTCGGGCAGATCTCCCACCATGAGCCCACAGGAGCGGCCGCTCATCGTCAAGCTCTGGTGGCCCTGGTTGATCACCATGAACCCGCCGGTGAAGGGCCCTTCGGTCAGGTCGTTCTCCCCGCTGGTGGGGGGCGTCAGCTTGGCCAGCGGCGGATGTACCGGCCCGCAGTGGTAACACTCGGAGTAGTTCTGAAACAGCAGCTTCCAATTGGCCCGGACGTCGTACTCGATGGTACGGGCCACTGCGAGCTTGGGCAGGTTGAACCGACTGAAGCGCCCGATCAGCGGTTGATACGCCTCACTGAACGCTTCCGGCTCTTCCGCCAGATTGACGAACAGAAAGCCTTCCCAGGTTTCGATCCAGACCGAGTGGAGCGGGTAGTCGGACTTGCTGAAGCCCTCGATGTCCGCTGATGACGGCGCACCGATGAGACGTCCGTCGAGCGAGTAGGTCCAGGCGTGGTAGGGACACTGAATCGTTTCGGAGAACCGCCCCGTGTGCTCCTCGCAGAGCCGGGTCCCTCGATGGCGACAGACGTTGTAATACGCCCGGACGATGCCGGCTCTGTCGCGCAGCACGATGATGCTTTCCGCCCCGATCTGCTGCAGAAAATACTGGCCTGGCTCCCGAATCTGGTCCTCACGGCCCACGCAAAGCCAGCGGCGCATGAAGATCTGCTCGAACTCCGCTGCAAGCACCTCGGGAGCAACGTAGTAGCGCCGGGGAAGGGTTCTGGCGCCGCCAATGGCAATCTGGGTCGTCTTGAGGAATTGAGTCACCGTACCCTCGTCATGTCCGTATGCTGAAGTATGGTCGCGGCCTCAGGCCCGCGGAAGATTGGTGTTGACCCGGATTACTTATGCCTGGTGACGCAGGTTGTGGACGACGCTCTCGCCGCGGCGTACTCTACAATGCTTGCCCAAGACGGCTATCCACGGTTGACGGAGGCAACATCATGGCGATCAAGTCGATAGTGCCGATGCGCTGGCTGGCGGCGCTCGCAGTAGCTCTGCCGGCAACCGGTTGTCTCGCGGCGGCCGCCGCAGGAGCCGGTGCCGGGATCTACCTGACTTCCCGAGGAGCGGAGTCGCTCATTGACGGGCCTATCGATCAGGTGGCCAGCCCGGGCACGTACTGTCATGAACGAAGAAGGCATCGTCCCGGATGCGTCGAGCACCGAAAATGGTGGGGAGAACCGCGAGATCAAGGGCAAGAAGGGCGATCTCGACGTCACCATCCAGATGGAGCAGAAGAGCGACAAGACCACGAGGGTCGAAGTTACCGCCCGCAAGAACCTGGCGGAGTGGGACAAGGACTACGCCCAGAAGGTGCTGCAGCGTATCGTGGAAAAGGGTTGATTCAGACCTAGTCCGCAGCAGCTGAGAGGCTAGGCCGGGGTCACCATGCCCCGGCACTCACCCAGGCCGATCCGTACTGCGCCGGCCCGTTCGCAGAAGGCCCGCAAGATCACCTCGTCTCCGTCCTCGAGGAACTTGCGGGTCTCTCCGTTTGGGAGCGTCAACGGCTCTGCTCCACGCCACGTCAGCTCCAACAGACAGCCCCGTGATTCCTTCGTCGGCCCGGAGATGGTGCCGCTGGCGAACAGATCTCCGGGGCGCAGGTTGCAGCCGTTACTCGTGTGATGGGTGAACATCTGCGCCATGGTCCAGTAGAGATCAGCCAAACGGCTTCGACTCAACCGGACCGGCCCCAATCCCGCCTTCCGCATACTTGCCGAGCCTAGGTACACCTCCACTACAGCGTCGATACCCCCTTCGCTGCCGTCGCGCTCGGACTCGAGGTGCGGCAGTGGGCGCGGGTCACCCGCGGGCCGCCGAAAGGCCGAGGTTCGATAGGGCTGCAGCGCCTCGAAGGTGACCACCCAGGGTGAGATCGTGGTGGCAAAGCTCTTCGCCAGGAACGGGCCCAGTGGCTGGTACTCCCAGGTCTGAATGTCCCGGGCAGACCAATCATTTACCAGGCAGAGCCCGAAAAGGTGGTCCTCGGCCTGCTCGAGTGGAACCGGCTCGCCCAGCTGGTTCCCCGGGCCGATAAAGCAACCGATTTCCGACTCATAGTCCAGCGCCCGGCTCGGCGCATACACCGGGTGGTCCGCGTCAGGACTCTTGATCTGACCCCGCGGCCGACGAACCGGGCTTCCGCTGGGGACGATGGACGAGGCGCGCCCATGATAGCCGATCGGAATCCACTTGTAGTTCGGCAGCAGCGGGTTGTCCGGCCGGAACATGCTGCCCACGTTGGTGGCGTGGTGAATCGAGGCGTAGAAGTCGCTGTAGTCGCCGATCCGGGCTGGGACCAGCAGCTCAGCTTCGCTCATCGGAACCAGGATCCGTTCGCCCAGTCGTGGTTGATACAGGGGGGAGCCGGAGGCAAGCAGGCCGCTGACCTGCGCCCGTAGATCCGACCAGTAGGGTCGGCCCAGTGACATCAAGCGATTCAGCGAGGGCTCCCGGCACGCCGCGGCCAGTTTGCCGTCTGGAGTCCTCAGCGTCTCAGCAGATGCGGTGAGATCCAGAATCTGATCGCCAATGGCTACGCCGACCCGTGGTGCTTCGGCCGGGTCCCGGCGAAAAACACCGAACGGCAGATTTTGAATAGGAAAGTCTGGGTGTCCCTGAGCAGATTCGACCCATGAGGTCAATCCGGGATCATGGGTCTGATTCACGCCTGAGGTACTCTCGACTGGAGTAGGTGAAGTGCGTGGAGCTCCTGCAGCGGCTCGGTAAAGGAACAGGAGCCAAACGACACCATGACCTGCTCACGGGTCCGCTCCAGATCGGCCAGGCCCACCCGATGGCCGTGCCAGGAGATCGCGTCCTCCTCGATCTGAAATGCTTCCGGCGAGCCTTCTTCCAGCACCGCTTGGGTGCCCTGTTGGTCCAGCCCGGAGCGGGCGAACGCCGCGGCAAGAAACAGGTTCATGAAGCCGAACATGGTTCCCCGGGGACTGTCGGAGGCATAGGTCAGCCGGTATTCGGCCCTGAATGGGTGGTGCAACCCCGCGGTGGCCTTGAACCCCACGTCGGCCCGAACACAGCTCACGATGAAGCGAGCCAAATCCACGGTCCGAGGAAAGGCCATCGGCTCGGTCCCGCCGGTCCGCACCTTGGCCCTGCGGCCCGCCCGGTTGATCTGCCGGATCAGATCTGCCGGGTCGCCAGCGATGGGGATTTCGATATATGCTTGCAGATGGCGGGGGAGTCGCTCGAGAGCGTCCTGAACGCTCTCGGAGGAATCGGCCTTCAGCTCGACGCTATCGATCAAGGCGGCTGTGCCGCCGCTCCGGGATTTGCTGCGTCGGTTGAAGTCGGCTACAACCTCAAGATCCCGGTCCAGGCCTCCGCCCAGAAGTGCAGAGAGCCGCCATGGGCGGGAGCCGGTCCGAGCCAGGTGGGGGTGCGCGGCCGTCTCGAATTCCCCGAGCCGCTGAGCCGGAACCACGAACCGGCCCAGGGCCCAGGAGCTCGGGTCGTTTATATAGCGGGCGAAGTTGTCGACCGCTTCACTCATGGGGAGCCCCGCGGGAGGGAACAGACCCGCGTAGTCGATACTGTGGCGCAGCAAGGCGTGAATGACACTCATGCTGGATCATTATAGCGAAAGAAAGGCAGCTGGGGCATGACTATCGCAACCGTCAACCCCGCGACCGGACAGATCGTTCGGACTTTCACTCCGCTGTCGGAGCAGGAGCTGGATGCACGTCTGCAGTGCGCCGCTGATGCCTTCCGCCGTTATAGCCGCACCCCGATTGGCGACCGAACCCGCATGCTACAGCGGGCCGCCGAGATTCTTGATGCAGACAAGGAGAAGTTCGCTCGAATCATGGTGACGGAGATGGGCAAGACCCTCAAGGCCGCCGTCGAGGAAGCAGAAAAATGCGCCTGGGGCTGCCGCTACTACGCGGAACAGTCAGAGCGCTTTCTCTCCGACGAGGTGGTCGAGACCAACGCCAGCCGAAGCTTCGTCACTTATCAGCCGATCGGCCCGGTCCTGGCCATTATGCCCTGGAACTTTCCGTTCTGGCAGGTATTTCGCTTCGCCGCTCCGGCGCTTGCCGCGGGAAACGTGGGTCTCCTCAAACACGCGTCCAATGTCCCCCAGTGCGCTCTCGCGATCCAGGACATCTTCCGGCGAGCGGGATTTCCCGAGGGCTGCTTCCAGACCCTGCTGATCGAGACCGACCGGGTCCGGCGAGTCATTGAGGACCCGCGGGTAGCCGCCGCCACCCTCACGGGCAGCACTGGAGCTGGGAGCCATGTGGCCAGCGCCGCCGGAAAGCAGATCAAGCGCACCGTCCTGGAACTGGGCGGAAGCGACCCGTTCATCGTTATGCC
>CAWJIM010000009.1:0-12208 GCA_963842945.1 uncultured Gemmatimonadales bacterium
GAAAGGCTGGGTCCTTTAGTCTGGCCGGGGGGTGACGCCCGGGTAAAAGTCGAGCCGCGGGAAGCAGGAGTGCTTTCCGTCGGGAACCCAGAAGCATAGCGGCGACTGATTCCCAACGCAAGGTCCAACAATCGGTTGGGACGTCTGAAGTGGGGTCGACTTAGGGGCGGTGCCGGTGGTTATTCGCCTGCAGCGGCCGAGATAAACGCGCGGAAGAGCCGGTTCATCCGTTGATCCCGCTCGGCCAGGGCCTCTGGATGCCACTGGACTCCGATCAGGAAGTGGCCGTTGGGAGACTCGATACCCTCCACCAGCCCGTCGGGAGCGTAGGCGCTGGGGCGAAGTCCTTCTCCCAGCCGCTTGATTCCCTGGTGGTGCATGCTGTTGACCGGGATACGGGGACCACCGCCGAGCAAGGAGCTCAGACGGGAGCCTGGCGTCAGCTCGACATCATGGACCAGGAGGTCGCGGGTGTACTGGCCCGCTTTGGGGAAGTAATCGTGCTTGATAGCGCCGGGCAGCTGAGTGGCGAGATCCTGGTGGACACTGCCACCGGCCGCCACGTTCACCACCTGGATGCCGCGACATACCGCCAGCAGCGGCTTCTTGTCCTCCAGGGACCAGCGGGTAAGGGTAAGCTCGATCTCGTCCCGCGCTGGATCGGTCCGGCCGCAGCCCTCGTGTTGCTCCTGGTAAGCGGACGGATCCAGGTCCACTCCGCCGGGCAGAAATACGCCATCCAGCCGGTCATAGATACCCCGCAGGGTCGGCAGGTCGCCCTGGATTAGGGGAATGATCCAGGGAATGGCACCGGCGGCGACCAATACCCTCACGTATTGCTGGCTCATGACCCAGCAACGGGGCAGCTCGCCCGGAATTTCCTCCAGCGTTTGGGTGGGAACTCCGATGATCGGTCTGTCGGTCATGCCGCCTGCTCCACTGGACGGTGTGGTCGCGTTCTCGGACCTAACGCCGGGTCGACGAGACCGGTTCCAGGGAATCTACCACCCCTTCCTTCGTCTCGGCGATCAGCATGTCCACCACTGCTTTCAGGTCTCCGGTTTCCCGGAACCGGGCCAGCTGCCGATCGGCGCTGGTGCCATGCTCCAGGATGTGAAAGGCGTACTCTACTTCTCTGCGGCTACCCAGCTCATCGAGCACATCGTCGATGAACCATTGGATCAATTCCTGGACCAGGCTCCTTGCCTGAAGCTCTTGCTCCTTCCCAAGATCGATCAGCCTCCCGTCGAGCCCGTAACGCACTGCCCGCCACTTGTTCTCTTCCAAGAGTGACAGGGGATACATCCGGAAGGTCATGTTGTCCCGCCGCAGCTTCCACAGCTTCGCCACAATGGCCTGGAGGATGCCCGCTACGCAGACCGCTTCTTCCACCCGGGTGCAGACATCGCACCCCCGGAATTCGAGAGTGGGGTAACTGTGATTGGGTCGGACGTCCCACCAGATCTTGGAGGCATCCGGCACGCAGCCGGTTCGCACCAGAGTATCCACCAGCGAGGCGTAGCCGGTCCAGGAGTCGAGCACCGGGGGTATTCCGGTCCGGGGAAAATTGCGGAAAATGATGCTTCGGTACGACTTGAGTCCGGTGTCTCGGCCCATCCAGAAGGGGAGCTGGTGGACAGCATGAGCACGTGGGGAACGAAGTACCGGGCAACGTTCATGGCGTCGATGAGGAAGTCGCGGTCCTCGATACCGATGTGCACGTGGGTTCCGAAGATCAGGAGCTGCTGGGCCAGATCGGCCAGATCCTGCCGCACTCCCATGTAGCGTTCGAGCGGAGTGATCTCCTGGGTCAACCAGGAGGAGAACGGGTGAGTGCCGGCTGCCGCAATCGCGAGTCCGTTACGGCCGGCCAGCTGCATGACGGCTCCGCGAAGTCGGACCAGCTCGGCTCGGGCGTCGGCCGGGGTACGGCAGACCCGCGTTCCGATCTCGACCATCGACTGATGCAGCTCGGGCTTTACCTCTCCCATGATCATCTGATCGCCGGAGAGTATCTCCGTGATGTAGGAGCGGAGCTCCCGGGTCTCGGGATCGATGATCTGATACTCTTCCTCGATGCCGAGGGTAAGAGACGGCGGCTTCATGGCATGCCTCGTTTCTCCACGACGAACGACGGTACCGTCGAACCTCCTCCGGCCGTCACATTGAGCAGGGCCGCGGACGAAAGCCGTGTGAGCAAGCCATCGGCAAACTCCCCGTACGCTACGAACGGCGCGGTATCCAGCATCCGGTCTCGAATGTCCACTGCTCCATTGAGCACGGTGGGGAAAGGCTCAAATGGAAGAGGCACCCGCTCCTGCGCCACGTAGGGCTGGGCCAGCGCCTTTGCCACCGCCTGCTCCCAGCTCGACGAATCGACCTCCCACCCAAGAACGATCCCCGCCCCGCCGTAGTCATCACTCGGCTTCAGCACCAGGTTCTCCCGCTGCTCCAGAATGAAGGGAACCAGATCGATGCTGCGCCCCCGGAATTCCGACCTGCGTTCCTCCACCCGGCGGGTCCAGGGCAGATACGCCTCGATGGCCTGCTTTTCCTCGGTAGTAAACAGGGCGGCGTTGCGCTCATCACTCAGAACCGCCAGGCTCGTCTTCTTGTGGAGCAGCTTGCACTGAAACGGATTCACCATGCATACCGCCCCCTCGCGGACGGCCCGCAGAAGCGGAGTGTCGAGTCCCTCTCTGCCGACCAGCTCGCTCAGGAGCACGCGCTTGTAGATCAGAGTCACATGCAGCGGACCGGCCAGAAGCCTTCCACCGCGATACTCCATTTCCCGCGGGTCCACTATCTCGCACTGGAGCCCCTGAGAGCGAAAATACTCCTGGAACAGAATGAACTCGCTCCTGGTCGGCACCTCGTTCCAATCCACAATGGCAATTCGGGGCAATTCGGACCTTCCGGACCATTGGCGGAATGCGTCGAGCAACACATGGAGCACACCGTGTCGTGCGGGCAAGGGCCGGACGTTGTAGCTCCGGAGGAACTCTCGCATCACCGGTAGTCCGTAAAACAAAGTCGAGAGTGCGTCATTATACGCCGACCCCGCCGGTGTCTCCGCGTTGTACTCGGTGAAGCGAACACCGTGGGGTAAAAAAAAGGCGTCCAGCCGCGACGCGGGACTGGGATCCCGAAACCCGGGACCGCACCCGAGCATCTGCTCCTCCCAATCCAGGAGGGCAAACTGGCTCCGCACGGAGGGGCTCGCCAGCGCGGCGGCGTACGCCGTCCGAAACGGAGCCATGATCCGGGCCGCGCCGGTCTGTAACGTCTGATACTGCTGCGGGGTAAGGAACCGCGGCCGCAGGACCGTGCAGAGTGGCCGGTCGCCGAAATACAGACCGCGCGAGCGGAGTTGCAGGTCCAGCTGAGCCTGCGACGCTTGGGCAATCTCATCGGTCAGCAGGCTGTGGTAGACGTCGATAGCGCCGACCAGGGAATCAGTCACGGCTTCGACCGGCTGCGCCGGCGCCGGCTGGTTCCAACGGTAGCCGGGCCCGGGCTCTCTGATCCTCCGAAGAGAGTCTGCCACCGCAGTTCCCTGGATTGAGGCCGGGGCTCCAGTGCCCGCTTGATGGCCAGGTCGGCCATGCTCCGGACCACCCATTCGAAATAGTGTGGCGTGAGCGAGTTGATGTCCATGTCGGGCGCCGGATTCATGAAGTCGATGGCGTAGGGGATACCGTCCCGCACTGCGAATTCAATCGAGTTCATGTCGTAGCCCAGTGCCCGCACCAGTGTTTGCGCGTCCTGGACCACCCGGGCCCCGACCTCTGGGCTCAGGTGGGCGTGCTCGACGAGGTAGCGGCGCTCCCGGGGATCGTATTTCATCGGCAGGATCTCCTCCTGGCCGATGCAGAGGCAGCGGACGAATTGCTCCCAACGAATGAACTCCTGGACCACCATCGTCAGGAGACCGGAGTTGTCGTAGTGCCGGATCAACTCGTCCAATGTCTGGCAGACGTAAACCTCTTTCCAGCCCCCGCCGTGTGCGTCCTTCAAGACGCAGGGAAGGCCGACGTAGTCCACGATCGCCTTCCAATCGAGCGGATAGTTGAGATTCCTGAGACTCTCGTTGGGAACGATGCCCGGCACATAGGACTTGTTGGGAAGGGCCAGGGTCTTGGGACTGGCCACGCCCAGTCTGGTGGCCAGAGCCGCCCCGAAAAACTTGTCGTCGGCGGTCCACATGAACGGATTGTTCACCACGGTGACCCCCTGCACCACCGCCTGCTTCAGGTAGCAGCGGTAGAATGGGACCTCGTGGGAAATCCGGTCGATAATGACGTCGTAACGGCTGGCTTCGTCCATCACCACCGCCCCAACCTTCAGCAACTCCGCCTTCACTCCGGCATCCCGCCGGTTTACCTCCTCGAGGAAGGCCGGTGGAAACGACCACTCCCGGCCTACGAGGAGGCCTACGCGCTTGGTCACGGTATCCTCAGCTCAATCATGTCCTCGGATATACAACCGAATCATGCGTTCCCAATAGGGCCAGTCATGGGCCCAGCCATCCCATACCCGCAGCGCGTTCCCGATGCCTTTCCCCCACAGCACGGCCGAGAACTCCCGGTTGTTCTCGCACGATGGGTCATCCTGACCAATAGCCAGGATGATGTCCTGTCGGCGAAGGGCCTCCAGCCGGCTGGGATCGTGCTCGTGCCGTATGAAATCGAAGGGATTGGCGGAGTACACGTCGGGGTCGGAATAACCCTCAGTCAGCCGCTTCACGTCGTACAGCCCGCTCAGGCCAATGATGCGGTTGACCACGTGAGGGTGCCGCAGGCCGAAGCAGGCCGCCTGATAGGCGCCGAAGCTCGCGCCCACGGTGATCAGATAGGGATTGGGATTGTGACTGAGAGTGAAAGGAACCACCTCGTCGAGGAGATAGCGGTCGTAGTCCAGGTGGCGCCGGGCTCGCTGATTGGGATGCAGGTGCTTCCCCATACCAGCTTTCGTCATGCACCTGGTCCAGGCAGAACAGCTGGATCCATCCGCGCTCCAGGTGTTCTCCCAGAACCTCGTGCATCCGCCGATCGGGCCACTCGTAGCGGTTTCCCAATGAGGTCGGGAACACCAACACCCGGGCACCAGCGTGACCGACCACCAGCAGCTCCATTCCCCGCCCGAGGGCCGGGCTGTGCCAGCCATGCGGCTGGATGTTCACTGCGCCTCCTGCCCCAGCAGGAAGGGCAACGCCCTGGCAAACCGAGGCCCCCAGGAGGCCTCGTCATGGCGGCCGGAGCGGGACTCCAGCCATTTCAAATCCCGGCCGATTCGGTACCCTTTGCGCCGAAGCAGATCGCGCATCCGTCGCGCCCGGATCACATGCTCCGGTCCCTCGGGCGAGCCGATGTCCAGGTAAATCCTTCCGGGGACAAAGGCGGCCCCTTCCACCGCGTCGAAAACCGCGTCGTTGGCAAACCAGAGCGACGGACTGAGTGCGCCCGCAAAGCCAAACGCCCCACCGGAGCGAAAGAATCCATACAGACTTATGAGCCCGCCCATGGACGAGCCCGCGATACCGGTAGCGGCTGGTTCAGGCCGAGTGCGGAACCGCTGGTCGATGGCCGGCTTCAGCGTCTGGAGCAGAAACTCCAGGTAGCGGTCCCCGGCGCCACCACCTTGACCGGCATCTGGGAACGGGCTGTACTCCATCACGCGCTCGGCTCCCATATTCGGAATTCCGACCACGATTGCCTCCGACCCTCGTCGCTCTGCCGCTGCCAGGATCCTGCTCAGCCGCCAATCGCCCGCGAAGCTGGTGGCGGGATCGAACAAATTCTGCCCATCGTGCATATAGAGCACGGGGTAGGTCTGATCCCGTTCCCCATACGATCCCGGAAGCCAAACCAGGATGTCCCGCCGATTGTCGAGTTGCGGGCTGTACAGCCCAGGCAGAATTTCGAGCTTGGTTTCGGTAGTCGTCAAGAAATTCCGGTCCTGGTTACCCGCGGGAAAAGATCGGCCGCGCCCGGTCGACGATGAAGCGAACCTGATCGGCGAAGTCCATGCTGGTGGTATCCAGGTGTACGGCGTCCGGCGCGGGGCGGAGAGGAGCCACGTCACGGGTGGAATCGGCGTGATCTCTGGCCGCCAAAGCCGCCGCTTCAGCATCCAGGTGGCCCGGCTCTACCGCCATACCTCGCTGGCTTATCCGCCGCCCGGCCCGGGCTTCGGGTGAAGCGGTGAGAAAGATCTTGAGGTCGGCGTCGGGGAAGACGACCGTCCCGATATCACGCCCATCCACGACCACATCCTGCCCGGCCCGAACCATGGCGCGAAGCCGCGTGTTCACCCACTCCCGCACTACCGGCATGGCGGCGACAGCCGAGACGTGCGCGGTAACTTCGGGGCTCCGCAAAGCCTCTTCGGCCGGCTCTCCTTCCAGGTAGGCGGAGAACCCCACTCCATCCGACTGCAGCATCAGGCCGCGGTCCTCTGCCGCCCGCAGAATTTTTTCGGGAGCGAGGTCTGGCGGAGTGGTATCTCCAAGCCCACGTCGCAACCCCTCGCGCAGCGCGACCAGCGTAACCCCTCGATAGAGCGAGCCCGAGTCCAGGTGGGCAAACCCCAGAGCCTCGGCTACCGCTCGCGCGGTGCTGCTCTTGCCCGACGCAGAGGGGCCGTCGATCGCGATGACTCCGCCGCTCACCGGGTACCTCCACCCGAGAGCCGACTGAGCGTCTCGGGAAAGCCGGGGAAGCTCACCGCCGCACAGGCGATGTCGTCGATCTCCACTCGTGCCCCCGGCAGGGTGCTCAGCACAGCAAAGGCCATGGCCAGGCGGTGATCGGCGGCGGTGCGCACTCTCCCTGACGGCGGCTGGTCACCACCTTCAACCAGCAGATCGTCACCTTGAACCTCTGCCCGGGCACCCACAGCCCCGAGATTCTCTGCCAGCAGCCCTAGGCGGTCACTCTCCTTGACCCTCAGCTCCCCGACCTGACGAAAGGTGGTGATGCCCTGGGCGCGAGAGGCGAGGACCGCGAGCAGCGGGATTTCATCTATCAGCCCGGGAATCTCCTGGGCGGTGACCTCTGTTCCCCTCAAAGCCCCAGGCTGCACCATCAAATCTCCCGCCGGCTCTCCGTGTTGGTCCGATTGGTTTTCGGTGTCAACCTGTCCACCCATTCGAGCCAGCACCCTAAGGAAGCCGATACGGGTTGGATTGAGGCCAACTCCTGATATGCGCAAGGATCCGCTTTCAGCCAGGAGGGCGGCGCCGACCAGAAACGCGGCCGATGAAGGATCGCCCGGCACCTCGATGGTGAAAGGCTCGATTCTGCCGGTCGGTTTCGAGGTGATCCAGCCGTCACTCTCCGTCAGATCGTACCCGAAGGCGCGGAGCAGCCGCTCGGTGTGATCGCGGGAGCGGCCATGCGGCTCCCGCAGGCTCACCTCGACCTGACCAGCCACTCCGGCAAGCAGGAGGGCGCTCTTGATCTGCGCGCTCGAGACCGGCAGCTCGTAGCGGAGTGGCCTGAGAGAGCCGCCGTGGATAGTTAGCGGCAGCCCGTCTCCGTTTTGTTCGGTAAAGCGGGCGCCCATGGTTGCCAGTGGAGTAGTAACCCGGCGCATCGGCCGACGGCGCAGCGAGCTGTCGCCGGTCAGGGTGGCGGCAAAATCGTGCGCTGCCAGCATTCCCAGGGTCAGACGAGTGGTAGTGCCCGAGTTGCCACAGTCGAGGATTCGATCTGGCCGACGGAGCCGGCCATGACCCTCAACCTGCACCACCGCGCCGGGCCGGAGAGGAGATACCGTGGCGCCGAGCTGTCGCAAGATGCGCGCGGTCGAGCGGGCATCGAGCGAGGTGAGCGCGCCGCGGATTCTGCTCGCGCCCCGCGCCAGTGCCGCCAGCAGCAGGACTCGGTGGGTGATGCTCTTGTCTCCGGGGACCCGGGCAGTGCCGGCCACCCTCACCGGTCGATACCCAGCCGAAAGCCACGGGCGAGCTCGCAGAACTGAAGGAGAGCGCTGCGCTCTTCATTCGAGAGAAGCCGCCGCAGCTCCTCCAGCCCAGCTTGGGTTTGTTCCAGCGCTTCGATCACTGCCGAACGGTTCAGCAGCAGAATGTCCACCCACATCTCGGGATTGCTGGCTGCCAGCCGCGTAGTGTCCTTGGCTCCGCTCCCGAACGACACCCCGCCCAGTCCACGATCGGCCAGCACCTTGGCCAGAGCGTACGCCACCGCCTGAGACAGGTGGCTGGTCCAGGCCAGCTGTCGGTCATGCGCTGCTGGGTCAATCAGCACAGCGGAGGCATCCAGGGTGTCCTCCCAGAAGCTCGCAACCGCGGCCGCAGCTCCATGCCCGGCGACTGTACCGGTCTCGCAGATGTACACCACGCACCCGCGAAGACGCTCCGGACTCGCCGACATGAAGCCGGTCTGGTGGGTTCCTGCGAGCGGATGTCCGCCGGCAAATCTATCGCCCATACCCGAAGCCACGGCGTGCCGAATGATCGGCTCTTTGACGCTGCAGACATCGGTCAGCACTGCTCCGGGGGCCAGAACGGAAGCCAGCGGTCCAATCAGTTCCAGCGTTGCCTGAGGCGGCACTGCCAGCACCACGATCTCCGCCTCCCGAGCAGCCTGAAGCGGGAGGTCCGCCAGTTCGGTGATGGCACCCGCCTTGAGCGCCTGAACGCCCTCTGCGGCCACGGGCGAATAGCCGACCACCCGGCCGACACCCGCCAGGCGCGCCTGCCACGCCAGGGAACCTCCAATGGCGCCGAGGCCGATGACCGCCAGCGACGATGGGTGCACGGATTTGTTAGAGTGTGCTCGGGTGAAGAGACGTTATTGCCCGGGAACAGCCAAGATTGTACAGATATGGCATCCGATTCTCAAACGGAATGTCGCGTGCCGAAAATCCTGATCGTGGAAGACAGCCCCGACAACATGAAGCTCTTCCGTACCCTGCTCACGTTCAAGGGTCACGAGGTGGTTGGGCTCTCGGGCGGAGAGGGACTGCTGAACACGATCGAGCAGGGAAACTTTGATCTCGTGCTGATGGACATTCAGCTGCCCGGCAAGGACGGCTTTGCCCTGCTGCGGGAGATCCGCAGCTCTCCGGCCGGAACCATGCGGGTGATTGCCCTGACGGCGCATGCCATGGCGGGAGACCGGGAACGCGCACTGCAGGCCGGCTTCGACGGGTACATCACCAAGCCAATTGACGTGAAAGCGTTTCCGGAGGAGGTGCAACGCGCACTGCAGGGCGAACGCCTGAGCGGTTAATAACCCACTGAAGAGTCGAAGCGCAGCAGCATCAGGCAGTGGGCGACCAGGTTCACCCTCCCCTCTCGCACCGGCCGAACACTCGGGTGCGCCGTGTTCAACACCTCGGCCCATGATCCGGGTCGGCCCAGCGCGGGAAGAATGAAGGGCTTGGACCGCGCGCCCCCGTTGAGGAGCAGCAGGATGGCGTCGCCGGTGACTCGGCGCCCCCGTTCGTCGGTTTCGTCGGTGGCTTCGCCACGGATCAACATGCCAAGCACATGATTGGCCGGGTCGTTCCACTCGTGCGGGGTCATCTCCGCTCCGTCGGCCCGAAGCCAGGTCAGGTCTTTGGCGCTTCCTGTCGGAGCCTCGTGCCGGAAGAAGGTGCGCCGGCGGAGTACCGGATTGGCGGCCCGGATGGCAAAGACGCTGCGGGTGAACTGCAGCAACTCCCGCTGCAGTGGGTTGAGCTGCCAGTCGATCCAGGTCGTCGGGTTGTCCTGACAATAGGCATTGTTGTTTCCCGCTTGAGACCGGCCGAGCTCGTCGCCATGGGAGATCATCGGAACACCCTGGGAAAATGCCAGGGTAGCCAGAAAGTTTCGTTTGATCCGCTCCCGCATTCGGACGATGTGCGCCGCTTCGGTGGCCCCCTCGATACCCCAATTCCGGCTGTGGTTCTGATCGGTGCCGTCCCGGTTGTTCTCCCCGTTGGCTTCATTGTGCTTGGACTCGTAGCTGACCAGGTCCTGCAAGGTGAAGCCATCGTGGCAGGTGACGAAGTTCACGCTGGCCAGCGGGGTGCGGCCGCTGGTCTCATAGAGATCGCTGCTGCCGGAGAGCCTCGAAGCCAGATCACCCACCGTTCCTGGATCGCCCCGCCAGAATCGCCGGATGCTGTCCCGGTACTTGCCGTTCCACTCCGCCCATCCGTTGGGAAATCGACCCACCTGGTAGCCGTCCGGCCCAAGATCCCAGGGCTCGGCGATCAGCTTTGCCTGGGAGACGATGGGGTCCTGGCGGACCAGATCGAAGAATTCGCCGCACGGATCCATACCATCAATTCCCCGCGCGAGAACCGGTGCCAGATCAAAGCGAAAGCCGTCGACATGCATTTCGGTGATCCAGTATCTGAGGCTGTCCATCACCAGCTGCATCGTTCGCGGATGCCGCAGATCGACGGTGTTGCCGCACCCGGTGAAGTCGACGTAGAGCCGCGGATTCTTCGGATCCAGGCGATAGTAGGCCGAGTTATCGATGCCCCGGAACGACAAGCGTGGGGCCCAGGTGGTTGCCTTCGGCGGTGTGGTTGTAGACCACGTCGAGGATCACCTCGAGCCCGCGCTGCGTGAAGCCGCTTCACCATGGACTTGAACTCGGCAACCTGGTGGCCGGCGGGCGCCGGCGGTGGCATACCGAATATCCGGAGCGAAGAATCCGATGCTGCTGTAGCCCCAGTAGTTGGTGAGTCCCAGCTCGGCCAGCCGCCGCTCAGTCACGATGTGATGGATCGGCAGCAGCTCGACGGCGGTCACCCCCAGCGCTTTCAGATGATCGATCACGCGGGTCGGTGGCCAGACCCAGGTAGGTCCCCCGGAGCGGCTCGGGCACGTCAGGGTGCAGCATGGTCATTCCCTTGACGTGGCACTCGTAGATCACCGTCCGGTTCCAGGGAGTGCGCGGAAGCTGGTCGTCGCCCCAGGTGAAGGCCGACTCGATCACGATGGACTTGGGCATGACCGCCGGCGCTGTCCTGCGCATCGAGCGCAAGATCGCGATCGGGGTCGCTGCTCCGGACCGGATAACCGGAGAGCGCATCGCTCCACTCGACCGTTCCGCTGATGGCTTTGCCGTAGGGATCGAGGAGCAGCTTGGCCGGATTGAAGCGATGACCTTCCGCGGGGGCGTGAGGACCATGGACCCGGTAGCCGTAGCGCCTGGCCGGGCCGAACGTCCGGCAGGTAGGCATGCCAGACCTGGTCGGCTCCGTTCTCGCAGGTCGACTCGCTCGGCTTCGACCGCGTCATCGGGGTGGTTGAACAGGCAGAGCTCCACCCGATGGCCGTTCTCGGAGAAGAGGGCAAAGTTGGTCCCCTCTCCGTCCCAGGTGGCACCGAGGGGAGCCGGCTGGCCCGGCCAGACCCGGATCAGAGCCGCCTCAACAGAACGGCACTTCTGGGACGCCAGGCGGAGGCCAGTCGAGGTCAGGCCGCTCTTCCCTTCTCCACCGTAGCGGGGATCATCGGTGGACAACACCGCGGCATGACTGCCTCGGGATTCCAGTGCCAGGGTCCGCTCCACCGAGCCGAAGTTGAACCCCGCTATCAGCTCCGATCCGGTGGCTTCGAGCCTGAGCGAGACCCACTGGTCGGACTCACTGTGCTCGACTGAGACGCCGGCGCTGCCAGGACGGAGCGCGGGCTCCTGCTGTCGCATCCGGAGCAGATCGGTGTACAGCGCGCGCAGCCTCGCGTGGCTCCTTTCCCCGGACCAGGCCCAGCTCAGGCGGGAACCGGCGAAGGTAGACTCACTCTGGGGGTCCGGGACCTCGCCAGACCAGCCGAACGCGGCGAACTCCCGTCGCCGGCCCTCCCGCACCGACTGGATCAGATCGGCATCTCCGTGACTCACGAAGTACATGAACGGATTGATCTCACCGTACTCTTCGCCCATGAAGAGCAGCGGGACATATGGTGACAGCAGCAAGAGCGCCGCACCTAGCCTGAGCGCTGCGGGATCCACCAGAACGGACAGTCGTTCTCCTCCGGCCCGGTTTCCCACCTGGTCGTGATTCTGGATGCAAACCACGAAACGATCCGCCGGCACATCGCCCGCCGGCCGGCCATAGCGGCGGCGCCGGTAGGGTGAGTATCGGCCATCGTTCACGAATCGGTCGGCCAGGGCTTTGGCCACGGGACGCACTCCAGACAATACACGCAACCGAACCGAAGCAAAATACATAAAACATA
>CAWJIM010000010.1:0-31638 GCA_963842945.1 uncultured Gemmatimonadales bacterium
TTCCCACGGCGGCGGCCATGTACCGCGCCTTTGGGGTGATCTGATGACCGTGACTCGCACCCAGCGAGGTGTGGCTCTCCTGGGCTCGACCGGGTCAATTGGTCACAGCACCCTGGATGTGCTCCGGCGGCAGCAGGAGCACTTCCGGCTGGTGGCGCTCACCGCCGGACGGAACCGGGCAAAGCTGGAGGCGCAGGTCTCGGAGTGGCAACCATCGTACGCTGCCCTTGCGGGAGTGAGTAGCGATTCGCGCTGGCCTTCGGGGCCGGACGTGCTGATCGAGGCCGCCACCCACCCGGATGCCGATATCGTGGTGAACGCGGTCGTTGGGGCCGCCGGTCTCGAGGCCACGCTCGCCGCGCTTCAAGCCGGCAAGCGGGTGGCGCTGGCCAACAAAGAAACACTGGTGATGGCCGGAGATCTGGTGGCGCAGGCCGCCTGTGCCGGGGGCGGCGAGATCGTCCCGATCGACTCGGAGCACAGCGCGGTGCTGCAGTGCGTTACCGGGCGGGACAACGGTCTTGCACGACTGATCCTGACTGCATCAGGCGGTCCCTTCCGGGGATGGGAGCCGGAGCGGCTGTGGCATGCTACCGTGGAGGAAGCACTGCAGCATCCGACCTGGCGGATGGGCACCAAAATCACAGTGGACTGTGCTACTCTGGCCAACAAGGCGCTCGAGCTGATCGAGGCACACTATTTGTTCGGCTTGCCCTATGATGCGCTGGACGTGGTGGTACATCCCCAGAGCGTGGTGCATGCCTTCACCGAGTTCTGTGACGGCAGTGTTCTGGCTCAGCTGGGATTTCCCTCCATGGAGCTGCCGATTCTGTACGCGCTGACCCATCCTGAACGGCTGCCCGACTCCGGGGTTCGCCGGTTCGATCCCATCGCGGCGGGGCCGCTCACGTTCGAGCCGGTGCGTACGGAGGTGTTCCGAGCTCTGCAGTGCGGGATTTCCGCGGGGCGGGCCGGCGGTACCGCTCCGGCCGTTTTCAACGCAGCCAACGAGGTTGCGGTTGCTGCCTTTCTCGAGGGCGCCATTCCCTTCGGCCGGATCAGCGAAACCATCGAGATGACGCTGGAGGCCCATCAACCGGGACCGGCAACCTCGGTGGAGGCGGTGAAGGCCGCCGATCGCTGGGCCCGTGCGACGGCTCGCCGGAGAGTAGAGAGCTGATGCTGATCACCGTACTGTCGTTGATCGTCGTCCTCGGTGTCCTCGTGTTCGTGCACGAAGCAGGACACTTCCTCGCCGCCAAATGGGCCGGGATTTACGTGCACCGCTTCTCCCTCGGTCTGGGTCCCCCCATCCCGTGGCTCACCTTCCGGCGAGGTGAGACCGAGTATTCGATCTCCTGGCTGCCCCTCGGCGGCTATGTGAAGATGGCGAGCAGGGAGGAGGACCTCGGCAGCAGTGCGCTCGAAGGTGGCGCGCCCACCGCGATGGTGCCGCCCAATCGGGTGTTCGAGGCGAAGCCGATGTGGCAGCGGATGGTGGTGATTCTGGCCGGGGTCACCATGAACGCGCTCTTTGCCTGGGCTATGTTCTCGTTTCTGGCGTACAAGAACGGCCGGCAGATCGATCCGGTCACTACCGTCGGACGCGTCCTCACCGAGGGGCTCCCTCAGGACGCCGCCGCGCTGACGCAGATTTCTCCCGGGTCGAAGATCACTCGGGTCAATGGTGACACCGTCACGTCCTGGGACCAGATCGTGGACGGGATCGCCAACGCCTCGGCGCCCGAAGTCCGGATCGATCTGGATCGGGGGCAGACCGTGGTTCTCCCGATCCATCCTGACGCCCTGGAGGACCGGCTGAGGGCCGCCCATGCGCTGCAGCCATTTCGGGTCCCGGTCATCGGTGAGGTGCTGCCGGACAAGCCCGCCGCGCGAGCGGGCATTCGGAAGGGAGATTCGGTTGTTGCGGTGAACGGCCGGCAGGTCGGGCAGTGGTATGACCTGCTGGAGGTGGTGCAGCAGTCAGGCTCCGATCAGACACTGGCCATAACCGTGTCGCGGAACGGAGAACGGCAGGAAGTTCGGATGCGGCCCTATACCGACACAGTGCCCGGGCTCGATGGCAAACCCAAGGCAATTGGGCGCATCGGGATCGCGGTCGGGAACGACTTCGTCTCCGAGAAGCTCGATTTGACTCAGGCTATCAGGGAGGGAGGGCGAGCGACCGCCGGGGCCTCCACCCAAGTTCTGCGGACAGTACGGGGACTCTTCAGCGGCAGAATATCGGGGCGAAACGTGGGCGGGCCTATTCTGATCGGGCAGCTTGCCGGCCAGAGCGCCCGGATGGGTATGGACGCGTTCTTCGGCTTCATGGCCCTGATCTCGATCAATCTCGCCATTTTGAATCTGCTTCCCGTACCGGTGCTGGACGGAGGACAGTTCCTGTTCCTGCTGGCGGAGGCGGTGATTCGCCGGCCGTTGCCGGTCAAGCTGCGGGAACGCCTCACGACAGTAGGCCTGGTGCTCATCATCCTGCTGATGGGCCTGGCCTTCTCCAACGACTTCAGGCGGCTGTTCGGCGGGTAGCTTCAAGGCTCGCTGACGCTGGTGATTACCGACTCCAGCTGCTCAGGAGTGCGCTGCCGGCATTCCCGTTTGAGGTCCTCGATATCGCTGGCCAGGAACCTCCCTAACAATCCTTCCGTGCTCACCTCGAAGGCGGGAATGTCTTTTTTCGACGCAGTGTTGGAGTAGAGTGCGATGACCGCACTGCGGTCGAACTGGTAGAACGAATACGCGGGATAGCGGCTGAAGAGCCAGATCTCCACAGGCTTCCCGTATTCGCGCGCCAGCCGGTAGCAGTACCGGTAGGCATCCATCACCAGTGTGGGAGTAAGCGGCCCGTCCTCGAAGCGCCGGGAGAGCGAGAACATGAGCTCATGGTTCTCCAGATCGGGCAGGAAGACATTCATCGTCGTATCGCTGCGGGCGAGAAAGGTCTTGATTGCGGCCGAGTGATTCTCCCGCCAGCGGCGCGAGTGGATGAAGTAGAGGGCCATATTGCTGGATTCGGCAATCAGCTCCTCGAACCGCTGGTAGAACCCCGCAAAGGGCCCGACGCGGATTATCCCGGAGAGGTGATCCTGGGTGCTGGCCATGTGTCAGACTACACTCCCCCTCCTGTTCCCGATAGCTCGACCAGCTCGTGTTCCTTCGCCCACACCTGGACGTCTGGACGCTCGGAAGTAGCGACCTGGACAGACGTGCTGGCTGCCTCTGGGGCACAGGCATCATCTGCCTTGCCCCGGCGAGCGGCTGTTCGGGGTTGCCTCGGGCCGGCAACCCGGCTTATTTTGCCGTGCTACAACGGATTACGATCGCGAGACATCTGTTCAGAGGACCCGAGGGCATGAGCTTCGACAAGCAGGCAGTGGTAGCAAAGCACCAGGCGCATCCCACCGACACCGGCTCAGCCAAGGTGCAGGTGGCGCTCCTGACCGAGCGGATCAACTCCCTCACCGATCACTTCCGTACCCACCTCAAGGATCATCACAGCCGACGCGGTCTGCTGAAGATGGTGGGTACCCGGCGCCGCTTGCTGACGTACCTCAAGCGAAGTGACCTGCCGACCTACCGGGCATTGATCGAGCAGCTCGGGCTCAGGCACTAACTCTTGCGTTATCCGGGGGCGTCCTGATCCAGCATCGGGACGCCCTCTTTGTATGAGTCAGGAGCCAAGCGTCGGTGTCGGGACCGACGGCTAAAGCTCCAGACTCTCGATTCCTGACTCCCGACAGAGCAGCAAAGAAGCCTCGAGAGAGAGAAACGACAGTGACAGTTCAACGCATTGAAACCGAATTCGCGGGACGCCAGCTGACCATCGAGACGGGCCGTCTGGCCCGGCAAGCCTCCGGTTCCGCCCTGGTTCGCTACGGCGATACCATGGTCCTAGCCGCGGTAACTGTGTCACCCAACATATCCAGCCTCCCGTTCTTTCCCCTCACGGTCGAGTACCGGGAAAAGACCTATGCCGCGGGCAAGATTCCCGGCGGATTTCTGAAGCGTGAGGGCCGTCCTTCCGACAAGGAAATCCTGGCCAGCCGGCTGATCGATCGCTCGATCCGCCCGCTGTTCCCCGAGGGGTTCAAGAACGAAGTCCAGGTGTTCGTGACCGTGCTGTCCGCCGATCAGGAGAACGATGCCGACATCCTCGGGGTCGTGGCCGCGGCTACGGCACTTGGCCTGTCTACGGTGCCCTGGAACGGTCCTCTGGCCGGAGTCCGGGTTGGTCGGGTGGAGGGAAATTGGATCCTCAATCCCACCTTCCAGCAGCTGGAGTTCTCCAGCATCGATTTGGTGGTCAGCGGATCGGCCGATTCGATCGTGATGGTCGAAGGCGGCTCGCTCGAGGTCTCCGAGGCTGAAATGCTCGAGGCCCTGAAGGTGGCCCAGAAGGGCATTCGCGAGCTGCTCGGGCTGGAGAAAAAACTGATCGACAAGAGCGGTCCAATCCAGAAGCTCAAGTGGACCAAGGCAGAGCCGGATCCCGTCCTGTTGGCCAAGGTGCGGGAGCTGGCGGAGAACCAAATGGCGCAGGCCATCAACGCCAAGGACAAGGCCAGCCGGTCGACCGGCGTGAAGGCGATCAAAGAGCAGATCATGGCGACGCTGCTCGCGGAATACGCCGACCGGGGCCGCGACATTTCCGAGGAGCTCGAAGAGATCGAGTACAACGTCATGCGGAAGCAGGTGTTGGAGAAGTCCGAGCGGGTGGACGGCCGTGACCTGGACACCATCCGGCCCATCACCATCGAGACCGGAGCTCTGCCTCGCACCCATGGATCGGCGATCTTCACCCGCGGGCAGACCCAGGCCCTGGTCTCGGTAACCCTCGGCACCAGCGACGATGAGCAGCGGATCGACAGCATCGACGTGGCCGGGGAGACCACCAAGTCGTTCATGCTGCACTACAACTTCCCGCCCTTCTCGACCGGCGAGGTCAAGATGATGCGGGGCACCAGCCGCCGGGAGATCGGGCATGGGGCCCTGGCGGAGCGGGCGCTGCAGCCCCTGCTGCCGCACTACGAGGACTTTCCCTACACCCTCCGCGTCGTCTCCGAGATCCTGGAGTCCAACGGCTCTTCGTCGATGGCCACCGTTTGCGGCGGCTCGCTGGCCCTGATGGATGCCGGCGTGCCGATGAAGGCGCCTTGCGCCGGCGTGGCCATGGGTCTCATCAAGGAAGGGGACAAGGTCGCGGTGCTGACCGACATCCTCGGCTCTGAGGACCACCTGGGTGACATGGACTTCAAGGTGGCGGGGACCGAGAAGGGCATCACCTCGATTCAGATGGACATCAAGATCCTGGGCCTCGAGCTCAAGATCATGGAGCAGGCCCTGGAGCGAGCCCGCAAAGGCCGCCTGCACATCCTGAAAGAAATGTCCAAGGCTCTGCCGAATGCCCGGACCGAGCTGTCGAAGTACGCGCCCCGGATCTTCACCATGCAGATCAAGCCCGACAAGATCGGAGACGTCATCGGTCCCAAGGGCAAGACGATCCGCGGGATTCAGGACGCCACCGGGGCCAAGATCAGCATCGAGGATACCGGTGTGGTCACCATCTCCGCGGTTGGGGGCGAGGCCGGCGAGAAAGCTCGCGCCATGGTTGCCGCCATCACCACGGAGCCGGAGGTGGGACGTACCTACGAAGGCCCGGTGAAGAGCACCACCGCCTTCGGCGCTTTTGTCGAGATTCTGCCCGGGGTGGAGGGTTTGCTCCACATCAGCGAGCTGCAGCACGGCCGCACGGAAAAGACCGAAGACGTGGTCAAGAAGGGGGATATCGTTCAGGTCAAGCTGCTCGAGGTAGATGACCGCGGGCGGATGAAGCTCTCTCGGAAGGCGCTGCTGCCCAGGGACTAGCCCTTCGTGGAAACGGCTCAACTCGACGAAGGGCTGTTCAGGACCACCGCTCCCAACGGACTGGTGGTCCTCAGCGAGAAACTGGCGGGCGTACGCTCGGCTGCGGTGGGTATCTACGTGCGCACCGCCAGTGCGCACGAGGAGCCCAGGCAACTCGGCATTTCCCATCTCCTGGAACACATGGTGTTCAAGGGAACCGAGCGGCGGAGCGCCCGGCAGCTGGCGCTCGAGCTGGAGGTGCGGGGAGGGGGCCTAGACGCTTTTACCAGCCGCGACTACACCAGCTATCAGGCCCATGTACTCGACGCCGATCTGCCCCTGGCGGTCGAGATTCTCACCGATCTGGTCCGCCGCCCGCTCCTGCGGCAAAGCGACCTCGAGTCCGAGCGCAATGTGGTGCTGGAGGAGATCAACGGGGTGGCCGATACACCCGACGATCTGGTGTTCGAGATACACGCTCGCACGCTCTGGCCTCAACACCCTTACGGCTACTCGATTCTCGGCACCGCGGACAGTCTGGATGCCGTTTCGGCGGAGAACCTGCGGGCACTGCACCAGCAGGGCTACTACCGAGGCAACTGCGTCATAGCGGCTGCGGGGAACGTCGACCACAAGCAGCTGCTCACCGTGCTGGAGCGGGAAGGCTGGTTCGAGGGTAATGTGCTCGAGCCGTCCCGGGCCGGAGTAAAGCCGGTTCCCGCGGTGCGCGGGGGACACTGCACCGAGCACCGCGACACCGCGCAGACCCACATAGTCTTCGGCACCGACACCTTTCCCCTCCGCGATCCCCGCCGCTTTCCTCTCGCCATCCTGACCAATGCATTTGGCGGCGGCATGTCCAGCAGGCTCTTTCAGCGGATCCGGGAGGAGCTGGGCCTGGCCTACGCCATCTTTGCGTACAAGCATTTCTACCAGGCGTCCGGGCAGCTTGGAGTTTATGTGGGTACTCAGCCCGCAACCGCCGACCAGGCTACCGCTGCTATCCGGGATGAATACGCCAAGCTCGCCAGCGAGGGCCTGCCGCCCGCCGAGCTCACCAACGGCAAGCAGCAGCTCAAAGGGCAGATCATGCTTTCGCTGGAGAGCCCTGGTGCCCGGATGGCGCGGCTAGCCGGGTTCACGCTGTATGACGACCATTATCGGCCGCTGGACGAGATGCTCCGGGAAATCGACGCGGTCACCCCGGACGCCGTCATGGATGTGGCTGCTGAGTTCTTCGCCCCCGACCGGCAGACGGTGGTACGTTTGGGGCCAGACAAACCGTGAACGGTTAACAGTTAACAGTAAACGGGAGTGGGTGGTGAACCCCGTTTACCGTTTTCCGTTTACCGTTGACGCTTTTGACCCTCACCTCAGGAACAGCGATGCGTATCGGCGTCCCGAAGGAGATCAAGACCAACGAGAACCGCATCGCCCTGGTGCCCGCGGGGGCGGAAGCGCTCGTCGCTGCCGGTCATACGGTATTGGTGGAGCAGGGAGCGGGAGCGGGAAGCGGATTTTCGGACGACGCGTATCGCGCCGTCGGCGCCAGTATCCTGCCTACGGCCGACGACGTGTGGCAGCAGGCCGAGATGATCATGAAGGTGAAGGAGCCGATCGCGGTGGAGTGGCCGCGGATGCGCCGCGGTCAGGTGATCTACACTTACTTCCACTTTGCCGCCGCCGAAGACCTGACCCGGGCGGTCATCGACTCCGGTGCCATCGCGGTTGCCTACGAGACCGTGCAGATCCCCAGTGGCGAGCTGCCCCTGCTGACTCCCATGTCGGAGGTGGCCGGCCGGATGGCGGTTCAGGAAGGGGCGAAATACCTGGAGAAGGTGTTCGGCGGCAGCGGCATCCTGCTGGGTGGGGTCCCCGGCGTCGCGCCGGGGCAGGTCCTGATCATCGGCGGAGGGGTGGTGGGCATCAATGCGGCCAAGATGGCTGCAGGGCTGGGTGCCCACGTGACGATTCTGGACATCTCGCTGGACCGGTTGCGCTACCTGGACGACGTCCTCCCCAGCAACGTGGATACCGTCTACTCCAATCGCCATAACATCTTGGACGCGCTCCGCCGGGCCGATCTGGTGGTCGGGGCGGTCCTGTTGCCGGGAGCCAAAGCCCCCCACCTGGTCAAGCGGGCTGACCTGAAGCTGATGAAGCCCGGTTCGGTCATCGTGGACGTGGCGGTAGACCAGGGTGGCTGTGTTGAGACCATCAAGCCGACCACCCACGAGAACCCCACCTACTTCGTCGACGGCATTCTGCATTACGCCGTGGCAAATATGCCTGGCGGCGTCCCCCGAACTTCCACCCTCGCGCTCACCAATGCTACGCTGCCATACGGACTTAAGCTGGCCAAACAGGGCTGGCGTGCGGCGTGCAAGTCCGACCCGTCTCTGCGGCTAGGGCTGAACGTCGTCGAAGGGAAAGTGGTATACCCTGGTGTGGCCGAGGCCTTCCGCCTGCCGCTCACCGACGTCAACACCGTTGTCTGATTTGTCTCGGACCGGTAGCCCAGTGGAAGTGCTCCTCACCCGGCTATCTCATGCCGAGGACCTTCCGCTCCCCGCACCGGCCACCCCGGGATCTGCCGGGTACGACCTGGCCAGTGCGGATGAAGGCGAACTGGGACCGTTGGAGCGGAAGCTGTTCCGGACTGGCTTCAGCATTGCGGTTCCGGAGGGTTACGAGTGTCAGATCAGGCCCCGCTCTGGTCTGGCCCTCCGGCACGGGATTACGCTGCCGAACACACCGGCCACCATTGATAGCGACTACCGGGGCGAGTTGATGGTGGCCCTGGTGAATCTTGGAGCCGAGCCGTTTCGAATCACCCGGGGCATGCGTATCGCCCAGATGGTCGTGGCCAAGGTGGAACGAGTGGCCTTCGTTCCGGTCGACGCGTTGCCGCCAACGACCAGAGGCACAGGCGGGTTCGGCAGTAGCGGGAGGTAGCTTCCAGCGGCATACCGGTCCTTTTACCTTCAGCGCCATGTGCCTAGCGGCTCCTTCATGAAAGTTCCCGCCCTGAATCTGATGTCCTGGCTCCCCGCGAATGAAATCGCGGTGGATCTGGGCACGGCTAACACCCTCGTCTACGTCAAAGGCGAGGGTATCGTGCTCAACGAGCCTTCGGTTGTCGCCATCGAGAAAAGCACCGGCAGAATCAAGGGCATTGGCCTCGAAGCCAAGCGGATGTTGGGCCGTACGCCTGAGGGCATCCTGGCCGTCCGCCCGCTGAAGGACGGCGTCATCGCCGACTTCGACGTAACCGAGAAAATGCTCCGATATTTCCTCAAGACCATCATCGATAAGCACGTCTTCAGGGTCAAACCGAAGGTGATCGTCTGCGTGCCGTCAGGTATCACCGAGGTGGAGCGCCGCGCGGTCCGGGATTCCGCCGAGACCGCGGGGGCCAAACAAGTCCTGATGGTGGCGGAGCCGATGGCCGCGGCCATCGGCGTGGGGCTTCCGGTGGAGACTCCGACCGGCAACATGGTCATTGACATCGGTGGCGGCACCACGGAAATCGCGGTCATCGCGTTGTCCGGGATCGTGTCGGACACCTCCATCCGCACCGGGGGCGATGAGCTGGATCAAGCCATCGTCCAGTTCATGCGGAAGAATTACAACCTGCTGGTCGGAGAGCCCACTGCAGAGGCTATTAAGATCAAGATTGGCTCCGCCGCGCCAACCGGCGATGAGCGGGAGATGGAGGTCAAGGGGCGGGACCTGGTCTCGGGCATTCCGAAAACCGTGCGAGTGCACTCCACCGAAATTCGGGAGGCCGTCCAGGAGCCAATCCAGCAGATTGTCGATGCGGTCCGCCGGGCCCTCGAGATCACGCCGCCCGAGCTGGCCAGCGACATCGTGGACCGCGGCATTGTCATGACCGGCGGCGGTGCGCTCATTCGCGGTCTGGATCTTCTGCTGGCGCAGGAGACCGGCCTGCCAATCCACGTCGATGAGGATCCTCTCACCTGCGTGGTGCGCGGTACGGGGCGGATTCTCGACGACTACGAGAAGTACCGCAGCGTCCTGTCCTCCTGAGCATGTCCAGCATTTCGGATCGTCGCTACACCCGCCGGGACACCGTGGTGTTCATTCTCTGTCTCGGTCTTTCCATTGTATGCCTCTTCTCGCCGCCCGAGTGGAGCTACAACATCGCCGACACCCTGAGGCGGACGGTTCTGTGGCCACTGGTCTGGCTGCAGACCCGGGCCGAGGAAGGGCGGACCAGCCGGGTCCGCTTCCGGGCCCTTACTGCTCAGCGTGATTCCGCAGCCTACATGGCGCAATTTCTTCCCTCCCTTCGGGCGGAAAACGAACGCCTTCGCCAGCTCCTCAAGCTGAGCCATCGGCTCACGGCCAGCTACGTGCCGGCCGAGGTGCTGCACCAGCCTCACGCCACCGACGGCCGCACCCTGCTGTTGAGCGCGGGCTCACGCCAAGGCGTCGCTCCGTTCAATCCCGTCGTGGCGCCCGAGGGACTGATCGGGATGGTTTTCAGTGTCACTCCGGGGAGCAGTGTCGCCATGACCTGGGCGCATCCGGAGTTTAGGGTAAGCGCCTTCACGGTCAGCGGAAACGCGCTCGGTGTGGTAGCGCCGTCAGTAGACGACCGAAACGGCGAGGGATCGCTCGAGCTCCGCGGGGTTCCCTATCGGGATTCGGTTCCTCTCGGCACGCTGGTCCTCTCGTCCGGACTGGGTGGGGTTTTTCCGAAGGGAATTCCCGTCGGGACGGTGAACGGCACCTTGCGAGAGGAGGCCGGCTGGGAGCGGGTCTACCGGCTGAGGCCTGCCGCCAATCCGGGCTCGGCGGCACACGTGCTGATCCTGGTCGGGACTCGTACTACTGACCTCGCGAATGCCTTCCCGACGGATTCTCAGCTGGAAACCATGCGCCTGGATTCGATCGCCCGGTTGCAGCGGGCCGACTCGATTGCCCGGGCGGCAAAAGCGGCTCGGGCAGCTCGGCGGGATTCGCTGCAGAAGAGCTCTCCCATGTTGGGTGGAGCTCCCACTGCCAACATCTTGAGCGGCAGAGACTCCACGCCGCAGAAGAGCTCGCCCATATTGGGCGGAACTCCCACCGCCAACATCTTGAGCGGCAGAGACTCCACGCGATGAGTCCACCACGGGTTACCCGGGCCCAGCTGTTGCTGGTGATGCTGGTGCTCCTGGTTCTTCAGTTCTATCTGCGGCCCCGCCTGGGCAGCGCACGGGTAAGTCCCGATTTCCTGCTGATCGCGCTGATGCTGTTCGCCATGCAGAGCGGGGCAGGAGCCGGAGCGCTGGCCGGGTTCCTGATTGGCATGATCGAGGATACCCTGACGCCCGCTCGTTTCGGTGCGGGAGCCCTGGCCCACACGCTGGTGGGTTACTTCGCCGCCTGGGGTCGAGCCGTATTCTTTGCCGACAACATACTGGTCAACGCGGCGTTCGTCGCGGTTGGTCTCTGGTTTCGCGACCTCATCGTGCTGGTGATGAGCGGAAGCGAGCGTGGTCAGCTCCTGGTCGAGCTTACCGTCTATAGCCCGCTCCAGGCGCTTACTACGGCGGGATTTGCCTTGCTGCTCCTGATCACTTTCCGGGCCTGGTTCTCCATCCGGCTGGACGCGTGAACGGCTTCGATTCGTACCGGGTCCGGGAGCGCGCCGAGCTCGCCCGTCTGTGTCTGATCGGCGCGTTCCTGGTGCTGTCCGGGGCCTTCTTCCGTACCCAGGTCATTCAGCACGACAAGTTCCAGCTGAAGGCTGAGACAAACCGGCTTCGCCCGATTCCACTCACACCACCCCGGGGAACCATCCTTGACCGGAATGGGCTGGTTATCGCCGAAAACGTCCCCGGGTATTCGGTAAAGCTGCTCGCTCCTTCAACCGACTCGCTCAGGGCCGTGCTGGAGCGGGTCCGGCGCTACGTGCCGCTGGACAGCGCCCGGATCGGCGACATCCTCGACCGTTACAAGCAGGCGCGGTATCAACCCGCCCTGGTGTTCGGTGATGCGTCGTTCGATGTCATCGCCAAGCTGGAGGAGCACCGCTCGGCCTTGCCGGGTCTGGTGATCCAAGCCGAGCCCAAGCGGCTGTATCCCGCCGGAAAATCGGTGGCGCACCTGGTCGGGTACGTGTCCGAGGTGACGGAAGCCGATCTGACGGCGGACCGTTACCCCGGGGCTGTATTGGGCTCGATTGTCGGGAAGGCGGGACTGGAGCGACAGTACGATGACACGCTGCGTGGTAACGACGGCGTACGCTACATCGAAGTGAACGCCCGGGGACGTCTGGTACGAGAAGGGGCCGCATCCGCCACGCTTCAGCCCACTCCCGGAAAGCCAATCGTCACCACGCTGGATCTGGATCTGCAGCGTTACATCGACAGCATCTGGCCCCCCGGAGTGCGAGGGGCCATGGTGGCCATGACGCCAAATGGCGAAATCCGGGCCCTGTATTCGGCTCCCAACTTCGATCCCAATCACTTCGTGGGAGGCATCTCTTCCGCCGAGTGGCGCAAGCTCAACAACGATCCAGCCAAGCCCCTGCTCAATCGGGTCATTCAGGCCCGGTACCCCCCCGCTTCACCATTCAAGCTGGCCATCGCGGCCATGGCATTGAAGCGGGGGCTGATCAGGCTCAACACCAGGATGCCCGAGCCCTGCCGCGGCGGAATGAGACTGGGCAACCGGGTGTTCCGCTGCTGGAAGAGGGAAGGGCACGGCTCGCTCGACCTCACTGGTGCGGTAGCGGCCAGCTGCGACGTGTACTTCTACCAGCTCGGACTCAGGCTCGGACTCGATGCCATCATCCAGGATGGCGTGCTGATGGGCTTCCGCGATCGCAGCGGCGTCGATCTGGAGAACGAGCTCAACCCGATTTACCCGTCGTCCACCGCCTACTTCGACAAACTGTACGGACCACGCTATTGGAGCCCGCCTGGAACCACCCTCAATTTCTCCATTGGTCAGGGGGAGAACACGCAGACCCTGATCAATATGATGCGGTTCTACCAGGGTCTGGCTGGAAACGGTGACGCGGTCACTCCCTTCATCGTGAAGCCGACCTCGAACCGCAAGCGGTCACTGGGTCTTACCCAGCAGGAGCTGGATGGACTCCGCCGGGCGCTGATTGCTGTGGTTGAGCGGGGTACGGCGTCGGCGAACCGCCGCTCGGACCTTGCCGTGGCCGGTAAGACCGGCACAGCGCAGAACCCACACGGCGACGACCACGGCTGGTTCATCGGTTTTGCTCCAGCCGAAAAGCCGGAGCTCATCGTGGGCGGGATCATGGAGTTCGCCAAGCACGGTACCACCGTGGCTCCGTACGTGGTGCAGACTCTGCGGCGTTACATCCTCGGTCCCGAGGCGGCAGTCCCAGTGAAGCTGGGTGCGCTGCAGGACGAATCGGTGACCTCAGTTGACAACGCTGCCCGGCCTATTGAGCTCAACCCCGATTCCGCTGCGGCTCAGGCCGCTGCACCCGATTCAGTAGTCCCTCCGGCCACCGAGCCATGAGAGCTCCCACCGTGGACCGCCAGCTGGTCACGGTCAGCCTGGCGCTGGTGTTGTTCGGCCTCGCCATCCTGTACTCGGCCGGCCAGACTGACGTCCCCACCCGAGCTGCCGGCGTGTGGCACCGCCAGTTGGTTTGGTTCGGAGTTGGAATCGTCGCGGCCTGGATCATCTTCCACGTCTCGCTTCGGGTCCTCGAGTGGATCTCACCGGCGCTGTACGCCTTCAGCATCCTTCTGCTCGCGGTGGTGCTGGTGGTGGGAACTGGTGCCGGAACGGCCGAAGGGAGTCACAGCTGGCTCTCGATCGGCGGTCACCAGATTGGTCAGCCTTCCGAGCTGGCCAAGGTGGCGACAGTGCTGATGATGGCGCGGTACCTGTCCAGCCGGAAAGAGCCTCCCCGCTCGCTGCGCGATCTGATCGCACCGGTGCTGATCGTAGGCGTGCCCTGCCTCATGGTGCTCAAGCAGCCCGACCTCGGCAGCGCCTTCGTCTTCGTGGGGGTTTTCTTTGCCATGTTGTTCTGGGCCGGCGTGCGTCCCCGCATGTTGTTCCTCCTGGCGACACCGGTGATCAGTCTCTTCCTGGCGTTCAATACCCTGGCCTGGAGCGTCTGGATCGTTGTGTTCGTGCTGATCCTGATTGCCTGGCGTCCCTATGTGTGGGACTGGGTGGTCTTTCTCACCGCGAATCTGGCCATGGGGGCGATCGCGATGCCGCTGTGGAACCGGCTCGCGCCGTACCAGCAGAACCGACTGCTGACCTTCCTGAATCCAGAAGCGGATCCCCGGGCAGCGGGGTACCACGCAATTCAGTCGAGGGTCGCCATCGGCTCGGGCGGCTGGTTCGGGTCCGGCTACACCCAAGGCCCCCAGAAGCGATTGGCCTTTCTTCCGGAGCAGCACACCGACTTCGTGTTCTCGGTCGTCGGCGAGGAGCTCGGCTTCGTGGGTGTGCTGGTGGCACTATCCCTGTTTCTGGCGTTGTTTCTGGTGCTGGTGCGGATCGCCCGCCGGGCCACGGACTCGTTCAGCAGTCTGACGGTGTTCGGGATCGTGGGACTGTTTTTCACCCACGTATTCGAGAACGTTGGGATGACGGTAAACCTGATGCCGATCACCGGTATCCCTCTGCCGCTGTTCTCCTACGGTGGATCCTTCTTCATCATTTGTTCTCTCTGCCTGGGGCTCGCTCTCCGGGTGGCGAGGGACTCGAGATTGTCGGGCTATACTGATGCCTGACAGGCCTTTACAGGGCAAGGCCTAGCGCAGACGTCGAGGTCGGTTGAAATTGCAGGGGCTTTTTCGGCGGTTGCGCCCTTACCCTCTCTACCTGCTTCTCTATGGCCGTGATGGCATGGTTTAAGAAGGAACGCAAGCCACGGACGTCGCAGCGTGAACGGCTGGAGATCCCGGCCGACGCCTGGGAGAAGTGCGACAGCTGCGGGCACATCGACATCCGGGAAAAGTTTGAAAAGGCGCTCAACGTCTGTCCCGAGTGTGGCAAGCACCGCCGGATCAGCGCCGAAGATTACGTCGAGCTCCTCACCGATCCGGGAACCTGGCGCGAGCTGTATGCCGGGCTTCGCTCGGCCGACCCTCTCGAGTTCGAGAACTATCCCGACCGTCTCAAGGCCGCCCGGGAGAAGGGCGGGGAGGGCGATGCGGTTTACACCGGCACTGCCAAGCTCGATGGGCTTCCGTTCAATCTGGGGGTGATGAACTTCAGGTTCATGGGCGGGTCCATGGGCTCGGTCGTCGGGGAGAAGATCGCCCGGCTGGCTCGCCGCTCCCTGGAGAAGAAGATCCCTCTGGTGATCGTCTCCACTTCCGGCGGGGCCCGGATGCAGGAGGGCGTGCTCTCCCTGATGCAGATGGCCAAGACCTCCGCGGCCATCGCGCAACTGCACCGCGAGTGCATTCCCTACATCTCCATCCTGACCGACCCCACCACGGGCGGTGTCTCCGCGTCCTTCGGCATGCAGGGCGACGTGGTCCTAGCCGAGCCCGGCGCGGTGATCGGCTTCGCCGGGCAGCGGGTGATCAAGCAGACCATCGGGCAGGATCTTCCCGAGGGCTTTCAGACTGCCGAGTTCCTGCTGGAGCACGGCCAGATCGACGATGTGGTCCCTCGGGCTTCGCTGCGGGACACCACCGCGCGGCTGCTCCGGCACATGCAGGGTCAACGTCCCCATGTCGAGCTCGCCGAAGTAAGCTGAGGCTCGGTCTCTTCCTCGTACCGCCCCACCCTGGCTGCTGACGGTGGGGCGCATTCGTTTCCGCCCGGTCTTCCTCATGGCAAGATGGTCTCCCGAGTTCCGATGCCGCTGAGCTACCAGGAGGCGCTCGATTTTCTCTTTCCCCGGACCACCACGATCAAGTTCGGGCTTGGCTACCACCCGCGCGCTACTCAAATCACTGGGAAATCCTCACGAGGTCATGCCCTCGGTGCATATCGGCGGCACCAACGGGAAGGGCAGCGTGTGCACTCTGGTTGCCGCGGCATTGCGCGAAGCCGGCTGGCGGGTGGGCCTGTATACCTCACCCCATCTGATCTCTTTCCAGGAGCGGATTCAGGTCGATGGTATTCCCATCTCGGAAGAAGCGGTGGCCATGTGGACCGGTCGGCTCCTGTCGCCCATTCTGGAACGGAAGGCGACCTTCTTCGAGGCCACGACGGCTCTCGCCTTTGCTGACTTTGCGGCCCGGGGAGTCGAGATCGCGGTGGTCGAGGTCGGGCTCGGCGGAAGACTCGACAGCACCAACGTGGTCCGACCTCTGGTGAGCGGAGTGACCAAGATCGCTCGCGACCACATGAAGTACCTGGGCGACAGTCTCGAGCTCATCGCCTGCGAGAAGGCCGGGATTGCCAAGCCCGGCGTGCCCTTCGTCATCGGCGAAACCGATCCGGCTCTGGTTCAGGTGCTGCGGCGTGAGGCTATCCGGGCCTGTGCCCGGGCACGCGGTGAAGACAATAAAGGCCGTGCCGACGTCCGCGTGCTCCCTGCGGACTACGAATGGCGTGGCCCGCTCAGCCTGGCGGGACCTCATCAGCGGCGGAATGCCGCGGTAGCGCACGGGATACTGTCGGCACTACCGGCGCCCTACCGCCCGACGCAGGAGCAGCTGGAGCGGGCCTTTGGTTCGACCCGGGTCGCGGGCCGGCTCGACCGCCGCGGGCGCTGGCTCTTCGACGTGGCGCATAATCCGGACGGCATGCGGTCGCTCGTGGCGGCACTTCGGGCCATCCGTCCCGCCCGCCCGGTGCACGCGCTGGTTTCGATTCTGGGCGACAAGGAGTGGCCGGAGATGCTGGTGCAGCTGGACCAGGCCATCGATCGAGGGTTTCTCACGATCGCGCCGACGGCGGCGGCACGCGGCTGGAACATCGAGTGGCTGCGTCGCTGGCTGCGCGACCCGGCGCGGCCGCCGGCTCACGCCGAATGGACCCTGGTGCCCGATTTCCGTGAAGCGATCGCGCGGGTGCAGGACGGTGCTGGAACCGCGTTGGTGACCGGCTCCTTCCATACCGTTGGCGACGTCATGCAGGCCCTGAATATGGAAGCCTGAAAATTCCTTCCCGCTCACGCTTCTCCCATTTATACTCCCCCCATGAAAACCAAGGCCCTGCCGGGCTTTCGTGATTTTTACCCCTCCGATCTCGCGCTGCGGTCCCACATCTTCAATACCTGGCGAACGGTGGCCACCCGCTACGGGTTTGAGGAGTACGACGGTCCGCCGCTGGAGCCGCTGGATCTCTACACCACCAAAAGTGGCGAGGAGATCGTGGGGCAGCTGTACAACTTCACCGACAAGGGCGACCGCGCGGTTGCCCTGCGGCCGGAGATGACTCCCACCCTGGCGCGCATGGTGGCGGCCCGCGCCGGCGAGCTGCGAAAGCCGATCCGGTGGTTCTCCATTCCCCAGCTGTTCCGCTATGAGCGGCAGCAACGGGGGCGGCTTCGAGAGCACTTCCAGCTCAACTGCGATCTGATCGGAGAGTCAGGGCCGCTGGCCGATGCGGAGATCATCGCCCTGGCCATCGACTGCATGCGTGCGTTCGGGTTGGGGGCGGGCGATGTACGGGTGCGTTTGTCCGACCGTAGGGTGCTTACTGCGATTCTCCGGCACCGGCAGTTCCGGCCCGACAGTTTCGCTCACGCTTTTGATTTCATCGACAAGCATGAGCGTCTAAGGGCCGAACAGATTGAGTCGTTTCGAGTCGATAAGGTTGAAGTCTTTCAACCAGCCACCATAGATGACCTCATCGATATCACCCGGATTCGTGGCTGGGAGCAGCTCGACAAGGAGCTGGAACGATCGCCTGACTCGGTCAAAGCCGGCGAACCTCTGCGGCAGGTGCACCAGGCGCTCACCGATATGGGGCTCGGCGATTTTGTCGAGGTCGACCTCACCATCGTCCGCGGGCTCGCCTACTATACCGGAGTAGTCTTCGAGCTGTTCGATGCCGGACGAACGCTGCGGGCCATCTGTGGCGGCGGCCGATACGATAACCTGCTGAAGGAGCTCGGTGGCGTCGATCTCCCGGCCCTGGGCTTCGGGATGGGCGATGTGGTACTGGGCGAGCTGCTGAAGGAGCGGGGGCTCGCTCCGGCCGATGATGTTGGGAGCGATGTATTCGTCGGGTTCATCAGTAAAGAGGATTTGTCGCACGTGCTTGCCCTGGCTCATCAACTCCGAGACCGCGGCCTACGGGTCGAGTACGCGCTCGGCCCGCAGGCATTGGGTAAACAGCTGAAGCTGGCGGATGCCCGGCATGCCGCGCTTGCGGTAGTCGTAGGGCCGGATGAACGGGCCCGGGGCGAGGTAGTCCTTAGAGATCTGAGGAATGGAACCCAGGAAACGGTAAGCCAGGCTACGCTGGTTGACGTGATCGAGAGGCGGCTGCATGGCTGACAGCAAGGCGCTCACCACCCGGGCCGCCGACTTCAGCGCCTGGTACAACGAAGTCATCGCCCGGGCCGAGCTGGCCGATTACAGCCCGGTGCGGGGCTGCATGGTCATCCGGCCGAACGGCTACGCCATCTGGGAGCAGATGCAGCGCGCGCTGGACCAGATGTTCAAGGATACCGGCCACCAGAACGCGTACTTCCCGCTCTTCATTCCCCAGAGCTTCCTCTCCCGCGAGGCGGAGCACGTGGAAGGCTTCGCGCCGGAAACCGCGGTGGTCACCCACGCCGGAGGCAAGGAGCTGGAGGAGCCCCTGGTGGTGCGGCCTACCTCCGAGACCATCATCTACGCGATGTACGCCAAGTGGATCCAGAGTTACCGCGATCTCCCGCTGCTGATCAACCAGTGGGCGAACGTGGTTCGGTGGGAGCTGCGTACCCGCCTGTTCCTGCGAACCACCGAGTTCCTCTGGCAGGAGGGCCACACCGCCCATGCCACGGAAGCCGAGGCCGAACAGGAAACGCTGCAGATGGTGCGAGTGTATCGCACCTTCATGGAGCAGTGGATGGCCATGCCGGTGATTACCGGCCGCAAGACCGACAGCGAGCGCTTTGCCGGCGCGCTGCGCACCTACAGCTGTGAAGCCTTGATGCAGGACAATCGTGCGTTGCAGGCTGCCACCAGCCACAATCTGGGGCAGAATTTCGCCCGGGCCTTTGAGGTGACCTTCCAGACGGCGAACGGAGACCTGGATTTCGTCTGGAACACCTCGTGGGGCGCGTCGACCCGGCTGATCGGCGCCCTCATCATGACCCACAGCGACGACCTCGGTCTGGTGTGCCCACCGCGGCTGGCGCAGTACCAGGTGGTGATCGTCCCGATCTACAAGACCGGTGAGGAGCGCGCCACTGTGGTGGAGGCTGCGGACCGGCTCCGAAAGCAGCTTTCCGCCGGCGGGGTCCGAGTCCATCTGGATGCCCGGGAGGGCATGAAGCCCGGCGCCAAGTACTATGAGTGGGAGGGCAGGGGAGTTCCGCTGCGACTGGAGATCGGGCCGCGCGACGTCGCATCCGGAACGGCAGTCCTGGCCCGCCGCACCGGAGGCAAAAAGGAAACCGTTCCGATCGATGAGGTATCGAGTCGCGTCCTTGCGGCTGTCAATCAGATGCAGGAGGAGCTGTTCCAGGCGGCGCTGGCGCGTCGAGAGGCAGCAACCTTACGCGGCGCAACCCGCGAGGAGTTCATCGCCAAGATGGAGCGCGAAGGCGGATTCGTCTTCGCGGGTTATTGCGGGGCGGCCACCTGCGAGACTGAGATCAAGGAGCAGACCAAAGCCACCATTCGAGTGCTTCCGGACGAGGAGTTTCGTTCACCGGTTGCGCCCACCACTTGCTTGTGGTGCGGACGCCCGAGCATTGCCGAGGCGGTGTGGGCGAAGGCGTACTGAGCGGGGCTGCGGGCAAGCGGGGCCACGGGGTGGAAGACCTGCCTCAACTCTTTCGAGACGCGGGGCTCGAGCGGCAGGGCCGTGTTCTCGTCATGGGCGGCGTCTCTCTGGTTGAGATTGCCGATCACAGCCGGTACACCCGTCTTCGTATACAACGCGGAGACCATTCGGACCCGATATCGTTCCCTCGATGCGGCCTTGGCTGGCGTCCCGCACCGGATCTGCTACGCGGTCAAGGCCAACAGCAACCTTGCGGTGCTGAGAATGCTCCGGGAGCTGGGCGCGGGGGTGGACATCGTCTCGTCGGGGGAGCTGGCCCGCGCGCTGGCCGCCGGATTCTCGCCCGACCGAATCGTGTTCAGCGGGGTCGGGAAGACCGCCGGCGAGCTGGAGACCGCAGTCAAAGCCGGCATCGGGCACCTCAACGTGGAATCCCGCGAGGAGCTCGAGCTGCTGGGCCGGATCGCCGAGTCTCAAGGGCAACGGGTTCAGGTCGGCATTCGGGTCAATCCGGACGTCACCACCGATACCCATCCCTATATCTCGACCGGCAAGAGCGGGATCAAATTCGGCCTCCCTACCGATCAGGTGCTTCCCGCCGCCCAGTTCATCTTCAGACACCCCCAGCTGGAGCTCACCACTGTAGCGATGCATCTGGGGAGCCAGATCGTAGACCTGGACCCATTCCTCCAGGGGATCGCGCATCTCACGGATCTGATCGATCGAATCCGGCAGAGTGGGGTATCCACCATCAGAGTTCTGGACATTGGCGGCGGTCTGGGTATCCGGTACGCCGAAGAGCGGGCGATCGATCCGGCGGAGTTCGCCGCTGCCGTGATACCACGCCTGGCTCCGACGCGGGCTGACAATTTATCTCGAGCCCGGGCGCTTTCTGGTGGGAAGTGCTGGAGTGCTCCTTACCCGGGTGCTGTACCGCAAGCACTCCGGAGGAAAGGAATTCGTGGTGGTCGACGCCGGGATGAACGATCTGGTCCGGCCGAGTCACTACCAGGCGTACCACGAGATCGTGGAGCTGGAGGAACGGGGCCGATCCTCGGTGCGGGCCGACGTGGTGGGACCGGTCTGTGAGACCGGCGACTTCCTGGCACTAGACCGCATGCTGCCCGGCCTCCGCTCGGGCGATGCACTGGCCGTGCTGGGCGCCGGCGCGTACGGGTTTGTTATGGGATCCAATTACAACAGTCGGCCTCGACCCCCTGAGATCATCGTCGACCAGGGCAGATGGTGGGTGGCCCGGCCCAGGGAACGGGTCGAGGATCTGTTCGCCGGCGAACGGCTGTCGCCGTGAATGCGATCCTGATCATCGACTTCGGCTCGCAATACACTCAGCTGATTGCGAGACGGGTGCGCGAAGCGCACGTCTATTGCGAAATCCATCCGCCCTCCCGCACGGTGGAGTGGATTCGTGACTGGAAGCCGAAGGGGATCATCCTTTCCGGCGGGCCGAACTCGGTCTACGGCGACAGCGTCCCCACCGCCGATCCGGCCCTGCTCGAGCTGGGAACTCCGGTTCTCGGGCTCTGTTACGGGATGCAGCTCCTGGCCCATCTCTCCGGTGGAAAGGTGGCGCGGGCCGACCGGCGTGAGTACGGCCGGGCCAACCTGCGGATCGAAGGCGGCCGCCTGTTCCAGGGGTTCGGCCGGGGAGAAGAGACCCCGGTCTGGATGAGTCACGGCGATCACGTCGATGCTCCCCCTCCCGGCTATGCGGTCACGGCATCGAGCGTGAATTCGCCGGTCGCGGCGTTCGAGCACAACCGCCGGCCGCTCTTTGGCGTGCAGTTCCACCCGGAGGTGGCCCATACGCCCCGGGGCGGAGAGATCCTCAACAACTTCCTGTTCGAGATCTGTGGCTGTACCCCGGACTGGACGCCAGGCCATTTCGTCGAGACCGAAGTCGCCCGGATTCAGGAGATTGTCGGTCCCACGGCAAGAGTCATCTGCGGGCTCTCCGGCGGGGTCGATTCATCGGTGGCCGCCGTCCTGGTGCATCGCGCCGTGGGAAACCGGCTGACCTGCATCTTCGTGGATCACGGACTGCTTCGGCTCCACGAGCGGGATCAGGTGGAGCAGACCTTTCGCCGTCATCTGGGGATCGATCTCAGAGTAGTAGATGCCAGAAACCGCTTCCTGGAAAAGCTCGCCGGAATCACCGATCCCGAGGAGAAGCGGCGCCGGATCGGCCACACGTTCATCGATGTGTTCGAGGCCGAGGCGCGTACGGTGGGCAAGGACGTCGGATTTCTGGTGCAGGGCACGCTCTATCCCGACGTGATCGAGTCGCTCTCTCCCCTCGGCGGCCCTTCGGTCACCATCAAGACCCACCACAACGTCGGCGGCCTCCCCGAGCGGCTCCCGTTCAAGCTGCTGGAGCCGTTGCGCGAGCTGTTCAAGGATGAGGTGCGGCAGGTTGGCCGGGAGCTAGGGCTGCCGGAGGAAATGGTGGGCCGACACCCCTTCCCGGGGCCGGGCTTGGCCATCCGAATTCTGGGGGACGTCTCGCCGGAAAATCTGGAGATCCTGCGGCGGGCAGACTACATCTACACTGAAGAAATCCGGGCCGCTGGATTGTACGACGACATCTGGCAGGCGTTTGCGGTGCTGCTACCGATACGCTCGGTCGGAGTGCAGGGCGACGACCGCACCTACGATCAGGTCATTGCCCTCAGGGCTGTCACCAGCCGCGATGGAATGACCGCCGACTGGTACCCGTTCCCGCCGGAGGTGCTCGCCCGGGTGTCGAACCGAATCGCCAACGAGGTGGATGGGGTAAACCGGGTGGTATACGACGTAAGCTCCAAACCGCCGGCCACGATCGAATGGGAGTAGAATAACGGCGTTAGTCGCCGATGATGCGGATGAGCCGGCGCCGCACCTGCTGCTGCCCCTCAGGGCCAGTCACTCTCACCTCCACAATGTAGCTTCCCCGCTTGAGCCGATCGATCCGGACGACCCGGCGCGATCGGATCACCGGGCCTGGCGCGAGCTCCTCGAAGGACAGTGCCACGAGCGGATGCTGGTCGTCCGCCTTACGACCGGGGCGCAGCACGGCAATCTGGTGGCGATATGCCGTCCCGGTCCGGGCACCCCGCACCTCATAGTAGATCTCGACCTGAGACTTCTCCCTGAACAGCGCCGATGGCGCCAGCAGCACGGTGTCTCCGGTTTCTGTCTTCCAGCGAACGGCCCGCCCGGGAGAGCCCAGCGCGATGTCGCTCAGGGCGGGCGTGACCTCTCCGCTGTGTGCTACCAGCACGGTATCGCGGGGAAGCAGTACGCCTCCGCTGTCACCCTCCTGAATGGCCGCGCGGTAGCTCCACCTGCCCGGCGGGAGCGGCAGCTCGACCCTTCCTACGAGGAACTCCTTCTCATCCAGCGGACGGTCGTGGCGGATGACCAGCGACGTATCCAGGGTAGCGACCGCCCGGTCGTGGCGGTCCAGCGCCACCAGGCGAACTCGGACCGGATACTGGATTCCCGAGGGACTTCTTTGCCACGTTGTGCCGGCCGCCGCGATCCCGAAGACGAAGTGACCCAGTCCTCCTCGGGCGCTTTGCCCAATGGCGATGAGATCGGCGACCGCGCCCAGTCTCTGTCTGAACTGAAGCTCGTGACTATCGGTCGTCGTGCCGACTGCGATGCTGGTGGCTCCGATGTGTCGCTCCTGCGCCGCCTCGTTGGCCGAGCCGAAGCGGCCCCAGTTCAGCATGTGGCTGTAAATGGGCGACAGCGATTGCCGCGACAGAATGAGCTGGTCGGGGGGCGCGTCCTCGGCCCCGCGAAGATCGAGCACGCTCTGCACCAGTCGATAATCGTAGAGGTCGCCCCCACCGTGCGTGTCGTAGCCACTGCTGAAATGGAAGAGCAGGTCGCCTTCCGCCCGGTTGTAGCGCCAGGATTCGTTGGGCATCGCCCGGAAGATGAACGGCCGGAGACGGTCGGCTGGCTCGCCCTGGCGAATGTAGATGATCCCTCGATCGTCCACTTCAACACTCCCGGACCGAAACGCATCCTGGGGTCCGTAGAAGCGGCGGCTCACGGTCAGGGGAAAGTGGGTTCGGGCAAACTGCAGCCGGCGGTAGTGCTCCCGCAGCCGTTCCCCCTCGGGACGCAGGTCGAAGTGGTCGCGGTCGGTCCAGAAGCGATGCAGAAAGGCGGCCCGCCGCTGCCCCCGCAAGCTGTCGAACTCACGGAGGATCGAGTCGGGGGCTATCACCTGGAGATCCGCCCGGTACTCCGCCACGGCCTCTGCGTCATCCAGCGCCGCGCCCTGGTAATACGGCGCGTCCCCGGAGGCTTCCCCCAGGGCCAACCGGCAGCGACCCAGCTCCAGGAGACCGAGCGCGGGGTTGCCGCCACTCGCGAGAAAGCGCTCGAACGCCGAAGCGGCGACGCGAACGCTGCCCGAGGCGCGCTCCACTCTGCCCCAGACGAGCAGAAGCTCGCGCGGAGCCTCAGGGACCGACGAAATGGTGCGACGCAGCAGATCTCGCGCGGTGCGCAGCCGAGTGGTATCGAGCAGGGAAAGATCGACCTGCGCCATGGCTATGGCCGCTGCCACGTATGTGGGATCGATCGCCAGCGCCCGGCGGTAGGCGTCGCTTGCCTGCTCCAGGGTTCCCAGCCCAACCCGGCTCCCCAGGCGGAGCATGTCCCGCATCTCCCACTCCGACCGCTTCGCCTTGGCCTGACCCAGTCCGAACCAGGGGGCTGCCTCTCCTCTGTGCTGCCGCGTGGCGCGGCGGAATCGGCCTACGGCCTCGCTGAAGTCCGGGTCGGCGCCCAGCTCGCCCAGGCGGATGCCAATGACCCCGGCCCGAACCGGGTCGTCGCTGTCTCGGAAAAGCGCGCGGAGCCGAACGGTATCGGTGACACCGCCGACCGAGTCCTGTACCCGCTCGAAGTCGGACTGCGAGCTCGAGGATTGAGCGGCAAGAAGCGAGATGTGGGAGGTAAGCAGGACCAGGAGGCCGCTGGTCAATCGATTTGCCATGGAGATCCCTCTGTATCAGACGTCTCAGGCCGCGCTACTTACACCCCTTTCTCGTCCAGCAGGCGAAAGAAGTCGTCGGTGGATCGCAGGCCGGCGAGCCGGTCGGGGACGTCTCCCTCCTTGGCAAGCTGCGCGATCTTCCCCAGAACGGGAAGGTACTGGTTGGAGATTTCCAGTGGCGGGGCGACAATCAGAAAAAAATGGCAGACTGGTTTTCCATCGATGGCCTGGTAGTCCACCCCTCGTTCCGGTGACCGAAGGCAAGACGCAGCCGGCTGACAACCAGCGAGCGGCAATGCGGAATGGCGATCCCTCGACCGATCCCGGTCGATCCCAGGTTCTCCCGTCGCTGGATGATTCGGAGCAGTGTGCCGGAGGAACGCTCATCCATCCGCAGCAATCCCACTAGCTCGGCCAGGATATCGTCCTTCGAGCCAGCGCGGAGCTGAAGATTGACGGCGTCGGGGCTGAAGAAATTTCCGAGGTGCATGGCCCGGGCAACCTAATTCCGCCGTAGGGGGTGTCAAAGTCGCTCGTGGCCAAGTATTTTATCGCCATGCAGTTGCCCTATCCCTCCGCACATCCCTTTCCGCTGATTCTGGCACCGATGGCCGGAATCTCGGAGGCACCGTTCCGCCAGATTTGCCGGCGAATGGGTGCCGATGTCGTGCTGTCCGAATTTCTGTCTTCCGAGGCCATCCGGCGGCGCATCCGGAGCACCCTCGAAGGCGCTGAGTTCGAGCCGGTCGAGCGTCCTATCGGCATCCAGATCTACGGCTCCGATCCCAACGCCATGGCGGAGGCAACGGCTCTCATCACCGAACACTACGAGCCGGAGTTCATCGACATCAACTTCGGATGCCCGGTGAAAAAGGTGGTGCAGCGCAACGGCGGATCGGGCTGCCTCAGGGACATGGATCTGGTTGCCGGCATCATTCGCGCAGTCATCGGGGCCACTCACCTGCCGGTAACGGTGAAGACCCGGAGTGGATGGAGCGATCAGACCCGGGACCCGGTCTCCATCGCGCTGCGGATGCAGGAAGCCGGGGCCAAAGCTTTTACTCTGCACGCCCGTACCCGCACCCAGATGTTTTCCGGGAAGGCCAACTGGGACGAGATCGCCCGCGTGGTCGAGGCCCTCGATATTCCCGTGATCGGCAACGGCGACCTGGAAACGGCAGCAGACATCGTACGGATGCGGGAGCACACCGGATGTGCCGGGGTTATGGTCGGCCGGGGAGCGTTCGGCAACCCCTGGCTGTTCCGCGATGGACAAGCCTTGCTGGCTGGAGAGGCCGCTCCGCCACCGCCATCCGCTCGGGAGCGATTTGGCGTGGCGCTCGAGCATGCCCGGCTGGCCATTCGGCTCCAGGGAGACACTCGGCGTACCGTGATGGAGTTCCGCAAGCACCTTGGTTGGTACACCCGAGGCCTGCACGGGTCCAGCGCCCTCAGACAGCGCCTCTTCCAGATCGAATCGATCGGGGAAGCCGAGGCGATCTTCCTCGAATATCTCGAGCCTGTCGCTCAGGTGGCGTGACCGCCGAACAGATCGAAGCTCTCCTAGCCGAGGTTGCCGCCGGCCGAATTGCCCCCCACGCGGCGCTCGAGAAGCTGCGGCACCTTCCGTACGAAGATCTCCCCTTTGCCCGCATCGATCACCACCGCGAGCTCCGTCAGGGCCAGCCCGAGGTGGTTTTCTGTGAGGGCAAGACTCCGGACCAGATTGTAGCGATCTGTGAACGGCTGGAGGCGGCGTCGGGATCTTTTCTGGGGACTCGCGCTTCCGAGACGGTTGCCCAGCGGCTGCAAAGCCGGTTTCCTCGGCTGATCTGGAATCCTACCGCGCGTATCGTGCACCTTCCGTCAGCCGAGCCCCCGCGCGCCGCCGCCACCGGACGCATTTTGGTGATCTCCGCCGGCACCAGCGATCTCCCCGTGGCAGAGGAGGCGGCCGTGGTGGCCGAAGCTTACGGCCATACCGTGGAGCGCCTGGTCGATGTGGGCGTGGCCGGGCTGCATCGACTGCTCGCAGCCGGCGATCAGCTGCGCCGGGCGCAGGTTGTCATCGTGGTTGCTGGAATGGAGGGCGCCCTGCCCAGCGTGGTGGGCGGTATGCTGCCAGTGCCGGTGATCGCCGTTCCGACCAGCGTGGGGTACGGTGCTTCCTTTGGCGGACTGGCGGCTTTGCTGGGAATGCTCAACTCCTGTGCGGCGGGGGTGACGGTGGTCAATATCGATAACGGGTTCGGCGCAGCGGTTGCGGCCAGCCGGATTTTCCGCTCATGACCCTCCGGACCATTATCAGCACCGAGGAGCCCAAGTTCACCTGGGTCGATGTAGTGCATCCGTCGCCTGGGGAGCTGGGGGAAGTTGCCAAGCAGTATGGTCTCCACCCGATGTCGGTAGAGGATTCGCTCGACCCCTATCACCTGCCGAAATACGAGCGGATCGGATCGACGATTTTCATCATCGTTCGAGCCATAGATGTCGCGGCGGCACACGACTGTTCGACGCTGCATGAAATGACCCGCAAGGTGGCGATCTTCTACGGGGCGGACTTCCTGATCACCATCCACCGCACCGAGCAATCCTTTCTCACCTCTGTAATGGAGGAGTACCGGCAGGCCGCTCCGCCTGAGGGTACTCCCGAGCGCCGCAAGGGTTTTCTCCCCCGGCTCATCATCGACCTGGTCAACGGCGCGGTCGCAACCTACCAGAAGCCTCTGGAGGAAGCCGAGACGACGATCGACAGCTTCGAAGCGACGGTCTTCGGAGATCAGGAGTTTACCGGCCTTCTCCGGAGCATCTACCTGGTCAAGCGGCGGGTGACGCTCATGCGGCGGATGCTGATCCACACCCTGGATGCCGTGAAGAAACTGGTGCCGGGATCGGAGCCAACCGCCCCACTCTACCAGGACCTCAGAGAGAATACCGAGAGCATGCATTTTTACGCCGACAAGCTGCTGGACGACGTCAATAACCTGCTCAGCATCCAGCTCGCTCTGGCGTCGCACCGAACCAATGAAGTCGTGAGAGTGCTTACCGTATTCTCCGTGTTCTTCCTGCCGCTCACGTTCATCGTGGGCATCTACGGCATGAACTTTCACTTCATGCCCGAGCTCCGGGAGCGCTGGGGGTATCCGGCGGTGCTGATCGGGATGGGGCTGGTGACCCTGGTGATCTATCTCTGGTTTCGTCGCCGAGGGTGGCTGAGATGATGGAGGCATTCGCGCTCCTGGTGCTGGCGATCGGGTCCGGAGTGCTCGGCTGGCTCCTGGGACGGAAGCAGGGCACCAGCGCGCTCCGCTCGGGAGTAGCGCCCCATCTTCTTCCCGATCCGGCCCTCGAGTGGCTGCGCCGGGCTCATCGCGCGATCGGGGTTTGGGTGTCCGAGCTCGATCCCCAGGAGGAAGGTCCCCGGGCCGAGCGGATCGTGGAGCCGGAGCGGCTCTCGGTCGCTCAGATCGTTGCCGTCGACCGCCGGCTCGAGCGGGCACGGGACCAGGAACAGAGCGGGGCGGAGCGGATGGAAGGCGGAATGCTGGTGTTCCACGCCCAGGCCGGCTCGGCCGTTGGGCTGCTGTTGTCCGACAAGTTCGAGGCCGGTGGACTCGACGGGGTAGAAGACGATCTGCGCCGGCTGCTCGATGGAGTTCGCCGCCGTCCCAATCTCGTCGCTCTGGCTCAGGCGCAGTCTCAGGGGGCGTCGCTCGAGTCGGTGGGCAGCGTGGGCCTTCGACTCGCGTACCAGCTCGAGCGGACCCTGGACAGCCAGGCCATCGTCGCCGCGCTGGATGCCGGAAACGTCCGGGTCATCGGGGTCTCCGGGCGGGCCGACCGGCGTTTGCTCGACAGTCAGCTGCCCGACGCCAGTGAACTGGCCCAAGTCGCTCGCGGCATTCAGGAGGCACATATCTCCCAGGGCGACCCCCTGGGCGGGGCCGTGGCCGACCGCCGGAGCCGCTCCGGCTCGGTCATGCTGCTTCCCATCCGGCATGATTTGAAGCCGGTTGGCGCCGTTGCCATCTGGCTCTCGACCGGGAGAGAGCCCTCAGGTCCAGCCCGAGCCGAGATTATGGAAGCGATTCACAATGCGGCCGCGCGCATCGACCGCGCACTGGAAGCCGACCAGCACAAACGAGCAGCCACGATCGATCCGCTGACCGGGCTCCATAACCGGCGAGGGTTCGACGAGACTTTCAGGTCGATTACAGCGGGGCACGGAGCGCTGCTCTATTCCGACCTCGATCGCTTCAAGAGCCTGAACGACACCCTTGGTCATCCAGCCGGCGATGCGGCGCTGGTCCACTTTGCCCGCATCATCCGGGAGCAGATCCGCACCGGGGACGTCGCCGGCCGCATTGGAGGAGAGGAGTTCGCCGTCTGGCTGCCGGATACCGACCTGGAGCTCGGCTCCCGAATCGCCGAGCGGATTCGTCTCAAGCTGACCACTACGCCGTGGGCCTGGCAGGGCCGCTCCTGGCCACTCAGCGCTTCGTTTGGAGTGGCCGCCTGTCCCGAGACCAGCAGCAGCACCGATAATCTGCCGGCCCAGGCTGACTCGGCGCTCTACCAAGCCAAGCGGAGTGGGCGAAACCGGGTGGAACGAGCGGGGCGATAGGGGCGGAGGGTCGGAGAAGCGGCTGGCGGTCGGCCTGTCAGGCGGTCGGGTAGAGACCAGCTGAAACGCTGAGAAGGTACTTAATCCTAAATAGCTAAGCTATTGCTACATGAAGTCATACATTGGCATCCCTTTCGCAGGCTCATAACCTCAAACCATCCTCCCACCCTACCGTCTGACTGCCCGACCGCCTATTATTCCAGCACCCGGGGGCGACTGGCTTCGACGGGTTTGATGAAGGAATTGTAGCGTGCCCAGGTCCAGGTTCCTGGTAAAACTGTCTGGAATGATTCAACTGCCAACACTGAAATGGCACTGGCTGCGTAAGCTGAGCTAAGCTCGCTTATGCTCCTTCGGCCGATGGAGCCCGCCTGGGGCGCCGCCTGCCGAATCGCAAATCCGGGCTGGCTGGGTGCGTCACTCCGGCGCGTTCGGCGAGATTTCAGGAGATAGGCTTCGGAGAGGTCGGCTCGACAGCGCTCCGAAGTGACGGCAAGAAGTCGAGCCTACGCACGTAGACGCGGTTCTGGAAGCTTACTCGGACCAGGGTTCGATTCCCTGCGCCTCCATCAACAAAAAAGGGACTCTCGACCGAGAGTCCCTTTTCTTTGCCCCTGCTGATCCTATCGCCGGAAGTAACCGGTCACCCGTCCGGCTCGGTCGACCTTCTTGATCGGGAGTCGCAGCACATCGCGGCCCAGCTGGAGCCGGTGCCGCCCACTCATGGCCCTGAGGCTCAGGGTCAGCGAGAATGGGTCGGCTCCCACCTTGTTGACCACGTAACCTTGATCGGCCAGGGAAGACACGGTGACAATGCTCAACGGATTCTCTCCCAGGTCCACGAAACCGGTCATTAGCTCGTTGATGAAGATGGACTCCCGCCAATGACCATCTGCCGTGCCTTCGCCGCCGGTGTCCTCGACCGGCACCTTGCCACCGGCATAGGCGTTGCCCCCCACCTGGTTGAACGCCGTGATCGCCTGTGCACCGGTGAAATGCGGATCGGTGCCGGTCGCCGGCGGCAAGGATGCATCGGCCAAGAGCCCCATCGTTGGCCACAGGCTCCCGAATCCAAGCACATGCCCCATTTCGTGCACGATCAGCGCCTGCAGCAGCCCCACGTCCTCGATGCTTCGCCAGATCCTGTTTGTCGAAGATCATGGCTCCCAGCACGCTGAGACTATTGGAATTTCGAATGTAACAGGGACCGGCCGATCCGAGCACTCCGCCCGGTCCGTCGATGATGCTATCCAGTTTTACCAAGATCAAAACGTCATCCACCGGCTCGTTGATTGCTGGGTTGGGACCGCACTGGTCCGCTGGGGCAATGAGCTGAATATCCTCAATATCTCCAGTGACTAGGCCCTCCCAGCGTTCCTGGGCATCGCTGAATGCCCGCCGCTGACTGGGAGTTGCAGTGCCGAGGAAGCGGATCTCGATGTTAAAGGAGCTGGTTCCCGTCGCCGTGAACGTGACTGGGTTGCCCGAAATCCCAGCTCCGGCCGCTGTGGCGGTGAGAACGTTGGATCCCTTGCTGCCCGGCGTCCAGCTGCCGACCTGGGCAATGCCGTTGTTGTCGGTGGCGACCACACCAGTGGTCACCTGGCCACGCCCGGTGGTCACCACAAAGGTCACCTCGACCCCGGGTACCGGGTTGTGGTCTGCGTCCGTTACCAGGACGGAAGGCGGCGTCGGCACCGGTTGACCGGCAACCACGGTTTGGCCGTCACCCTGATTCTTTTCGACCTGCGTAGGCGTCTGAGATACGGTGACCTCCGCAACCGCACTGGCTGAACCTGCCGTAGCGGTTATCTGGGCGGTTCCACTGCCGGCAGAAGTGACAACGCCGGTGGATGAGACGCTCGCCACGGCGGGGGCGCTGGTGGTCCAGGCGACCGCCGCATCGGTGATCGCATTACCCTGTTGGTCCGTAACTGTCGGCGAGAGTTGCTGGGTCTGGCCGAGGGCGTTAAATGAGAGGGATTGTGGATCGAGAGTGATGTTCGCCGGACCGTTGGGCTCGGTACTGTTCCCGCCACACCCGGCGAGCACGGCCAGGGCACACAGCAGTCCGGTGTACCCGGCGAACGCTCTCGGGCAAAGCCACTCCATCGGAAACTCCAGGCAGAAAAATCGTGGAAAAATGGTCACTGCAGGGTGGTGGATAATATGGGTTGAACGTACGTTGAGGTCGTCTCGGGCGCCAGAGAGTTCAACTTGGTGTTACGCCCGGCACAAGCAAGATTTCTCATCCGGTTTCACGGTAAACCTG
>CAWJIM010000011.1:0-20233 GCA_963842945.1 uncultured Gemmatimonadales bacterium
CCAGTGCCTAGGACATCTCACCACAAAGGCACGGTTCGTGGCCTCAGTTCCTGAGATCTTCCACTCAATGGAATACGGGCCTGCGCCCGAGCCTCCCGGGCGGGTGGAGGAATGGCTCGAGCACCGAGGGCGGAGGTTCGGGCTGTTTATCGGGGGACGGTGGAGCGAGCCGGGCCGAGAGACGTTTGAGACGCTGAATCCCGCCACGGCGAGGCCTCTCGCTACCCTGACCCAAGCGAGTCCAGCCGACATAGAACGCGCGGTTGCCGCCGCACGCAAGGCTCAGCCGCAATGGTGGGCGCTGGGCGGGCACGGCCGGGCCCGCTACCTCTACGCAATTGCCCGGCAAATCCAGAAGCACAGCCGGTTCTTTGCCGTCCTGGAATCACTCGACAACGGCAAGCCGATCCGGGAATCCCGCGACATCGACGTGCCGCTGGTAGCGCGTCACTTCTATCACCATGCCGGCTGGGCCCAGCTGATGGAGCAGGAGCTGCCGGAGCGGGAGCCGGTGGGAGTCATCGGGCAGATCATTCCGTGGAACTTTCCGCTTCTCATGTTGGCCTGGAAGATTGCCCCCGCGCTCGCCATGGGAAACACCGTAGTGCTCAAGCCCGCCGAGTTCACCTCTCTGACGGCGCTGAGGTTCGCAGAGCTGTGCGAGGAGATCGGGCTCCCCTCCGGGGTGGTGAACATCGTGACGGGGGATGGGCGGGCTGGCGAAGCCCTGGTGAAGCATCCCGATGTGGACAAGATCGCTTTTACCGGCTCGACCGAGGTGGGACGGCTCATTCGCCAGGCGACGGCCGGGAGCGGCAAGAAATTGTCACTCGAGCTGGGCGGAAAGTCCCCGTTCATCGTGTTCGGCGACAGCGACCTGGACAGCGTGGTGGAAGGCGTGGTGGATGCCATCTGGTTCAACCAGGGCCAGGTCTGCTGCGCCGGATCGCGCATCCTGGTGCACGAAGGATCACAGGAACGTCTGGTCTCCAAGCTCAAGGCGCGAATGGAGACGCTCCGGGTGGGCGATCCCCTGGACAAGGCGGTGGACATGGGCGCCATCATCGCGCCGGTGCAGCTGGAGAAGATTCAGCAGCTGGTGCGCCGAGGCGAAGACGAGGGCGCTACTCTCTGGCAGCCCTCCTGGAGCTGCCCCCGGGACGGCTGGTTCTTCCCGCCCACGCTGTTCACCGAGGTCTCGCCGGCGGCTACCATCGCTCAGGTGGAGATCTTCGGGCCGGTCGTGGTGCTGATGACCTTCCGCACCCCGGCGGAGGCGGTGGAGCTGGCCAACAACACGCGCTATGGCCTGGCCGCCAGCGTCTGGACCGAGAACATCAACCTGGCGCTCGATATTGCCCCGCAGCTCAAGGCCGGCACCATCTGGATCAACTGTACCAACGTCTTCGATGCCGCCAGCGGCTTCGGCGGCTACCGCGAGAGCGGCTTTGGCCGGGAAGGCGGACGAGAGGGGCTGAGGGAGTATGTGAAATGGGTAGGGGAGCGGGGCGGCCGGGCAGCGGGGCAGGAAGGCGGTAAGACGGTAAGTCGGAAAAGCGGTAAGTTCCGGAAAACTGGTGCCCGCAACGCGACTGCAAAGTCATCCGCTCACGTCTTACCGCCTTACCGCCCTACCGCCTTACCGCCAATCGATCGCACCCCCAAGCTGTACCTCGGCGGCAAACAAGTCCGGCCTGATTCGGGCTACAGTATCCCGGTGCTGGACCGGGCGGGGAAACACCTGGGTGAAGTGGGGCAGGGGAACCGAAAAGACATTCGCAATGCCGTCGAAGCGGCGCACAAGGCGGCCAGCTGGGCCCACGCCACGGCTCATGCCCGGGCTCAGGTGCTTTACTATCTGGCGGAGAATCTGGCGGCCCGAGCCGAGGAGTTTGTGGCTCGACTGCAAACGTTCGGCGGGTCAGGCGAGAATGAAGTCGCCCTGACCATCGAGCGGATGTACACCTATGCGGCCTGGGCCGACAAGTACGATGGCGCGGTCCACCATACGCCGTATCGCAACGTCACCCTGGCCATGCCGGAGCCGATCGGCGTCCTGGGCGTGGTGGCTCCCCCGAGTGGCCGCTGCTTGGTTTCGTGTCCACCGTGCTTCCGGGCGTCGCGCTGGGCAACAGCGTAGTAGCGATTCCATCGGCTGCGGCCCCGCTGGCGGCCACGGATCTGTATCAGGTGCTGGAGACCTCGGACCTGCCCGACGGTGTCATCAACATCGTGACCGGCGACCCTCGGGAGTTGGGACGGATCCTTGCCACTCACGACGATGTGGATGGGATCTGGTACTTCGGGGACCAGGAGACTGGAGCGGAAGTGGAACGGCTCTCGGCCGGCAACATGAAGCGGACCTGGGTCGAGGAGGCTGCCTCTCGCGATTGGGCCAGCGCCAGCCTCGGGGCGGGCGAAGAGTTTCTCGAGCAAGCCACTCAGATCAAGAACATCTGGATTCCGTATGGAGAGTAGCTGGGCCTAGCTCCTGACTCCCAGCTCTCTTGCCTCTCCCCGGTCTTCTGCGTGATGCTTGATCGAGCGCCCCTCCACCAGAAACACCACGTCTTCGCCGATGTTCGTTGCCAGGTCGGCAACCCGCTCCAGGTTCCGGCTCACCAGGAACAGCTCCATACCCGCGCCGATGGTGTGGGGGTCTTCCATCATGTGGGTCAGCAGGATCCGGAAGACCGAGCGGTGCAGCGCGTCCACCTTGTCATCCCGCCGGCAGACTTCGCGCCCCGCAGCGGCGTCGCCCCGAATGAAGGCCTCCAGGGCATCGGAGAGCATCTCCCGGGCTAGTCGAGCCATCTCCACGATCTCGGGCTCCGGTGCAATGGGGCGGGCCTGAAGCAGCCGCTCGGTGGATTGGGCAATGTTGACCGCGTGGTCACCCACCCGCTCGAGGTCGTTCGCGATCTTGAGCGCCGAGGTGAGCATGCGGAGGTCTCGCGCCATCGGCTGCTGCAGCGCCAGGAGATTGACGCATTGCTCTTCGATCTCCACTTCCATCGCGTCGATCACCCGATCGCCGGCGATCACCCGCCTGGCCTTCTCGCTGTCGCGCTCCAGCAGCGCGTCGACCGCCAGGCCCAGCGCGGCTTCCGCCTCACCGGACATGGTGAGCAGCCGCACCTTGACGTGGCTTAGCTCGTCGTGGAAATGACGATGAACGTCGACACTCATCCGAATCTCCCGGTGATATACGCCTCGGTGCGCTCGTGGGTCGGCTTGGTGAAGAGCCGCTCGGTCTCATCGAACTCAATCAGCTTGCCCCGATCGAAGAAGCCGGTGTAGTCGGAGACCCGCGCTGCCTGCTGCATGTTGTGGGTCACGATCACGATGGTGTAGTGTTGCTTCAGCTCGAAGATCAGCTCCTCGATTCTTTGAGTCGCAATCGGGTCGAGCGCCGAGCAGGGCTCATCCATCAGGAGCACCTCCGGCTGGTTCCCCAACGCTCTGGCGATGCAGAGCCGTTGCTGCTGCCCGCCTGACAATCCCGTGCCAGGCTCTTCCAGCCGATCCTTCACCTCGTCCCACAGGCCTGCCTGACGCAGGCAACGCTCGACGAGATCAGGCAGATCGCGCCGGCTCACCAGCGCGTTGAGGGCCGGGCCGTAGGCCACATTCTCGAAGACGGTCTTGGGAAACGGATTGGGGCGTTGAAAGACCATCCCCACCCGCTGCCGGAGGGAGACGAGATCGGTTCCCGGGCCGAACACCGACATGCCTTCCACCTGGATATCTCCCCGATGGCGCACCCCCGGAATCAGGTCGTTCAGCCGATTGATGGAGCGGAGGAAGGTGGATTTGCCGCAGCCGGACGGCCCGATGATAGCGGTGACCGCCTTCCGAGGGATCGAAAAGTTCAGGCCGCTCAGTGCCTCGCGCTGGCCGTAGAAGAAATCGAAGTTGCGAACCTCGATAGCAGACCCTGAGGACGGAACGTCGGAATGACGGAACGTCGGAAAGCGTACTGGTACCGTCGTTCCTTCGTTCCCCCGTTCCATCGCTCCCTCGTTTCCGCGTCGGATCGTCACCGTGCTCATCCAAATCTCCCGGTGATGTAGGCCTCGGTCTGATCCTGCCGGGGCGCGGTGAAGATCTGGCGGGATGGACCGGTCTCGATCATGCTGCCCAGATAGAAGAAGGTGGTCGTGTCGGAGACCCGGGCCGCCTGCTGCATGTTGTGGGTCACGATGATGATGGTGAAGTGTCGCTTGAGCTCGAACAGCAGTTCCTCGATCCGCTGGGTGCCCTGAGGGTCCAGCGACGCGGTGGGCTCGTCCAGCAGAACAACATCCGGCGAAGGCGCAATGGTGCGAGCCAGGCAGAGCCGCTGTTGCTGACCACCGGACAGGGCCATCGCACTCGTCTTGAGGCGGTCCTTCACCTCATCCCATAGAGCAGCCTGGCGTAGAGCCCGTTCGACTATGCCATTCAGCTCCGACCGGCTCATCCTTCCATTTACCCGCAGCCCCGCCGCCACATTGTCATAGATCGACATGGTGGGAAATGGAGTGGGCCGCTGGAAGACCATTCCCACCCGGCGCCGCAGCTGCATGACGTTGACCCTCGGGGCATAGATGTCGGCGCCGTCGAGCAGCACCCGGCCGGTGATCCAGCCATGGTCCGACAGCTCGTGCATCCGGTTCAATGCTCGCAGAAAGGTCGACTTGCCGCACCCGGACGGACCGATCAGCGCGTGCACCCGGTTGGGCGCAAAGCTGAGCGATACCGACTTCACCGCAGTGAACTTGCCGTACATGGCCGACAGCTTGTCGGTCACGATCCTGGGCTCCGCCGCTTTCTCCGGCTCCACGGTGGGCTCGGCGCGAGTCAAGGTGAGCTCAACCATTGAGGCTGAATCGGCGTATGGCAAGGCGTGCTCCCAGGCTCAATATGAGGACGACCAGAATCAGCACCAACGCGGCGGCCCAGGCGTATTGATGCCACTCCTCATAGGGGCCGGTGGCATAGTTGAATACCGTGAGCGGCAGCGCGGCCATGGGCTGGTTCATATCGAAGCTCAGGTACTGGCTACCCAGAGCCGTGAAGAGGAGTGGGGCGGTTTCGCCGGCAATCCGGGCAATGGCCAGGAGAGCTCCGGTCATGATTCCAGGCAGCGTGGTGCGAATCACCACCGAGAGACTGGTGCGCCACCGAGGATATCCCAGCGCCAGCGCAGCCTCCCGCAGCGAGTTGGGGACCAGCTTGATCATCTCCTCGGTGGTGCGGAGCACCATGGGAATCATCAACATGGAGAGCGCCACGCTTCCAGCCAAGCCAGAGAAGTGCTTCTGCCGGGCCACGATCCAGGCCCAGGCAAAGACCCCCACTACAATGGAAGGCGTACCGTTCAGCACGTCGGCCACAAATCTGCTGACCCAGGTAAGCCGGCTGGTGGGATACTCGGCGCAGTAAATCCCGGCACCGATCCCGATCGGCAGGCCGATGAGGCTCGCGGTGCCCACGATGAGGAGAGTCCCGACCAGCGCATGGACCACCCCTCCTCCGGTCTCACCCGCCGGAGCAGGGGTTCGGGTAAAGAAGTCGAGCGAGAGACTGCCCGCTCCTTTCAATACCAGGTTCAGCAGGATGAAGAACAACGGGATGAGCGCCACAACCACGGCGCCGATCATCAGCCCGACCATAAAATTGCTGAAAGCGCGCCGGAGCACCCGCCGGTTCACCGCCGGGCCCGCCTCATAGGGCGGTGCTCCCTGCGCCCGAGCCGCGTGCCACCCGCCAGATCAGGAGCCGGGCGCCGGCGTTCACCAGCACCGTCACCAGAAAAAGCACGAAGGCCACGTAGGCCAGCGCCGAGAGGTGGAGATCTCCCACCGCCTCCGAGAACTCGTTGGCGATCGCCGCGGCCATGGTGTAGCCCGGCGCGAACAGGGAGGCGGCAATCTCGTGCCGGTTGCCGATCAGCATGGTCACGGCCATGGTCTCGCCCAGGGCTCGTCCGAGCCCGAGGATGATGGCACCGAGGAGCCCGGAGCGGGCATAGGGAACCACGGCGCTGGTGACTGCTTCCCAGCGGGTGGCGCCCAGTGCCAGAGCTGCTTCCCGCTGGCTGTTCGGCACCGCCAGCAGCACCTCCCGGGACACTGACATTACGTACGGCATCACCATGATCGCGAGGATGACCCCGGCCGCGAGCATCGACGGACCGTAGATCGGTCCCTGAAAGAGGGGAAGAAATCCGAAGACCTTCCGGAGCAGAGGAAAGGCGGTGGTGCGGAGCGCGGGCACCAGCACGAAGATTCCCCAAAGCCCATATACCACGCTGGGAATGGCGGCGAGCAACCCGATGAGAAAGGCGACCGGCTGGCGGACCGCCCGCGGCGCGAATTCCGTGAGATAAATCGCCACGCCCAGCGAGAGCGGCACCGCGATCAGCAAGGCGATCAGCGAGGAGAGCAGGGTCCCAAAGATCAGCGGGAACGCCCCGAATTCCTCCGCCACCGGGTCCCAGGTGCTCGAGGTGATGAAGTCGAACCCGAACCGGCTCACCGCCAGCTCGGCGCCGCTCCAGAGCTGGAACACCAGGAACCCGAGAAGGATGGGGATCAGGACAGCGGCGAGCGTCAAGATCAGCTTGAAGATCCGGTCGCCGTAGTTCGCTCGCTCGAGCGACACGGGCTTGAGTGAGGGAATTTCCTGAGGAATTTCCTGAGGCTGGACCGCAGTCATGTCCTGAGTGTAGAGGGGGCCCTCTCGGGCGCTCGTCACGGGAATGTAACGGCTAGGTCACGGCTGGATTATTTCAGGGAGAGTCTTTGCTGCAGCAGCTCGATCACCGGCACCGGGAGTGGCGCGTAGTGCAGATCGGCGGCCATACGCTGAGCGTTAGGTTCGAGCATCCAGTCGAGGAACCCATGAAGGAGCCTGGCCTTGGCTGTGTCTCGGGGTTCCCGTGGAACCAGCAGCCAGGTGAACGATGCGATCGGGTAGGAATCCTTCCCCGAGGCCCCGGTGATGCTCACCCGAAAGTCGGTGTCCGGACCGAGCCGGGCACCCGCGGCGGCGGCGGACACGCTCTTGAGGCTGGGCTCGATGAACGCGCCCTCGGCGTTCTTCATCCAGGCGTACGGCAAGCCATTGGAGATGGCATAAATCAGCTCGACGTAGCCGAGCGCCCCCTCGGTCTGCTTGACCTGCTGGGTAACTCCTTCATTGCCTTTGCCGCCCAAACCGGTGGGCCACTGCACCGAGGTGCCCTTGCCGACGGCTCCCTTCCACTGAGGGGAGATCTTCGACAGATAATCGGTAAAGACAAAGGTGGTGCCGCTGCCGTCGGAGCGGTGGACCACGATGATATCCTGGTTGGGCAGCTTTACGCCGGGGTTGAGAGCGGCGAGCCGGGGATCGTTCCACCGGTTGATCCGGCCCAGGAAGATGTCCGCCAGGGTAGGTCCATCGAGCTTCAGAGCCGTCTTCCCAGCCGTGGGCAGGTTATAGGTGGCCACCACCGCGCCGAGCACCGTGGGGACGTGCAGGACGTTTCCCTTGACTGCGGCTATCTGGGCATCGGTCATCGGCGCGTCGGAGGCGCCGAAGTCCACCGTGCCCTCGGTGAACTGCCGGATGCCGCCACCGGAGCCGATCGACTGGTAGTTGATCCGGACGCCGGTCTCTTTGTTGTAGGCGTCGAACCATTTGGTGTAGATCGGATTGGGGAAGGTGGCGCCGGCCCCGGTCAGCGCCGCGCCGGTGCTGGACGCCGCAGCCGGCAGGTTGGACTTGCGAGTGTCGCGATCACCTGGCGAGCAGGCCAGCAGAAGCAGCAAGAGACTGCCGGCGATGCGGTACTCGAGGCTGAGGCTCATGCTCCAAGCTGAGCAGTGGGTTGGAATGCCGCCATAGGCTGCCACGGATGAACACCGCTCAAGTGAAGGTCGGTTCATCCGTGGCACTCCCGACTAGCGAGTGGCGATGGCCTTACCGCCGGCCTTCAGCGTCGGCAGCCGAGCCTGAACCAGCGAGACCACCGGGCCAGGCAGCGGGGCATAGTGCAGCTCGGCGGCCATCTTCTGCGCCTCGGGCGTGATCATCCAGGCCAGGAAATCGCGGATGAGCTTGGCCTTGGCTGTGTCCTTATTGTCCTTCTTGACCAGGAGCCAGGTAAACGACGAGATCGGGTAGGCCTGGTCGCCGGGTGCATTGGTGATCGAGACCCGGAAATCGGTATCCTTCGGCAGCTTCACTCCGGCAGCGGCGGCGGTGACGGTCTCTAGCGAAGGGGTAATAAAGTTACCCGCCGCGTTCTTGACCTGGGCGTAGGGCAGCTTGTTGGAGATGGCGTAGATCAGCTCGACGTAGCCCAGCGCGCCTTCGGTCTGCTTGACCTGCTGGGTCACGCCCTCGTTGCCCTTGCCCCCCAGCCCGACCGGCCAGTTCACCGAGGTGGCATAGCCGACTTTGTCCTTCCACTCCCGGGAGAACTTGTTGAGGTAATCGGTGAAGACGTAGGTCGTGCCCGAGCCGTCGGAGCGGTGCACCACGATCAGATCCTGATCCGGCAGCTTCACCCCGGGTTGAGCGCCGCGATCTTCGGGTCGTTCCACTTGGTGACCCGGCCCATGAAGATGTCGACCAGCAGGTTGCCGTCGAACTTGAGCTTGGTATCCCCGAGCGACGGAAGATTGTAGGTCACGACGACCGCGCCGAGCACGGTGGGAACGTGGAGCACGTTGCCGTTGACCGCCTGAATCTGGGACTCGTTCATCGGCCCGTCGCTGGCGCCGAAGTCCACGGTGCCCTCGGTGAACTGGCGGATGCCGCCGCCGGAGCCGATCGACTGATAGTTGATCTGGATGCCGGTCTTCTTGTTGTAGGCGTCGAACCACTTGGTGTAGATCGGATTGGGGAACGTGGCCCCGGCGCCGGTGAGGCTCTGGGCGGCGCGGTGCGAGCCGCGAGCCAGCAAGCCCGCTTGCGAGTAGAGTACATCCGCGTCATTCTGTATCTCCTGATGGTCTGCTTCATACTCGGTCTAGAAGTTCACGGTCAGCGCGCTGCGCATGCCGCTGATGCTCGGGGTCACGTCGCCCTGGAAGCTCTCGCGCTCGTAGGCCACCCGGAGCTGCGCCTGGCTCGACATGTAGATCCCCAGCACCGCGGTGATCAGGGTGGCCCGGTCGCTCTCCAGCGCTGGTGTTGGGGTCGGCCAGGTCGAACCGGAACGCCGGCTCGATGGCATAGAGCCACGAGGTCGGGCTCTTCAAGCGATAGTTGTACGCCGCCAGTCCCTGAATGCCCCGGATCTTGTTCTTGGCCGCGGTGGCATCGTTGCCGTCGAGGTACTCGCCCAGCACGTACAGCCCCTCGTCGCCCGGCTTACCCCACTGCGCGTCGACTCCCCAGGCGTAGTTGGTGAAGGCGGAGTCCGGGAGTGGTCGCCGACGGTGACGATGCCATCGTGGGCGAACCAGGAGCCGCCGATGTCGAGCTTGGAGCAGATGCCGGCGGTGGCCGCGGGCCCCGAAGCTCTTGGTGTTGTTCACGTCGTTGAGGCTTTCGCCCTGCCCGTTGTAGGCCCCGAACTTCAGCGTGACCAGCCGGAGCTCGTCGAGCTTGTACTCGTAGCGGAGGCTCGCGCCCACGTCGTGGGACAGGAACCCGTTGGCCGCGAACAGGTCGTTGGAGCGCCCGGGCAGCAGACCCTGTCCCGCGCCGCGCTCGATCGACGGCAGGTTGTTGGATGAGGTCAGCTCGTACCGGCTGTAGGGCCGCTTCTCCTGGCCGGCCCGCAGGTACAGCGCGCCCTTTGCTGGCCTCGGGGCTGAAGCGCACGTCGATCCAGGCATCCCGCAGCCGGAGGCCGCTCCGGCCGGTGGTGCGGCAGGCGAGCGGAGTGTCCCGCCTGCAGGTCGGTCAGGTACACGTTGGCGCTCAGGTTCCGTCCGCCCTCGAACGAGGGCTGGATGTAGACCGTGACATTCTCGGAGATCTGGCCCCGGGCCTCGATCCGGGCCCGGCGGGTGAAGAAGTTGCTCTGCGGTCCGACGGTGGCCGCGTAGTCCTCGTTGTCGAAGTAGTAGAACTGCTCCTGGAGCCGTCCGGTGAGCTTGACGTTGGGGTAGGTCGTCTGTGCGCTTGCCGAGCCCGAGCCATCCGATCGTCGCGACCACCAGGCCGAGCACTGCGCTCCGCGCCAGCAGGTTCATAGGTCCCTTCGAGTGAGAGTGAGGTCAGCGATTCGCGGGGTAAAAAAGCTGGTGACAGGTCACGGGGTACCCCCGTTGTTGTAACGACTCGGTAAACCGTTGCGGATTAAAGCAAACGCTCGATTGTGCGGAGAATTAAGGGGTCTGCCACCTAGAGGTCAGGCCCCGTGCCGGACAACCGAAACCCCAGCATCCGGACCCAACCCGCTCGTCCTCCTGCTGTGCATTCTGGCACCGCCGCTCGGGTTGCTCGCCTGGGTCCTCACCAGTGGGTCCCACCGCCCCGCCTATCTCGGCTCGGGCTGGGTCCGAACCGGCCTGACTCTGCTGCTCCTGGGCTCGGCCCCGCTGCTTGCCATCATCCTTGCCGCTGAAATCGGCCTCTGGCCCGATCCCAACCCCAACCCCGTCGGACCGGGGCTCCTGTTCTTCTTCGCCGGCGCGCTGGCCACCGGCTGCCTGGCCGTCGGAGTGGTGACGGTCTGGCTGAAGCTGCGCCGAGCCTCCTAGATGATTTCACGAGCCCGGAGACTGGTGGCAGCCCTGGAAATCGCCGGCGGATTCATCGGCATGGGCGTCGCTTCCAGCTCGGCGGCGGCTTCAGGCCTGAGCCTGCTCCAGCGGCTGATCATCGGTTCCATCGGCATTCCCTTTGCCCTCTGCGCCTACGCCGGCCGGGAGCTGTGGTTCGATCTGCCCCGCGGCTATCCGCTCTCTATTCTGGTGCAGGCCCTGCAGATACCCGCGTGGTCATCGCCCAGCCTGTTTTACCTCTTCCATTGCGGGGCACAAGTCGGCGTCTGGATCGGCAAGGCCGGGCTGGCGCCCATGTGGGGACTGGGGAGCCGCTTTACTTTCGTCCTGGTGGAACAGCCTCGGGGCGACGCCCTGGGTCTCAACTTCCTGGCCATTGCCGCGCTGGCCGTGCTGCTGATCGACCGGGTCGCAGTTCGGAGCGCCGGCATCAGAGCCATCCAGGCGGGGGCAGTCCCAGACTGAAACATCGGCCACCCACCAGTCGTAGGCGTGGTTGATTGACACTGGTGCCCCGAGCCGGAGGATGCGTCATGACCTTCAAGGCCAAGATTTGGCAGCCGATCGCAGTGGTGCTGAGCGCCGGCAACCTGGTTGCGGTGGGCTTTGCCGCGGGCGCTGCGGAGCCGTACCATGCGGCGGTGCACGCTGCCCTGGCGCTCGGATTGGGGCTCTGGGCGCAGCGCCTGCGGGGGAGGTCGGAGCGGAGAGATGAGCCCGGGGAGCTTCAGGCCGGACTCGACGATCTTCAGTTCGAAGTTAGCAACCTGCGGGCGGATCTGACCGAGATGCAGGAGCGACTGGACTTCACCGAACGGGTACTGGCTCAGCCGCGGGAGAAGTGATAGGAACGCCCGCCGCATACCGTCCACGCTGCCAAACCCTAGGGTCTATTGAAACAGACCTTGGTTCACCGACCTAGACTCCTCCCCAACGACCCGGGTTACGCCGCAGTCCTCGAGAAGCGCTTCAACAAGCGCTTCAGTGCGCGCCCTGATTACATCCAGCGGGCCGGCTCGACCGACGAGGTGATCTCGACGGTCCAGGAGGCGGTGAAGGAAGGACGCCGTCTGGTGGTGACCAGCGGCGGACACTGCCTCGAGGGGTTCGTTTCCGATCCCGACGTGGGGGTGATCCTCGACCTCTCGCCGATGAAGCGGGTGTACTACGACCCGGGCATGGGGGCGGTGGCGGTCGAGGCCGGTGCAACGGTGGGGCAGACCTTCGAAGCGCTCTACCGGGAGTGGGGAACGGTGGTGCCGCTGGGCGAGTATCCCGCGATCGGCATGGGCGGCCACGTCGCCGGGGGCGCATTTGGTTTTCTCTGCCGGCAGCTCGGCCTGGCGGCTGACTACCTGTACGCCGTGGAGGCGGTAACGGTCGACCTGCACGGACTGGCCGGCAGCGTCGTTGCCACCCGCGAAGAATCGGACCCCAATCGCGAGCTGTGGTGGGCCCACACCGGTGGCGGCGGCGGCAACTTCGGTGTGGTGACGCGCTACTGGTTCCGCTCGCTCGACGCCGGCGGTGAGAATCCCCAGACTCTGTTGCCCCGCGCGCCAGACAAAGTCACCACCTTCAAGGCCGAATGGAGCTGGCGCGACGTGGACCGCCCCAGCTTTCTCCGCCTCCTGCAGAACCACGGGACCTGGTGCGAGCGCAACAGCGACTCCGGCTCTCCCAACGCGTCGCTCTGGACCTTGTTCGAGATCCATCGCAGGCAGTTCGGCAAGATCATCTACCGTGGCGTGAGCACCGACTCCGACGCCGAACGCCAGTGGCGCGAGCATCTGGCAGCAATAAGCGACGGAGTAGACGGACCGGGGAGTCAGGACACCGCAGCCATGTCCTGGCTCGCCTTTGCGCTGAACCCGATTCCCGAGCTCTTTACCATGCCGCCGGGCGGGGCGAGTGTGAAGGTAACCGACGCCTTGCTCCGGAAGCGGCTCACCGACCTACAGATCGAGACCGCCTACGATTTTCTGACCCGCGGTGACTTCGATGCTATGGGCGGCATGCTGGGCATGGCCACCTACGGCGGACAGATCAACACCATGGCATCCGACGCCACCGCGTCGGCCCAGCGCGGGTCGATTCTGGATCTGGCCTGCAGCACCGGTTGGCTGGACCCGAGGGAAGAGGAGCAGAATCTGAGATGGGCGAGGGCGTTCTACCGGGAGCTGTTCGCCGAGACGGGCGGCGTGCCGGTTCCGGGAGACCGCTACGATGGAGCGTTCATCAATCACCCCGACAGTGATCTGGCCGATCCGGCGCTCAATACGTCGGGCGTCCCCTGGTCCACTCTATACTACAAAGAGAACTACCCTCGGCTCCAGGCGGTGAAGGCGCGGTATGATCCGGGGAACGTGTTCCGCCATGCGCTGTCGGTGGAGGTGCCATGATACCCGCGGCAAACCATCCTCTTCGCGTGCTGATCCTCTGCACTGGCAATTCGGCGCGGAGCCAGATGGCCGAGGCGGTGTTGAACCGGAAGGGGGCGGGGCGTTTCATCGCCGAGAGCGCCGGGTCGCAACCAGCCGGGCGAGTGAATCCCTACGCGATTGAGGTGCTGCGGGAGGCGGGCATAGACTGGGCGGGCCGCACGCCCCGGGGAATCGACGATCTCGATGTCCGGGACTGGGACATCGTGATCACGGTGTGCGACAATGCCCGGGAGGCATGTCCGATCTTTCCCGGTCAACCGGTAGTGGCCCACTGGGGAATGGAAGACCCGGCTGGTGTCCAGGGTGACGAAGCAACCAGGCAACGGGCATTTAGGGAGACGTTGCAGCTCATCAGCCGGCGGATCGATATGATGCTTGCACTGCCGGTCGAGAAGTTGCCGCAGCAGGCCCTGCAGGAGCGGCTCAGAGCGATTGGTGAGGATGCGGGATAACCGGCTAGGCCGGGGCGGCAGCTCGCTTCTGTGGCTTCCGTCCCGTGCTGCCCTCGAGCAGCAGCGGTCCGAGCGGAATCCGCCCGCTAGCCTGCTCCAGCAGCATCGGCCCCGTGAGGCCGACGGCGCCCGCGATCACGAATAGCAGGCTGGTGGGAAGCGGGATGCGGGTCCCGACGGCGGCGAAGGCTGCGGCTACGAATACCGGGTGGTACAGATAGATCGGGTAGGACGACCCTCCAATCTGTTCCATTACCCGCAGCCGCAGTCGCGGCAGCAGCTGCAGCGCGCTCAGGCTGGCAGATATGCCGATCATCAGGTTCAGGGCTGACCGATGGGCAACAGGGTCGATCGGGGCGAGCGTTCGCGTCAGGACGATGTAGCTGTGCCAACCCTGAGCCGCGATCAGGCACATCAGCGTCACCGCCAGTGCGCGGCGGGTCTGGAGGACATCCCGGTAACGGTGCGCGGCGAGACCAGCCAGGAAGAACGGCAGGAGGTACGTGGCGTTGTTGAGGCCCAGGATCTCGTACCCCTGGAGCAGACCGCCCCCATAGAGCACCAGGGAGAGCGCGAACACCGGCAGGAATTGCCGGAAGGTGGATAAGGCACCCACCCACTCCAATGCGATCACCACCACGAACACGAGCAGCAGCGCCTGCACGAACCAGATATGCCAGTAGGGAAAGACATAGATGGTCCAGACCTGAGCGGCCGGCGGCACCTTGTGATCGGTCACGGAGTGAAGGACATAGATGACGGTCGAGGCAACGATCAGGGGCACGCCCAGACGGCGCAGCTTCTTGCGGGAGAATTCCAGCACCTGATCCGGCTGCAGCGGGCGGTAGGCGTACACCAGTCCAGAGAGGAAGGTGAACAGCGGCATCCGGATGTGCACGAACAGATTGGTAAAGTGGCGGTAGACGGAGTCGTCCGGCACGTGCAGCCCTGAAGCCGAGGATGCGCCGACGGCGTGAAAGGCAACCAGCAAGAGGCAGGCAATGCCGCGCAGGGTCTGCACCCGGGCGGACTCGAGGGGATCGATCCTGGCGGGTTTGGCGGTCCCGGCGTGCGAAAGGCTGGGGGCCTCGGGCGGAATCCCGGGCGACGCCATCGCGGTCATCATCGTGCTTGGCTCGGCCTTTCGAGTGCTCTTGCGGCCGCACTCAGATCGCCCGCGCCATGCAAGAAATTGCGCGGTTGTCGGGCTACATCTTTCTCAGACGGCGCTGCGGTAGGATAAAAATTATCGCAGGGCGGGCGAGTTTGGCAATTGCTCCCCTCGTGCTTACGAGCCCCGTTCCGAGGGGCCCATCGCCAGTTGCTCAAGTCCGAAGCTTGACCGCGTCGGCATCACCATCCATAAGAGATTGCGGCGTCGAACCGGGTCATAGTCTCTTTACTGCTACGAGCCAACCTTGACCCGGCGGGCAAAGGGTTGATCGTCGCCGAGAAGCTCGATTCGATGAGCGTGTTGTCTTCCATGGACCTATGAATCCAGGAAAGTCGCGGCCTGTTGCACGAAGGAATCGTGGAACTGGAAGAGCGAGCCGTGGCCGGCATCGGGGTACGTCACCAGTATCGCATTGGGCAGGTGCTCGGCCAGGAAGTAGGAGTTTCTGACCGGGATCATCTTGTCGAAGACCCCGTTCACTACGAGGCACGGCTGGGTGATCCGGCGCAGCTTTGCGAAACGCTCGCCCTCCACCCGCTCCCACGCACGAAACGCGGCCAACTGGGCCTGCGCGACCTTCGGTCCGGAGAGGGGCTCACGATCCTCGGTGCGTGCCGCAAGTCGCGTGATGAAGGCCTGGCCCGCCGCCTCACTCGATTCGCTCGACGTAAAGAAGAGCTTCACCAACACCTGGTAGCCGGAGAGGCTGCGGTCATCGAGGATGCTCCTGAGCTCCGGCTTCTCCAGGTGCATGATGTCCTCACCACCCTCGGGCGCGGTGCCGACCAGCAGCATCTTGCGGATCAGAAAGGGGTGCTCGAGCGCGACCTGCTGCGCGACCATGCCGCCGAGGGAGAAGCCGAGTAGATCCACGTGGCTAAGGCCGAGCGCGTCGGCGAAGGCCAGGAGGTGCTGGGCCATCCCGGGGATGGTATCGGGCACCTCTCCGGTGGATCGACCCAGGCCGGCGCTCTCGAACAGGATGACTTCGCGGCCCCGGGCGAGCGCGTCGGTGACTGCAGGGTCCCAATTGTCCAGGGTACCGGTGAAGTGCTGCAGGAAGAGGAGCGGCGGACCGGCGCCTTCTCCGAACCGGCGGTAGGCGTAGGTCTCGAGCCGGGTCTCCATGAATTGAGTGGGTGCGGTGATGGCGGTCGCGTCACCGGGCACCGCCGCGCGACCCTGGCGGGGTATGGCCGTGGTCTGTGTCATAGACTCCTGCGGAACGATGGTGGATGTAGTGTCTTCGCTGCCCCTCCCGTGGCCCATTGATAACGCCGGGAACGTGCGGCCGACATTAGACGAAGGTGCTGGTGTGGGTTAACGTAGGGACGTGCCCGCAATGAACCAGCAAGTCACGCTCATGCACGCCGAGGGGCGGGATTCAACCAGCCGGAGCCACGCGCCGGGTTTCCCGCTCGATCTCCTCCAGCAGTCTGCCGGCCGCCTCCGTATCCTCGCCCTGCTCTACGCGTTCCTCTTCTTCATGGCCGGAATCGTTCCGGCGCTGGTGCTCCCGGAGGAGCGAGCCCGATTCCTGGCCAGCTTCCTTTTCTGGGGTCCCGGTGTGATCGGGATTGCAGTTGCGTTGCTCGTCGCCGCCGTGATCCGGAGCGAGCGGTTCTCGCTTCCCACCGCGATGAACGTAGGGCTGGTGTTCGAGATCGCCAGCAGCTATGCCATCGCCGCTGCCGAGTTCGGCGATCCGTGGGTCTCGAGACCCACAGGGGCTTCCTGGGGCTCTCCTGGGTCGCCGTGTGGGTCCTGCTCTTCACGGTGGTGGTGCCCACCCCGCCGCGCCGGGCGGTGTTGGCCGCGCTCGCGTCGGTGAGCTCGGTTCCGGTCGTCATCGGTTTCCAGATGGCGTCCGGCGGCACTTCAGTCCAGGTGAACCCGGGCCAGTTCTTCTTCGCGCTCGTGTTCCCCTACCTGCTCGTAGTGGCCATGGCCTACGTCGGCGCCCGGGTGGTCTATCAGCTGGGCACCGAGGTCAGGCGCGCGCGGGAGCTGGGGAGCTACCGGCTGGAGGAGAAGCTGGGTGAAGGCGGGATGGGAGAGGTCTGGCGGGCCCGCCACCGGATGCTGGCCCGGCCCGCAGCCATCAAGCTGATCCGGCCCGCTGTCGCGGGCGATGGGCGCGCCGGCGTCTCGGCCGAGGCCATGCGCCGGTTCCAGCGCGAAGCCGAGGTGATCGCCCGGCTCCGCTCCCCCCACACGGTGGAGCTCTTCGATTTCGGGATGGCCGACGACGGCGCCTTCTACTACGTGATGGAGCTGCTGGACGGCCTCGACGCCGACTCACTGCTCCGGCGCTTCGGACCAACGCCGCCCGAGCGGGCCATCTACCTGCTGCGGCAGGTCTGCCACTCGCTCTCGGAGGCGCAGTCTGTGGCCTGGTGCATCGGGACATCAAGCCGGCCAACATCTTTCTCTGCCGCTACGGCGAGGAGTACGACTTCGTGAAGGTGCTGGATTTCGGGATCGTAGGCGCGGTCCGGGACACTCCGGGCGGGAACGTCACCCGAACCGGGGAGAACGCGGTCCGGGGCACGCCGGCGTTCATTGCTCCCGAGCAGGTGACCGGGGGCCAGGTGGACGGCAGGGCGGATATTTACGCTACCGGCTGTCTGGCATACTGGTTCCTGACCGGCGAGCTGGTGTTCACCGCCGACACGCAGATGGGACTGCTGCTGAAGCACGTGCAGACACCACCGGTGCCTCCATCCGCCCGTACCGACCGGCCCATCCCTCCCGAGCTGGAAGATTTGATCCTGTCCTGTCTCGCCAAGGACCCCGGCCAGCGGCCGCAGTCCGCCAGAGAACTGTCCTCCCGGCTGGCTCAGCTCGAGGGGGCGAGCGCGTGGACCGAGGATCGGGCGCGGGACTGGTGGTTGACCCACGTGCCGGCCGGGTCCGGTGGCGCAGCCGCGCTAGGGGAGGCCGCTACTGCGAAACAATCAGTAGCTGGTTCTGCCGATCCGTCATCCTGATTCCGGTGGAATCGGGGGAGATCGGTTTGCCGTTCAGGTAGTACCTGGCACCGGGCAGCGGCTCCTCCTTCAGCACGAAGCGCCAGCCGCTCTCCTTGCCGTCGATCCGGTACTCGATCCCTCCATCGGTCTTCGCCCGAGAGAACGAGATCCGGTTGGTGCCCACTCGCAGGTCCTCGATGCTCAAATTCTCCCAACCCGCCGGCAGGTGCGGCTCGAAGGTCACCGTCTGGTGCACCGCGTCGGTTGCACCCCGAAGACGTGCTCCACCAGCGGCACCACGATCCCGTAGACGGTCCAAGCCTGAACGAAGTCGCCATAGTCCGGCATCATCTCCGAGATCGAGCCGGGGAGCTTGCGGCCGAAGGTCTCGACGATCCGGTTCATGTACCAGAGCGACTGATCGGCTCGGCCATAGGTCGCCTCCGCTACCGCCAGCACCCCGGTCGAGATGGTCATCATTGCCGCCTGCGCCACGGCTGACAGATATGGCCCGTATTCTCCCACATCGCTCCGCCGGATCCGGTCGAGCGCCTGGATGGCCCGCTCCCTCGGCGCGATCCCGGTCTCCATCGGCGTCGCCACCACCCAGTTCTTGTTGGTGATCCAGCCTTTGGTCGTGTCCGGCATCGCCTCGAACCGGCCCCGGAGCCGCTCGTAGTAGGGGATCAGCTCGCGGTCCCTTGCCGACATCTTGTCCTCACCCCTGAGGCGGATCTGCTTGATGACGCCTTCGGTCGCGCTGATCGCCTGGGCCCGGGTGCCGTAGAAGTCGGCGTACGAGCTTTCATCCTCGAGCCAGAGGCGGTCGTTGATCCGCCGCTTCAACTCCTCCGCCTGCTGCCGGTAGCGCGCTGCCGAGCTCTGGTGGCCCAGGACGGTGGCGATGTCGGCCGTAGCCAGCAGCGCCTGCTGAGTATAGACCGCGACATCGATCAGCTCCGCGTTGAGCCCGTAGATCTCGGTGACGCCGTAGCCACCGGGGAAGAGGTTTTGGTTCTCATCCATGTCGACCAGGAGCCAGCGAATTCCCCGCTTCATCGCGGGGTACATCTCCCGGGCAAACGCCAGGTCGCCGGTCCAGCGGACCACCTTGGCCGCGGTCATGATGAAATGCGCGGTCTCCTGGGTGTTGCCCGGATTGAACACCACACCGTTGGTGGTGACCTCGTGGATGATCCGGCCGTTGCCGTTGACCTTGTTGGACTGAGACAGGAGGAGCCGCAGCGTCTGCCTTGCCAGATCGAAGTCACCGGTAGCGATCTGACCATGGAGCGAGTAGGCGCCGTCGGTGCCGAACCACCAGGGATATTCCGGCAGACCGGCGCCGAGCCCGCGACCGATCCCCGGCACGTCCCGGACCAGCCACGCGTTGTTGATTCGGACCCAGTCGTAGACCTGCTGCAGCTTCTGGTCCGGGATCCGGATTCGGGCGCGTTGGATGAGCGCGGCGTAGTGCGACTTCTTCCGCCCCAGCAGCGACACGTGGCTTCGGGCGATGGAGGTGAACGTGCTCTCCGCCGCTGAGCTCGAGCGGGTCGAGCCGGCGAAGACGAAGGTGAGGGTCGTGCTGTCACGCGGCTCGATCGAGACAAGGTAGCTCGAGGCGGCGGTTACTCCCTGTCCTGCGCTGGAGATCGGGTCCGGACTGGGCATCGGCGTGGCCCCGGCGGCCGTGGTTGCTCCCCAGACCGCGAACCAGCCGTGACGTTTGTCCCGGGCGAGGAACCGGCGCGTGGCCGGCTGCCAGCTCACCCGGTCGGGAGCGTCGGTGAGGCCGATTTTTTCGGACTGCCAGACGGGAAGGAGATCCGTTTTCACCCTGAGCCGAAAGCGGAGCTCCCGCCGCTGGTCGCTCTGGTTCCGCAGGGTGTACTGCACCACGATGCCCGGCCGACCCTCCGGGCAAACTGGAAGCGGTCGATCTCGACCTGATCCAGCACCTGGCCGTACCGGAAGCGATTCCCGTAGGGGTAATTGATGAACTCCTCGCTCTTTCGAGAGCGCAACCTCCTGCCCGGCGGAGTCGGCGATGCTTGCCTCGAAGCCGTCGATCAGCTTGATAGGATGGACCCAGAGGCCGGCCATCTCGAGGGCCAAGTGCTCGCCCAGGTCGGGGAAGTTTCCGTCCTGGGTGCCGATCAGGTAGGCCCGATCGCCGGCGGTGACGTAGGGATACCGTGGCGTTCTTTTCCATTATTGCTAGTGCCGCGCATGGCGGTAGGCAGCATCCATTTGTCCTCCTGGGCCAGGAGCAGAGTGGGAACGGCAAAGGCCAGAGGAGCAAACCAAGGAGCCGGAGCATGGGAGGAGTTTACAGCGTGAATGCGGCGGCAGGCAGTCTGGACTGCAGCGACAAGGTGATGATGCTCCCCGAACAAGCTGACCGTCGAGGAATATTCATGTGGTTGCGGCGGGCCCCCCAGTGGCGCCTCCATCCCGCGGAGTGCTGGCGGAGCCC
>CAWJIM010000012.1:0-19285 GCA_963842945.1 uncultured Gemmatimonadales bacterium
AACCCGGTGACCGATGCCATCGCCCAGGCGGCGCTCCGCATGCTGCTGGCGGCCCGCGCGGGGAAGCCGCTTCCCACCGTTCCCACTCCGGCTCCGCTGACCCGGTCCCAGGCCATAGCGCTCATGGGCCGGTACATGAAGGGTGACACCGGGATGGATCTGGAGGAGTATGCCGGCAGGCTGTACCTGACACCGGTGCAGGGAGGCATGCGGTCCGAGCTGCGAGTTGACGAAGCAGGAAACTCCGGCGCCTCCGCCAAGCCGATGGAGTTGGTACCTGCCGACCAGCCCGGCCAGGACGTTCGCATTGTCCCACTGGCGCCCGGACGGATCGCTGTCGGCAAGGACACCCTGAAGCGACTTGCCACGCCAGGCTCCAAAGAAGTGGCCATGGCGCAGCCCAAGCCGGCGGCGGCCACCGACGAGTTCGCCGGCCTCATCGGCGAATACGGCTGGGACCACAACGTGCTGTACATCTTCGAAAAGCCCCCGGGAAGCTTCACGCGCTGATCGAGTGGTTCTTCGGTACCCGCTGACCGAGAAAAACCCCCCGACGTCTTTCGTTTCCCCGAGGAGGGCCTCTACCACGAGCGAGAAGATGATCTTCCACCCCGACAGCGATCGCCCGGCGACGTTCGAAATTGCGGGATCGGTTGCTAAGCGGATTCAATCCGCGGGCCGGGTGATCGGCGGAGGGAAAAACCCTTCCAAATAGAGCCGCTGGAGCCGGTAGAAGAATTCCGCACAAGATGCCAGGGCGGCAACAGACCGCCGACGAGAAGGCACCAACCGTCACGCCGGAGCTGGTGGAGCTAGGACGTCTCGACCCCACGATCAAGCTCGATATTCGCTACGCCACGAACAACAACTTCTGGGCACGCCACTCTACACGCGGCGCAAGCGTTCATGCAGCGGCCGGCGGCCGAGGCGGTGGTGCGGTGCACGAGCTCGGGCAGCTGGGCTATGGTTTGCTGATCCACGACGCCTACCGGCCCTGGTACGTGACCAAGATGTTCTGGGACGCGACGCCGGGGACAAGCACGACTTCGTCGCCGATCCCGCGAAGGGCTCGCGGCACAACCGCGGCTGCGCCGTCGATCTCACGCTGTACGACCTGAAGACCGGCAAGCCGATCGCATGGTCGGCGGCTACGATGAGATGTCGCGACCGCTCGTATCCGAACTACCCCGGCGGCACCTCGCGGCAGCGCTGGCACCGCGAACTGCTCCGCCAGGCAATGGAGGCGAAGGATTCACCGTCTACGAGGCCGAGTGGTGGCACTTCGATTACAAGGACTGGCGGCAGTACCCGATCATGAACCTGACCTTCGAGCAGCTTGGTTCGGACGCCCAGCAGAATCACCCCTAAACCGACAGGTGAACGCATGACACGATTCCTGGTGGGACTGTTCCTCGCGGCGTTGACCCTCGGCTGGGATGATCTCGCAGCTCAGCGCCCGGCGCAGAGGCCGCCCGCACCTCCCACTGAGCGAGCCGGGCCGGAGGGTCCGCCCGCGGGCGCAGCCCAGCTCACCCGGGCCGACGTGCAGGCCTGGCTCGACGGCTTCCTTCCCTACGCTCTTCAGGCGCGGAGATATCCCCGGCGCTGTGGTGGTGGTGGTCAAGGACGGCCAGGTTCTGCTTCAAGAAGGGCTACGGCTACGCCGACGTCGAAGCGGCAGAAGCCGGTCGATCCCGACGCGCACGCTGTTCCGGCCCGGGCTCGGTCTCCAAGCTCTTCACCTGGACTGCGGTGATGCAGCTGGTCGAGCAGGGCAAGCTGGACCTGGATCAGCGACGTCAACACCTACCTCGACTTCAAGATTCCTCCGGCCTTCGGCAAGCCCATCACCCTGCGGGACGCCATGACCCACACGCCGGGATTCGAGGAGGTCGGCCAAGCAACCTGTTCTCCGACGACACCACCAACGTGCAGCCCAATGGCGAGTGGCTGAAGTCGTGGACTCCGAAGCGGATCTACCCGCCGGGAACGGTGCCCGCCTATTCCAACTACGCCACCGCCCTGGCCGGGTACATCGTGGAGCGGGTGTCGGGCGAGCCGTTCGACGCAGTACATCGAGCAGCACATCTTCGCAGCCGCTCGGCATGGAGCACGCGACCTTCCGCCAGCCGCTGCCGACGTCGCCTGCCGCCAAGACATGTCGGAGGGCTACGAGCAGGCGTCCTCGGGCGAGCCCAAGCCCTTCGAGATGGTGGCGCCGGCGCCCCGGCGGGAGCCCTCGCCGCGTCCGGCGCCGACATGGCGCCGATTCATGATCGCCCACCTGCAGAACGGCCGCTTTGGCGAGTCCAGCATCCTTCAGCCCGGAGACGGCGCAGGCTGATGCACGACGACCGGCGCTCACGCATCGATGCCGCGCGGTCAACCGCATGCTGCTCGGCTTCTACGAGACCAACCGCAACGGCCACCGGGCCATCGCCCACGGGGGCGACACCTTCTGGTTCCACAGCGATCTGCACCTCTTCATCGACGATGGTGTCGGCATCTTCATCTCGATGAACAGCCCCGGCAAGGCCGGCGCGGCGGGCGCCATCCGCGCGGCGCTGTCTTCGAGCAGTTCGCCGACCGCTACCTGCCGGCTCGCCGAGCACGGCCAGGCCAGCTGGACCCGCAGATCGCCTACGCCGCACGCCCACCAGGTGGCCGGACCAGTACGAGAGCTCGCGCCATTCCGTCTCCAACTTCTTCTGGCGTGGCCGAGCCTGCTCAGCCCCAGTAAGGTCACGCGTCAATCGCCGACGCCAGCATTGCCCTGCTGGTACCTCTACCGAGTCCGAACGGCGAGCCGAAGCATGGCGTGAAGATCCTGCTCTTCGTCTGGCAGGAGGTCGACGGCAGAAACGTGGCCGGCGCCGAAAGTGGAAAATGGACGCGTCAGGATGTCGAGCGGCGAACTGATATCTCGCCGTTCATCGTGTTTCTGCCCGACTCGGTGGTGGAAGTCGCCCTCGTGGCTCGTGCCGCTTGCCGAGTTCAGCCTGGCGGTGCTGAATCCGTACCGTGATCGCCTGGGCCTCGGGCTGCGCTGGCTCGCCCGCCGTCATCGGCAGACCTTTCTGCTGCAAGGGCCGGGCCTGGGACAGCTTACCGGTGGGTCCGCATTGCGGGCCGGGGCTTCGGCTGCTCCTGCTGGCCGGCTGGATGCCGTGGCAAATCCAGCGAATGAGCTGCTAGTGTCTTGGCGTTAACCTCGATGAGCCATCTTCTGTTTTTGGCTGCTTCGAGCCGCTCGGTCTTGTGCGCTGTTTCTGGGCGCGGTAGGGGTGGCGTCTTGCAATGCCCGGCTGGCCTGGAGCGACAAGCGTCCCTGGACCTCCAAAGCTCTGGCAGATGGGACTGCCCGCCTCCGGCCACCGTGACGATGCTGCTATATCGCCGTGGTGTTCAAGCTCGTCGCGTTCGACATCAACTATTGACTGAGCGGCATCGACCTGGCCGAAGGATTCGGAAGTTCGCTGCGCTCAGGATCGACACCTTGGCGGTCCTCCTCGCGCTCTCCGCGGCGTGCGCGAGCCCGCCGTCATCGCCTCAGCCCACTCCGTCCGGGACGGAGTACGACCTCGTCATCCGGAACGGGCGGGTGCTCGACGGCGCGGGCAATCCCTGGGTGCGCGCCGACGTCGGCATCAGTGACGGAAGAATCGCGAAGCTCGGCGTGGTGACCGACAAGGGCCGCCGGGAGATCGACGCCCGGGGCCGCTACGTCTCGCCCGGTTGGATCGACATGATGGACCACTCGGGCGACGTGCTGCTCGAGCAGCGGCCGCCGCGGAGAACAAGCTCCGCATGGGTGTCACCACGCTCATCGGTGGGGAAGGTGGCACGCCGGTTGCCGGCGGAGAGCATCAGCATCTACTTCTCCCGGCTGGAGCGGCAGGGCATCGCGGTCAATTTCGGCAGCTATTACAGCGCGGCCCAGGCCCGAGTCCACGTGATGGGTGACGGTGCCGGAACTCCCACGCCGGCGCAGCTGGTCAAAATGAAATCCGATGTCACTCTCGCCATGCAGGCCGGTGCGCTCGGCATCAGCAGCGCGCTCATCTATCCGCCCGACAGCTACCAGTCTACCGCCGACCTGATCGAGCTGGCCAAGATTGTCTCGCCCTGCGGAGGCTTCTACGCCACCCACATGCGGGACGAGAGCGAAAACCTGGTCTCCGGAATCCGTGAGGCGGTGGAGATCGGTGAGAAGGGAGGAGTGAAGGTCGAGATCTTCCACCTGAAGGCGGCGTTCGCGCCTGGTGGGGCCGGCTCATGCCCCAGGCTCTCGCCGAGATCGATTCGGCCCGGGGCCGAGGCGTCGACGTGGCCGCGGATCTTTATCCCTATCGGGCCGGCGGGACCGGCCTCAGCATCACGGTACCCAACTGGGTCTTTGCCGAGGGAGAGGAGAAGGGCTACGCCCGCCTGCGCGACCCGGCGGTACGAGAGCGGCTCAAGCGGGAGGTGGCGGCGGGATCTCAGCCGGGCTGGTCCAACCTGGTGCAGGCGTCAGGCGGCTGGGACCACGTCGTGCTGGCCAATCCGTTCAACAAGAAGTACGCCGCCTACCACATGAAGAGCATCGCGGCCATCGCCACGGCTCTCGGACGGGACCCCGCCGATGTGGCCTGGGACATCGTGCTCGAGGCTCTGCCCAACCGGGCGATGGCGCTCTTCTTCATGATGGACGAGGGCGACATCGCGCTCGCGCTGCGTGAGCCGTGGACCAGCATCGGCACCGACGCGGCCTCGGCCGTGAAGTTCGGTGAGGTCGATGCGCTGGGCCTGCCGCACCCCCGGGCTTACGGCACGTTCCCCCGGATCATCGCCGAGTACGTGCGCAAGCGGCATCTGCTCACTCTGGAGGAGGCGGTCAGGAAGATGACCTCCTGGCCGGCCGCTCGGATGGGCTTCGCCGACCGGGGAGTGATCCGGGAAGGCATGCGGGCCGACATCACCGTGTTCGACTTCGACCGGATCCAGGACAACGCCACCTGGGACCTGCCCACCGCCGCGCCGGCGGGGATCGACTACGTCGTGGTAAACGGAGAGGTCACTCTGGACCAGAGCGGCTACACTGGAGCCAAGGCGGGCGAGGTCCTCCGGGGTGCCTGTGCACAGAGCCCAAGCCTCTGGAGAAGTAGCGCGAAGGATCTGACCACCACGGAGGCACGGAATCCACGGAGGTGGCACGGACTCACGCAGGCATCGGGTAAGTTAATTTGTGGTGACAACAGCACACCGCCCAGCAAAAGTTCATCGAGGATGTACTCGGGCAGTGTGCTCTTCTCCCGAAAAATTCGCTTATGCGGTGCCCGTGAATGAGTCCGTGCTACCTCCGTGTATTCCGTGTCTCCGTGGTGAGCCGGGGAGCTGTCCGCCCCTTTCGTACTGTCCGTTACACTCGAGCAGCGCGGCGAGCAGTCTCTGCCAGGACGGCCGCACCCACGAAGATGCTTTCCTCCGCCACGATGAATCCGGGTGAGTGCGCCGGCAGCCAGGGACCTCCCGGCTCCCGCGCGCCGATCCTGAGAAAGCAGCCCGGAATCTTTTCCAGGTAGAAGGCGAAGTCCTCGCCCCCCATGTTGGTGGCCGTCAGCGGCACCAGCGCGCTCTCGCCCAGGACGCTCTTCACCGCCTCTCGGGCCCAGCCGATCGGCTCGGCCGGGTTCACCACCGGCGGCGTTCCCTGATCGAACGGAACGTGGGCTTTCAGCCGGTGGGCCTGGGCCACGTGGGTGCTCACTCGCTTGAGCTCCCCCATCAGCAGCTCGCGCGAGGCGCGGGTCACCGCTCGAATCGTCCCAGTCAGCTCGGCACGATCGGGAATGAGTTGTCCGCGGTGCCGGAGTGCACCGTTCCCACGGTGACCACGGCGGGGATCGGCGGATCGAGCCGGCGAGACACCAGCGTCTGGAGCCCGATGATCAGCGCGGCCGCACCCACGATTGGATCGGCCGACTCGTGGGGACGGGCGGCGTGAGCTCCTGCTCCGATCAGCTCGATCTTGAAGTTGTCGGTCGAAGCGTTGACCGGTCCCTCCTGCGCCACCACCTGGCCCAGCTCGTAACGCCGGTCCACGTGGCGCCGACGATCACTTCGCCCCGTCCAGCGCGCCGGTCTCCAGAATCGCGGCGGCGCCCTCACCCACCTCCTCCGCGGGCTGGAACACCAATAGCACGTCGCCTCGGCGGGAGGTTGCTGGCAGCAACGCCGCGCCGATAGCCCAGGTCGCGTGCACGTCGTGCCCGCACGCGTGCATCACGCCCTTGGTGCTGGAGGCAAAGTCGAGACCGGTCGCCTCCTCGATGGGCAGCGCGTCGATATCGCCCCGGATCGCCACCGTCCGGCCTTTGCTCCGGCCGGGAATTCGTCCCACGACTCCGGTTCCTACCACTCGCCGGATGTCCGTGGCCCGAGCGATTTCAGCTCGGCCTCCAGCCGGGCCGCGGTCTTCTCCTCTTTCCAGGACAGCTCCGGATTCTGGTGCAGGTCGCGCCGGAGCGCGGTCAGCCGCGCCGCCTCCTTCTGGCTGAAGCCGAGCCTGGCGGGCCAGCGAAGCTTTGGGCTTTGCTTCAGGCTGCCACCTCGATATTTCGATGCTGGAGAGTTGCTGCGGTCGCTGTGGGCATCGGTCGTTCCTCGTACCTTGGCCGCCTTAGTCTGTGCCTCGCGTGAGCCGGTAGAACCCGCCGGTGGGAGAACGCTCGAAGCCCGCCACGCGATACCCGTCGGCCAGGAGACGGAGGAAGGCAGGGCGGGTCGACTCCCGCCACTTCCGGGCGGCCGCCGGATCTACCGCGATCAGCTGGTGGATATCCTGCGGAATCTCCACCACCACCTCCGTCCCGCTTCTGTCCCTTCTTCCGTCCCCGCTGCCCATCTGCCCCGCTGCCCGGCTGACGTCCCCGCTTACCTCCCATGCCACTACGAACCGATCGGTCCCGATCCCCTGGTGCAGCGCGCTCCCGGTGTCGGCGCCGTACATGTCCGGCACATAATCGGTGACCCGGGCACCCAACGCGTTGAGGTTCAGATGCGCGTTCCGGGACACCAGGGGATCGAAGGTCCAGAGAATCTGGGTTACTCCCAGCTCCGCCACCAGCGAGCGCTGGTACAGCTTGAGCCGGCGTCCGATGCCGTGGTCCCGCGCTTCGGGGCGCACCGCGAGCATGTCCGACCAGTGTACCAGCTCGCCGTCGCGAACGCCGGTCATTCCGAAGACGAAGCCCAGGATCCTGGCCTCGGCTCCAGCGCTATCGAAAGCCGCTGCGGTGACGCCGCCGAGGTACTGCGACACCTTGAGAATGGCGGAGGGAACCCGCTCGCTGAAGCCGGCGCCCCAGGTCTCGTCCTGGATCCGGACGCACTCTTCGTACTCAGCCTGAGTCTCCACCCGGCGAATCACGATTGCATCACCGGTCATGCGGTGCCTCGGCCGTTCGATGCCCCGCTGCTCCGCCCCGCCGCCATATCAGATACGCCGGCGATCCCAGCAGCAGGACACCGAGTCCGAGCGCCGCTCGTCCCGGCTGTGCCACCATGGTGTTGAGCACGATGGCCGCGGCCGAGGCGACGAAGAGGATCGGAGTCACCGGATACCCCGGGACCCGGAAGGGGCGGGGAGTGTCCGGCTCCTTGCGCCGGTAGGCGAAAACGCAGAGCGCGCCCAGCCCGTAGAAGATCCAGCCGATGAACACCACGTAGGTGAAGAGCTGCTCGAAGGTGCCGCTGACCGCGAGCACCATGGACCAGAGGGATGAGGCCACGATCGCGACCGCGGGAGTGCCGAAGCGGGGATGCACCTCGGCCAGACGGCGGAAGAAGATCCCGTCTCGCGCCATGGCGAAGAACGCGCGGGGCAGGGTGAGCACCGTTCCATTGGTCGCGCTCACGATGGAGATCAGGATCATGACCGCGATCAGCTTCCCCGCGGCCGGCCCGAACAGTGCCGTGGTGGCCTCAGCGGCCACCCGGTCCGATGACGCGACGCCGGCCGGACCGAGCGCGGCGATGTAGCCGACGCAGGCCAGCAGGTAAATGGCTATCAGCGCCGCGGTGCCGATCACGATGGCGCGAGGGAAAGTACGCTGCGGGTTCTTCGTCTCTCCCGCGGAGTAGGTGACGAACTGCCAGCCCTCGTAGGCCCAGAGGGTCGCGATCATCGCCAGTCCGAAGCCGACCATGAGCGACCCGCCCGATACCGAGGTCGTGCGCTGCTCCTCTGCGCCAAGGCCGTGGCCCCAGAGCAGAAATAGCGCGCTCATCAGCACGATGCCGGCCACCTTGATCAGGGTGGCCCAGCCCTGGAAGCCGGCACTGGTCCGGGTGCCCCGCACATTCACGATCATGACGACCGCCAGCATCGCCACCGAGGCCAGCCGGCCCGAGAGCGGAGTCAACGGCACCAGCTGTCCCAGATAGGCCGTGAACGCTACGGCCAGTGTGGCGCTGGTGCCGGTACCGGTGATGAAGAACATGGTCCAGCCGAAGAGGAAGGCGGGGAAGCGGCCGAACCCGTCGCGGATATAGACGTAGACTCCCCCCGCCTGGGGCTTCATCGCCCCCATCTCGGCGTAGGTGAGCGCGCCGAGGAGCGAGAGCACACCGCCGGCCACCCACACCAGGAGCGAGAGCGGCACCGAGCCGCCGGTCTGCCGCATCACCGCGCCGGGGACGATGAAGATCCCGGACCCGATCACCGTGCCGATGGTGATCGCGATCAGCTGGCGAAAACCCAGCAGCCGTGGCAGCTCATTCCGCTCACTCATGCGAGTCGCTCGCGGCGAACCGTCATCCGCTCGATGCGCTCCTGATCCACTTCGACTCCGATCCCCGCTCCCGTCGGTACCGTCATCATACCCTCGTGCATGGTCCATTCAGGCGACACCACGTCCCGCTCCCAGTAGCGCGCGCTGGGCGAGATGTCGCCCGGCTTGGTGAAGTTGGAAAGCGAGGCCAGGGCGACGTTGTAGGCCCGGCCCACTCCGCTCTCCAGCATCCCGCCGCACCAGACCGGGATCCCCTGCTCGGCGCAGAAGTCGTGGATCGCGATCGATGCGGCGAACCCGCCCACCCGTCCCGGCTTGATGTTGATCACCCGGCCGCTCCCCAGCTCGGCCATCTCCCGGGCCCGCTCCAGCGAAGTGATCGACTCGTCCAGACAGATCGGCGTCCGGAGGCGGCGCTGCAGCTCGGCGTGCTGCCGAAGGTCGTCCCAGGCGAGGGGCTGCTCGATCATGATCAGGTCCAGCTCGTCCAGCCGAAGCAGCGGTTCCATATTCTCCAGGGAATAGGCGTTGTTGGCGTCGGCCATGAGCGGGGCCTTTGCTCCCAGCTCGGTGCGTACCGCCTTCACATACTCGACATCGGCGCCGGGCTCGATCTTGAGCTTCACCTTGCGGTAGCCCTCCTCCAGCGCGAGGCGGGCCCGCTCGACCAATGCGCCGGGCGATGCCTGGATGCCGAGCGAGATCCCCACCTCCACCTCACTCCGGGTGCCGCCCAGCAGACAGGCGAGCGAGACGCCCCGCTGCTCCGCCGCCAGTGCCCACATCCCCATCTCCACCGCCGCCTTGGCCATCAGATGTCCCCGAAAGTTGTGCTGCAGGGCGGGGAAGACCTCTGCCGGGCTGGCGAAGGAGCGACCCAGCACCCGCGGCGCCACCCAGTGGACGATGGCGTGCCAGGCGGTGTCGATCGTTTCGCTGCTGTAGTTGGGCTCTTCCGGCGCCACGCACTCCGACCACACCGTCGCCCCATCCGCCTCCAGCTGAAGCAGAAGGATCCGGCGAGACCGCTGGATGCCGGAGGAGATCCGGAACGGCTCCTTCAGGGGGAGCTGGATCTCCCGCAGGCTCAGGCATTCCAGCCCACGCTCCGTCATCTGGTGAGTGGATTCATTATTGTATACATTGGCTTCAACAATGACCTTGATAGGCCGCCTGCGCAAGACTTTTCCCGGAGTGCACCATGAGACCCGTCGTATGGCTCCTGCTTGTTGTATCGACCCTGTCACACTCGGCGGCCCAGGCCCAGTCCAAGCCGCTGCAGGGACTCGACGACTACGTCACCAAGAGCATGGCCGACTGGAAAATTCCCGGGCTGGCCCTGGCCATCGTGCGGAACGATTCGGTGATCCTGGCCAAAGGCTACGGCGTGCGGACGCTGGGAAAGCCGGACCGGGTGGACGAGCGCACAATCTTCGCCATCGGGTCTTCCTCCAAGGCGTTCACCGCTCTCGGCGTCGCGATGCTGGTGGACCAGGGTAAGGTGAAGTGGGACGATCCGGCCACGAAGTATTTGCCAGGATTTCAGCTCTTCGATCCCTACGTCACCCGCGAGATCACCGTCCGCGACCTCTTGAGCCACCGGAGCGGGCTCTCGCGCGGCGACATGCTCTGGTATGGCCAGGAGCTCCCCCGGGATAGCATCCTCTATCACGTCCGCTACCTCAAGCCCACCTGGAGCCTGCGCTCCCACTTCGGCTACCAGAACATCATGTATCTCGCCGCCGGCCAGCTGACCTCCCGGGTCACCGGCAAGACCTGGGACCAGGTGATCCGCGAGCGGATCTTCCAACCGCTCGGCATGACCTCGAGCAACACCAGCACCAAGGATCTCGAGCGGCTGCCCGACGTCGCCAGTCCCCATGAGGAGATCGAGGACACGGTTCGGATCATCCCCTATCACAACATCGACAACATCGGTCCGGCCGGCTCGATCAACTCCAACGCCGTCGATATGGCGCAGTGGGTCCGGTTCCAGCTCGCTCGGGGTAAGGTCGCGGGCAAGCCCCTGCTGAGCGCGGGGGCGTTCGATGAGATGCACACGCCGCAGACCATCATGCCGCTGGAAGGGCCCTGGAAGCTGATGATGCAGGATGCGCACTTCGGCTCCTACGGCATGGGCTGGATCCTCCATGACTATCACGGCCGGAAGATCGTGCAGCACGGCGGCAACATCGATGGCATGCATGCGCTGGTGGGATTGATGCCGGAGGAGAAGACCGGCCTCGTGATCCTGACCAACCTGGGCGGCAACTTTCTCACCTACGCCCTGATGTACCGGGTGTTCGACGCCTTCCTGAAGAATCCGCCGAAGGATTGGAGCGCCCAGCTGCACAAGGGATTCGAGGAGCTGGTGGCGCAGGGCAAGGCCGAGGAGAAGAAGCGCGAGGCCGCCAGGGTCAAGGGCACCTCACCCTCGTTGCCACTGGAGAAATACGCCGGCACCTATGCCGACAGCATGTACGGCGAGGCGTCGGTGAAACAGGACGGTGGAAAGCTGGTGCTGCGCTACGGCACCATGGTGGGCGACCTGGAGCACTGGCAGCACGACACCTTCCGCTCGATCTGGCGGGAGAGGAGCCAGGGCAAGGGCTTCGTCACCTTCGATCTCGACGCCGACAGCAAGGTGGACGAGATGAAGATCGAGGATGTCGCCGAGTTCAAGCGCAAGCCTGAAGTCGTCGACACCACGCCGGCGGTGCAGCTGGCCCAGAGCGATCTCCCCAAGTACACCGGCGCCTTTGCCGCCTCGGGCATTCCCATCACGGCCGAGGTACAGGTCGTGGGAGGACAGCTCAAGCTGACCGTGCCGGGACAACCGCCGTACACCCTGGTGCCGGTGAGTGCCACCCGCTTCCGGCTCAGCGGCGGGGACACGCCGGCCGGCTTCTTCCTCGACTACACCATGGATGGCAGCAAGGTGAAATCGGTCAAGCTGGTTCAGCCCGAGCCGCAGCCGACGTTGACGCTTATGCCCAAGGGAAAGTGAGGCGGGCGGCAGGCGGTCGGGCGGTCGGAAGGTCGGATAGACGTCATCAGAGCGAGCGGATGTCACCCCGAGCGATGCGAGGGGTCCGCTGAGACTTGCCCTAGCTGCTGTGTTCGCAGCCTTCGCCTGCTCCTCGGCGGTCACGTCCGGATCAGTCGGGGTCGGTCCCCAGTCCAGCTACGACGTCGTCATCAGTGACGGGCGAGTGATCGACGGCACCGGCAACGCCTGGTTCTATGGCGACGTCGGCGTGGCGAAAGACCGGATTTCCTGGGTCGGGCCGGCCGGCTCGCTGGCCAAGGCCAAGGCCGGGCAGCGGATCGACGCAAAGGGCATGGTGGTCGCGCCCGGGTTCATCGACATCCAGAGCGGCTCCTACGACAACTTCCTCGTGGGCGACGGGCGCTCGCTCAGCAAGGTGACCCAGGGCGTCACCACCGAGATCATGGGCGAGGCCTACACCCTGGCCCCGTGGAACGACTCGCTGGCTTCCTTCGTGCCTTTCTTCTTCCTCGACGAAGACACCACCGCCGCCCGGGCCGCGCTCAAGGGCTTCGGGGGACCGCACGGCTTCGGCGACTGGCTCCAGGCCATGGAGCGGCACGGCAACTCGGTCAACGTCGGCTCCTTCGTCGGCGCCACCACGCTTCGGACGTACGCGATGGGGCAGGCGGCCGGCGCCGCGAATCCGGCGCAGCTCGACTCGATGCGCGCCATCATGCGCGGGGCGATGGAGGACGGCGCGTTCGGGCTCGGCACCGCGCTGATCTATCCGCCGGGCAACTACGCCTCCACCGAGGAGCTGATCGAGGTGGCCAAGGCGATGTCGCCCTATCACGGGGTCTACATCACCCACATGCGCTCCGAGGCGGACCACTTCCTCGAGGCGATGGACGAGGCGATCCGGATCGGCAAGGACGGCGGAGTTCCGGTCGAGATCTACCACCTCAAGGCCGCGGGGAAGCGGAACTGGGGCAAGGCCCGCGAGGCCATCGCCAAGATCGACTCCGCCCGCGCGGCCGGCCAGGACGTCACGGCCGACATGTATCCCTACACCGCCGGCGGCACCGCGCTGGCCGCGTGTCTCCCGCCCTGGGCCTCGGCGGACGGCAAGCTGCTGGAGCGGCTGGCTGACCCCGCGACACGAGCGAAGATCAAGGCCGCGGTGCTGGAGGAGCAGTCGGCCGACTGGGAGAATCTCTGCCAGCTGGCCACTCCCGAGGGCGTCCAGGTGGGCGGCTTCAAGGAGCCGAAGAACAAGAAGTTCGAGGGCAAGCGCCTGGCCGAGATCGCGCGGGCGCGGAACCAGGACTGGGCCGACGCGCTGATCGACCTCACCCTGGAGGAGAAGGCCCGCCCCGGCGCCGTGTTCTTTCTGATGTCGGAGGACAACGTCGAGCTGCAGCTGCGCCAGCCGTGGATCAAGTTCGGCACCGACGCCGGCGGCGCCGATCCGGCGAACACCCACGGCAGCGAGACCCATCCCCGGGCCTACGGCACCTTCCCCAAGATCCTGGGCCACTACGTGCGCGAGCGCCGGAGTGATGCCGCTGGAGGATGCGGTCCGCAAGATGACGTCGGCGGTCGCCGACCGGCTGTCGCTCCGCGATCGCGGCCTGGTGCGGGAGGGGATGTACGCCGACATCGTGGTGTTCGATCCGGCCACGGTGATCGACCACGCCACCTACGAGAAGCCGCACCAGCTCTCGACCGGGATCAGGGACGTGCTGGTGAACGGAGTGCCGGTGGTGCGGGAGGGGAAGCACACCGGCGCCAAGCCGGGGAAAGTGGTGCGGGGGCCGGGATATCATCCGTAGCCCTCTTGCGCTGGGAAGAGATTAGTCCTATCGTAGCGGTACAACTGCTCCTTCGTGGTGAGTTGCGGCCTATTGCAGCCACGTTAAACAACTGCTAAAAAGCCTCGCGTCCCGCGTGTCTTTCTTGGCACCGGGATTTTTTCTTCCGGGCCAACCGGACATCCGGCGATGCGGGCGGAAAGGAAACTCCCGTGTCTCCCGTCGGCGGAATCGCCTTACCTCCCGAGCCTCTCGCTCCCGAGCTCCACCACACTTCGTTCGGACTCCTGCCGCTCGCCTGCGCCCTCTGCGGTGCGGAGTTCGATGCGGCACCCATCGCGCGTGTGCGAGCACTGCCTCGGTCCATTGGAGCCGGTCTATCCGGACGGCCCTCGTCCCACCCGCGCGACCATCGCCCAGCGCGACCACTCGCTCTGGCGCTATCGCGAGTTGCTCCCGCTCGACGGAGCGCCGGAGCTCTCGCTCGACAGCGGCTTCACCCCGCTGCTCGAGTCGCCCGCGCTCGCCCACCGGCTCGGCGTCGCCCGGGTCTGGCTCAAGAACGACGCCGTGTCGCACCCGTCGCTCTCCTTCAAGGACCGGGTGGTGGCCGTCGCCCTCAACGCGGCCCGAGCACTCGGCCTGGACACCGTGGGCTGCGCCTCGACCGGCAACCTGGCGAACGCGGTGGCGGCGCAGTCGGCCCGCGCGGGCCTCCCGGCCTGGATCTTCATCCCCCACGATCTCGAGCCGGCCAAGGTCATCGGCACCGCGGTGTACGGCGCCCGTGTGGTTCGCATCCGCGGCACCTACGACGACGTCAACCGGCTCTGCACCCAGGTCGCCGACCGGTTCGGCTGGGGCATCGTCAACGTCAATCTCCGCAGCTACTACGGCGAGGGATCGAAGACCGTGGCGTTCGAGATCGCGGAGCAGCTGGGCTGGCGTCTGCCGACGGCAGTGATCGCGCCGATGGCAGGCGGCTCACTGGTGACCAAGCTCGGAAGGGCTTCACCGAGTTCCTCGAGGCCGGGCTGGTGAGCGGGGACGTTCCTCGCCTCTTCGGCGCGCAGGCCGAGGGGTGCGCGCCGATCGTGAGGCTGGTGCGAGCGCGGCGGCGACGCGATCAGCCGGTGATCCCCGACACCATCGCGCGGTCGCTCGCGATCGGGAATCCGGCCGACGGTCTCTTCGCGGCGCGGGCCATTCGCTAGACCGGCGGCTGGGCCGCGGCGGTGTCGGATGCGGAGCTCGTCGCGGGGATCCGGCTGCTGGCGGAGACGACCGGCGTGTTCACCGAAACGGCCGGCGGGGTGACCGTGGCGGCGGCGCGCGCGCTGGCCGAGAGCGGGCACCTAAGGCGGATGACGAAGTGGTGCTCTGCATAACGGGAAATGGACTCAAGACGGTGGATGCCGTGGGCGACACCATTCGCGACCTGCCGACCATCGCGCCGAGGTTGAGGGAATTGACCGCGCTGGTCGAGCAGACGCACCTAACCTGAGGAGATCGGACCATGTCAGTGACATTCAGTCTTCCCACGATTTTGAGCCGGCTGACCGACGGCCAGAGCACGCTGGAGGCGGACGGAGCGACGGTGGGAGAAGTGGTGACCCAGGTGTCCGACCGGTTTCCCCGGCTGGCGCCGCGGCTCAAGGACGAAAACGGCGGGCCCTATCCCTTCGTCGGCTTCTATCTCAACGACCGGGACACCCGGTTCCTCGGCGGGTTCGAGGCGCCGGTGACCGAGGGCGACGAGATCACCGTGGTGGTTGCGGTGGCGGGAGGCTAGGTTAGCCTCTAGCATGACCCTGGACCTCGCCGTTGCCGGCCGTCTGGCCGTGGCTGCCCTCGCGGGCCTTGCCGTCGGCATCGGCGAGAATGGCGTCCAGCCACGCCCGAGGACCGGAGGCCCGGTTTGCCGGCGTCCGGACCTTTTTCCTGCTGGGAGTGCTCGGTGGCCTCGGCAGGCTGGCTCATCCAGGGTGGCCTGATGGCACCGGGTGTGCTTCTCCTCGGGAGCGGCGTCGCTCTGACGGTGGCCGCGTACGTCATGACCGTTCGCCACAGCGAGACGGCGGACGGAACCACCGAGGTCGCCGCCCTGGTGGTCCTGGCCATCGCTGCCATCTCAACCCTGGGCTATCCGCTAGTCACCGGAGCGCTGACAGCGGTCATGGTTCTCGCCCTGGCGGAGAAGACCCGGATTCACGGAGCGATGGAGCGGCTGGGAGAGGGGGAGCTTCGAGCGGCGCTCCAGTTCGCGGTCTTGGCGCTGGTCATCCTTCCGGTCCTGCCCGAGGGGCCATACGGGCCTTACGACAGCATCAAGCCCCGCGCGATCTGGGTCGTGGTGCTGCTCTTCTCCGCGCTCAACTTCGCCGGATATCTCATCGGCCGCTGGCTCGGCGCCAGCCGGGGATATGCCGTCACCGGACTGCTCGGCGGGCTGGTCTCCTCCACCGCGGTCACCTGGCAGTTCGCCCGCCGGAGCAAGGAGAACCCGGAGCTCGGCCGCGGGCTCGCGCTCGGCGTCGTGGGGGCCTGTACCGTATTGGCGGTACGGGTCGGACTGGTCGCGACCATCTTGCAGCCTCGGGTGGGACTGGCGCTGATCCCCTATCTCGCGCCGGTACTCGTGATTGGAGCAGCCTTTGCCTTTTGCTCTACGCCTCCGCCCTCCCGAGCGTGGCCGCGGCAAGGCCGAAGGCGAGGCGCGGAACCCTCTTCGGCTGGGGAACGCGATCCGGCGGCGCGCTCGCCTTCCGAGCCGGTGGTGGTGCTTGCGCTTTCGTGCAGCACCTGTGGGGATCGTCCGGTGTGCTCGCCTCGGCCGCGTTCGTCGGGCTCACCGACGTGGATGCGCTGACTTACTCGATGACCCGCATGGGTGGTGGGTTCGCGCTCGAGTTGGCCGCCACGGCGATCGCGATCGGAGTTCTCTCCAACACCGCGCTCAAGCTGGTGTTCTCACTTGCGCTGGGTCGGGGTGAATTTCGCCGGATCGTGGGAGCGGGCCTGGTAACGCTGGCCGCGGCCAGCGGCCTGGGACTCTGGCTGGGGACTCGGTAGCGCGGAGCTCTTTTCGTCCTTCCCGGAGTCGCAGGCCAGCCGGTAGTTGCTGTACTTGGAGTCGTCGGTAACTTCCCGCACCAGATGCGGGCGAAGCCAGTCGGGCACGGTGACCTCGGCCGAAGGAGAATCGAGCTCCACCTCCGCCAGCACCAGGTCCCGGTCCTGAAACTCGTCGATCTCCCAGGTCAGCTTGTCATCCTTCACCTTGTGGCGGTGCTTCCGGATCCGCCGTCCTTCGGTCAGGGGCGCGGCTGGTCGAACAATTCGGCCGGCACCGGCTCCTCCACCTCGAGTCGCGTCATGCCGATCCCTTCCTTAATAGTCCGGAGGAACTCTTCCCTTCCTTCGGAGCGGACCCGGCGGATTCGCTCGATCAGCTTCTTACCCGGCCGGTAGCCCTGCTCTATCTCCGCAACTCGCGTCGGGCCGGTCGAACGCCGGCAATCCGTTCAGCAGGAATTTCCGCTCGATCTCCTGATCCCGGCTCGTTTCGCTGCCGATCGCCTGGCCGACCCGGTCCGCTGACTGGAAGAACCCGGCGGACTTGTCGCCCAGCCAGGAATCCTGTGCTTTGGCAAACGCCTTCGACCCGCGGTCCCGAAGCGCTTTCTCCAGTGCGGAGAGCCCGGGCACCAGCGGCTCTCGTCCCGGAGATTCGGCGGCAATGTCGATCCGGGTCGCTTCGGCCAGCGCGTCGGCCAGCGTGCCGGTGAACACGTGCACGTCGTGTACGTAACCGGAACTGTCCTGCAGATCCTTCAATTGGTGAACGATCCCGGGTCCGTCGTCGTAGTTCTCGGCGAACGGCTCCAGCAGGTAGCGCACCCGCTTGGCGGCGATCGGGCCCGGTGGATCGGCTCCTCGTCGCTGAACTGGTGCACGCCGGAGAGCCGGTCCCGAAGCCGATCGGCCGCGTCGGCGAGCCGTTCGGAGGTCACCCGGGCCATCGACTGCCGGCGGCGGGAGCCGTCCAGCCGAATCCGGGTCCGAAACGTCTTCAGCTCGTCGTCCAGTCGCTCGGCCATGCCGGCGAAGGTCGCGTCGATCTTCTTGGTCATCTCGCCCAGGCGCGGCGGCGGTCCTGTTCCAGCCGGCTGATCAGCCAGGCGAGACCGGGCTGTTCGTCCTGGACCAGGTCCTCGCGCTGTTCATTCAGCCACTCGAGATGGGCCTGCAGGTCGCGACTCTCCCGGGTGGCGTCGGACACTCGCTCGAGTTTACTCAGTGTCCCTTTGCGGACGGTGGAGCGGATCTCGGGCTCATAGGCCCGGAGCGCGCTTCGGAGCCGCCGGATGGCGACCCGGAAGTCGTGCAGCCCTTCCGGATCGGCGGGGTCGGCCAGCCGGTCGCGCAGAGCGGCGGCGGCCTTGAGGTGCTCGAGTGCCAGGCGGCGGGCGCCTTCTTTGGCGAGAAGTCGGAGGATATCGGGGGGTAGTTGCATACGGCACCAACCTGCTGCGGTTCTTGGGAGTGATAACCTCTCCTCCCGCTATCGGCCAGATCTCCAAGCGTAACAACCGCCCCCCCCCCCCCCCTACCGCCTTACCGCCTTACCGCCTTACCGCCTTACCGCCTTACCGCCTTACCGCCTTACCGCCTTACCGCCGGTATGGCCGCTCGCGAATCGGGGCGTAAGGTTAAGCCTACAAAGGATGCCTATGCCAAGCTCGCGTGCCTTCTGTCTGGCGATCGGAGTCGTTATCACCGCTGGTGCCGTCGCTCATCCCACTGATTCCGGCCGGGCCGGACACCGGGTCAAGTCCTCAAGGTCACCATCCTGTCGACCATGCTCGCCGATCCGGGTATCGGCGGGTGGGGCTTCTCCGCCCTGGTGGAAGCCGACGGCCGTCGCATTCTCTTCGATACCGGGAACCGGCCCGGGACCGTACTGCAGAACGCTCGCGAGCTGGGGATCGACTTATCCACCGTCACCGATGTGGTCCTGATTCATCACCACGGCGACCACACCGGCGGGCTGCTGAGCCTGCGGAAGGAGCTGGCCGGAAAGTCACCGGCCGCGCTCTCCCGGGTTCACGTAGCTCCGGGGACCTTCCTCAGCCGCCGTCATTCCGGCAGTGAGCAACGAAGCAAATCCCACTATCGCTCTCAGTCCGGGATGGAAACCTCCGGCGCGACGTTCGTGGAGCACCGGACGGACGGAGGAGCTGTTCCCCGGCATCTGGCTCAGCCGGCCGATCCCTCGGCCCGATCCCGAGCGGTACTGGGGTCCGCCCACCAGCATCGTGACCAGCGGAGGCCTGGTTCCCGATTCCATTCCCGAGGACATGGCCTTGATCGTCAACACCGATCGGGGGATGGTCGTGATCGTCGGGTGCGGCCACGCCGGTACCATCAACACCGTCGAGTATGGCCGCAAGATCGTCGGGCCGGAGCCGGTGTACGCCCTGATCGGCGGGCTCCACCTGTTCGCCGCGAGTGATTCCGCCGTGGCCTGGACCGCCGGCCGGCTCAAGGCTGCGCAGCTGGGCTACTTGCTGGGCGGGCACTGTACCGGCATCGAAGCGGTCTATCGTATTCGCGAGTTCGCGGCGCTCGATCGCAAGCGGGCGGTGGTCGCCGCGGTGGGATCTTCCTTCGATGCGAGCAAGGGGATCGATCCGCTGCAGCTGGCG
>CAWJIM010000013.1:0-15005 GCA_963842945.1 uncultured Gemmatimonadales bacterium
CCGGAGGAAACCCGTGTCGAGCCGCGCGCGCTGGTCGCTTGACAGTCCCCGTCCCGCTCTGTAACTCAGAGTCGCCAATCCCACGACAAATCACACACGGCGAAAGCCGGGGCCGCGGTGTTTATCGGGACTGTGCGCTGCCACCCGCTGCACCAACAGCGATTTGAGAGGTTACCCCGCGCCGGGGGGAGCCCGGCATCGTCTGCAGAAAGAACAGGTGGTTACCATGGCGATTGCACTCTACCTGGAGTTTCCCGGCTTCACGGAGCAACAGTACGATGCGGTGCTCCTGGAGCTGAACCTCGGCGGCCATCTGGCGCCAGGAGGGGTGTTGCACTGCGCCGGCCCGATGGAAGGGGATGCCGGCTGGCGCGTCGTGGACGTTTGGGAGTCCCAGGCCGATTTCGACCGCTTCCGGCGCGAGAAGCTCGACGCGGCGATGCGCAAGATCGGGGCGGAGATGCCCCCGCGGGTTATCTCGTGGCCCGTGCACAACGTAATGCTCGGTGAGCGTGCGCCCGCGAGGTGACCATCCTGCCGGACGGCACGCTGCTGTTTGACGAGGAACGCGTCAGACTGACGCCGCTCTGAGCCCCCATAGGACAAGGTGGACTGAGGAATGGAGCGGGGTGGAAGCATCGCCCCCGTTTCAGTTAGGCTCCGTGTATTGATCTCTGGCACTCCTTACGAGTGCGAGACACATTGAAGCGCGCCCCTACCCGGCAATCCCGTGACTAAAGTCGACTCAGCCCTCGGTGATAAGACGTGACCAGCGCCGCAGACCGGTTGGACGCCGCTCTGAGCGGCCGGTACGTCATCGAGCGTGAGCTCGGCCGGGGCGGCATGGCCACGGTGTATCTCGCACGCGACCTTCGGCACCGCCGCCATGTCGCGCTCAAAGTGCTCCACCCCGAGCTCTCGGCAGTGCTCGGCTCCGAGCGCTTCCTGAAGGAAATCGAGCTCACCGCCAACCTGCAGCACCCGCACGTGCTTCCGCTCTTCGATTCCGGTGAAGTCGACGGCCTCCTCTACTATGTCATGCCATTTGTGGATGGCGAGACACTCCGGCGCCGGCTCGAGCGAGAGCAGCAGCTGCCGGTGGCCGAAGCGGTGCGCATCACCTGCGAGGTAGCCGACGCCCTGCAGTACGCCCACAAGCATGGTGTGGTACATCGCGACATCAAGCCGGAGAACATCCTGCTCCACGACGGCCGCCCGCTGGTCGCCGATTTCGGGATCGCCCTGGCGGTGCAGCAGGCCGGCGGCAACCGGATGACGCAGACAGGGCTCTCGCTGGGAACCCCGCACTACATGGCGCCGGAGCAGGCCACCGGGGAGCGAACCGTCGACCACCGAGCCGACATCTACGCGCTTGGTGCGGTGACCTATGAGATGCTGGCAGGCGAGCCGCCGTTTACCGGCCCCAGCGCGCAAGCCATCATCGCCAGGATGCTCACCGAGGATCCGCCGGGGCTCACCGCGCATCGGCGGAGCATCCCCGACCAGGTCGAGGCAGCGGTGCTCACGGCACTGGAGAAGCTGCCGGCGGACCGGTTTGCCAGCGCCGCCGATTTCGCAGCCGCGCTCACCGCCGACGGGTCCCGTCCGCTCAGCAGGCCCGGGGCAAGGACCTCCAGTGCTGCCCCGGGCCGCTGGCGAGCCGTTGCGCTCGCCGCCACTGCCCTGGCGGTTGCAGCCACAGGAATCGCCCTGTGGAACTGGAAGACCAACCCCCGCGCGGCTCCCCCGGTCATCCGGCGCGCCGAGTTCACTATGGCCGGTCAGTTCGAGGTCGGTGGCGCCCAAGTCGCTGCATCGGCCGACGGGCGTACCATCGCCACGACCGATGGGGGACAACTCGTGGTCCGCCGAGTCGACCGGCTGGAGCTCATCACGGTGCCTGGCAGCGTGGGAGCGATCGAACCCTTTCTGTCAGCGGACGGCACCCACATCGGCTTTCATCGGCGGGGAGAACTGGTGCTGCAGCGGCTCGATGGCGGTGACGCAGTGACGATGCCGTTCGTCAGCGGTCGCTTCCCGGCAGATGGCGGTGGCGGCAGCGTGGTGGCCATAGACAGCGCCGGGCTCGTGCTCCTGCAGCCACAATCATCCCGGCGCCAGCTTCTCGTCCCAGCGCCGCGCGGGGTGGAGTTCCTGCAGCCCCAAATGCTACCTGATGGACGCCACGTCCTGTTCAGCTCGATGCGGGGATCGCCCACGCGCGCACGTATCCTCTCCCTGGACCTGCGGTCCCGTCAGGTGGATACCCTGTTGGACGAGAGCGGCCTGCGTCCTCAGTTCGCCGATGGTCGGCTCTATTTCATCCGCCCGGACGGAACCCTGCAGGCGATCGATTTCGATCCGGTGAAGGCGCGCACTCGCGGCACGGTCGTGCCGACCGGGGACGTGACCCTCATCGCCCGCACCGGCCGGGTGGCGTTCGCCGCGGGTGCGGGGCTCTTGGTCTCCGCCCAGCGGCCGGACAACCGGGTCGTGATTCTGTCGCCCGACGGCCGGCGCGAGGTGCTGACCACCGAGCTAGGCACCTTTCACAACCCGCGAGTCTCTCCCGATGGCCGACGCATCGTGCTCGATCGGAACGTGGGCGGCCGGCAAGGACGGGACGTGTGGGTCCTCGACCGTACCACCCGCGGGTTGAGCCGCATCACCTATAAGGGCGACGCCCACGACCCAGTTTGGACCCCCGATGGACATCACGTCACTTATCTATCCCTCGGAACTTCAGAAGGGCCGATTTTCACCGCGTCGGCAGACGGGGATGCCGGCGAGCGTCACATGACCATCCCCGGCCTGGTCCACCCGGGCGTGTGGCTTCCCGACGGACGGCGCTACGTGGTCGGTTATGGGGAAATCGAGAATGGACCGAGCGACATTGTCATACTGAATGCCGACGGCGGCCCGCCCGAGCCGGTGGTCACGTCGCCCTACGAGGAGCACTCGCCTGCCCTCTCGCCGGATGGCCGCCTGATGGCGTACATGAGCGACGAGACCGGTCTCAGGCAGGTGTACGTGCGCGGGCTCAGCCGTCAAGGAGGTCGCACCCTGGTCTCCGAGGGGCCCGGAGAGGAGCCGGTATGGAGCCGCGATGGCCGACGCCTCTACTATGTCGAGCATCAGGGCGCCACGTCGCGGCTCCTTGCCGCGCACATCGACCCGGCCAGGCCAGGCGCACCGCCGCGGGTGGCCTCGCGGGAGATTGTCATCGACCCGCTCCGCTACGATCCCGTCAGCAATCATGCGAACTGGGACGTGACACCCGATGGCCGTTTCGTCTTCATCGAGCCGCTCTCGGGGGGCCGATTAATGATGGTCTTCGATTGGAGGCCGACAGGGCGGTAGGGCTCCGGGGGGCTTCCCCTAGAAAATGCGCTACAGCCGAAAGAAACCCTGCAGGTCCGCCACGATAGCTTGCGTGAGGTCATCCTGGGTGGTCAATACATCTCCTACCACCCTGTCGTATCGATTGGACCACAAGTACGAGCCGTCACTGGTGTCCAGCAGCCGGACGATCAGTCGTACTCGACTCCCGACTTGCCGGATGATCCCTTCCAGAATGGCATTGGGCCCAGGACGGGGCAGCCGCTCCAGCGAGCCCACCGCCGTGACCCGCACCGACTCCAATCCGGCCAATCCACTCCTGAGGTCTTCGACCAAACCTTCCGCCAGGTAGGTCTCGGGCATCGAGCCGAGCTTGGTGAAGGGGAGGATGGCGATGAAAATCCGGCCGCGCGGGCTCACCAGAGCGGAGCCCGATACCGCCGCCGTCTGACGCAGCCGGTCGGCCAGGGCCAGCACCGCGGGATTGGGTGATGCCTCCAGCTCCCGGTTGAGACCTTCCTCATATCGGCGGGCACTCTGCAGCGCCCCGGCCCGGTCTCCATGCGCGGCCAGCGCCGACATGAGCCGGATGATCACCCGGGAGCTGAGCGGCTCGTACTCGGCCAGCTTACTCCACCATCGCGCCGCCTCGGCCCGGTTCCCCCGCGCCTCTGCTTCGATCGCCAGGGTCTCCAACGCCTCGGTGAATGCCCGGGCGCAGGCCACCCGCTCTCCTTCGACCCAGCGCTCGAACTCGGGAGCTCCGCTCAGGAAGAACCCGTCCAGGAAGGGGCCGCCCATAGCAGGCGACCGCCTGCTCCGACTCTCCGGCTGACACGCCGCCTTGAACTCGGCCACATCGCTGCCGATCCGGCTCGAGTCGAGACGGATCTCCGCATTTCCCGGAGATACGATGACGTCGCCCAGACGCCGCCGAAGCGCGTGGCACAGCTGACTCAGCCGGTGGCGCACTTTCTTCGCATCGGCCTCCGGCCACAACCAGGCAACCAGCTTGTCACGGCTCAGACCCCGCTCACCGGCGGAAGCCAGCAGCGCGAGCAGGGCCAGCGACTGAGGCTGAGCCGCTGTCCCGCGCACGGCACCCGCTGGTCCTACCACTGCGGGACTACCAAAGGTCCTCAGCCTGAGACCGAGAGCAGGGGCGTCTGACATCTGTCTGACAGGGCTCTGATGGGGTTGGGCTATTGTAGCCCTCGGTACTCAGCCCGGCAAGCAAACCTTGGATCAGGAGGTGGCTCATGCGCTCCCATCAATTCCCTCTCGGCGGCCTGGTTGCTCTGAGCCTCCTCATCAGCTGCGACCAGTCCTCCCCAGTTTCGCCATCTGGCGCCTCATCGGCCGACATCCCCATGGCAACTTCGGCAGGGTCCCGGCCCTGGAAGGAGTCGTACCACTCCACCGGCACCATCACCGCCGCCGCCCAGTGCCCGTCACCCCTTCTCCTCGAGAGCTACCAGGGCGGCGGTACTGCGACCCACACTGGCAAGTACGATATTGTGAACTCTCACTGTCTCGATCCGGCGACCGGCGCCCTGACCAATGGCACGTTCGTCAAGACGGTGGCCAGCGGCGATCAGCTCTTCGGCACCTATGTCGGCAGCGCAAGCGTGATTCAGCCGCCGACTCCAGTTGCGATCTTCGGTATCACCGGTACACTCAGCTTCACCGGGGGCACGGGCAGGTTCACCGGAGCGACCGGCACCACCACGATGTCGGGTACCGAGCAGGCCGATTTCTCTCAGACGCCGATAGCGACGCAAGACGAGCTCACCATGGTGGGCGAGATCTCCTACTAGGAGGATGAACCATGACCGCTTCGACCGCAGCGTCACTCAGGCAGACCCGCGCGTCTCCCGTTTCCATTCCGGCCCCCACCGGCCAGTCGCAGCTCGAAGCCGCGGTGGCTCGGCTCCGTGAGAACGCCCGCAAGTTCACCGGGTTGTCACTCGATGAGCGGGCGCAGCTCGCTCGCTCGATGCAGGCCGGCTACCTTCGGGTCGCTCGGGCCAGCGTCGAGGCCGCCTGCGCCGCCAAGGGAATTCCTCTCGGCAGTCCGCTGGAGGGGGAGGAATGGACCCTGGGACCCTGGTTCGTCGTGCGGCAGCTCCGGCTGATCCGCCAGTCGCTGCTCGCCCTCAAGCACATCGGCAACACTCCTATCGGGCAGGTCGGCCGCACGGTCGACCAGCGGATCGCGGTGCAGGTCTTCCCCGCGGGAACCATAGACGGGATGCTGTTCCAGGGAGTCCGGGTAGACGTGCACCTGCAGTCCGGAATCACCGAGGAGGAGATGAATGCCAGTAGAGCCAGCTTCTACAAGTCCCCCGATCACGAGGGCCGAGTAGTGCTGGTGCTCGGCGCCGGCAACATCAGCGGGATTCCCACCAAGGACCTGCTCACCAAGATGTTCAACGAGGGGAAGGTGTGCGTCCTCAAGATGAACCCGGTCAACGCCTATCTCGGCCCGTTCCTAGAGGAGGCCTTTTCCGACCCGATCCGGCGCGGCTTCCTCGCCGTGGTCTACGGCGGCCCTCAGGAGGGGGCGTACCTGGCCAACCATCGGGCCGTCGACGAAGTGCACCTCACCGGTTCGGACAAGACCTTCGATCAAATCGTGTGGGGACCGGCAGGACCCGATCGCGAGCGTCGGAAGGCTGAAGGGAGACCGGTACTGGAGAAGCCGGTCACCGCGGAGCTGGGTAACGTATCGCCGGTCATCGTGGTGCCGGGGCCCTACAGCGACAAGGAGCTGGCCTATCAGGCTGAAGACGTCGCCGCGGGGCTCACGTTCAATGCCTCCTTCGACTGCAACGCCAACAAGGTCCTTATCCTCCCGAAGGGCTGGGACCAGCGGGAGGTGTTCCTGGCTGGAGTGGAGCACGCCCTAAGCAAAGCCGCCGCCCGCCGGGCATACTATCCCGGGGCACGGGATCGCTGGCTGGCCTACTCCAAGGGCCACTCGACGATCCGCCGCTTCGGCTCCGAGTCGGAGGACGTGCTCCCCTGGACGATGGTTCGCGATGTCGATCCGAGCAACCGCGACGAACCCGCTTTCGCCTCGGAATCGTTCTGCCCCATCCTGTTTCAGACCGAGATCGGAAGCGCCGATCCGGTCGAATTCCTGGACCGGGCGGTGACCTTCGCCAACGAGCGGCTCTGGGGAACGCTCTCCGCCGGACTGGTGATTCATCCCAAGACCAGCAAGGACCCCACACTTGGCCCGGCGGTGGAGCGGGCTATCACCAAGCTGCGCTACGGCTCGGTCAACGTGAACGCCTGGTCCGGTTATGTGTTTGCCTTCGGAACGCCACCCTGGGGCGCGCATCCCAGCTCGACCCTTGCCGACATTCAGAGCGGCCGAGGCTGGGTGCACAACACCCCGATGCTGGAGGGGATCGAGAAGGCGGTGCTGCGGCATCCGATCACCGCGATGCCGAAGCCGACGTATTTCCCCTCTCATCGAAGCGCCCACGTCCTGATGCGGCGCATGACGACGTTGGAGGAGAACGCCAGCTGGACCCGGGTACCCGGCGTGATGGCGGCGGCAATGAAAGCGTGAATGTAGAGCGGCATCTGGCTGGGCTCCTCCCAGGGTGGTATTCTATCGGAGAGCCCTCCGGATACCCACTTTGCCAGATCTGCAGGACCAGCTCACGGCCACCCTCCACGGCCGCTACACCATCCGCCGCGAGATCGGCCACGGCGGGATGGCGGTCGTTTATCTCGCCCACGACCTCAAGCATGACCGTGATGTGGCGCTGAAAGTGCTCCACACCCGTTTGGCGGAAGTGCTGGGACGGGAGCGGTTCCTGCGGGAGATCCGGACGGCGGCGCAGCTGCATCATCCTCATCTCCTGCCGCTCTATGATTCGGGGGATGCCGGCGGGTCCCTCTACTACGTGGTGCCGTTCATCGAAGGCGGGTCGTTGCGTGACCGCCTGTCTCAGGAGGGTCGGCTTGGGTTGGCCGCTTCGCTCCAGATCGCCCGCGAAGTCGCCGGAGCGCTGGACTACGCTCACCGGCACAATGTGGTGCATCGCGATATCAAACCGGAGAACATTCTGCTGGACGAGGGCCATGCCGTCGTTGCCGACTTCGGGATAGCACGCGCGATCAGCGAGGCGGCCGATGCCCAGATCACTCAATCCGGGCTTCTGGTGGGCACGCCGGCGTACATGAGTCCGGAGCAGGCCGCTGAGGAAGAAATCGACGGGCGGAGCGATATCTACGGGCTCGGGTGCGTGTTGTTCGAACTATTGACCGGAGAGCCCCCGTTTGGGGGAAAGACTCCGCTGGGCACTCTGGCTCGCCGGCTAACCGAGAGGGCGCCCCGACTCTGCGATCGCGGGGTCTCGGCGCTGCCCCGATTGGAAGAGACGATGGCTTGCGCACTGGCCCGTCATGCCGAAGACCGTTTTGCTACTGCGGGCGAGTTCGCGGAGCAGCTCGCCGCGGCGGCGAGTGAAATCACTCAGCCTCCGGGAATGCTCAGCGGCGAACTCGGACATCCCGTCCCTTCGGGCACGGCGCAGCTCGAGCGCCACGCCATTGCCGTTCTCCCCTTCGTCAATCTCAGCACGGAGCGGGAGAACGAGTACTTCAGTGACGGCATGGCGGAGGAGATCATCAACGCGCTGACCCAGGTGAAGGGGCTGCGGGTTGCGGCGCGAACCTCCTGCTTTGCGTTCAAGGGGAAGGACCTCAATGCTCAAACCATTGCCCAGCGGCTGAGGGTGAACAGCCTGGTCGAGGGAAGCATACGCAAGCTGGGCAACCGAATCCGCCTTACCGCTCAGTTGGTCGATGGAGCAGATGGTTATCAGCGGTGGTCCCAGACCTACGAGCGCACCATGGACGATGTCTTTGCCTTACAGGAAGAGCTGGCCCAGGCAATCGTGCGTGAGCTCCCGCTTCCGGTCTCCGCGTCGGCGGCACTAGTGTAAGCCCGTAACGGAGAACCTGGAGGCCTATACCCTGTACATGAGAGGGCGGTACTTCGCCAATAAGCGGACGCCGGACGGTCTTCGGGTAGCCACCCAACACTTCGAGCAGGCGATCGAGCTGGACCCATTCTCCGGTCCGGCGCGGAGCGGCTTGGCCGCCTGCTTGTCGCTGCGGGGATTCGAGGAGTTCGGTGACCTGCCGCCCTGCCAGGCGATGCCGAGGGCGAAAGCAGCGGCACTCAGAGCCATCGAGATCGACCCGGCGAACGCCGAGGCCCATCTCTGGCTGGGGGTGGTGCCATGTTGTTTGACTGGGACCGGAACCGATCCGAGGTGGAGTTGAAGATGGCAGCGGAGTCAGGCCAGAACCCGATTGCGCAGCTATGGTATGCTGTTTTTCTGGCGAGCAGATCGAGGCTACGAAGAGAGCATCGCGTGCATTCTCCGGGCTCAGGCGCTCGACCCGCTCTCCCTGCCGGTTCACCAGACCGTTGCCCGCTGTTACGCCTGGGCAGGGGAGTACGAGAAGGCGCTGGAGCAGCTGCGGGCAACGCAGCAGATGGAGCCGCACCATCCGTTGATCTACGCCTGGTTGGGACGAGTATTCCTGGGGATGGGCCGCTTCCAGGACGCATTGGCCGAAGTACAAAAGGGCATGGAGGTCGTCGGCAGGCTGCCGCTTTTGCTCCAGCTCGCCGGGGTGGCCTATGGCCAGCTGGGCCGCAGGCAGAAGCGGGGACGATCGTCCAGGAGCTGCGGGAGCTATCGACCCGTCAGTACGTGTCCCCGATTTACCAGGCGTATGTTCTGGGGGCGATGGGTGAGCTGGACGAGGCCTTTCGAATGTTCGACCGCGCCGTAGAGCAACGGAGCGGGCTCCTGTGCGTTACTGAATGTTACCCAGGAAAATGCCGCCACGCTGTTAGATCGGATCCGCGATTCGCCGCGTTGTTGAAGAAGGTTGGGCTCGAGGAGTAGTGCCCCGCCGCGCGCCTCGTCACACCGAAGGCTGTGCGGCTCCAGCGACGAAGGCTACTGCGCCAGCTGCAGCGGATCGATCCCCTTGCTCGCATCGAAGGAAGATCCCACCGCGGCCACCACCGCCCGCTTGCGATCGAGCGCCGCGAACTCGCGAATACGATAGACCGCTTCGATGCCGGTACAGTGCCCGCCCAGCAAGTAGCCCAGCTGCGCAGCCTTGAGCCGGCCGGCGGTCCAGGCCACGGCGGAATCACTCGCGGCGAACAGGTGGAGCCCGCCGATCAGGGCGTACACCGGCTCCGGCCCGAGGATTTTGCGGCCATACTCGACGGTGTTGATGGTGCCGGCGTGGCCGCACCCGACGATCACGACCATCCCCCGATCGGTGTTGACGATCAAGGCCATGTCCTCGGGAATGGAGTCGGGAACCAGGCCTCCGCTGGTCACGATGCTGGTGGGCGTCCCCGAAGCCGCTCCGGGTTCGGGCGAGGGACCGGGCCGCTGACCCAGACGCCGGGGAACAGCTCCACCGGAGTCCGGTGCTCCACGAAGACCGCGCCGGAACTTTCCATACCGGATTTGATGGCGATAGTGGGATTCGCCTCTTGCTCGCTGCCGGGATGGCGGCGGCTGAGGAAAATCCCCGGAGCCACATGAACCCGGGAGAGCGCCGCCGGTGTCTTGCCGGCCAGCTCTCGCCTGAGGCTAAGCAGGCCGCCGGTGTGGTCGCCGTGGTGATGACTCAGGACCACATCGGTGACGGTGGATAAGTCGATCCCCAGCTCGCGGGCGTTCTGCAGTACGGTCCCGGGCCGGTTGCCGGTGTCGAACAGAATGCGGTGGCCGTCGGCTTCCACCAGGGCGGAAAAGCCCCACTCGCCGATACCCGGATCGGCGAGCATGGTCGACAGGATGGTGACCTTGAGCGACTTGACCCGGTGTCCCGCCCGGCCGGAATCAGTGGGATGAGCGACGGCACCAGTGGTGAGAACGACTCCGATCGCCAGACAGAAGGCACGCGAGCTTGGCATAGGCATCCTTTGTAGCCTTAACCTTACGCCCCGGATTCGCTCCCGGCCATACCGGCGGTAAGGCGGTAAGGCGGTAAGGCGGTAAGGCGGTAAGGCGGTAAGGCGGTAAGGCGGTAAGGCGGTACTCGGTTGTCTACGCTTGGAGATCTGGCCGATAGCTGGAGGAGAGGTTATCACTCCCAAGAACCGCAGCAGGTTGGTGCCGTATGCAACTACCCCCCGATATCCTCCGACTTCTCGCCAAAGAAGGCGCCCGCCGCCTGGCACTCGAGCACCTCAAGGCCGCCGCCGCTCTGCGCGACCGGCTGGCCGACCCCGCCGATCCGGAAGGGCTGCACGACTTCCGGGTCGCCATCCGGCGGCTCCGAAGCGCGCTCCGGGCCTATGAGCCCGAGATCCGCTCCACCGTCCGCAAAGGGACACTGAGCAAACTCGAGCGAGTGTCCGACGCCACCCGGGAGAGTCGCGACCTGCAGGCCCATCTCGAGTGGCTGAATGAACAGCGCGAGGACCTGGCGCCGGAGGAACAGCCCGGTCTCGCCTGGCTGATCAGCCGGCTGGAACAGGATCGCCGCCGCGCGTGGGACGAGATGACCAAAAAGATCGACGCGACCTTCGCCGGCATGGCCGAGCGGCTGGATGACGAGCTGAAGACGTTTCGGACCCGGATTCGGCTGGACGGCTCCCGCCGCCGGCAGTCGATGGCCCGGGTGACCTCCGAACGGCTCGCCGACGCGGCCGATCGGCTTCGGGACCGGCTCTCCCGCGTGCACCAGTTCACCGACGAGGAGCCGATCCACCGGGCCCGGATCGCCGCCAACGGGTGCGCTACCTGCTGGAGCCGTTCGCCGAGAACTAGACGATGGACCCGGGATCGTTCACCAATTGAAGGATCTGCAGGACAGTTTCGGTGACGTACACGACGTGCACGTGTTCACCGGCACGCTGGGCGACGCGCTGGCCGAAGCGACCCGGATCGACATTGCCGCCAAATCGCCGGACGAGAGCCGCTGGTGCCCGGGCTCTCCGCACTGGAGAAAGCGCTTCGGGACCGCGGGTCGAAGGCGTTTGCCAAAGCACAGGATTCCTGGCTGGGCGACAAGTCCGCCGGGTTCTTCCAGTCAGCGGACCGGGTCGGCCAGGCGATCGGCAGCGAAACGAGCCGGGATCAGGAGATCGAGCGGAAATTCCTGCTGAACGGATTGCCGGCGTTCGACCGGCCCGACTCAGTCGCGGAGATCGAGCAGGGCTACCTGCCGGGTAAGAAGCTGATCGAGCGAATCCGCCGGGTCCGCTCCGAAGGAAGGGAAGAGTTCCTCCGGACTATTAAGGAAGGGACCGGGATGACGCGACTCGAGGTGGAGGAGCCGGTGCCGGCCGAATTGTTCGACCAGCTCTGGCCCCTGACCGAAGGACGGCGGCTCCGGAAGCACCGCCACAAGGTGAAGGATGGCAAGCTGACCTGGGAGATCGACGAGTTTCAGGACCGGGACCTGGTGCTGGCGGAGGTGGAGCTCGATTCTCCCTCGGCCGAGGTCACCGTACCCGACTGGCTTCGTCCTCATCTGGTGCGGGAGGTTACCGACGACTCCAGGTACAGCAACTATCCGGCTGGCCTGCGATTCGGGGAAGGACGAGGAGAGCCCCGCGCCATCGAGTCCCCAGCCAGAGTCCCAGGCCGCTCGCCGCAGCCAGCGTTACCAGGCGCGCTCCCGCGATCCGGCGAAATTCACCCCGACCCAGCGCAAGTGAGAACACCAGCTTGAGAGCGGTGTTGGAGAGAACTCCGATCGCGATCGCCGTGGCGGCCAACTCGAGCGCGAACCCACCACCCATGCGGGTAATCGAGTAAGTCAGCGCATCCACGTCGGTGAGCCCGACGAACGCGGCCGAGGCGAGCACACCCGACGATCCCCACAGGTGCTGCACGAAAGGCAGGAGCACCACCACCGTCTGGAAGGCGAGCGCCAGCCGGATCGCGTTCCCCAGCCGAAGAGGGTTCCGCGCCTGCTCGGCCTTGCCGCGGCCACGCTCGGGAGGGCGGAGGCGGTAGGAGCGGCTTTGCAATTCAGCTGCACAGGCGCGGATCGGCGGTGGCAGCGCCACCCCCAGCTGCAGTAGGGTCGCGACCAGTCCGACCCGTACCGCCAATACGGTACAGGCCCCCACGACGCCGAGCGCGAGCCCGCGGCCGAGCTCCGGGTTCTCCTTGCTCCGGCGGGCGAACTGCCAGGTGACCGCGGTGGAGGAGACCAGCCCGCCGAGCAATCCGGTGACGGCATATCCTCGGCTGGCGCCGAGCCAGCGGCCGATGAGGTATCCGGCGAAGTTGAGCGCGGAGAAGAGCAGCACCACGACCCAGATCGCGCGGGGCTTGATGCTGTCGTAGGGCCCGTATGGCCCCTCGGGCGGGACCGGAAGGATGACCAGGGCCGAGCGAACTGGAGCGCCGCTCGAAGCTCCCCCTCTCCCAGCCGCTCGATCGCTCCGTGAATCCGGGTCTTCTCCGCCAGGGCGAGAACCATCACCGCCGCCGGCTGCCGGTGACCGGGGATAGCCCAGGGTTGAGATGGCAGCGATGGCCAGGACCACCAGGGCGGCGACCTCCGTGGTTCCGTCCACCGTCTCGCTGTGGCGGGTGGTCATGACGTACGCGGCCACCGTCGGAGCGACGCCGCTCCCGAGGAGAAGCACACCCGGCGCCATCAGGCCACCCTGGATGAGCCAGCCGGCCGAGGCCACCGAGCACTCCCAGCAGGAAAAAGGTCCGGACGCCGGCAAACCGGGCCTCCGGTCCTCGGGCGTGGCCGGGCCATTCTCGCTCGATGCCGACGGCAAGGCCCGCGAGGGCGGCTCCACGGCCAGACGGCCGGCAACGGCGAGGTCCAGGGTCATGCTAGAGGCTAGCCTAGCCTCCCGCCACCGCAATCACCACGGTGATCTCGTCGCCCTCGGTCACCGGCGCCTCGAACCCGCCGAGGAACCGGGTGTCCCGGTCGTTGAGATAGAAGCCGACGAAGGGATAGGGGCCGCCGTGCTCGTCCTTGAGCCGCGGCGCCAGCCGGGGAAACGGGTCGGACACCTGGGTCACCACCTCTCCCACCGTCGCTCCGTCCGCCTCAAGCGTGCTCTGGCCGTCGGTCAGCCGGCTCAAAATCGTGGGAAGACTGAATGTCACTGGCATAGTCCGATCTCCTCAGGGTAGGTACGTCTGCTCCACCAGCGCGGTCAATTCCCTCAACCTCGGCGCGATGGTCGGCAGGTTGCGAATGGTGTCGCCCACGACGTCCACGGTCTTGAGTCCATTTCCGGTTATGCAGAGCACCACTTCGTCGTCCGAGTTCAGGTGACGGCTCTCCGCCAGCGCCAGAGCCGCCGCGACCGTCACTCCACCCGCCGTTTCGGTGAACACGCCGCTGGTCTCCGCCAATAGCCGGATCCCCGCGATCAGCTCCTGCATCCGACACCGCCGCGGCCCAGCCACCGGTCTCCCGAATGGCCCGCGCCGCGAGAAGACCGTCGGCCGGACTGCCGATGGCCAGTGAGCGCGCAATCGTATCGGGGATCACCGGCTGAATCACGTTCGCCGTGCTCCGCGCACCAATCGCACGATCGGCGCGCACCCCTCGGCCTGCGCTCCGAAGAGGCGAGGAACGTCCCCGCTCCCACCACCCCGGCCTCGAGGAACTCGGTGAAGCCCTTCCGGACCTTGGTCACCAGTGAGCCGCCTGCCATCGGCGCGATTACCGCCGTCGGCAGACGCCAGCCCAGCTGTTCCGCGATCTCGAACGCCACGGTCTTCGATCCCTCGCCGTAGTAGCTCCGGAGATTGACATTAACGATGCCCCAGCCGAACCGGTCGGCCGCCTGGGTGCAGAGCCGGGTTGACGTCGTCGTAGGTGCCGCGGATCCGAACCACAGGGCGGGCGCCGTACACCGCGGTGCCGATGACCTTGGCCGGGCTCGAGATCGTGGGGATGAAGATCCAGGCCGGGAGACCGGCGCGGGCCGACTGCGCCGCCACCGCGTTGGCCAGGTTGCCGGTCGAGGCGCAGCCCACGGTGTCCAGGCCGGAGTGCTCGGGCCGCGTTGAGGGCGACGGCGACTACCCGATCCTTGAAGGAGAGCGAGGGGTGCGACACGGCGTCGTTCTTGAGCCAGACCCGGGCGACGCCGAGCCGATGGGCGAGTGCGGGCGGACTCGAGCAGCGGAGTGAAGCCGCTGTCGAGCGAGAGCTCCGGCTTCTCCGTCGAGCGGGAGGAACTCGCGATAGCGCCAGAGCGAGGGTGGTCACGTTGGGCGATGGTCGCGCGGGGGGGGAGCGTGGGCCGTCCGGATAGACCGGCTCCAATGGACCGAGACAGTGCTCGCACACGCGCGATCGGTGCCGCATCGTACTCTGCGCCGCAGAGGGCGCAGGCGAGCGGCAGGAGTCCGAACGAGGTGTGGTGGAGCTCGGGAGCCGAGAGGCTCGGGAGGTAAGGCGATTCCGCCGACGGGAGACACGGTTTCCTTTCCGCCCGCATCGCCGGATGTCCGGTTGGCCCGGAAGAAAAAATCCCGGTGCCAGAAAGACACGCGGGACGCGAGGCCTTTTAGCAGTTGTTTAACGTGGCTGCAATAGGCCGCAACTCACCACGAAGGAGCAGTTGTACGGCTACGATAGGACTAATCTCTTCCCAGCGCAAG
>CAWJIM010000014.1:0-26098 GCA_963842945.1 uncultured Gemmatimonadales bacterium
GGGGGATTCTTTCCGGCCCGGCGGCGGCTAGGCAGCCGGTGGTGCAAGCGTTGCGGTAAGCGGGGCAGGGAGCGGGGCAGAGGGGCAAGCGGGGCAGAGGGGCAGAGGGGCAGAGGGGCAGCGACAACGGTAACCGACGTCGCAGGCGAGTGCCAGGAGCAAAGCCCCAAAGAATTCCCCACCGGATTGGGTCGCGCGGTGTGATTGGCGATTATCGCCGTTCGACGAATCGCGTGTTGGCGGTCATCGCTTAAAGGGCCACCCCATGAGGGTGGCCGTACTCCGGTCATCGGTCCTCCGGACCGAATGTCCAATGTGAATTCCGATCCCTTCGGGTGAGCGGTCCGGGGGACCGCCGATACGGCTTCGCGTCGAGCCAATATGATCGTGATGGGCCGGCGCAGCGCGTGTGGCAATTATCGCGAAAGGGCCACCGATAAGGGTGGCCCTACACATTTCATCGGTCCTCCGGGAAGCCTGGTCCTGCCGAGCGGTCGGGAGAGCCGCCGAAACCCGAGAGGCCGGCCCTCCTGGGCGGCTTCGCATCGAGCCAACATGATCATGATAGGCCCGGCGAAGCCGGGCGTGTATGGCGTTCTGATGTGCCCCGGTTGAATCGTTCGCTACCGGTGTGATCGGCGGGGCCTCCCGGCCAGCCCCACGGCCACTCAGCCGGTGGCGCAGGCGTTGAGATAAGGAACCTTCACCGGTCCTTCATAGTTTCCTCAAACTGCCTGATCGAGATTTCAGCACGGTTTCTGGAGGAGATATGCCCGTGCTGACGAAGGACGTGTGGGAGGTTTCGGAACAGGACTTTCCCGACACCGCTCCGATCGAGACCCAGCTCCGTTTCCTGCTCCGCTACGCCATCCTGGCCCCCTCGACCAAGAACAGCCAGCCCTGGGCCTTCTCGGTGCACGGAAACCGGATCCATCTCATCGCCGACCTGAGGCGGGGCCAGCTGATCGCGGATCCCGACCGGCGCGAGCTCTACATCAGCCTGGGTTGCGCGCTGGAGAACCTGCTGGTGGCGGCCGAGCACTTCGGCTTTCGACATGGGGTCAGCTACTTCCCCGAGCCGGGGAACGATGAGTTGGTGGCGACCGTGTCTTCGCGCCGGGCGGGGTGCCGTCCTACGCCCGGGCGGGTGCCACGTTGAGCGCGATCGTCCGGCGCCACAACGACAACAGCGTTTTCCGTCCGCGCGCCGGTGCCGGAGCAGCTGCGCCGCCGGCTGATGGCCTGCTGCGTGGAGCCCGAGCTGCGGGTCCACCTGACCGACGACCGCCATTTCCGCCGCTGGATCGACGCGCTCACCCTCCAGGCCGATCGGGTCGAGTTCGCCAACCCGGCGTTCCGGAAGGAGCTGGGCTACTGGATCGGCCAGGGAGTGTTCGGCGCGCCGCCGCTGATGGCGGGGCTGGGCCGGTTGGCGGTGTCCGAAGATCGACCTGGGCGAGCCGGTGGCCGGCAGGACCACGCGATCCTGGAGAGCGCAGCCCTGCTGGGCCTGGTCACGCGCCTCGGGCGATAGCCACCTCGCCCACGTCCGGACCGGCCAGCTGTTCGAGCGGCTCTGGCTCACGGCCACGGCGATGGGCGTGAGCCTCCATCCGATGAGCCAGACCATGCGGCATCCGGAGCTGCGGGCCGCGGTGGGGGAGCTGCTCCCTTCAGCCGGGGTGGACACCGCAGCACCTGTTCCGGGTAGGGTTCTCCTCCCGAAACGATGAGCAGCACACGCCGCGGCGGACCGGTGGAAGACGTGCTGGTCTAAACGCACAACTCCAGCTTCTTCATCCTTTCGATCATCAGCTGCGGGGCTCATCCTGCGGACCAGCCTTCATCTTAGGAGAATTCCCCATGGGTACTGCAATCAGGCAGGCAAGATTTGCCACCCTCCCTCGCGCGGCCGCCGGCTTCAAGCCATGCATTCCCATCCGCGCCCGCTACGACAACTGGATCGGCGGCGAGTACGTCGCCGCCGGTCCGCGGCCAGTACTTCATCAATCCCGACCCCGATCACCGGGCAGCCGCTGTGTGAGGTGGCCCGCTCGACCCATGAGGACGTGGACAAGGCGCTCGACGCGGCGCACGCCGCCGCCCTCAGCTGGAACACCACGTCGCCCGCGTACCGCGCCAACATCCTCAACCGGATCGCCGACCGGCTCGGAGCGAACCTCGAGGCCATCGCGCTCATCGAGACCATCGACAACGGCAAGCCGATCCGGGAGACCATGCGACGCCGACCTGCCGCTCGCCATCGACCACTTCCGCTACTTCGCCGGCTGCATCCGGGCCCAGGAAGGCGGGATCTCCGAGCTCGACGCCGACACCGTCGCCTATCACTTCCACGAGCCGCTCGGCGTCGTGGCCCAGATCATCCCGTGGAACTTCCCGCTGCTCATGGCGACCTGGAAGCTGGCGCCGGCGCTCGCCGCCGGGAACTGCGTGGTGCTCAAGCCGGCCGAGCAGACGCCGGTGTCGATCATGGCGTTCATGGAGCTCATCGCCGACATCCTGCCGAGCGGCGTGGTGAACGTGGTGCAGGGCTTCGGCGTCGAGGCGGGCAAGCCGCTGGCGCAGAGCCCGCGGGTGGCCAAGGTGGCGTTCACCGGCGAGACGACCACCGGCCGGCTCATCATGCAGTACGCCTCCGAGAACCTCATTCCGGTGACGCTGGAGCTGGGCGGCAAGTCGCCCAACATCTTCTTCGCCGACGTGCATGGACGCCGACGACGACTTCTTCGACAAGGCGCTCGAGGGGTTCGCGATGTTCGCCCTCAACCAGGGCGAGGTCTGCACCTGTCCCTCCCGGGCCCTGGTGCAGGAGTCGATCTACGACCGGTTCATGGAGCGCGCGGTGGCACGGATGAAGGCGATCGTCGAGGGCAATCCGCTCGACCCCAACACGATGATCGGGGCCCAGGCCTCCAACGACCAGCTCGAGAAGATCCTGAGCTACATCGACATCGGGAAGAAGGAAGGCGCCAAGGTGCTCACCGGCGGCGCGCGCCGGGTCCACGCGGGCGAGCTGGAGGAGGGCTACTACGTCCAGCCGACGATCCTCGAGGGCCACAACAGGATGCGGGTCTTCCAGGAGGAGATCTTCGGGCCGGTGGTGTCGGTCACCAAGTTCAAGGACCAGGACGACGCGCTCGCCATCGCCAACGACACGCTCTACGGCCTGGGCGCCGGCCTCTGGAGCCGGGACGCCAACACCTGCTACCGGATGGGCCGCGCGATCAAGGCGGGCCGGGTCTGGACCAACTGCTATCACGCCTATCCCGGCGCACGCGGCGTTCGGCGGCTACAAGCAGTCGGGCATCGGGCGCGAGAACCACAGGATGATGCTGGATCACTACCAGCAGACGAAGAACATGCTGGTCAGCTACAGCCCCAAGAAGCTTGGCTTCTTCTGATGGAGAACGTGGCGCGCGTCGAGATCACCGACGCGGCCGCGACCGTGCTGCGCCAGCTGGAGGCGCAGCACGGTCCCCTGCTGTTCCACCAGTCGGGCGGCTGCTGCGACGGCAGCTCGCCGATGTGCTTTCCCCGGGCGAGTTCAAGTGGGCCAGCGGGACGTGCTGCTGGGCGAGGTGGAGGGCGTGCCGGTCTACATCGGTGCGCTGCAGTACGAGGTGTGGCGGCACACCCAGCTGCTGATCGACGTGGTGCCCGGGCGCGGCGGCGGCTTCTCCCTCGAGGCCCCGCTCGGGGTGCGGTTCCTCACCCGATCGCGGGTGTTCGACCAGCGGAACAGGCCTGGCTCGCAGGCGTGCGGAGCTAGTCAGCCGTAGCTACCTGGCGCATCTTCTTGGGCTTCGTACTACTCCGCCGCTGAAATTCGCCGCCGGGTAGCCACTGCGGCATCGCGGAATCATTCGCCACCGCGATCGTCACGTCGCGCACATACTCGGCGAACTGTTTGGATCCCTCGAGGTTCAATGGATTGAGGGTTCCCCACTGGTCGCTCGGCTGGTGGTAGTGCTGCTCCAGATACTCCTTCACCTTGGCATCGACGAACTGCTTCGTTCCCTGCACCGGTACCGTCCCCAGCGCCATGTAGAGCGAGGGCACGCCGGCCCGGGCAAAGGGATAGTTGTCGGCCCGGAGGAAGAAGCCCTCCTCCGGATACGGATCCGGCGACACCTTGAGTCCCATCTGCTCGGCCGTTCTCCGCGCGGCTCGGCCCAGGGTGCTCAGCTCCACCCCCAGCGGGGCCGCATCCTTCTTGGGACCGAGCAGCTCGATCCCGTCGTCGAGATTCAGGTTGGCGGCAATGCGATCGATCGAAATCGGTCCCGCGCAGACAAAGGCGTACGCTCCGAAGAGGCCCCATTCCTCCGCGGTCGTGAAGAGGAATGTCAGCGAGCGCGCCTGCGGGATGCTGCGCGAACACTCGCGCCAGCGCCAGCAGCGCCGTCACCCCGGAACCGTCGTCCAGCGTGCCATTGTAGATCGAGTCGCCCTGGACCGGCTTGCCGATGCCGTAGGCGTCCCAGTGCGCGCTCAGCACGACGTGCTGATCCGCCAGAGTCGATTCGGTTCCCCGTACCGATGCGACCACATTATGCGAGGTCATCGTGCTGGTCTGGGTGCGGAACTTGACCGCGAGCCTCACGCCTAGCGGAAAGGCTCGGAAACCGGGCTTCTCCGCAGCCTTAAGTACTGCCGGCAGTGAGCCGGACTTCGGCGGCAGCAGCCGAGCCAGCGCGGTGTCGGTGATGCCGCCCAGGAAGCGGAGCCCGTTGTCGTCCACGTCCGACGCCAGAAAACGGCCGACCCTCACCGGCCCCTGGGTGAACGCGCCGTTGGGCCGAATCACCAGCATGCCCACGGCGCCCCGCCGCTCGAGGTCGGCCAGCTTGGCGCCGAAGTCGGAGAACCGTGAAGCGCGCACGCCGTTGAAGCGGAGCGTGTCCCCGGGGATGGTGGGCTCGCCGAAGAGCATGACGGCGATCTTGCCCTTGAGATCGGTCCCGGCAAAGTCGTTCCACTTATACATCGGCGCGTCGATGCCGTAGCCCACGAACACCAGGTCGCCCGATGCCTCGACGTCCGGCCTCCGCCCCCCATTAACGAAGGTGGCTTCCCTTCCCGGCGCGAGCTCGCCGGAGATCCGTCCGCTGAGGCGCGCCTCGACCACGGGCGACGCCGAGTCGGGCCGCTGCACCAGGAGCTGAACCGGCTGCAGCCAGCTTGCGCCCGAGTCTCCCGGCGTGGGTGCGGCACCGGGCCGGACCCCAAAGCTCTGCAGCTCGGAGATGAGATAGGCGGTGGTGAGCTCTTCCCCCCGCTTTCCCGGATACCGTCCCTCGAAGAAATCGGAGGAGAAGAAGCGGAGCCGGGCTGTCAGCTCCTGGGTCGAGATCGCGAGCGAATCGGATGTCTGTGCGGAGAGCTGGGGCGCTGTTAGCGCCAGCACCAAGACGAGAAGTATTAGCATCCCTATTAAGAAGGGTAGAAACCGAATACCGTCAAGGACGCACTCGTTCCGTCGTTCCGCCGTTCCGTCGTATCTTCCACCATGCCCAACCCGGGAAAGCAGGTCCAGCGCACCTACCTGTTGCTGACCCTGCTTTCCACTCTCTCCGCCTCGTTCATCTGGGGCATCAACACCCTCTTCCTGCTCGACGCCGGACTCAGCAACGCCGAGGCGTTCGCCGCCAACGCGTTCTTCACCGCGGCATGGTGGTCTTCGAGGTGCCGACCGGAGTGGTGGCCGACACCTGGGGCCGCCGCACGTCCTACCTGCTCGGCGCCGCGACGCTCCTGGTGTCCACCCTGCTCTACCTCTGGATGTGGCGCACCCACGCGCCGCTCTGGGGCTGGGCCATCGCGTCGGTGCTGCTCGGTCTCGGCTTCACCTTCTTCTCCGGAGCCACCGAGGCCTGGCTGGTGGACGCGCTCACCTTCACCGGCGTCAAGGACAGCCTGGAGTCGGTCCTGGCCCGGGGACAGGTGGTGGGCGGCGCCGCGATGCTGGGCGGCTCGGCTGCCGGCGGCGTGGTCGCGCAGGCCACCAATCTGGGCGTGCCCTACATCATGCGGTCGGTCATGCTGGGCCTGACCCTGGTGGCCGCGTTGGTCTGGATGAAGGACCTCGGCTTTACCCCCAACCGGCGCAGCGGACTGGTCAAGAGGTGCGCCAGGTGCTCGCGAGCCTCCATCGACAGCGGCTGGCGCAACCCGCCGGTGCGCTGGCTGATGCTGGGCGCGCTGTTCGCCGGAGGAGTCGGCATCTATGCCTTCTACGGTCTGCAGCCCTATCTGCTTCAGCTCTACGGCAATCCCCGTGCGTTCGGCGTCGCGGGGCTGGCCGCTGCCATCGTGGCCGGGACCCAGATGGTGGCGGGATTCCTGGCCCCTCATATCGGACTGGTGTTTCGCCGTCGCACCGGCGCCCTGATCGCCAGCTATGCCGCCGGCACCGGGTGCCTCCTCGGGCTGGGGTTGACCTCGAGCTTTCCGGTTGCGGTCGGGCTGCTGGTGATCTGGGGACTCAGCTTCGCGATCGCAATGCCCATCCGCCAGACCTACATCAACGGCATCATCCCCAGCCAGCAGCGGGCGACGGTGCTCTCGTTCGACAGCCTGATGAGCTCGGCCGGTGGCGTCGTCGCGCAGCCGGCGCTTGGCCGGGTGGCCGATCTCTACGGCTACGCCCGATCCTACGTCGTCTGTGCGGCGATCCAATTGGTAGCGGTGCCGTTCCTGGTGCTGGCGCGGCGGGAGAGAGCCGAGTCCGATGAGATAACGGCGGGGAAGCGGAGGGCCGGAGAGGCGGAGACGGCTGGCCAGTAGGCATCACCGACCGCCGTTCCACCCTTCCGCCAGTTACGCACTCGGCAGTTCCGCGGTCGGGGCCCACGGCCTGAGGTCCATTCCGAAATCGTCCTTCAACCTCTGATACCAGGCGTCGTCATCCAGCGCGCCCCAGCCGATCCACTCCTCGTCGGAAAAGCTCTTGCGGTAATCGAGAAAGGGAGCGGCGTCGGGACCGACCGGGTGGCGGAGCTGCCAGGTGCCGCTCTCCGCGATCTCGAGCATCTTGTCGCCCACCAGTGAGGCGGGCCGATCCGTCTGCAGGCTGGCGGTGAAGAGTGCGCTGAAGCGCTGCTCGTGGGGATACTGCGAGCGGCTGTGATAATCGGCGATGAGCCGTGCGGCGGGAGTGTCGATGATGCCGGGCTCGACTATGGCGACCCGAACGTTGAACGGCTTCAGCTCCTGGGCCAGGCCTTCGCTCAGGCCCTCCAGCGCAAACTTGGTTGCCTGATACGGCGTCATCGGCGCCATCGCGATCTTGCCGGAGATGGAGGAGACGTTGATGATGCAGCCGCTCCGCCGATCCCGCATGCCGGGGACCACCGCCTGGATGCAACGAATCACCCCGAAATAGTTCGTCTCCATCACAGCGCGAAACACGCCGAGCGGGGTCTCTTCGACTGAGCCGATCGGCGCGAATCCGGCGTTGTTTACCAGCACGTCGATCGGTCCGCTCTCCCGGATTATCCGGGCAATCCCGTCTCTCACCGAGGCATCCGAATCCACGTCTATCACCGAGAGCTGGACCGCCAGTCCCTCCCGCTCGACCGTTTGGCGCAGCTCGGCGCCCCGCCCCAGGTCGCGCATCGTGGCATGGACCCGGTATCCGGCTCGGCCGAACGCGACCGCGGTGGCCATGCCGATTCCGGAACTGGATCCAGTGATGAGAACGGTTGCCATAGTGAGACCCTCCGGGTTGACGTGCTTCGCGACGAGGAAGCAGCAGAGCGTGCTCCAGGTTGCGTTGAGCGGAACGGGAGGTCAATACCGGGCATCTATCCCGGCGACAGCTCGGCTGGCCTCCTGGGCCGGCTCGGCATCGAGCCAACATGATCATGATGGGCCCGGCGAAGCCGGGCGTTTAGTCCGGAAACGTTCGCACGATCAGCTCAGCCAAGCCTCGCCGTATCCCCGCGCGACCGGTATACTTCAGCAAATGCGACTCATCCTCACTTTGGCCGCCGCCCTGGGCTTCGCGCTTGGGTGCGGGGACAACGGGACCGGGCCCGGACCGGCACCGAATAGAGACGGCGCCCGGCTGGCCGGGCAACTCGACGGGCTGGCCGACTCGGTGGATGCCGGCGGCTATTCGCCTGCGGCCGAGGCACTGCATCACGCCGCGGAGATCGTGCGACTCACCGGTCACGCCACTCCGGTAAGCGTGAGCGTCGACCGAGTCGCCAAGAATTTTCTTGCGGTGGGCGAACAGATCGACTTCCCCAATCTGGTCTGCACCTGGCCCTCCGACACCGGCGTCGCTCAGCCGGACACGGCCGGCGTTCCGCTGCCCGATACGACCGGCGTGTTCCCACCGCTGCCGCCCGATTCGATTGACCTTCCGCCGGTCGACAGCGGCCTACTGCCGCCCGACATGCCTCCCATTCCAATCGACAGCGGCGTCATCCGCCCGCCTCCGGTTCCCGAGTGTCACGAGGATGGGAGCTTCTCGATGCGGACGCTCATTGCCTGGGAGCCGGAGCATTTGAATGAGGTGGTCCGGCTGGTGGCGTATCTCGGCTCCAACGGAGTCGAGCCCGGCGTCCCGGATGTCATGACCGGTCTTCCCGGAGGTTCGACCGACCCATCTCCACCGACTGCGCCGCCCGATTCCGGGAGCGGCAGCGGTGGCAACCCCGGTGGATTCCCCGGGTTCATGGGCGAGTATCTGGTGCGGGACGTGGGCAGCTGGTACGCGGTGGAAGGGACCCAGACCAACGACATCGTCAGCTCGGGCGGCAGTTGCTCCGCCGATCGGGCGACGTTCGACTGGGCCCAGTTCGACTGCACCGCGGCCCGGTACCGCTTCGAGTTCTCGATGAAGGTGGACGCCCTCCGCTTCGACCCGCTCACCGGATCGCGGGGAGAACCCGAGGGCACTCATGACCTCGCGATGAGTGCCACTGAGATAGATGGCGTGAGGCTCACCTGGCAGTTCTGGAATCCACCTCCGCCTCCGCTGCCGCCGGATTCGGTGGTCGCGGAGTAACACGGCAGCTCTGCCCTGAAACATTCCCTGATGCACCAGCGCGTAGCACTGCTCGCCGCCATTCTCACAACCCTGGCACAGCCCGCGCGCCTGAATGCGCAGGAGCACGACCACCAGCACAAGATCGGACAATTGGGTCGAGTGGTCTTTCCGGTCTCCTGTACACCTCAGGCCCGGCAGCGCTTCGAGCACGCGATGGCGGTGCTGCACTCGTTCTGGTGGGAGGAGGGTGACCGCGCCTTCGGCCAGGTGCTCGAGGCCGACTCCAGCTGCGCCATGGCCTACTGGGGCAAGGCGCTCAACGCCTGGGGCAATCCGTTCGCCGGCGGGCCCACCGGCGACGCGCTCACCAAGGGAGCCGAGGCAGCCCGGCATGCCTCGTCGCTGCCGGCGGGGACTGCACGAGAGCGCGGATTCATTGCGGCAACCGCGGCCCTCTACCACAACGCCGGCTCCACTCCCAACTCCGCGCGGCTCAAGGCCTACGCCGACAGCATGGCCCGGCTGTATCAGCGGTTCCCCAAGGACGTGGAGGTCGCGATCTACTACGCGCTGAGCCAGCTGGCTACGGCGCCGCGCACCGACACCACCTTCGCCCAACAGAAGCGGGCGATCGCCATCCTCGATCCGTTATTCGCCCAACATCCCGATCATCCGGGACTGGCTCACTACGTCATCCACGCCACCGACAGCCCCGGCCTCGCCCGTCTCGGTCTCGATGCGGCCCGGCGCTACGCGAAGATCGCGCCGGCAGCCCCCCACGCTCAGCACATGCCCTCGCACATCTTCGTCCGGCTCGGACTCTGGAACGAGACCATCGAGTCGAACTGGAAGTCCTATCAGGCAGGCCACGACTACGCCAAGGCGATGGGGATCGCAGGCACGATGGAGGAGTTCCACGCCATCGACTACGCCGTCTACGGCTATCTGCAGCGGGGCCAGGACTCGGCCGCGCGCGCGGCGGTGGCCAGGGCGATGCGGACGAAGCCCAGTCTTCGCGGCCTGGTCAGCGACTACAATCGGACCGCGATGGCAGCGAGGGTTCCGCTGGAAAGGGGCGACTGGGCCGAAGCGGCGGAGCTCAGGGCGCCGGCGGAATCACTGGGTCCGGTGGCGAGTGCCCTGCTCCGGTTCACCCACGCGATCGGCCGCGCGCGCAGCGGCCGGCCCGATGCGGCTGGTCCCGAGGTGAAGGCGCTCGATTCGATCGCCGGCGCGCTGGAGCAGAAGGGCGAGCCCTACTGGTCGCGGGTGGTCCGGATCAAGCACGATGCGGCGGAGGCGTGGGCGCGTTGGGCGGCGGGTGACACCGCCGGTGGGCTGGCGCTGGCCCGGGCGGCGGCCGATTCGGAGGAGGTCACCGACAAACACCAGGTCACGCCGGGAGAGCTGCTCCCGGCGCGCGAGCTGGAGGGCGACATGCTACTGCTGGCCAGGCGCTACGCCGAGGCTCGTGCAGCGTATAAAGGAACACTGGCCCGGGAGCGCAACCGGGCCCGGAGCCTGTTCGGCGTGGCGCGAGCGGCCGAACTGGCCGGCGACCGCGATGCTGCGGTTGCAGGCTATCGCGAATTTCTCGGGTTGATGGCCAGCTCCGATGGGAATCGTCCGGAGCTGGCCACCGCAAAGGCGTTCTCGGGCTACTGACTCGAGTCGGACTCCGCTTCTCCAGTCTCCTGCCCCTGGCCCGCACCCATCTCCCGAAGCTCGGCGCCGGCCTGAGCGCTGGCCAGGTACCGCACTGCATCTTTCGCCATGGTAGCGGGTGGGACCTTGCTGGGATCGGACGTTTGGTTCTTGAGCGCCCAGACGTTGGTGATGAAGTCGGCGTCCTTGGGCTCAGTCTTCTTCCAGGTCACCCCCTTGGGGAGGACACCCGTTGCCGGCGGCATCGGACCGTTCAGGGTGACCTTCTTGGCGACCATCGTCATCCCCTGGCTCGGGTCGACCCACCGGAGCATGACCATGGGAGCGCCCGGCATGACGCAGGCGGAGCCCTCCTTCGCCTTGTACACGTCGCACTTGTGGCCGGCGATGGTCTCCGAGCCGGTCTTCTCGCCGAACAGGGTAATGAACGCGTCGGCGTCGCTTCCCCCGCCCAGCTGAGTGGCGAGTTTGATATTCTCCCGGAACCGCGCCTTGCCGGAGGCATCCAGCGCCGCGTACTCCCGCGCCAGATGAGGCCGCAAGGCGGCGCTGACCTCGCCGCTTTGCTGGCCACCCATCTTGTTGTAGGTGTACTGCGAGTCTCGCGTCGTGACCACGAAGGAGCGCACGGTGTCCTTCTTCCCACCCGCCTCGAACGGCATAACCATTTTGATGATCATGCCGTCGGCAGCGACTCCCATCTCATAGGTAGGGGCCGCACCGGGCTGCTGCTTCTGGGCGCTCACGTCGTATACGATGTAGGCGGTCTTGACCGAGCCGCCGGTAAGGGCAAAGGGATTGTCCTGCGCTGCAAGAGAACCGGGCAAGAGAAGCGCGAGAATCGCTGCTCGGCGCGGGGTAAACATGGGAAACACTCCTGAGAACGGGAGGCTACTAAGGACTGGGGCCACTAAGATCGTCACCTACGGAGCCCGCGCGCCAGGGGGCAATTGTGAGCACAGTGGATCTGGCAGTCCCTGGGGACGACAACTCAGATCGGTGGCACTCAAGCCATTCACGGTGCATCTTTCGAGGGGCAGAACAGATTCCAGTGGACCCACAGAAGGGAACGCGCATGCGAACTCTTTATCTCGCTGTATCTCTGGTGGCTCTGCCGGCGGTGCTCACCGCCCAGCAGGCGAAGCCGCTCGAGGTCGGCGCCGCGGCACCCGACTTCAGCATGAAGGGCGCCACCCGCTACGGCGTCCTGGCCAAGCCGGTGCGCCTGTCAGACTTCAAGGGGAAGACCGTGGTTCTGGCCTTCTTCTACAAGGCGCGAACCAAGGGCTGAACCGTCCAGATGAACGCGTACCGTGATCAGTACGCGACGCTCTTCAAGGACGGCCAGGGTGTGGTGCTCATCGCCATCAGCGCGGATCCAGACACTGCGCTGGCTTCGTGGGCCAAGGATTCGGAGTTTCCGTTCCTCTTCGCCAGCGACAGCGGGACTGCCGTGGCCAAGAAGTACGGCGCCCTGGCCGACAACCCGGGGATGACCAACCGCAACCTGTTCGTGGTGGGACCGGATGGGAAAATTGCCTACCGGGCGACGCCGTTCCAGGAGGTCGATCCCAAAGCGTACAAGGATCTTGGGGCAGCGATTCAGAAGGCGGACGGGCGGACGGGCGGAGGGTCGGAGGGGAGATAGCCGTATCCTGTCCGCCAGATCACCCGGCAACTGGTGCGATTCGTAGCCGAGTAATGAACAAATGTTGACGGGCTGGCGAGAAGTAACGGATCCTTTACCGGATGGTCATGGTTTGCGGGTAATCCGGGCTTCAGCGGCGGCGGCCTTGGCCCATGGTCTATCTGGCGCGATCCAGGCCCCAGACGCAGATTCGGAATTGCCATGACCGCCCCCACCATCGAGGGACCCCAGCGCAAGCCATACGATGACGAGATCGACGTCTACGGCCTCACCCATACGGGAAAGGTCCGGAAGGAGAACCAGGACCACTTCCTCGTCTGCTCCCTGAAGCGGCAGATGGTGGTCCGCCAGACCAGCCTGCCCACCCTCACCGGCATCACCCGGGAAGGCGACCGGCTCGCCTTTCTCATGATGGTGGCCGACGGCGTCGGGGGCGGCGTCAAGGGCGAGGAGGCCAGCCGGATCGCGGTCGAGGCGGCCACCCAGTACGTACAGCGCAGCATGCGCTGCTACTATGCCGCCAGCTCCGAGGACGACGAGGAGTTCTTCGAGGCTCTGCGGGAGGCTGCACTCGGCTGCCATGGGGAACTGGTCCGCCGGGGTGAGAAGGACCCGCAAAACCGGGGGATGGCCACCACACTGACGCTCTATCTCGGCGTGTGGCCCTGCGCCTATCTGCTTCAGGTGGGGGACAGCCGCTGCTACATCCTGGAGCAGGGGCAGCTGACCCAGATCACCCGCGACCAGACCATGGCGCAGGAGCTGATCGATCTCGGCGTCATGAAGCCGGCGGATGCCAAGCGCAGCAAGCTCGGGCATACGCTCTCGAGCGCGATCGGTGGACGCAACACCGAGCCGGTGGTCACCCGGCGCGAACAGAAGTGGGGCAACGTGGCGCTGCTCTGCAGCGACGGCCTCACCCAGCACGTTTCCGACGACCGGATCCGCGAGCGGCTGCTCACCATGAAATCGTCGCGCCAGGTTTGTGAGGACCTGCTGAAGGATGCACTCGCAGACGGTGGGACCGACAACATCACCCTGATCGTCGCCCGGACAATCCCGGGAAATCGGTAAGGCGTCGGGCGGTCAGTCGGTCAGTCGGCAGAGTGGTTGTAATGGTTCCGTCGTTCCGTCCTTCCGCTGTTGCGCCTTTCCGTCGCTCCGCCGGTCCCCCCTACGATTCGAAGTCCGATTACGGCCACTCCGATTCCACGTCCGAATCCGGCCAGCGTGAGTAGTGTGCTGCACGCTACGGTGTGAAGCAGGAGCCCCACCACGGTGCGCTCGCTCCTTCCACACCGAGGAATCCATGACAAAGATCTCATGCGCGCTTCTGGTCGCCGCCGCGTACGGCTGCAGCAACGAAGCCCAGGTCACCCAACCGCGGCAGGAGCACGCCACCGCCGCCAGCGAGGTGCGTTACCAGGTGGTCAAGCTGCCGTCTCTCGGCGGGACCCAGAGCCGTGGTATGGCAATCAATCGGCAAGGCTGGGTGGCGGGCTGGTCCAACCAGGCTGACGGCACCCGGCGGGCGGTGCTCTGGAAGGATGGGGCGATCACCAACCTCCAGACCCTGGGCGGGCCGAGCAGCGCAGTGCCCTGGATCGGACTGAACGACGCCGGAGTCGTCACCGGCATCTCCCACACCAATAGAGAGGATCCGCTGGACGAGGACTGGGCCTGCGAGCTGGTGGGCTTCCTCCCCCAGACCACCGACCTGATCTGCCGCGGATTCGTGTGGCAGGGCGGTCCGATGCGCGAGCTGCCCACGTTCGGGGGGAACCACGGCTTTGCCACCGGTATCAACAGCGCCGGCCAGATCGTCGGATGGGCGGAGACGACGGTGCACGATCCGACCTGCTCCGAGAGCTCGGCCCAGCAACTCCAGTTCCGCGCGGCCCTGTATGACCTGAAGGACGGCAGCGCCGAGAAGATCAAGCCGCGCGAGCTGCGCCCTTACCCGGGCGACGCGACCTCGGCCGCCACCGCGATCAACGACAACGGCCAGGCAGTCGGCATCTCCGGCGACTGCGACCAGGCGGTAGGACGCTACAGCGCGCGCCACGCAGTGCTCTGGGAGAATCGGGGCCGGGTGGTCCAGATCCCCAACCTGGGAGGAACCAGTTGGCACACCCCGATGGACATCAATGGGCAGGGCGATGTCGTAGGGTTCTCCAATCCGGATGAGCCCGGCGACGAGATCGGGGACTTCATCGCGCGTGCCTTCTTCTGGCCCTATGGCGGCGCCATCGCCACAGATCTGGGAACGCTCGAGGGAGATGCCGTGAGCGAGGCCTTTGCCATCAATGCGCATCGCCAGGTAGTGGGGATCTCCTTCGGCGGAGCCGCAGGTCCTCGGGCCTTCATCTGGGAAGGCCAGGACCTCGTCGACCTGAACGATCTGGTGGACATCGCGCCCGACGTCCTCCTCTCAGCCCAGGACATCAACGACGCCGGGCAGATCACCGGCCGGGTGCTCGATGCCGCCACGGGTCAGGTCCTGGCCTTTATCGCGAATCCGGTCAGCGCGACGCCCTGAGCCACCGGTATGTCGATATCGATCCGTCCAGCTCGACGTATAGGTAGAGGGATCTCAAACGTCGCCTGAACTGGAGGTACCCAAGTGGAGTCCATCTTGAAACCGAGGCCGGTAACTCATTCGGTCTACGCCAACGTGCCGAGCTCGAAGGTGAGCCGGCGAGCCGGCGCCGTCATGACCGGGATCGCGACCCTGTTCCTCCTGGTCGACAGCGTCGGCAAGCTGATTCCCATTCCTCCGGCGATAGAGTTTACGGTTCGGCTGGGCTATCCTGAGTCCACTGTGCGGTTGATCGGGATGATCCTGCTGGTCTCCCTGATCCTGTATGTGGTCCCGCGCACGTCGGTGCTGGGCGCGGTCCTGCTGACCGGATACCTGGGCGGCGCTGTCGCCACCCAGTTGCGCGTGGGGAGCCCGCTGCTCAGCACTACTCTGTTTCCGATCTATATCGGGGTGCTGGTCTGGGGCGGCATCATGCTGCGGGAAGACCGCCTGCGGGCCCTGTTCCCCTTGCGCCGATGACGGCTTCAGCGACCATGACCGCCCCCGGCAGATCGTCTCGCGACCACGAAGCCTGGAGCCGGGCCGTCGTCTCCCGTGACCCTCGCTTCGACGGCGTGTTTTACGTGGGGATCAGCACCACCGGGATCTACTGCCGGCCGGTATGTCCGGCGCGAGTCTCCTATCCCGAGCGGAGGAGGTTCTTCCCCTCTGCCGCTGCGGCCGAGCAGGAGGGATACCGGCCGTGCCTGCGGTGCCGGCCGGAACTGGCGCCCGGGCTGGCCGTGTGCGATGCAGTCCCCCGGGTGGCTCGGGCGGCGGCGATCCGTATAGCCGCGGGCGCGCTCAACGGCCGTAGCGTGGCGGAGCTGGCGCAGGAGCTCGGCATTGGCGAGCGGCACCTCCGCCGAGCCATGGAGCGAGAGTTGGGCGTGTCACCGGTCGAGCTGGCGCAGACCCATCGGCTGCTGATGGCAAAGTGCCTGCTGACCGACACCGATCTGCCGGTGACCCGGGTGGCGTTCGCCAGCGGGTTCCAGAGCCTCCGGCGATTCAACAGCGTGTTCCAGGAGCGCTACCGGTTGAGTCCGAGCAGGCTACGGCAGCGGCCTCGTCCGAAGCTCGCATCGCCGGCGCCGGACCTGCCGGGCGACTGGATCCGCTTGACCCTGGGATACCGCGCTCCGCTGGCTTGGGCGGCGCTGGTCCAACGCATCGCCCCTGATACTCCACCGGGTGTTGGATCGATCGAGGGCATCCGGTACGGCAGAACCGTGGCGCTGGAGGGATGTCGCGGAGTGATCTTCGTGGAGGCGGAGCCGGCAGCATCCCACGTCAACGTGGACCTCTCGGCCTCGCTGCTGCCTGCGCTGATGCCGCTGCTGACGCGACTCCGGCACCTGCTGGATCTGGATGCGGAGCCGGCGGTCATCGACGCTCACCTCAAACAGGAGGGGCTCGCCGACCTCATCGCGCAGAGGCCGGGGCTTCGGCTGCCGGGAGCTTTCGATGGGTTCGAGATCGCCGCCCGCGAGCTGATGGGCAGCGATCTGCTCGGCAGGGTCACTCGGGAGCTGGGAGAGCCGTTCGACACCGGCATCGCGTCGCTCGACCGGTTGGGACTCACTCCCTATCGCGTGGCCGAGGCCGGCCGGTTCATGACCCACTTGGGCGTTCCGGCCCGGCGGGCGGAGGCGCTGGCGTCGCTGGGTCAGGCGGTGGCGGATGGAGAGCTGCGACTGGAACCAGGAAGCGAAGTACCGGCCACGCTGGAAGCACTGACCCGAATCCCGGGCGTCGATGGGCGCAGTGCTACGGCGATCGTGATGCGCGCTCTTCATTGGCCCGATGCCGTTTGGGCAGCGGACCCCGAGCTCCAACGCGCGGCTGGTGTGAGGAGTACGGAGGCGCTCCGGAGAATGGCTGAGCGCTGGCGACCCTGGCGGGGCTATGCGGCGGCACAGCTGGCTTACGTTAAGGCGGTAAGGCGAGAATATGGCGTATCTCATTCCGAGCAAGTCAAAGCGAAGGAGGGATCGACCCGCCGAGCCTGACATTCAGGCCACTACGCGCGCCCTGAAACCACCTCACCGGCAACGCGGCTCGGTGCACTTCCGGCCGCCTTGATAATGTTGCGGAGCATGCCGGCGAAGACCACCTGGTGAATCCCCCACAAGGCATACCAGTACACCAGCCCCAGCAGCCCGACCGGGTCGAAGACCGCGGTCTGCCGAATAAGGCTCCCGCCCTTCTCCGGCGTGACCTCGAACTGCAACCAGGCGCGGCCGGGCAGCCGCATCTCGGCCGCGAGCCGCAGCAGGCGGTCGGGCTCCACCGCTTCGACCCTCCAGAAGTCCAGGGCCTCGCCGGGACGAAGCGTGTCGGGATCCCGGCGTCCCCGTCGCATCCCAATCCCCCCGACCAACCGATCCAGCAAACCCCGCAGCCGCCACAGGTGGTCCCCGTAATACCACCCAGCCTTGCCGCCGATTCGGGCGATGGGGCGAAACGCCTCCCGCGGAGAGGAGTCTACCCAAGCGGCCCGGGAATCCACCCGGCGAGATCCGAACCGGGCCCCGCCCCAGGACCGAGGCGTGCGCCGGGAGGAGAGCGCGTCGGACCAACGCGTTGCCGCAAAGCTCAGGTCCTCGTTCACCAGCGCGCGAGCCAATGCTTCGCGGACTCCTCGGGGCCGCACGGCGAAGTCCTGGAGCGCCCGGGTGTCGCGTACCACGGTCTCGTTCCGAACACCGTCGATCAGCTCCCGCCCTACGCCGGCGTAGAGCGGCGTCACCAAGCCGAGCCAGAGACTGGAGAGTCGCGGTGTGAGCACCGGCACTCGCAGCATTCTGCGCTCGAGACCGCGGAGCCGGCCGTATTCCCGCATGAGGTCGCCATAGGATACTCGATCGGGTCCGCCGATCTCGTAGATCGCGCTCCGATCACCCGGCAGCTCCAGCGCGGCGACGAGGTAGGCCACCAGATCTTCGATCCCGATCGGCTGGGTTGTGGTGTCCACCCAGCTTGGGGTCACCATCACCGGAAGCTTCTCGACCAGGGCGCGCACCAGCTCGAACGACAGGCTACCGGAGCCGAGCACGATCGAGGCGCGGAATTCGACGGTAGGAACTCCCGACTCGCGGAGAATCAGGCCGACCTCCTGCCGGCTCGCGAGGTGGCGGGAGAGCTCGGTCTCCGTGCCCCAGCCCGCCGAGATAGACGATGCGAGCGATGCCGGCGGCGCGGGCCGCGGCCGCAAAGCAGCGGGCGCCCTCCCGGTCGCTGCGGTCATACTCCCGGCCCGAGCCCATCGAGTGGATCAGGTAGTACGCGGTGTGAACCCCTTCGAGCGCCGGGCCGAGTGACGCTGGATCGAGCACATCGCCCGCCACCACTTGGGTCCGAGGACCCGCCTGGCCGCGAAGATACTCGGGCCGCCGAGCCATGCAGCGGAGCGGCCGCTGGCTTTCACCCTCGAGCGCCCGGCGGACCCGTCCCCCCACATAGCCGGTGGCGCCGGTGACCAGAACCAGTCCTTCTCTCTGGCTCACTCCGCCTCTCTCAGCTCCCGGAGCATGGCCCGACCCTCGGGCAGCGAGTCCAGCACGATCGCGCCGGAGGCTTCCATCCCTTTCTCAAGCGGTTTGCCGCGGCTCCGCCGATCATCAACGGCGTATTCCTGGGCAGTCCCTCCCGAGTTGCCTTGACCGCCGCCAGCAACTTTTCGTCGTTGGGAGAGTAGACGGTGCTGAGCGCGACGGCTCGGGCCTCGATGTCCCGGGCAGCCGCGAGCAGCTCGGCGACCGGCAGGTCAGGGCCGAGATAGGTAATCCCCCATCCCTCGCCCACCGCGCTCACCGCCACCATCAGGGCACCAAGCTCGTGCGTCTCGCCCGGAGGAGTCGCGACGACCAGCCTCGGCATGTCGCCGTCCACCCGGTATGCCCCTAACTGCCACTCCAGAACCCGCCGGAACACCGCCGTGCTCATGTGCTCCTGGGCAACCGACAGTGCTCCGCTGGACCAGCCGTCGCCGACCGCTTCGACAGCGGGAGCCACGACTTCATTCAGAAAGACCGGGCCGCCGAGGGTGATGGCCCCCCGCTGCAGCACCGCCTGAAGCTCCTGGGCGTCGAAGCGGCCGACCGCACCGAGCGCTTCGCCGACTACGTCCGCCGCGGCGGAGCTCTGACCCTTCCCTGCTGGTAGGGTCACCGGCGACGGAGGGACCTGCTCCTCGAGGCGCTCAAGGTCAGCCAGCGAAAGACCGGCGACCCGGGAGATGCTGTGCCCCCGACCGGTGAGCTGCCTCAGCCGGCGGAGCCGCTCGACGTCGTGGTCGGAATAGAGTCGCTGTCCGCCCTGCGACCGGTGGGGAGCCACCACTCCGTAGCGCCGCTCCCAGGCCCGGAGGACGTGAGGGGAGAGGCCGGTAAGATTCGCCACCAGGCGGACGGGATGCCGTGGCGCTTCGAAGCTACTGTCTCGGTTCACCCGGCGTATCATACCACCCTGTCTAATTAATGTCAAGCATATTACTTATACTCGAGCTTGACAACCCGCTATCACGGTCATACTTTGTTAGACGATCGTTAGACGGAACCTGCCTCACGTGATCGGGCGGAAGCCTGAACAGGCCGAGATCGCCCGGCCGGCAACAGGGGCAAACACCAAACTTCAGGAGTGGCCATGAAACTCAGACTGCTTACTCTCGGGTTCGCTGCCGCGGCTTTTGCGGCCGGCTGCAGCGATGACGACAGCAGCACCGGTCCCGCAACCGATGCAGGAGTGCGGGTGGTGCACGCCTCGCCCGACGCACCCAATGTTGACGTCCTGGTGGATGACGTCCAGGTGCTGAGCGCGGTGCCTTACCTCGGCTCCTCGAGCTACCTCGAAGTCCCAGCTGGAAGCCGAAATATCAAGGTGAACGCGGCAGGCACCAGCACGACGGTGATCGATGCCGACCTCCCGCTGACAGCGGGGACCGACTACACCGTGATCGCCGGGGGCCTGGTCTCCGACATAGCGCCGATCGTGGTGGAGGACGATCGATCGGCCCCAGCGACCGGGAACGTCAAGGTGCGGGCAGTCCACGGCGCACCGAGTGCTCCGGCAGTGGACATCTATGTCACCGCGCCGGGGGCAGATCTCGAGGTGGCGACTCCCACCCTGACGAGCGTTCCATTCGGCGCGGCTTCCGACTACCTGGAGATTCCAGCCGGCGACTACCAGCTTCGGGTGACGCCGGCGGGCAGCAAGATCGTGGTGATCGATAGCGGCACGCTGAGTCTGGCCGCGGGGCAGGTGCGTACGGTAATCGCGGTCGACTCGACCGGCGGTGGAGCGCCGTTCGACCTGCTGTTGCTGGCTGACGTCAATTAGCGACGCTGGCAGGCTAATCGGAGGGTGCGGCAGAGGCCGCCGTACCTTCCGCCGCTTCACCCACCGCTGTAACCTTCCGCCAAACCTCTCCCAGGACCCGCTTGCAAGATGGATTGAGTCGCCTTCAGGCTGCGCTCGCCGGCCAGTACCGCATCGAGCGCGAGCTCGGCCGCGGTGGTATGGCAGTGGTGTATCTCGCCCACGACCTCCGCCACGACCGGCCGGTGGCACTCAAGGTGCTCCATCCGGAATTGGCCGAGACAGTCGGCACGGACCGATTCCTCCGCGAGATCAAGCTCGCCGCCCGCCTGCAGCATCCCCACATCGTTTCAGTGCATGACAGCGGGACGACGGCTGCTGCGGGGGAGCAAGGCCGCGGGGCGGCGCATCTCTGGTTCACCATGCCCTACATCGAAGGCGAGAGCCTGCGCGACCGGTTGCGTCGCGAGCGGCAGCTCCCCATCGACGAAGCGGTTCGCATCACCCGGGAGGTCGCCCTCGCCCTCGATTTCGCCCATCGGCACGGGATCATCCACCGCGACGTGAAGCCGGAGAACATTCTGCTGGTGGACGGCCAGGCGCTGGTCGCCGATTTCGGCATCGGACGAGCGCTGGATGCTGCGGCAGGTAACGAGCAGATCACCAACACCGGATTCGCGGTCGGAACCCCGGCGTACATGAGCCCGGAGCAGTCGCTCGGCGAGCGCGACATCGACGGCAAGACCGATGTGTACAGCCTGGGCGTCGTGCTCTACGAGATGCTGGCCGGCGAGGCTCCGTTCAGCGGATCCAGCGCGCAGTCGATCACCGCCAAACGGCTGACCGGTGAGATCCCCAGCCTTCGCCGGCTCCGGCCCTCGGTGCCGGAACAGCTCGAGCGGGTCGTGCTCACCGCCCTGGCCACGATTCCGGCAGACCGGTTCGCCACGCCGGGCCAGCTGGCGCAGGCGTTGTCGCCCAATGTGGCCGGGATGACTTCCTCCCCCACCATCGCGACTCCTGCAGGGACGGCCGAGACTTCGGCATCTCCAACGACTCGTCGTCGCAAGCCGGTTCCCGCGTGGCTCACCTTCGTGCTCGGACTGCTGGTCACGGCGACGATGGGGATGTTCCTCTGGCAGCGGAGCCGCCATCCGGCCGAGACGCCGGGCACCAAGATGCTGGCGGTGCTGCCCTTCAAGAACATGGGCGCCGCCGGGCGACCAGTACTTCGCCGACGGGCTCACCGAGGAGATCACCAGCCGTCTGGCCGGCGTCTCCGACCTCGGCGTGGTCTCCCGCACCAGCACCGATCCATATAAAGGATCGACCAAGAGTATCCGGCAGATCGGGCAGGAGCTCGGAGTCGGCTACATCCTCGAGGGCAGCGTCCGCTGGGAGAAGTCGCCCGACGGGAGCAGCAAGGTACGGGTCACGCCCCAGCTCATCCGGGTGGCGGACGACCGGCACCTCTGGACCGACCGCTACGATGCGCAGCTGGCGGACGTGTTCCAGGTGCAGTCCAGCATCGCGGAGCAGGTGACCAGTGCGATGAACCTGGCGCTGGATCCCTCGGAGAAGCAGGCGATCAACGAGCGGCCGACGGCGAACACCGAGGCCTACGACTTTTACCTGCGGGGCATCGAGTACGCCAACCGCGGGCCGGGACGAGAGGACGTTCGGAATTCGGTTCGGATGTTTCGGCGGGCGGCCGAGCTGGACTCGAATTTCGCGCAGGCCTGGGCCCGGTTGTCTCAGGGACGCTCCAGCGAGTACTGGTTTTTCTACGATCGCAGCGAAGCCGCCCTGGCGGAGGCGAAAGCGGCGGCGGAGCGCGCACTCCGGTTGCGTCCCAATCTCCCCGAGCCCCACGTGGCGATGGGTTATTACTACTACTGGGGCAAGCTGGACTACGATCGCGCGCTGCAGGAGCTGGCTCAGGCGCGGGAGAAACAGCCCAACAATGCAGAGTTGTTCATGGCATCTGCGGCGGTCCAGCGGCGCCAGGGCCGCTGGGCGGGCTCGATCGCGGACTTCGAGAAGGCGGTACAGCTGAACCCGCGATCGGCCGATGCGATCGGGAACCTGTCACAGACCTACAACCTGGTTCGCAAGTATGATCTGGCCTGTGCGACCGCCGACAAGGGGATAGGCATCGGGCCCGACCTCTCCTTCCCCCACTGGCTCAAGCTCCAATGCCTCATCGGAATGGACAGCGTGGAGCCGGCGAGGCAGGCGTTTCGCGCGGCTTTGCGGGGCGTAGACTTCGTGGAGATGAGCCGGATGGCCGCGGGAACCGGGGCGATTGCCAGCTTCGCGGTGGTGCCGAGCTTCCTGTTCACCGCCGATTCCGTCGTTCAGCCCAGGATCGAGGCGCTCACTTCCGCCGACGTCGCCGACACTGCCGGCCTGTACATGCTCAAGTCCGACATGTATCGCATTCGGGGCCGGGCTGCGCGGGACCGGGCCTACCTCGACTCGGCACGCACCATCCTGGAATCCCAGGTGAAGGCGCATCCCGAGGAGGCGAATTTCCATGCCCGACTGGGCCTGGTGTACGCCAATCAAGGACGAAAGACCGACGCGGTGCGGGAAGGCGAGACCGCCGTGAAGCTGCTGCCGGTGAGCCGGGAGGCATACCGTGGCGCTAATATCCAGGCGGCGCTCGCCATGATCTATGCGACGGTCGGTATGCGATCTGAGGCAATCGACCAGTTAAAGTATCTGCTCTCGGTACCCTCGGAGCTCAGCGTCGGCCTGTTGCGGAACGATCCGCGGTGGGCGGCGCTCCGAGGAGATGAGAGGTTTGAGGACTTAGTGGGTAAGCGATAAGAGGATGAGCGGTGAACAGCTCATCCTCCTCGAACGGGGTGACCTGCTCATCGCGAGCTAACGAACTCCCATCCCCATCTCTTTCAGCAGCAACAGATCGCCCTCGATCACCTCCGGTTTGCTCAGTTGGTCCTTGAAGGGATCCTTCTGGACGAATTCAGCCGCTTTGCGGGTGGCCTCAGTCGACCCCTGGCGATCCTCGAACAGGGTAATCGAGAGAATGTCCGTCTCACCGGTCCTCATCACCCCGTAACTATGAAAGCCGCGGATATCGTGGATGGTGGGAAGAAACTTTTCCTCGATACGGCGCACGAACTGATCGATCATCTCGGTGGTGGCAGGGGTCTTGGTCGAGTAACGACGGATAGTCGCGTACATCGGTTCCTCCTGATGGATAGAGCTGGGAGCAGAGAGCTCGGAGCCAGGTTCAATAGAAAACCGGCGGAGCTATAGCTTGCTCAGCCGGTTTCGCGATTAGCTCCATCCCGCGCATGGGCGACCAGGAACTGCCGCGGGGTTTCATAGCTTCTGAGGTGAAATCGCAGAATACGTCGACGACCGCGAGTGTCAAGAGCGAATAGAAAAGTCTTCCGAGACCGTCCGACCGTCCGACTTACATCTTATAAAACCCTCCCAGAATCGCGCCGTAAATCAGGTGCGCAACCAGGATCGAGATCGGAGTCTGATATCCATAGTTGAGCGCCAGAAACCCGGGAGGCTCGAGCTGGCGGGTCACGGTGGGACCCTTCTGCTCGCTCGCCATGCGCGGATGCATGCTCGACAGCAGGCTTACGCCGGCAGTCAGCACGAAGCTGGCCTGGACCGCTCCGATCGCCGCGCCGATCCACCAGTTGGTCCGTCCTAACGAGTGAAAGGCTGCGACGTAAGCCAGCGAGAAGATCCAGCCGTTCAGCAGGTGGACCAGAAATCCGACCAGCTTGGCCCGCTCGCGGTTGGGAGTGAAGATCGAACCCAGGATGTAGGGAAGATTGATGCGAGTGAGGCCAAGACCCTGGCTGCCGGCCAGCACCGTCGTGAGGGCCAGCGTCGCCACCCCGCTCCAGAGCAGCCAGTCTCTCCAGTTCATACCTTGGGCTCCTCGGCCTTGGGCTCCTCCGGTTTCTCCGGCAGCTGCCGCGGCATTGGCGTCTTGCCCTCGAGCCGCCGGGCCAGCGAGATCGCCGCATTGATCAGTCCCACGTGGGTAAACGCCTGGGGAAAGTTGCCTAGCGCGGCGCCGGTCCCGGGGTCGATCTCCTCGGCGAAGAGCCCCACGTCATTGGCATATCCGCAGAGTCTCTCGAAGAGTTGCCGAGCATCGTCCACGCTCCCGCCTCCCAGTGCGAGGTACTCCACTACCCAGAAGCTGCAGATGCCGAACGCGCCCTCCCCCGGGGAGACCGGATCTCCCTCTTTCTCCGGCTCTCTGATCCTCTGGTACCGGTAGAGCAGCCCGTCGCCAGCACCCAGCCGCTCGCGAATCCGCTGGTAGGTCTGCCGCATCCGCACGGAGGTGGCGGACTCGAAACCATACCAGGCGAGCAGCAGCAGGGTGGCGTCCACCCGGTCGCCCTCCGCTTGGGCAACGTAGCTTTCCAGCCCCGGATTCCATGCCCGGGTCTCGACCTGGCGGCGAATGGCGTCGCGATTCTCTTCGAACTTCGCCTTGGGAGCCCAGCCCACATGATCCTTCGCGTGTAGCTGTAGCAGGCGGTCCAATGCCACCCAGCTCAGTACCCGGGAGTGAGTATGGTTGGCCCGGCCGGTGCGCGGCTCCCAGATGCCTTCGTCGGGCTCCTCCCAGTGCCGGCAGATGTATTCGCCCCAGGCCCGCAGCACCCGCTGGGTCTCCCGGTCCAGGCTGCCTCCGGCCTGCACGAAATGGGTCACCGCATCGATCACCTCGCCGTACACATCGAGCTGACGCTGCTCCACCGCCAGGTTGCCGATTCGGACCGGTCGCGATCCGCCGTGTCCAGTCAGGCGATCCAGCGTGCGCTCATCCGGCGGCTTGTTGCCGTAGACATCATAGAGCACTCGAAGCTCGGGCCGGGTCAGGCGAGTCGCATGCAACAGCCAGTGGACGAAGGCGTGGGCCTCGTCCATGTAACCCAGACCGGTGAGTGCGCGAACCGTGAGCGAGGCGTCGCGCAGCCAGCAGAAGCGGTAGTCCCAGTTGAGCGGACCGCCGATCCGCTCGGGCAGCGAGGTGGTGGGCGCCGCCACCACCGCACCAGAGGGAGCGAAGACCATGAGCTTGAGGGCGAGCGCGCTTCGAATTACCGCCTCGCGGCAGGGGCCGTCGTAGCGCGCGATGGAGGCCCAGCTCTGCCACCAGTCCACCGTGCGATCGAGTGCAGCCCGTGACCACTCACCCAGCGGCGGCAGCACCGCCGGACCCTCGCTCGCCAATGTGAGCGACGCCTGGGCCGACGCTCCGGAGGAGAGGCGGGCGCGTCCCCCTACCCTGCCGTCACCGCCGATCTCGGTCGCCAGGTCGGTTCGCAACGTGAGCAGGCCCACACCGGTTTCGACCCGAAGTCCCAGTTGTCCAGCCGTGCGAACTCTGGCCGCGCGGAGGGCGTACCCGGGACGCGGCTCGAACGACCACTCGAGCTCCACTTCTCCCCGCTCGCACTCGATCAGCCGGAGGATCTCCCGCTCCGGCACCAGCAGACGTTCCTTCTCCTGCTCCGAGGACACCGGCATCAGATCGGTGAGGACCAGCGTCCCCGCTTCGGTGATGAACCGGGTCTGGAGCACGTTGGTGTTCTCGATGTAGCGCCGTTCGGTCCGGAAGGGTGCGGCTGGGGCTATGCGCCAATGCCCGGCGGTAGGATCGAGGATGCGGCCGAAGAGTGAAGGACTGTCGAACCGGGGCCAGCAGAGCCAGTCGATCGATCCGTCGCGCCCCACCAGGGCGACGGACCGGCCACAGCCGATAGCCGCGTAGTCGCCGATGGCATTCGGGTTATGCGCCGAGGTCACGTCGAAGCGCGGTGCAGTCGAAGTGCTCCGGCGGCTGCCTCATCAA
>CAWJIM010000015.1:0-27993 GCA_963842945.1 uncultured Gemmatimonadales bacterium
CCAGCCCCCAAAGCTACCAAACCGTTTTCAGCCAACATAGGCCCCGTAGTCTAAGTGACTTACGGGGCCTGGATGCTCGTCGCCGTCGCTGGTGGGAGGGCTAACCGAGGTCGCAGTCTGCCTCTGGCTATCGCACTCTCGTCACTAAGTTTCTGAGAACCTCCGGCCGGGTCTCGCCGTGCAGGTACAGCATGACATCGCCGATTCGCCAGCTAGTCGCGGTGGCGGCCGGCACCTTCTCCCCCGGCCTCACCCGTTGCTGGTCAAGCAGGATCAAGCCTCCGTTTGGTCCGATATACACCGACCGGACCACCGACAGCGCTGTATCGGTATAGCCTGGGAACCGGCTCTGCGCCAATCCCAGGAATAACGCCGTCATCCCCTCTATGGCATGGACGGGCCGGCCGAGCTGCCGCCTAGCCTCGTCCAACCCAATCCGGAGGTAGACTTGAGCCCGTTCCTCGAAGGTGGCGGGCTGCCGCGGCTCCGGCTGGGGACTCGCCACCATGCCGGTCTCAGTCGAGAGAGCGGTGTCGGCGTCGGCGACGGCGGTTGGAACCGATCGCGGGCGCGCGGCGCGGGGCACCTGGGCAGGACTCGCTACGGCCGCAGAACGGGCGCTATCCGTCGGACTGTACCGGCGTGGCTGGTACATCCCGGCGTGCTGCTGCGGGAGCCGGAGCCGCCGATCGAGTCCGCGCGGTGGCGGGGGCCGCCTTATTGGTAGTGGGAGAATTGGGCACCGCGAGCTCCGGTTTCGTGGTGCTGGCGACCGGAAGGGGCCGCTCCTCGCTCGCTGCCGGCGACCTCCAGCCAGGGAACAGCAAAATTCCTGCGGCGATGGCAAGGCCGGACGACACCGCCCCGAGCAAAAGCACCCGACCGATGCCTGGCTTCTTGGGCTTACTTACGACCGCGACCAGTCGCGCCAGCGCCGCCTCCAACTCCGAGACCGTCTGGAAGCGTCGAGCCGGAGCAGGTGCCAGAGCGGTGTCGAGCACTGTGTGCGCAAACTCGGGAGTCGGACTGCCAACATTCCCAGGGTCTGGGGGCATGCCGGTCAGTAGATGATGAAGCACAGCCCCGAGGCTGAAGACATCACTCAGCTCGTCCGGTGGGTGCCCGTAGAGCCGCTCGGGACTCGCGTACTTGGCGCTCGCTTCTCCAGTGATGGGAGGCGTTGGGTCCAGGCTGAAGTTGATGATCTTAATCTGAGGCCGCCCGGAGGCCGCACGTGTGACCAGTATGGTATGGGGCGAGAGATTCCCGTGAACAAATCCCGCCTGCCGCGCAGCCCGGAGCCCCGCTGCGACCTGGAGGGCGAGATCAAGGGCTTCCCGCGGCGCGAAGGTACGGCCCGCCCCCAGCAGATTCGATAGAGGTTCACCGACCAACTGCTCCAAAACCACGTAGAGCGAGCCTTCCGGCATCTCACCCACTTCAAGGGTCGCCGCGACGTTGGGATGCTGGATCTGCGTCGCTTGTTCCAAACGCTTGCGTTTGGACGCTGTGGCTTCGGCGGTCTGGGGATGCAGAATTAGCACCACGACCTCGATCCCCGTCGGATACCTCCCGTGGTACAGCATCCCGTCTGGAGTCGAGCCCAATCGGTCGAGTAGGCGGAGACCACCAGGGAGTGTCCAGCCCACAAGGGTAGAATCCTCGGGACTACCTAGATCGGCGGGCCTGGGGGGGGACATTGGAACTGGCGGAGTGACAGCGGTATTGCCGTGTACCATCAAACAAGAGCCTTGCAGCTAAGAGTTCGCACTGGGAATGTAAGGACCGTTTGAGCCGAGTGCTAATCCCCGACCGAGCCCCACCGCTGGGTGACTTCCGTTTAATGCCCTGCCTGGCCTTTCGAGGCCCCCGTACGACGGGTTCCGCGGACGCCGGAGGGTTGTGCGATGGGTTGGGTGCGGTCCGTGCCGGGAAGGCTCTGGCACGCTTGCTATTGCGGCATCCGGTGGGAAAACGAGGGGCGCGAAACAGTGACAAGATTCACCCGCTGATGCTTACTGGCACCAGGGGATACCACGCCCGTTGCCGGTACTCCTCCTCCTAGACTATGGCGAGCCAACGGTGATTGTTACGCCGACTCGTCAGCCTTCCAATCCGTTTCTTTCATCTCTATAAGCTTGCCAAGTTGGAGAAGCATAAGGAAAGAAAAAGTAACCTGAACAAGAGAGCAGATCAGTATTACCGCTAGCAACCATTTCATCTGAATGTCTCCGATGCTTCTCCCTCTGTATAGCGCGAGCGTGGTTGGCGCTCCGGTTTACTTCGGAAGGCTGCTGCTTGGATACAAGAGCTCCTCCTGCAGGCGGGAAATGTGAGCATGGGAGGATCAACTACGGAACAGCAGTCGCAAACGTACAAACAAAATGGCCTGCACTAGACAAGAAATTGCTGGAGCGTACAGCACTTTGGTTTGATCGCCAAAGTACTGGTACTGCGCTGTGCGTCAAGGCTCGCGGCCTGCCGTGATTCTGGATGAAACCGACGCGTTTTACGGACACTCCAGCTTGTGCGAACCATGTCAACCAGAATCGACGGCGAGTCAATCGTAAGGCTCCTGCATCGGGGCGCCGGGATTCGAACCCGGGACCTCCTGCTCCCAAAGCAGGCGCGCTACCGGACTGCGCCACACCCCGTCAGGCTGCCGGAAAAATAGCCGGTTTATGACGCCGGGACAGAAGCTTTCAGCGCCTGCAGAAACGCCCGCAACGCCCGGCCACGGTGACTCACCGTATCTTTTTCCTGGGCTGACGCGTCGCCGAACGTCTTTCCTAGCTCGTCGCTGAAGAACAGAGGATCATACCCGAAGCCGCCGGCGCCGTGCGGGGCCTCCAGGATGCGACCGGTGCAATCGCCGTAGCAGACGAGGGGGACAGCTCCAGCGGAGCGGAGAAACACCAGCACGCAGCGGTAGCGGGCGACCCGCTGGGCATCGGAAAGGCCGGCCAACCGGCGCAGTAGTTCGGCATTGTTGGCCGCGTCGACTTCGGCGGGGGTGCCTGAGGCTCCGGCCCAGCGCTTCGAGCGAACGCCGGGGGCTCCCCCTAAAGCCAATACCTCCAGTCCGGAGTCGTCCGCCAGGGTGGGTAAAGAGCTCAGGCGGACAAAATATTCCGCCTTCCTCCGGGCATTCCCTTCGAAGGTGTCGGCGGCTTCGAGCGCATCGTCTTCGTTTGACTCTCGAAGCCAAATATCCTCCGGGAAGACCACCTGGAGCCCTCCCGGTGTCAGGATCCGACGAATCTCCTCCTGCTTGCCGCGGCTCCGCGTGGCAGCCAGGAGTTTCACCGACCGAGAACTTTCCGCTGGGCCTGAAACAGCTCGGCAATACCCCGCTGCGCCACGTTCAGCAGAGTTTCCAGCTGGCTCCGGCTAAAGGTGGCGTGCTCCCCGGTGCCCTGCACTTCTACGAATTCGGTGGGTTCTAGCATCACGATGTTCGCGTCCACCCCGGCGTCCTTATCCTCAGCATAGGCCAGGTCAAGCCGAATTTCCCCTTCGATCAGGCCGACCGAGACGGCAGCCACCAGCTTGCCGAACGGTGAGGGCTTTCCGGTTCGTTCCGCCAGCCAGGCGCATGCGTCGGCCAAGGCCACACAGCCTCCAGTGATCGAAGCGGTACGCGTCCCGCCATCGGCCTGAAGCACGTCACAGTCCACCCGGATGGTGAACTCCCCAAAGCTCATCGTGGACATGGCCGCGCGGAGGGAGCGTCCGATCAACCGCTGAATCTCCTGGGTCCGGCCGCCGGGACCGTTCCGCTCCCGGGAGGTGCGCTCCACGGTGGCCCGGGGAAGCATGGCGTATTCCGCGGTGACCCACCCCTCACCAGTTCCCTTCTTGAAGCCGGGTACCCCCGTTTCAACACTCGCGGTGCAGTGGACGAGTGTGCCACCCATACGAATCAGGCAGCTCCCCTCGGCGTAGGGGTTGGCTCGTCTCTCCAGCACGAGCGGGCGCAGTTCATCCGGAGCACGGCCGTCAGGTCGAGGCACGAAGACGTTCCACAATAGCAGAGGTGGAGAAGCCGCTGACCAGGGGGACTCGCACTACCCGGCCACCCCGTGATTCTACCAGATCGGCTCCGACAATGGCGCTGCGAACATAATCCGACCCCTTCACCAGGACATCGGGGGCAAGCTGTTGAATCAGTTCGAGGGGAGTGTCCTCATCGAAAACAACAACGCAATCCACCGCCACCAATCCAGCGAGGACTCGGGCCCGGGCGGCCTCACCGTTCAATGGCCGATCGGGACCTTTTCCCAGCCGTCTTACTGAGGCATCGCTGTTCACCCCGACAATGAGAGCGCTCCCTTCTCGCCGGGCAGCTTCCAGCAGCTCTACATGGCCGCGGTGCAGCAGGTCGAAGACTCCGTTGGTGAAGACCACCGGACCAGCCTGCCGTGCCCGCCAGCCCAGAGCCTCGGTCAAGCTCATCGCCTTATTCCTGGTGTCCATCATGCCGGACGATCAGGGGTCCGGGCACCGAAGAGCAGCTTGAGACCGGGTGGCGCAACAAATGTGGTGGCCATAATCATGAGCAGAATTGCGCCGAACACGGCTTCATTCAGAATGCCCGCCCGCCTTCCAATATCAGCAAAGATCAATCCGACCTCTCCCCGCGGAATCATCCCGACTCCCACCACAACTCGTCGAAAGCGAGCCCAGGGTGCCGCCCAACCGGCAGCGACCTTGCCGACGATCGCCAACAGGGTCAGTATGGCCGCTACTCCAAGCACACCCGAAGCCCCGTCTCGGGTGGGATCGAGCAGCCGCACGTTGACTGAAGCGCCGACACTCACGAAGAAGATGGGCGTGAATATCGAGCCCACCGGCCGAACCTCCCGCTCGATAGTGTCGAACTGATTGGTTCCCGACAGGATCAAACCTGCGGCAAAGGCGCCGATGATGAGAGCTGATCCGGCCATTGCAGCTCCCGCCGACAGCGCCAGAACAAACGCGATGGCCGCGACCAGAAGCACGTAGCGGACCCGCATCCGAACGACGAGATCGAACAGCCGCGGAGCCAAGAACCGGCCTGCCAGAACGGCCCCCACGAGAAAGCCGACCGCGACGGCAAAGATCCGCAGTATGCTCGAAGGGGCGATGGTCGCTCCGGCCGCCATCTGCGAGACTACCGACAGAATTACGAGGCCGAAGACATCGTCTATGACGGCGGCTCCGATGATGATCCGCGCCTCTGGAGTGTTCATCCGGCGGAGGTCGGACAGAACCCGGGCGGTAATCCCGACTGATGTGGCCGTCAGCGTGGCGCCCACGAAAATGGCAGCGGTCGTCAGGGCCACCGAGCCGCCACTCGCCGCGTGCGGCACATACGCCCAATAGAGGAATCCGAACAGGAAGGGAAGCACGACCCCAACGGTTGCAACCGCCAGGGAGGCGGGGCCCACCCGAAACATTTCCCGCAAGTCGGTTTCTAGCCCGATCTCAAAGAGAAGGAGCACGACTCCCAGCTCCGCGAGTACACGCACCACCTCTCCCTCTCCCCCGGCGGTGGGGACGATCCCGAGGACGCTTCCGCCAAGAAGAACGCCGGCGAGCAACTCACCAAGTACCGCAGGCTGGCCTATCCGTTCCGCCAGCTCACCCATCAGCTTGGCGGCCACCAGTATGGCCGCCACCGTGAGAAACAAGCCAGGAATGGAGAGCTCGTGCACTAGGCTCGAGCCTTGGCGGAACTCACCACTGCGACTGGGCGCCTTCCACGATGTTTACCACCAGATCGTCGAGGGCTTTCCGCCTGCCATTGGCCTCTTGTCCCGGCACGTAGGTCCCTCGCAGCGTCAGCCCATTCCGCTGCCAAAGGGGTTTGCCCTGCCTCTGATCGAGGATCTCGACTGAAACGGTAATCTGGAGTTCCCGTTGGGTGACCGTCACGGTGCTGTCGCCTCCAGTATAGGCCACCGGGAGGTCAGGCTCGTAGCGGGTAATCGAGCCCCGGACGACGGCATCGGCCCGCGGCTCGGCTGCCTGTCGAAGCCCCAGTCTCTGCTCGACGGCCTCGCGAACCGCCCGGGAGATTTCCTGGGTCAGCGTCGGCTCAGGCGTCTGATTGTCGAAGGGAAGGACCGCGACCGTCTTGATTGCAGGGGGTAAGCCACCACCCGCAAAACCATAGCATCCGAGGGTGAGCAGACCACTAAGGCTTACGAGTAATCCAGATATCAGGCGCAAAGGTGTCCCGCGTTATGGAGAGAAACGTAAGGTCCAGCTGCGCAGGCCCGCTTGGGACGGTAAGCCTGGCCTTGAGCGGAGCTCCGTCCGGCCCCAGCGTGGTTTCGGCACGGCCGAGCAGCTTGCCGGCCTGGTGGACCTCCGCGACGAGCCGTCCCGACTCTCCAGCGGTCCTGGCGTACGCCACGGTATCGCGTGCTCCGGCAAACTGCCAAGCCTGAGTAGAGGATGTGCTCAGCGCGCGTACACTGACGCTCTCAGACGGCATCCGTGCCACGCCGAACATGGCCCACATCAGGGGGTAGTTTGGCACCAACCGAGCAATGGCATCGGCCGGGTCGGTCCACAGCGCCCGATCACCAACGACAACCGCGGAAGCGACTCCGCTCCCGAATGGACCCGCTACATCGAACCGCATGGAGTCAGGTGGGGCAACTCGCACCGCCCCCCGGCCTCCGGCACTTCCCCGCTCGTCGCGCAGCAGCCACTTGAATCGGTAGACCTGATGAGCCGCTGGCACAGTGGCGCTGACCCAGGGAGCGACTTCGGCCAGACTCGCCGGCTGGGCTTCAACCGGAACGACTGGTTCCGGTGCGTTCCGGCAGGCCACCTGGGCCGAGCCAAGATAGAGGAGCAGTATGGGTAGGTCAACACGAACATGTTGTCCCATCAATAGTTATAGCCGAAGAAGAAATGCACGAAGCTGGGCTCTCGCTGGCTCCGGTCAAGACTGTACCCCCGGAAGTTGCCATCACTGAAGCGGCGGCCCACGTCCAGCCGCAACACCGCGAACGGACCCAGGGCCAAGCGGAAGCTGATCCCCCAACTCCCCAGTAACGCCCGCTGCGAATCCTCGTGCAAAAGCGCCTTACCCACGTCGCCAAAGAATCCCGCCTGAATTTCCGGGAAATCGATATCGCCCAGCGGGGTGCCGAGGGTCAGGTGAGTCAGCAGGGGAAACCTGAGCTCCTGGTTGAGCATGTAGGCTCGAGTTCCAACGATATAACCGAATTCAGGGTAGCCCCGCAGACCCAGGGTACCCCCGATGTTCACTCGCCGCGGGCGGTCGCCACCGCTGTAGAAGCCGAAGGCCCGGATCGCGTAGGCGGTCCGCGGTCCCAGCCGGAGGTAGCGGCGCCAGTCCCCACTCAACAGGTAGCTATCGAAGCGGCTGTTGGTGAAATCGCTGGAAATACCGCCGGTAAGACTCAACCTTCCTCCGTCGATGGGGCCCGAAGGAATCCAGAGCGAGTTGTCGTGCACGAAGCTTAAGTAATTCGATGCGATCCAGCCGACCCGCCGCGGTTCGTCTACCGTAAGGGTGAAGTCCACCCGGTCCGAATGTTCCAGGACGGCAGTACCCTCCACTCGACTGAAGCGGCTCAAGGGATACCGCAGAAGACCGAGTGCCCCGTAAGCCAGTTCTTCATAGGCCACGACCAGGTCGCCCTCGTAGTTCCGGCTTCTGGTGCGAAACGCGCCCAGCCCCCAATTGAGCCGCCGCTGCTGATTTACATAGATCGCGCTGGCGCTGATGTTCGCAAACACACTGCCCAACCGGCGGCCCTGGAAAGACCCGATACTGCCATACACGAGGTTGTCGCCCAGGAGATCGCTCATGAGAAACGATATTCCCTGCGCCCCGCCGTACCCCGGGATAAACGCGGCTCCTCCGGCTGCGAAATCGAGGGTGAGCCGGCGACGGTACGGCTCTCCCACGACCTTGGCCGTGGCCTTGCGGCTGCCGCTCGCCCAGGCCCACTGCGCTGGTGGCGGACCCGAATCCAGCACGAAGCGATCTTCGTGCGCAGCGGAGTCAACCGGGTATCGGTACAGGTTCCAGCTCAGGTCGTGAAATCCTCCTACCAGCAGCCCACCGCCGTCCGGCAACGGTACTGCATCGAATGCACCGCTCCAGGCGCTGGTTTCCCGCCGTCCGTTTCCGAGGCTGTCGGAGGAGAAGACGTTCAGTATGCCGTCCCGATCCGAGGTGAAATAGATCCGACCATCGGGTCCCCAGGTGGGGGCCTCATCGACCCAGTGCCCCCGGGTGAGCTGCCTAACATCTCCGGTAACCAGGTCGAGAATGAACAGATTGACCGCCCCTTCGAGCCCACCTGCGGTGCGGTCGGACGCGAAGACCAGCCGGCGGCCGTCCGACGCGGGGCTGGGATCGAGGTCCTGGTAATGGTCGCGGGTGAGCGGCTCCAGCTTTCCTTTTGGCAGGTGTACCCGATACAGATCGGAAACCCCGCTTTCGGAAAGCCCGCTGAACACGATGCTCCGTCCATCGCGCATCCACATGGGCGAAAGAATCGAGACCAGCCGCTCGAACTGGTAGCGCCCGACCACCTTTCCCCGATCGAGATCCCACACGACCAGGGCGTCCCGATCGCCGTAGCGCGCGGTGAACAACAGGTAACCCGCGCGGGAGGCATCCATCCGAGAGTCAAAGGGGTGAAACGCTTCAAGCTCGGCCGAGCGGCCGGCGGTGACGACCTTCCGCGCCCGGCCTCCGTCCACACCCTTTCGGTAGACACTGAGGTATCCCGTGGCGGGAGAGACGTAGGCCACTTCTCCCGGGTGCTCGCCAGTGGAATCAGGAATGAACGCCGGCTTGACCGCGAGCCGGCTGATCTCCCGCCCCGTTACGCCTAAGGGAGCAAGGTTACTGACCGAGGGGTAAAAGGTCCGGCGCATGGCGAGCTGAAATTCCTCGCTGAGCTGATCCAGCGACCGGCCATAGACGGCACGAATTGCCTCCTCAAAGTTGTCGTGCTGGTTCAGCTCCTTGTACATCAGGGCGGCCCGCCAGTCCCCGTAGGTGTCGGCCAGCCAACGGTGAATCTTGCCGCCGATCGGATAGACGATACCACCGGTGAAGTAGGTCAGCTGCTTGAACTGAGGCAGCTTCCCGCTGAGCGTGAGGTCCCTGAGGACCATGTAGTCCCGTGCGTCCTCCCCTCCGGACCAGAGCTCCGCCAGGCCTTCGCTCCACCACAACGGGAATCCAAACCGCCGGGCGCGGGGTGCCTGGTAATAGCTCTCCGACTGCATATCCAGCTGAAAGACGTGGACCATCTCGTGCCGCAGGGTGTGTCTGAACTCGGCGAAGTTGCCCCGAAACGGCAACGATACCCTTCGCTTGAGGAAGTCGGTGGCGCCGAGGAGTCCTTCGGGTGGGGTAAATGGCAGAATGTTGGTCTGCTCGAAGTCGGTATGGGATGCATAGACGATCAGCGGGATGCGGGCGCCAACCGCGTGACCGAATTGCAGTGAAAGCGTGTCATAACTCGCTTCGGCATACGCCAGCGCCGCGGGCACCAGGTCGGCCTCGGCTGGATAGTAGTACAGGTCTATGTGCGGCCCCCGAGTGACCCGCCAGTCGAGCCGGCGATACTGGACTTTATTCTGGCCGAAGGCAAAGAACTGGGCCGCTGCAGGCACGGAGAAGGCGGAGAGAAGGAACAAGGAAATCGCCACCCTGCAGATACGACTCATGAGTGCATCTCCGTCATTGCCACTTCCTCTAGCCTATCGATGGATCGTTCGGATCAAGTCGCCCTGGCTGATCCGCGACAGCGGGCCGAAGTTGCCCACCACTTTCCCGAATACCGTGTACGTCCCATCCAGGTGAGGTTGGGGGGAGAGCGTAATGAACCATTGACTGGCCCCGGTATCGGGGCCGGAAAGGGCCATTCCCAGCACCGGCCTGGCACCATAGCGATTGCGGTTGATCTCGTCCCGTATGGAGCCGCCGGGCCCGCCGAAACCATCACCCCGCGGATCGCCGTCTTGCACCACGAAATTCGGCACCACCCGATGCCACCGGTTGCCGTCGAAGAACCGGCGGTCAAGCAGACGGAGGAAGTTGGCCACGGTCATGGGCGCCTCGGGTCCGAACAGCTCCACCTCCAGCGCACCGCGTTGCTCCGTCTCTATAAAGACATGAGGCCTCGCCAGAGAATCGGGTGCCAGGATGAATTGCCGGGTCAGCTCGCGATAATCCTGCAGGGTGCGTCCGGTGGAGAGCGGATAAGCTGAACCCCACCGCTCCGCCGCCTCAGGCCAGTTGGCCTCAGCCCAACGGCGCAACAGATAGTTGGTGGGGCGCGGGACGGCAGCGAGAAATTCCCGCTCGATCTGCGAGCCGGCAGCGCCACCCCTTTTTGAAATGGACTGGAGCGCCCCTAGTGCTGATAACGAGGCCTCGGGAAACGAGTCCCGGAGGGAGCGGGTGTACATCTCAACCAGCGGAGTGATGTCGGCCGGGGACGCTGCTCGGGCCAAAGCATCAGCGGAGACACTGCGAACCGCCGCGTCGGCATGGCCGAGCAGCCGACGGGCTGCCCCGATGAGCGCTGGCTCGGGTCCCGAAACTGCGTCAGCCCAGGCCTGAAGTCCGCTCGCGATAACCCGGCCGTCCCGATCAGAGAGGAACGCGGGCGTTCCAGTGTGGCCCGTGCGGGCCCATCCCTCCGCGGCGGCCGCGCGCGCTCTCCAGTCAGAATTCGACCTCCACGGTTCAGCTGCTGTCGCGAACCCCGCCCGATCGATTCGCGCTAACCCCAGCAACGCTTCGCGGCGAACGGCAAACCCTGCCTTCGACTGGACCAGTCGCCGCAAAGTGGCGGCCGCAACCGAGCCGCCCAGCTCTCCCAGACTGGATGTCGCCTGAACCCGGACATTCAGGTCTGGATCTTCGACCTTGGAAGCAACCGCAGCCGAAAGCAGAGAGTCGTGGTACGTGCCGAGCGCGCGGAGCGCGTTGGTCCGAACACCGGGATCCTCATCGTCCACCTCCCGGGCCAGCAGGCCGGATACTGTTGCGGGCGCGAGCTTGGCTCCCCGGGCGTACTCCCGAGTCAGCGCCCTGGCAGCCGTGGCCCTGGTCTCGGCATCATCGGCCCGCAGAGCAACAATCAGATGATTGCCTGCTTCAGGCGAACGGAGTCGACCGAGCGAATAAAGGGCACGCCACCGGACATCCCGAACGGTATCGTCGGCAAAGGGCAGGAGCGACGCGGCTTGGGCGTCCTGCCCCAGGCGCCAGGTCTCCAGCAACATCTGCCCCAGGGCCGGAGCCGGATCGGCTTGGCTCAGAGCGATCTTCCCGCCCAGCGCGGAAGCGAAGAAGTCCGCGGTTCGCTTTCCTCCGATCTTCGCCAGAGCGGTGACTGCCTCGCTTGCGGTGGCGGTATCCAGTGGCGGCAGGCCGGTCAACCGCTGGATCAGTGGCTCGACCGTGGAAGAATCACGAAGCAGACCCAAGGCGAAGGCGGCGGCGACCCGAACCGTGGAATCAGGTTGGTCCAACACCCGCAGCAGGAGCGGCGTCGCTCGGAGATCTCCGATCCGGCCGGCGGCGAGCGCGGCGGTGCGGCGGACCAGAGAGTCGGGGGCGAGGAGCGCCCGTTGAAACAGATCGGGTTGCCAGTCGCGAGCATCCTCGGCGGCCAGCACTGGTGCCAACTGCTCGACCACGGCTTCATCCTGAGCTGCCAGGCGAGGCGGGGTCAGGAGCACTGCGCTCAAGAGGACCAGGCCGCCGAGTTGTCTCATCATGCCAGCCTGATCGGGTCCGGGATGGGATGAAGAACGTGACGGACCCGCTCCGGTAAGCGGGCCAGCGCCATTCCGACATCGAGGGCGAGAAGCCGGGTAGAGGCGGTTGCCAGCAAGCGTTGATCCTCGGCGTGTTCGACGGCATAGCCGAAATCCACCCGTCGTGAGGCTACTTCGCGCACCCAGCATCGAATCCGGATAAGATCGTCGTAGCGGGCGGGCTGGCGATATCTGATGGCGAGCTCGCTGACGGCGAGTCGCAGGCCAGCCTGCTCCAGCTCGCGATAACTCATCCCGCTCAGCCGCAGGTGCTCGCAACGGGCGACGTCCAGCCAGACCAGATACCGGGCGTGGTAGACCACGCCCATCTGATCGGTCTCGGAGTAGTTGACCCGTACGGTGGTCTCCGAGATCGACGGAACCGTGCTGGCCATGGCAGCCTCAGGGGTTAGACGTTCGGGACGTTGGGGCTGACACGCGCCGGACGAGGAGCCGGTTGCACCGGGGTATGCGGGAGTCCATCTTTGGCGCCGTGCTGGGCCGTACCCTCGTGATCGTGTCTGACGCCCACCTCGGAGTTGCGCCACCGGGTACCGAGGAGGCACTGCTCGAATTCTTCGACGCGGTGCCTGGGCTGGGCGATTGTCTGCTGATCAACGGCGATCTCTTCGATTTCTGGTTTACCTACTCACGGGTCATTCCCCGGCGCGGCTTTCATGTGGCCGCGGCACTCGCCCGACTTAGGCGTCGAGTGCCCATCGTGATGGTGGGAGGAAATCACGACCGCTGGGACCGCGACTTCTGGGAGCGGGATCTCGGGCTCTGCTTCAACCCGCATCGCGCAACCTTCCAGATCGGTGATCGGACCGTCAGTGCAGTCCACGGAGATGGACTGGCTGAGCCCCGCTGGCAGGCCAAACTGATCCACCGGATGATTCAACATCCAGCCACTGCCGCGGTATACCGCGTGCTCCATCCCGACTTCGGTCTTCGGCTGGTGGATATTTTGAGTCCCGTTCTGGGCGATCACACCATGGACGAAGCGAAGTTAGCCCGGGCGGCTGCGCGGCAGCGGGCCTGGGCTGAACAGCTTCTTTCAACCGACTCAGGAGTCGGACTGCTGGTCATGGGGCATACCCATCAGCCAATGCTGGCCGAACCGAGCCCCGGGCGGATGTACCTCAATCCGGGTGCGTGGTTCGACGGACATCGCTACGCCGTCGCCACCGATTCGGGGGCCGAGCTCTGCACCTTCCATCCCAAGTCTTAGCTCGGGATCTCGGCGAGCCGATCCGATCATCCCAACGGCACCACCTCGGCTCTCGCCAGCCGTTCTCCGATGAAGCGCGATCCAACCTGCCGAAATCTGGCTTCGTCGTCGCTCACCACAAATCGATGGTGTACTGCCGCGGCGGCGGTCGCCTCCAGCTGCTTGTCCTTCAGAATCGATTCCAGGGCCGAGGCAGTGGCCTGACCACTGTCGATCAGCTTCACCTCGGGACCCATCACCCGTTGGAGTAGTGGCTTCAACAAGGGGTAATGGGTGCAACCCAGCACCAGGGCGCGAACACAGGCCTGCCGCAGCTCGCGGAGATAGTCGGCGGCCACCAGCTCGGTCGCAGGATGATCGAACCAGCCTTCCTCTACAAAAGGAACGAAGAGCGGGCAGGCCCGCTGCACCACTGGAGTGCCGGGGGCGAGTGCCTGAATTGCGCGGTTGTAGGCGTCACTCGCAATCGTTCCGGCGGTGCCAATTACGCCGATCGGCCCGCCGTCGCCCGCAGCCACCGCAGCCCGAGCGCCCGGCTTGATCACACCAAGCACCGGCACTGGGGTGGCTTCCTGTAGAGTGCGGAGCGCGTGCGCCGTGCTGGTATTGCAGGCCACCACCACGGCCTTGACGCCCTGGCTCAGTAACCAGTGAAGGATCTCCAGACTGTAGCGCTTTACTGTCTCCGGCGATTTGGGGCCGTAAGGCACGCGGGCGGTGTCCCCAAAGTAGATGGTGGACTCCTGTGGCAGGCGCTCGTAGATAGCCCGCGCAACGGTGAGCCCTCCGATACCGGAATCGAAGATGCCGATTGGTGCCGGATTCATGGTAGCCTTACTGGCAAAGAAACACCCGCTCCGGCTCCTCCCGGCACGGCCTCCAGATGGAGGTCGCCGGGAAAATCTGCCAAGTGAGCGGAGATGTAGGCCTCCAGTCCGGCAAGGACATGATTGAAGCCCAGCAGCACCACCCAGTCTTCATGTTCCTGACGCTTGTCATCCGCCCTGCCGGAGTTAGTCCGTCGCAGATACTCCAGCTCGTGCAGGGTCTTCAGACTCATGCCAAGGGTGACGCCCTCCCACGCAATAAAGAGTCCCGCCGTGAGCTTCCGGTCCAGGCGGGCCTGACCCCAGCCGGGCAGCAGCAGCGAACGCCACAGCGCGGCGGACGGACTGAGGTAGCGGCGAGTCAGCGAGTCCGGCGCGGCCGGGGCCCGAGCAGGCGTGGCGGCGGGCTGTGCCGGACGGGGCTGCACCTGCGCGGCAAGCTGAGTGGCTGTCAGCGGGCCGAGTAGAGTAATGGAAGCGAGTGCTGCCCGAAAAAGGTGGCGGGAGCGTGTGGGAATCGAACCCACCGGAGCCGCCGAAGGCGCCTCCATCGCGGTTTTGAAGACCGGCCGAACCACCAGGCCCGATCCGCTCCCGTATGGAAGGTAAGCCGTGAGCTTAACCCTCACCGCTCACCGCTGCTATCACCTCGATCTCGACCCTGGCACCGCGCGGAAGAGCGGCTACCGCCACCGTTGATCTTGCCGGGCGGTGCTGCCCGAACGCTCTGCCATAGATCTCGTTCATCGGGGCGAAATCGGCCATGTCAACCAAAAAGACCGTGGTTTTCACGACCTGGGAGAAATCGGTCCCCGCTTCCTTCAAGATGGCGCGGAGGTTCTCCAAGGCACGCGTCGTCTGTTCCGTGATCCCACCTGGGACGAGCTCACCCTTGGCCGGGTCGAGTGCCACCTGGCCGGCGGTAAATAGAAAACCGTTGGCGATGACGCCCTGGCTGTAGGGCCCTATCGCCTGGGGGGCTCCCGCCGTGCTGACGAAGTCGAGCGGCATCAGAATAGTCCTTCGATGGTGCCATCGGACAGCACCCGGATGGATTCGGCGGCCGGAACCTTGGGCAGGCCCGGCATGGTCATTATGTCGCCCGCGAGGGCGACGACGAAGCCGGCACCTGCCGATGGGTACACGTCGCGAATGGTAAGCCGGAAGCCGGTGGGACGCCCCAGCTTTGTGGGATCGTCACTGAACGAATACTGGGTCTTGGCAATGCAGACCGGAGTCTGGCCCAATCCCATGGACTCACATTGCGCGATGTTCTTCTCAGCCGCCGAGGTATAGTCCACGCCACCCGCTCCATAGATCTCCCGGGCGATGGTTTCGATCTTCTCCTTGATCGGCCGAGCGACATCGTACAGTGGCTTGAAAGCGCTCTTCCTTTCATCCAACACTGCGAGGATCTCCCGAGCCACCGCTTCGCCTCCTTCACCGCCCTTGGCCCAGACCTCACTCAGGGCCGCCCGGGCTCCCCAGCCCTTGGTGGTATCGAGTACCGTTTGCAGCTCCTCCTGAGTGTCCGAGGTGAAGCGATTGAGTGCCACGACCACCGGCACGCCGAACTTCTGGACGTTTTTGACATGCGCCTCGAGATTGACGAGGCCTCGCTTGAGCGCTGGGACATCCTCCTTTGCCAGCGCTTCCTTTTTGACTCCGCCGTTCATCTTGAGCGCCCGCACCGTGGCTACCACCACCGCAACCTCGGGCTTGAGCTGACCCATTCGCGCCTTGATATCGAAGAATTTTTCGGCGCCGAGATCCGCACCGAAGCCGGCCTCAGTGAGCACCAGGTCTCCCAATGAGAGCCCCAGTCTGGTGGCGACGATGGAATTGCAGCCGTGCGCGATGTTTCCGAACGGCCCACAATGCACCAGTGCCGGCCCGCCCTCCAAAGTCTGTACGAGATTGGGCAGGATGGCGTCCTTGAGAAGAAGGGTCATGGCGCCAGAGGCCTTGAGGTCGGCCGCGGTGACCGGCTTCCGATCGCGCGTGAGCCCTACGATGATCCGGCCGATCCGCGCCTCGAGGTCGGAGAGATCGGTGGCAAGAGCGAGAATCGCCATGATCTCGCTCCCGGGCACGATCACGAACCGTTCCTCCCGCACCGGGCCCGCGTTGATGCCGCCGAGGCTGATTACCATGGCACGCAGCGCCCGGTCGTTCATGTCCATCGTACGGGGCCAGGTGATGCGCCTGGGGTCTAATCCCAGGGCATTGCCCTGATGGAGGTGATTGTCCAGCATGGCAGACAACAGGTTGTGCGCGGAGGTAATCGCGTGGAAATCGCCGGTGAAATGCAGGTTGATCTCATCCATGGGGACCACCTGGGCGTAGCCGCCGCCGGCCGCACCGCCTTTGACTCCGAATACTGGGCCTAAGCTCGGCTCCCGAATGCAGACGATCACCTTCTTGCCGAGCCGGCGCAGCGCCTGGCTCACGCCCACGGTCACGGTGCTCTTGCCTTCTCCCGCGGGCGTGGGATTGATGCCGGTGACCAGAACGAGACGACCCTTCGGCTTCCTCCGCGCAATCGCTTCGGCGCTGATCTTGGCCTTGTACCGACCGTAGGGCAGGATTTCGTCGGGTCCGAGTCCGGCCTCCGCGGCTACTTCGGCGATGGGCCGGAGCTTTGCCGCCTGCGCTATGGCGATGTCGGAGGGAACCGGAGTCAGCGTAGCTGTCACTGGAAGCTCGCAGTCAGGAGTCGGGAGCGGAGACCTGCAGTTGAAACACCCGGCGCGCGTTCTGGCCGGTCACCTGGATCAATTCGTCAACCGGCATCTCTCGGATCAGCGCGATCCGCTCCGCCACGTGACGCACAAAGGCGGGCTCGTTGCGCTTTCCCCGATGCGGAACCGGAGCGAGATAGGGACCGTCGGTCTCGAGCAGCAGCCGGTCGATTGGGGTCTCGAGAATGGCGTCGTCCAGCCGCCAGTTCTTGAAGGTGACCATTCCGCTGAACGACACATAGTGGCGGAGGACCAGCCCCGCTCGCAAGAGCACCATGCCGCTGCTGAAGGAATGCAGGATGGCCGGCACGTCGGGATGGCCGGCCAGAATGGCGGCAACATCGTCATCCGCTTCTCTCGCATGAATGACAGCCGGCTTCTTTGCCTCCGCCGCCAGCGCGAGCTGAGCCTCGAACGCCCGGTGCTGCAGTGAACGAGGCGAATGATCGTAGTGGAAATCGAGACCGATCTCCCCCACAGCCACGATGCGGGGGTCCTGCAGCAGCTCCCGGAGCCACTGTTCCGAATCCGCGCTCCAGGCGTGGGCATCGTGGGGATGAATGCCGGCGGTGGCGGCCAGCTTCGGCTCAACCGCAGCCATCGCCAGCGCCGCGTCCGCGCGCTCGCGTGACTCGCCGATCACCACGATCCGCGCAACTCCGGCAGCCCAGGCCCGCTCCAGTACCTGGGGGAGATCCGGAGCGTAGGCAGGATCCGCCAGATGGCAGTGGGTGTCGATTAGCAAAGCGGGGCAGCGGGGAGGCGGGGCAGCGGGGCGGTAGGTTCAATTCGAAATCGAGGCTCTGGGTGAGAGGGCACCTGGCTGCCCCTCTGCCCCGCCGCCCGCCTGCCCCGCTGATTCACCCGACGGTCTGTGGCTTCCGGCTGGGCGCCGCGGCGGGGGCTTCTTCGTAGCCAGGTGCCCACGAGCGGCGGGACCGGCCAGCGCTGCTCGATGGCCATCAGAACCGGTGAGGCGATGTAGATCGAAGAGAAAGTCCCGGTGAAGACACCGAAGAGCATCACCAGGGCGAACGGTCTGATCACCTCGCCGCCGAAGATCGCCAGCGCAAGCAGCGTGGCCATGGTGGTGCCGTGGGTCAGTACGCTTCGGGGCAGCGTCTCGTTGATCGAGCGATTGAGAATCTGGTCGAATCGTTCCTGCTTGTGCTTGTGCAGGTTCTCCCGGACCCGGTCGAAGATGATGATGGTGTCGTTGAGCGAATAGCCCACCATCGAGAGCACTGCCGCCACCACCGTGAGGCTGACTTCCAGGCGCATGAACCCGATGAACGCAATGGTCGCAAGAATGTCGTGAGCGGTAGCGATGATCGCGGCGAGCCCGAAGCGCCACTCGAAGCGGTATGCCAGGTAGGCCAGCACCGCAAAGAACGACAGGAATATCGCCAAGAACGCCTTCTGCCGAAGCTCGCCGCCCACCTTGGGGCCCACCGCCTCGGTTCGCACAACGGTGTAGCTTGCCCTCGCCCAGGACATGATCCAGCGCATGAGCCACCGCCTGCGCCGTGGCCTGGGTGTCGTTGGCATCGCTGCCCGGCTTGGCCACCCGGGCCCGGATGACGTACTCGTTATCGGCGCCGAAATTCTGAATCTCGGCGCCGTGGAGTCCCTGCTCGTCGAGCCCGGTCCGGACGACTCAGCCACATCCACCGGCTGCCTGGCTCTGGATCTGCACAGGGTGCCGCCAGTGAACTCGATGCTGTAGTTGAGCCCCTTGATCAGCAGGAACAGCAGACCCGGGCACAGAATCAGAGCGGTCAGGCCGTAGGCGTAGTGCCGCAGCGCGATGAAGTCGTAGTTGGCGTTGGAAAAGAGTCGCAGCATGTCAGATACTCAGGGTTGACAGGGCCGGCCGGCGACTGAGCCAGATCATGTAGAAGGTACGGGTGACGAAGATCGAGGTGATCATCGAGGCGATGATACCCAGAATCAGGGTAACGGCAAAGCCCTTCACCGGGCCGGTGCCGAACTGGAATAGGAACAGGGCGGTCAAGCACCGTGCAGACGTTGGAGTCGACGATGGCGTTCATCGCGTGGCGGAAGCCTTCGTCGATGGCCAGCCGCACCGTCTTGCCGTGCATCAGCTCTTCTCGAATTCGCTCGAAAATCAGCACGTTGTTGTCCACCGCGATACCGATGGATAGCACGATGCCGGCCAGGCCCGGCAGCGTGAGGGTCGCACTGATCATCGCCAGCGCGCCCAGCGTGAACAGGATGATACAGCCGCCAGCGCGACGACCGCGAGTGCCCCGCTAGCGCGATAGTACACCGAGCATGATCAGGACCACCATGGCGGTACCGACTAATCCGGCGGTGATGCCCTTGTGAATGGAGTCGCTGCCCAGACTGGCGCCCACCTGCCGCTCCTCCACGATCTTGAGCGGGAATGGGCAGTGCGCCGGCCTTGAGGGTGAGGGCCAGGTCCTGGGCTTCCTGCAGGCTCTTGCCACCCAGGGTGATCTGACCGTTACGCCCGATGCGGCTCTGAATGACGGGGGGTCTACCCTGCACTCTGCCATCCAGCAGGATTGCCATGTAGTCACCCACGTGCTTCCCGGTCTCGTCACCGAACCGCCGTCCGCCGGCACGGTCCAGCTCGAAGGTGACGATGGGTCCATTGGTCAGCGGATCGAGCTGAGCCTGCGCATTCACTAGATTCGCGCCGGTAACGATGCTCTTGTCCTCGAGGGCATAGAGGAAGCGTACCGGCTGAACTCCGACGCTCGTGGGCGCGGCGCTCCACCGCAACACCACACCCCGGGGCAGCTGGCGGGCCACCGCCGGCAGATTGAAGAGACTGTCCACCCGGGGAAACGCGGTCTCCGGCACCGCATATTCGCCCGGCACTCCGCCGGGGCCCGCCGGCTGAATCAACCCGCTGAGCACGCCGCCGGGCACCGGCGTGGTGTCCTGAGCCGCGCTGTCTCGCCCAGTGGTATCCTTGCGGCTCTTGGCCTTGCGACTGGTGTCCGGCTTGGCGCTGTCCTTCGGGGCGGTGCGCGACGTGTCGCCACCCAGGAGCTGTTGTACGGCGGAGGGCTTCTCCGGCTGCAGCCTGACCCTTGATGCCCATGCTCTTGAGGGTCCGGTCCATGGCGGGCAGAGCCTTCTCCAGGGCCCCGGTCTCATTGGTGATCTTGAATTCGAGGAATGCGCTCCTCTGCACGATGCCCTTGGCCCGGGCAGGATCGGTGATGCCGGCCAGCTCGACGACGATCCGATTGTCGCCCACCTTCTGGACCAGTGGCTCCTCGACCCCGAACTCGTCAATCCGCTTCCGGAGCACCGTTAGGGCGAGATCGACGTCCTTCTTGGGATCGGCCGACACCTGCTTGGATTGATCCAGCTCCAGGGCCAGGTGCATCCCGCCCTGGAGATCCAGCCCACGCTTCAGCGGCACCCGGGTCACCACGGTGTCGCGCATGACCCCGCTGGGACCGCGCTCGCGGATGGTCACATTCCGGGGAAAGAGGAAGTAGACCGAGGCGGCCACCAGTGCGGCGATCAGGAGCAATCGGGAACGAATCGAGGCGAACATGCGGTATCAGGCTCTCAGGCGTGCGAGACGCGGCTTGGTGTTGAACGTCGCCTGGCGAGCACCGCCAGAGCGTGTTGACGATCCTGCTGCATTTGCGCTTTCAGCTCCTCGATGGTGACAAATCGTTCGATGTCGCGCAACCGCTCGACCCATTCGATCCGAACCCACTCACCGTAGAGGTCACCGTTAAAATCGAAGAGGTGAGCCTCGAGCGTGCGCCGTCCGTCCTGGAACGTCGGCCGGGGCCCCTGGCTCATCATTCCCTCGGCGCGGCCACCGCGCCACTCCACCGCCACGGCGTATACTCCATCGGGCGGCAGAAGCTTTCGAGGCGAGACCTCAGTCAAATTGATCGTGGGGACACCGAGAGCACGTCCCCGGCGCTCTCCCTGTCCCACCCGCCCGACAACGCCATAGGGCCGTCCCAGCATGGCCCCCGCGCTGAGCAGATCTCCTCCCGCCACGGCCCGGCGGATCCGGCTGCTGGACACGTGCTGTCCTGCGAAGTCCACCGGGTCCACCACGTCCACCTGGAAGCCCTTGACCGCGCCCATCCGCCGCAGCGTCTCGACGTCCCCACTTCTTCCCCGGCCAAACCCGTGATCGTGTCCGATCACCAACTCGCGGACCGCACACCGCTCGAGCAGAACCTCGCGCACGAAACCTTCGGGCGTGAGCCCCGCCAGGTAGCGGTCGAAGCGCAGGAGAAGCACGTAATCAAGCGGGGATTGCACCAAAATTTCCAGCCGCTCCGCCCCGGTGGTGAGGAGGGGTGGCGCCGCGCCGGGATTCACCACCTCGAGCGGGTGGGGATCGAACGTCACCAAGACGCTCGCCCGGCCGCCGGCGCGGGCTCGCTGCCCGATTTCTCGAAGCACCGCCTGGTGACCCAAGTGAACCCCGTCGAAGGAACCGACGGTGACGGTGCTGCCATTCGGCAGTAGGGGCAGCGAGGCAGCGGGGCCGCGGGGCTGCGTTGGGCTCATGCAGTGTCCAACACGACCGTAGGACGGAGCCAACCATCCTCAGCTTGAGCGACTGCAATCAGCTCTCCGCGCCCCAGCAGCACGACGACTGCCCCACTGCCCCACTGCCCCGCCGCCCCGCTGTCTTTCACCGCCCGTCCATGAACCACCGCGTTGCGCGCGGTCTCGTCCAAATCCACGCTGGGCAAATCGCGAAGCACGGACTGAGGACTGAGGACGGCTGCCGGGCCGAGCTGCTCCAAGAGCACAGCGTCTTCCACCACGAGCGAGCCGATAGCCTCGCGACGGAGCGCGGTGAGATGGGCCCCGACTCCAAGCTGATGGCCCAGGTCGCGGGCGAGGGCACGAACGTAAGTGCCAGGACCGACCACGGCGCGAAAGCGCAGCTCGGGAGGACTATAGTCCACCAGCTCGATATCATGGACCATCACCGGGACCTCGGCCAGCTCGACCAGTTCCCCGCGCCGGGCTTTCCGGTAGCTGCGCTCGCCGGCGACCCGCTTGGCCGAAAAGGCGGGCGGACGCTGCGGGTGCTGACCGAGGAACGTCGCCAGCTCTTCACGCACCCGCACCTCGGGAACCGACTCTGAATTCGGAAAGTGGGCGATGACCTCGCCGGTGAGATCATCGGTCGCGGTCTGAATCCCGAGGCGCGCAGTGGCCAGATACCGCTTGGGCTGGCGTTCCACGAAACGGGCCAGGCGGGTGGCGCGCCCGACCAGCACCACCAGGAGACCACTGGCGAACGGATCGAGGGTGCCGGTGTGTCCTGCCGCTCGGGTCTTCAACGCTCGCCTGACCCGATGCACCACGTCATGGGAGGTCGGTCCGACCGGTTTGTCCACCAGAACCGCTCCGATCAGTCCGTGTCCTCCTGCCGAATCGTGTTCAGCAGCTCGTTGATACGTGCGGCGTGCTCCAGACCGCGGTCCAGCTCGAAGTGGAGCTCGGGTACCGTCCGCGTGGTCAGGGTGCGGGCCGCCCGTGATCTGAGGAAGCCGGCGGCACTCTGCAATCCTTCGAGTGCTCGCGCCTTCTCGGCATCCTCGCCGGGAACGCTGACCATGACCCGGGCATGGGACAGATCGTTGCTCACCAATACGCCGGTGATAGTCACGAAACCGACCCGTGGATCCCGAATTTCGCGCGCCATCGCGTCGGTGATCACCTGTCGCAGCGTTTCGGCCATCTGCTCCGGCCGACGGGAGGAGCCCTTCATCGGTACACCGTCACGGTATCGACAATGCGCACGCCATCGGTCTCCTCCACCATCCGGTCGGCCGCGCGCAAGGTCTCGTCCACTACCGTTCGGGCACTTCCTACGGCTGCACAGGCGATTTCCGCCCGCTGCCACAGATCCTGGTGCCCGGTTTCCGCCACCGACACGTTGAGATTCCGGCGCAGGCCACTGGTCAGTGGCTTGAGCACTCCCCGCTTCTCCTTCAAAGAATGGCAGGCCGGAAGGTGGAGCTCCCAGCTGGTAATGGCGACAATCAGCTCCTGGCTCCCAGCTCTCCGGCCGCCGGCTGCAGCGTCCGTTTGATCTCTTCCATCCGGAACGACTCGATTCGGTCGCCCACCTTGAGATCGTTGAAGTTCTCGATCCCGATACCGCACTCGAGACCTTCCCGGACCTCTCGCACATCGTCCTTGAAGCGTTTGAGACTGGAGAGCGAGCCGGTATACACCGTGGTGCCGTCGCGGATAATCCGGGCCTTGGCGGTCCGTTGAATGGTTCCGCTGCGCACCGTGCACCCGGCGATGGTGCCGACCTTACTGACCTTGAAGAGCTGGAGCACTTCGGCCTCCCCCAGCACGGTTTCCCGCTCCTCCGGCTTGAGCAGACCTTCGAGCGCGTTCCGAACATCCTCCACCGCTTCGTAGATGATGCGATAGGTGCGCACGTCTACCTGCTCCCGTTCGGCCGCAGTCCGGGCGTTGCTGTCGGGTCGCACGTGGAAGCCCAGGACGATCGCCCCTGAGGCCTTGGCCAGCAGAATATCGCTTTCGGTGATGGCCCCCACGCCCCGGTGCACCACGTCCACCCGCACCTCGCTGGTGCTCAGTTGGGCCAGCGCGTCGGCCAGAGCTTCGGCCGGTCCACCTTGGTCCGCCTTGATGATGATCCGGAGAGTGGAGACTTCGCCTTCCTTGAGGGCGCGGCTGAAGTCTTCCAGGGACGTCCCCTTGGCGCTCCTGCGGTTCTGGGCTTCTCGCTCCAGCCGCTGGCGCTTCTGGGCGATGTCGCGCGCCTCGTTGGCGTCGGTGACCACGGCGAAGATGTCTCCAGCCGCCGGCACCCCCTCGAACCCGAGAATCTGAACCGGTATGGAGGGTCCGGCGGCCTTCACCGCTTTCCCCCGTTCGTCGTACAGCGCCCGAACGCGACCGGAGAACTTGCCGCAGATGAAATTGTCACCACCCGCCAGAGTGCCTCGCTGGATCAGGATGGTAGCGAGCGGACCCTTCCCAGGGTCGAGGGTAGCCTCGAGCACTACACCGTGGCCCTTGCCGCTCGGATTGGCCTTGAGGTCCAGGATTTCGGCCTGAAGCAGGATCTGCTCCAGGAGGTGGTCGATGCCGGTTCCCTTCTTGGCCGAGATTTCGGCGGAGAGCACCGTGCCGCCGTACTCCTCGAGCACCACGTTGTGCTGTAGCAGGTCCTGTTTGACCTTGGGCACGTTAGCCGTGGGCAGATCGATCTTATTGATGGCCACGATCATCGGCACGCCGGCGTTGCGCGCGTGGCTGATGGCCTCGACCGTCTGAGGCATGACCTGATCGTCGGCGGCAACCACTAATACCACGATGTCGGTGACCTGAGCCCCGCGCGCCCGCATGGCGGTGAAGGCCTGGTGACCGGGCGTATCGAGAAAGGTGATCCTCTTCTCACCCGGCAGCTCGACGTGGTAGGCGCCGATGTGCTGGGTAATGCCGCCCGCCTCGCCGGCCACGATGTTGGCCTTGCGAATGTAGTCGAGCAGCGAGGTCTTACCGTGGTCGACGTGGCCCATGATGGTGACGACCGGTGGGCGGGGCGCCAGCTGTTCCGGGCTTTCCTCGGCCGTACTCGTCTCGGCCTCGGCGGCGTATTCGTCTTCTCGCACCGCCTGGAACCCGAAGGCCGACGCGATCAACTCGATCTGGTCGAAGTCGAGACGCTGGTTCACCGTGACCATGAGTCCCAGTTCCTTGAAGGCAAACTGGACGATCTGGGTTGCGGGCACCTTCATAGCGGTGGCCAGCTCGGAGACGGAGATGAATTCGTTGACCCGGATGAGGGTCTTTTCCCGCTCCTTCTCCTCGGCCAAGCGGCCGGCCTGCACCTCGCGGAACGAGGGCTCGTCCGGCCGGCGCCCCTTGCGCCCTGCCGGTCCCTTCATGCCCTGCAGCGTGCGCAGGATATTCGCGTGCACCGCTTCCTGATCCACCGAGGAGCGCTTGCCCTTCTTCCCCTTCTTCCTGCCGCCGCCCTTTTCGGCGTCGGGGCCAAAGGCGCGTTGCGGCGCGGGGCGATCGCCGCCCGGACGACCAGGGACACCGGGCCGAGAAGGCGCGCCCGGTCGGGAGGACGACGGTGGCGCGCTACTGCTGAACACCGGTTTGGGGCCACGTGGCGTTGGAGCAGCGGGTCGCTGCACCCGGGGCGGAATGAACGGTGCCCGAGTAGGCGTGGGTGCGGGAGTCGAGGCCGGACGGAATGCCGCGGCATCGGGAGAACCGCCGTTCGCGGGCTCCTCCTCAGTGGCAACCTCACCGTCATCCGACTGGGGCGGCGCGGGCGGAAGATCCTTAAAGAGGGCGCGGGCGCGTTCCTCCAGCGTTTGCGCCGGGCCGACCTCTTCCACCTCGTGGATCACCGGGCGCTCCAGCTCGAGGGCCGCAAGCTCGGCTGCCTTCTCCGCCTGCTCCTGGGCCTCTACCTGAGCCACTTCGGCCGCCGTGCGACGGCGTTTCGTGGGTTTGGCTTCAGCCGCAACCGGCGCGGGTTCCGCCTTGGCCGCCTTGCGCCGCCCCTTCTTCGCGGCGGGCTCATCTGCGCTGCGGCGCTTCTCGCGCTCCCAGCGCACCCGCACGGCCGACACCTGGTCGCTTTCCAGGGCCGACATGTGGCTGCGCACGAAGATGTTCATGTCCTTGAGCATGTTGAGGAGCTGCTCAGGAGCGACACCGAACTCCGCTGCCAGATCGTGGACTCTTGTTTTAACCACTCATGCCTCCATCAGGAGCGAACGGCTGCCAGCTGCACAATGCCACTGGCCAATGCGCGATCCCGTACGCCTACCGCCATGACCGGCGGCTTCCCCAATTGCGCGCCGATCGCTGCGGCACGCGGTCCCGGCATCAGCTGCACCCCCTTGGCACGCGCCAGCCGGACCACTTTGTCGACCGCGCGTGGACTGGCGTCTTCCGCCACGACCACGCACCAGCACTTTCCTGCCTGCAATTCCCGACGAACCGCGTCCACCCCGACCACGACCCGTCCTCCGCGATAGCCCAGCCCGAGGAGGCCCAACAGCCCGCTCATGCCTTGGGCCGGGTTTCCTCTCCGCTGTCCTCATCCGTGAGCTCGGACACGAACGCCATGAGCTGGTCCGACGTTTCCCCCGTCATACCCGGAATCTTCGCGATGTCTTCCCGCTCCAGGTCGAGGATGTCGTTGAGGGTCTTGTAACCGGCGCTCTCCAGGATTCCGGTCAGCTCGGGAGAGAGACCCTTGAGCTCGCTGAGCGGCACCTTGCCCGCCATTTCCTCCTCCGGAGGCAAGGGAGCGAACAGCGGACCTTCGCCTCCCCGCTCGAGCCACTCGCGACTGGAGTACAGATCGATCTTCCAGCCGGTGAGCTCCGAAGCCAGCCGAACGTTCTGGCCGTTTCGTCCGATTGCCAGCGAAAGCTGGTCTTCGTCCACCACCGCCTGAATCGTCTTGGCCTCGGGATCGGAGAACACTTTGGCGACGCGGGCGGGGGCCAGCGCCAGGCGGGCGAACCGCTCCGGTCAGGAGACCAGGGAACGATATCGATCCGCTCGCCGCCGAGCTCATTGACGACGGCCTGAACCCGGGAGCCCTTCAAGCCGACACAAGCGCCCACCGGATCGATGGCGTCGTCGCGGGAAATTACCGCCACCTTGGTGCGGCTTCCGACCTCTCGGGCGATAGCGCGAATCTCGACGACCTGCTGCTGGATCTCGGGCACTTCAAGCTTGAAGAGAGCCTTCACGAACAGAGGGTCGCCCCGGGAGAGGATGAGGCGCGGACCCTTGGGCGTCTCTTCCAGACGCTTGAGCACGGCGCGGATGGTGTCGCCCTGATGGAAGTGCTCCCGGTGATTCTGCTCCCGGTAGGGCACGATGGCTTCGGCCTCCCGGAATTTGTTCAGCATGATGACCAGCTTGCCGCGCTCGATCTGCTGGACTTCTCCCGACAGAAGCTCGCCCACCTTCGAGGTGAACTCCTCCCGGATCCGGGCCCGCTCGCCTTCGCGCACCCGCTGGATGATCCGCTGTTTGGCCGCCTGAACCGCCAGCCGGCCAAAGTCGACAAACGGAACCTCTTCCTCGAGCATGTCGCCCACCTGGAAGTCGGGATCTTCGTACTGCGCCTCTTCCAGGGTGATCTGCGCGCTGGGATCTTCCACCGTCTCCACCACCTGGCGGAGACGCACCACCTTGATGGTACCCTGCAGCTCATCGACGCTGAGCTCGAAGCGGACGTTGGGGCCGAATTTGCGACTAAGGCGGCGTGAATGCCGTCGCGCAGCAGCTCCAGCAGATCGGAACGCTCGAGTTGTTTTGTCGTGGTCAGCTCGCGAAACGCGGCCAACATTTCAGTCGAACCTGCCATCCATTCACTCCATAGTGGGCGCATCCGGCGCCCTGCAGTGTGTGGGACGCGTGTGCGTCCTATCGCCCTCGCCTCTCGAAGGCCTCCACATCGGGTATCAAGGTGGCCTCCCGAATCTCCTCAACGGGAGCGAGACTCGGATCCATCCTCTCGCCGCACGATCACCCGCTCGTCGTCCGGTACCGCCAGGATTTCCACCCGTTCCCGGCCAGTCAGCGAGCCGGCCCGTTCCCGGGCCTGACGGCCGATAGATGGCGCAGTGCTCCGGCCAGCGGAGAGGCCGTTCCCACCCGGGACGATACTTCCGGCACGTATCCGGCCCGACCATAGCCCTGGATTCGAGGAAGCGTTCGAGTGACCGGCTGATTCCGGCGCAGTCGTCGCCGTAATTCCCTGGCCAGGTCGACTGTCGTGGCAGTCCACCCGATTGCCCTGCAAGAATGGGCGGTTCCGGGTTCCAGTCCGGCCTCGATCGACGAGCTGGACACCCCAGGACCCGGCAATGTCGTCGGCGTACTCGGAACCCAACGGCGCGTCAGGCAGACATCGAGCAGGAAAAGGAATCAAGGAAGCTACCCACATCGACAGTCCAGCCTGGACGAGCGCCTCCCGGGACAGCGGTTGAATATTTCTCGCGGTGCTCAGATTGAAGAGCAGCAGAGGGATCGAGGCCAAGGTAGGCCACCGTTCCCCGGTCCTGGCCCCGGGAGGCCCCGGATGGCTGTGGAAGGCGCTTTCGGTCATGGGCCCCAGCGCCCACCCAGGATCGGCTTTTCTCGGTTCAACCGCCGCAGCAGAGCCTCAGGCAGTTCAAGACCTCGCGAAGGTAGAAGTACTGGGGGCCGATTGCCTTTCCGCCGCCATGCCACACCCGGCCATGACTCAGACCCAGACCTCATAACAGTCCCAAAAAATCCCCCACACCCACGTGGATTACAACCTAGCCTTCCGTTAGCCCCTGAGGCCGCAGCAGGCCTGCACTCCGTG
>CAWJIM010000016.1:0-258508 GCA_963842945.1 uncultured Gemmatimonadales bacterium
GTCCTGTGTACCTGCGGGCTAACTAGCGCATCGAGCTGGTGGCACATCATCTTAAGGAACGTTAGATAACGACCGCCACTGATTCCAAGCACGACCGCACCTATCGAGATGCCCAAAGCGAAAGAGATTACCGCGAAGCAACGCGACGGCTTGCTTAGGACACTGAAGGCCCGCTTCGACGCGCACATGCACCGCCATGCAGGTCTCGAATGGACTACGGTGCAAGCACGACTCGAGTCGAACAGTGCCAAGCTCTGGTCGCTCAACGAGATGGAGCAATCTGGCGGCGAACCGGATGTTGTTGGCATCGATAAGACGACCGGTGAATGCATCTTTGTGGATTGTTCAGCGCAGAGCCCTAAGGGACGCCGCAGCGTTTGTTACGATCGCGAAGCGCTCGAGGCACGGAAGGAGCACAAACCGAAGACCAGCGCCGTCGAGATGGCAACTGCTATGGGTGCCGCACTCCTGACAGTGGACGAGTATCAGGGGCTTCAGGCGCTTGGTCAGTTCGATACGACAACGTCCAGCTGGGTGCAAACACCTGCTAAGATCCGGAAGCTCGGCGGCGCGCTGTTCTGCGATCGCCGCTACGACACGGTCTTCGTGTACCACAACGGCGCCGAGTCCTACTATGCCGCTCGGGGGTTCCGGTGCTCACTCAGAGTCTAGCTGAGGGACCCTTCAGCTCTAATGGAGTGCGCGCGCCGTGCTTCCTGGTTGCCTTCTCTCCTGTGGGACATTAGTGTGAAAAACTACTCTTGAGTGCATTCGGACCCGGCTGGCCGGTAAGGAGTTGGGTATGCTGCAGCACCCGAGTCCGCAGGACTATCAGGCCATCTTCGACGCCACGCCTGGCAACTACCTGCTCCTGAGTCCCGACCTCACCATCGTCGGCGTCAATCAGTGTTATCTCGCAGCCACCATGACCCGCCGGGAAGACATCGTCGGGCGGGGACTGTTCGAGATCTTTCCCGACAATCCGGAAGACCCCAACGCGGACGGAGTTCGGAACCTCCGCGCCTCGCTGCAGCGGGTGATGGCCGGCAAGCGGCCCGACCGGATGCCGGTCCAGAAGTACGACATCCGCCGCCCTGAGTCGGAGGGAGGTGGCTTCGAGGAGCGCTACTGGAGTCCCCTCAACAGCCCGCTGCTGGATGAACGGGGCGAGGTCAGCTACATCATCCACTGGGTCGAGGATGTCACCGAGTTCATCCGGCTCAAGCAGCAGATGATGCGACAGGATCTCCGCAATACCAGGCCCGAGAGCACGTCAAGCAGTATCGAGGCCGAGGTTTATCTCCGGACCGAGGCGATCGAGGCCCACCGGCAGCTCACCGAGACCGGACGTCACTACCAGTTCCTGGCCGACTTCGTCCCCCAGCTCATCTGGACCGCCGATCCGACGGGCGCTGCCGACTACTTCAACCACCGTTGGACCGAGTTCACCCGCCTGGAGCGGGAACAGCTCCTGATGGATGGGTGGCAGCAACTGCTCCACCCCGAGGACCGGGCGGCCACGATCGAGCTGTGGCAGGAGACCTTCAGCACCGGAGCCGAGCGCTACCAGGTCCAGCATCGGCTGCGCTGCCATGACGGGAGCTACCGCTGGATCCTCACCACCGCCCTGCCCTATCGGGACGCCGAGGGCCGGATCCTGAAGTGGTTCGGAAGCTCGACCGATATCCACGATAAGGTCATGGCCGACGAGCGGCTGCAGCAAGCCCAGCGGCTTCAGGCCGCAGGACAGCTCGCTGGAGGCGTGGCCCACGAAGTCAATAACATGATGACGATCGTGATGGGCTGTGGAGAGTTCGCGCTCCAGTCGCTTCCGGCAGAACACCCCCAGCGGACTGAAATTGCAGAAATGGTGAAGGCGGCCGGGCGAGCCTCCGACGTGACCCGCCAACTTCTGGCCTACAGCCGCCAGCAGGTTTTCCGAGTTCAAGCCTTAAACCTGAACGAGGTGGTGCGGGACCTCACGCCGGCGCTGATCCGCCTCATCGGATCGGACCGGCAGCTTGCGGTGCGGCACACGCCGGGCGACGTGTGGATCCGGGCCGATCGGGGGCAGATCGAGCAGGTGCTGATCAACCTGGTGGCCAACGCTCGCGATGCGACCGAGACCGATGGCCTTGTCGTGGTAGAAACCGGAATGGTGGAGCTGGACCAGGAGCAGTTGAGCCGAAACCACGAAGAGGAGCTCTCTCCCGGGCCCTTCGTCCGGTTGGGGGTGAGAGACAACGGCTCCGGGATTGCCCCGGAGATCGCGGCCCGGGTATTCGAGCCGTTCTTCACCACCAAAGCGCTGGGCCAGGGAACCGGTCTTGGTCTCTCCATGGTGTACGGCATTGTGAAGCAGAGCGGAGGATTTCCGGAGCTGATCAGCGAACCAGGTGAGGGTACCACGGTGGCGGTGTACTTCCCAGCCGTGCGGGACGAGCCGGCAGTGGACAGGATGGTCACGACCAGGTTACGCGGCGCCGGGGAGCAGATCCTCGTGGTGGAAGACGACCCCCAGGTGCGAGCGATCGTGCGGCGGGCGCTTCAGGCGGCAGGGTATGCGGTGTATGAAGCGATCACCGGCCTGGCGGCGATCAACTTCATGGCGGCCCACGCCCGGCGAAATCGACTTGGTGGTGAGTGACGTGGTGATGCCCGGCGTGAACGGCCGGGAGCTGGCCGAACAGCTCCGACCGCCCACCCCGAGCTGCCGATCCTCTACATGTCAGGCTACCCCGAGGCGGAGATCGAACGGCGGGGACTCAACATCGCGCACGCGAGCTTCCTCCAGAAGCCGTTCCCACCCGACGCATTGGTGACGGCGGTACACGGGGCCCTGTCCCGGCGGCCAAGCTCGCCCCGAGTGCCGTGACGCTTACCCCCGCTTGCTGAGACAGCGGCGGACTTCCTCGAGCAGACGCTCCGCCTTAAACGGCTTGGGCACCACGCCGCAGGGTGCCGCCACTCCCATTCCCGCCAGCTCACCCTGAGCATAGGCCGACATGAGGATCACCGGAACACCGGGACGGGTGACGGCCAGCGCCTTCATCAGCTCGACGCCGTTGAGCCGGGGCATGATGATGTCGGAAACCACCAGCTCCACCGGCACGGCTTTCTTCTCGACCAACTCCAGTGCTTCGGCCCCATCGGCAGCTTCGTGCACCGTATGGCCATCCTGTTGCAGGATCCTCGTGACGAAGCGCCGGACCGCGCGCTCATCATCCACCACGAGCACGTGACATCCGTCTTCGTTGACGCACGAAGGCAAGCTGGGGGAGGACCCCGCGGCGGTGCCGGGTACGGTGTCGGTCACTAGAAAAACCGAGTTGACTTCAGCTGGGGGTAACTCAAAAATAGCAGCAGCCATGAAGAGAACGCCAGGCGAGCCGTCTGACGATGCCGGCAACGAAGCCGTGGACCTGGCGGCCGACCAACAAGCAAATACAGCTGGGGCACGATACACCGTCCGTCAGCGGATCGCGTATGCGGAGGAGATCATACGACATTCCGAGTTCCGAGCATGCGCGTGAGTCTGGTCCTCCTTCTCATGGGATGCACCCGCTGGGAATCCTATGAGGTGCCTCGGACGCCGGAGCCCGCCTTACCATCCTACGTGCGCGTCTCTATGGCGGGCCGCCCTTCCACCGTGCTGGTGCAACCGTTCGTGCAGCTGGATACCCTCTATGGCCGCTCACAAGGAGACACTCTCGGCTTCGCCTTACCCGCCATCGAGCGGGTTGAGCGACCCCGAGTCGACGGGCTCCGCACAGCGGGACTGGTGGTTGGCAGCATGGCTGCCTGGATTACGCTAGGCTTGGTGGGAGGGGGTCTGGAGTAGCGGAGCGTGGCGCGGTAGTGCAGCCCGCGGCCCTTCAACTGTAATGAACGTTAGGAGCGGCATCCGACGGTTCCCTCGTTGCCCGACGCACCCGACCTCCTCGCGGCCGCCCTGGCCGACCGCTATCGCATCGAGCGAGAGCTCGGACGCGGCGGCATGGCCACGGTATATCTCGCCCACGACATCCGGCACGACCGACCCGTCGCCCTGAAGGTCCTGCGACCCGAGCTGGCCGCCTCCCTCGGACCGGAGCGGTTTCTGCTGGAAATCAGGATCGCCGCCCGCCTCCGGCATCCGCACATCCTGCCCGTACACGACTCGGGCGAGGCGGCGAGCCGGTTGTGGTACACCATGCCGTACGTGGAGGGCGAATCCCTCCGGGAGCTGCTGGCGCGCGAGCGCCAGCTTCCGGTCGACCGAGCGGTGCGGATCGCCAGCCAGGTACTGAGCGCCCTGGGCTACGCCCACGCGCACGACGTCATCCACCGCGACATCAAACCGGAAAACATCCTCCTGGAGAGTGACCAGGCGGTGGTGGCGGACTTCGGAGTGGCACGGGCCATCAGCGCCGCGGGTCAGGACCGGCTCACCGAGACCGGCTTGGCACTGGGGACTCCGGCCTACATGAGCCCGGAGCAGGCCACCGCCACCCGGGAGCTGGACGGACGGAGCGATCTGTACGCGCTCGGTTGCGTGCTCTACGAGATGCTCGCGGGGCAGCCACCGTTCGTCGGGGCCACGGCGCAGCAACTGCTCGCCCGGCACGCGATCGATCCGGTTCCACCGCTCCGGACGGTGCGCGACACGGTACCTACGGGAGTAGAGCAAAGCGTGACGCGAGCGCTGGCCAAGGTTCCCGCCGACCGCTTCGCGACGGCTGCGGACTTTGCCGAGGCACTGACCAGAGCCGGTGATTCGCACCGTAGGGTCCTCCGCACCACCCCGACGCCGGAGTACGCGCCGACTGGTCGCCCCGGCGGCCGCGGCGCTCGGGCTCGCGCTCGTGGCGGGATATCTGTGGTGGCCGCATCCCAAGACCGTAGTCGACCCGAACCTGGTCGCCGTGGTTCCGTTCCGCGTAAGAGGCGCGGCTCAGGCGCTGGGCTACCTGCGGGAGGGGATGATCGATCTCGTCGCGGCGCGCCTGACCGGAGAGGGCGGCGCGCGGGCGGCAGACCCGGGCTCGGTGATGACGGCCTGGCGGAAGGCGGCGGGCTCCGAGGCGGACGATCTCCCGGAGCGCGACGCGCTCGGTCTGGCTCGCCGGCTCGGGGCCGGTCGTCTCCTGGTCGGGGGCGTCGTGGGGACGCCCGGTCATGTGGCCCTCAACGCCTCCCTGCTTCCGGTTGAAGGCGGTGGCCCGCGGGCCGAGGCCAAGGTCGAAGGTGTGGCGGACAGCCTGCCTCAGCTGGTGGACCGGTTGATCGCCCAGCTCATCACCGAGGAGGCGGGAGCGCCGCACGGACTCGCAGGCCTGGTCAACCGTCCGCTGCCGGCGCTACGGCTGTACCTCGAGGCTCAGGCGGCATATCGCCGCGCCAATTACGTCGACGCGGTCGCCCGACTCAGTCAGGCGCTCGATCTGGATTCGACCTTTGCAATCGCGGGCCTGAGACTCGCGAGCGCCGCCGGATGGACCGCGACGCCGGGCGCGGCTCGGCGGGGACTGGAGCGCGCCTGGAGCAGTCGTGACCGGTTGAGCCCGCCCGATCTGGCATTGTTGAGGGCCGAAGTGGGTCCGGATTATCCGGCTGTCTCACCGCTGGCGAAGCATCTGGCATGGTGGGAACGCGCCGTGGATCTCGCCCCCGACCAGGCGGAGCGGTGGTACGAGCTGGGCGACGTGTACTTCCACGAGGGTTTCTACCTGCAGATCGAGTCCACCCGGCGGCGGGCGGCGGAGGCCTTCCGCCGGTCGGTGGCGCTCGACTCGAGCAGCGCGCCGCTGGGACACCTGATCGAGGTCGCAGTGCTGGACGACGACAGCGCGGCGGTGCGGCGCCTGGCCCCCCTGTACCTGGCCCGCGACTCGAGCGGCGAGCTGCTTGGCTTTTACCGCTGGCGCATCGCCGAGGGGCTGCACGACGAGCCGGCGCTGACCGCACTGCGGGCACAGTATCGGCCGATGGCGCTGCCGAGTCTGTGGCGGATCATGAACCACGCGGTGCTCGACGGCCGTGGTATGGAGGACGCCGAATCGGCCGCCGTCGCCATCCGCTCCAAGGCGGGGCGGAGCTCCGACTGGCAGCGCAGCAAGACCTATCTGCACGCCTTCGAGATCAACCGCGGCCATCCGGCAAAGGCGCTGGGGGACACGGCGCGGTCGGATGAGGAGGAGTACGCGCCCCACACGGCCCTGTACGAGCGAGTGCTCGACGCCATGTACGGCGATGGGGACAGCGTGAACGGCAGCCAGGCGGCGGGGGAGTTGGCCCGGCTCACGACGCATCCCGCGTCAGGAGGAAATGACACGCGAGCGGTTGCGCAGACTAACCTTTGCGTTGTCACCCTCTGGCGCCTTAGCCATGGCGAGCCCGGGGGCGCCGCTCAGGCCATCACGCGCCTTCGCTCCCGTGCGCCGGGCGACCTACCGGCGTCGCTCACCAGTAACACGATTTGCGCGGCGCTGCTCGATGCCAAGCTCGCGGCTGCTTCAGGCGCAGCCGGCGCGGCCGCCGCGCTGGATAACCTGGACAACCTCATGCGGAGTGGTCCCGGCGGACAGCGCAACGGGCCCTCGGTGGCGTTCACCCTCAGCCCGGCGTACGTCAGGTCCACGGTCGGGATCAGTCCCGTCGGCTTCGAAGACTTCGCCAACCTGGAGGTGGCTCGCCTGCGCGAGCGCCAAGGCAACATCCGGGCGGCGCTGTCCGCGGTCAGGCGGAGGGGATACTCATACCATCTCACCGATTACCTGGCAACGCACCTGCGTGAGGAGGGCCGGCTGGCCGCTCTCAGCGGAGACACGTCGGGGGCGATCCGCGCCTACCGCCACTACCTGGCACTGCGGTCGGATCCGGAGCCGGCTCTCCGGACGGTGGTGGAGGCGGTACGAGCGGACCTGGCGAAGCTGGCTGGGAGCCCCTGACTAACAGACGCCATCAACAGATTCGGATGGAAACACTATTCATTGCCAAGCGGCCGTTCGACCCCACAGTTGGAGAGCCTTGGGACCGATATGTTACCTGGTCCGGTCTTTCCCAGCTGACCGAAGTCGTTTCACTGGACAGCATGCTGTGTCCCACTCTCCCGGAGGAGCTCACGCCTCCGGACTGGAACTACAACGTCCATGCGGATTATCTGGTGTTCTTCTTCCGATCGCTGGATTACTTGCGGAATCGGGTCGCCGGGAACGGCCCGCTCAACCTACTTGCGGTGCTCCAGAATCCCACGGAATTCGAGGTGGCGGAGATGTCCCTCCCTGGCTTCGCCTTTGCCGGGTTCGATCTGGTCGATGTCCGGGGGGACATCAGTGCCCTGACAAACTGCGGCGGCTTCGACGGGGTCTTCCTGAATGCCGAGCTGTCGGAGCTTGGTCTGCTCACCAATCTGACCAGGGCACAGCAGGTGCAGGCCTCCCTGCGGCTCGAGTATCCAGAAGAATCTCACGCAGAGTGCCACGTCTGGGGCATCTGGCGGCAACGATTTCCTGCTGGGAGCTAGAGTTTCTGCCACGATCCTTCGCGAGAATTCACGTGCTCCTGGCGAGAGAAGCACCGCTCGGTGTGGTTATCCGGCGGGGGCCATCCAAGCAGGTCTGCACTATCGGCTGGGAACGGAGTCGTGACGAGTTCCAGCTGGGCCAGTGGCTCAGCGGACGCATCTACGAGCGGCGCAGCGACCTGTCTCCTGACGGGAAGCACCTGATCTACTTTGCGATGAACGGCAAATGGAGCGCTGAATCCAGAGGGTCCTGGACCGCCGTCTCCCGAGCACCCTATCTCAAGGCAGTGGCGTTCTTCCCCAAGGGCGATTGCTGGCACGGCGGAGGGCTATTCACCGGCAACCGCTCGTACTGGCTCAATGCCGGGTACGGCTGTTCCGAGCTGCACAAAACGGATGAGGTCGAGCGCGACCTCGACTTTCAACCGTCCGGCTCGGTCGGCGGCGAGTGTCTCAGCGTCTACTATCCGCGGCTGCTCCGGGACGGGTGGACGCATGTCGAGCGCCTCAGCCTCGCGAAGTGGAAGGATTATGACGTGTTCGAGAAACTGCTGGATCACGGGTGGGTGCTGCGGAAGATTGCGCACGCGGAGATCGGGGCGCCCCCGGGCAAGGGCTGCTACTGGGATGAGCACGAGCTTGTCCATCCCGGCTCCGGTCAGCGAGTCCGACAGCCCGATTGGGAATGGGCGGACCTGGACGCAAATCGTCTAGTCTGGGCGGAACATGGTAAGCTGTTTGGCGGACGTATTCGCGAAGAAGGACTGGTGGACAAGGCACAGCTCTTCGACTTCAACCGGATGACATTCGAGCAAATCACGGCGCCGTACTGACCTGGAGCGGAAGCCTCAAATCGTACCGCTCAGAGCGCCTGGTGGATCGTGAGCAAGATCTACGTGGCCGAGCATCGCTGACCGGTTAGGAAGTCGTCGCAGCTGACACGCTGCCCGTTGGGCGGAGGCACAGATTACGATGGCGGATATGACTCCTGCTGATTCGAAGCGTACCAAAATCCAGCGCGAATTCCTTCAGCGTCTGGGGTGGCAGGCTCTCTGGGCGCTTCTGCTGGTGGCGGGATCGCTCCTTGGGGGTATGGCGGGCTTTCACCATTGGGGTAGACTGGCGTGGCTTGACGCCTTTCTCAATGCCTCGATGTTGTTGGGGGGCATGGGGCCGGTCGGTGATCTGGGCCCCGCCGCGGGCAAGTTGTTTGGCGGCTTCTATGCGCTTTATGCCGGGCTGGTTTTTCTGATCGTGGCCGGTCTACTGGTCGCGCCAGTCTTCCATCATGTCTTGCACCGCTTTCATCTCGAAGACAAAGAACGCTGAGCCACCCCGATTCATGCGCTACGTTCTTGATCTGGTGGGGGTCGCAGTATTCGCCATCAGCGGCGTGCTGGCCGCCGGACGTAAGGGCCTGGACGTCCTCGGCGTGGCAGTGATCGCGGTGGTAACGGCGATAGGTGGTGGGACGCTGCGCGACCTGCTGCTCGACCGGCATCCGATATTCTGGATCGCCGATCCCACCTACCTGTGGGTGATTCTGGCGGCGACCGCAGTGACGCTGGGGTATGTGCGGTTCTGGGCGGCATCGCGCCGCACCCTTCTCATCGCCGATGCCCTGGGATTGGCGTTCTTCACCATCGGCGGGGTGGAGATCGCGCAACAGGCGGGACACTCGGATCCTATCGCGCTGCTCATGGGAACAATCACCGGCGTCGCCGGGGGAGTGCTTCGGGACGTCCTCCTCGGCGAGATCCCGCTGATCTTTCGTCCCGGCCGCCTGTATGCCACGGCAGCTATCGTGGGTGCCGGACTTTATGTGCTGCTGGCGGGGCTCGGCGTCCCGAAGGAGACGGCAGCGCTGGCCGGCATGGGCGCAATCGCCGGGCTCCGGCTGGCCGCGATCTTCTGGGGACTCGAGTTACCGGTGGTCCAGCTCCCGGAAGACGAGACCCGTTGACGGGTCGCCTTCTGGCGAGGGTAGACTGTCCGTCAAGCACGGATACCGATGAATAGACCTCGAATGGTAGAACGCATGGGCGGGCTCCTCCCGCTGATTAGTGTCGCGCTTGCCTGCGCTTCGGGTAGTAAACCGGCGGAGCCGGCTGGCCCCGCCCCAGTGCTGCTTCCGGATTATCGCCCGGTTGCGGAAGGAGTACGCCAGTTCATTCTCGACACCATGCGCGTGCTCCGCGCACCCGGAGCGGCGATTTGCGTCAGAAAGGACGGCCGGCTGGTATGGAGTGAAGGCTTCGGCTATGCCGATCTCGAACAGCGGGTGCCGGTGACCTCCCAAACCAAATTCCGCATCGGGAGCGTGTCCAAACCACTTACTGCCGCCGCGCTGGGCCTCCTCAGCGAAGGCGGCAAGCTCGACTGGGATGCTCCGGTTCAGCGTTACGTCCCCAGCTTTCCGGTCAAGCGCTACCCGATCACGGTTCGGCAGGTCGCCGGGCATCTGGCAGGGATTCGGCACTACCTGCCGGGAGAGTTCGAGAACCAGAAGCACTACAGCACGGTGCTGGAGGGCCTGACGATCTTCCGGGACGACTCGCTGCTCTTCGAGCCCGGGACTCGATTCGCCTACTCCAGTTACGGATGGAATTTGTTGAGCGCGGTCATCGAGGGAGCGTCGGGCGAATCGTTTCTCAGCTTCATGCGGCGTCGGGTGTTTGCCCCCGCCGGCATGTCCCACACTATGGCCGACTTTCCGGACAGCATCGTCCCGGCCCGGACCCGCTTCTACACCCGACCCGATTCAGTCGGGCCGGTTGTGAATGCGCCCTTCGTCGATAACAGCTACAAGTGGGCCGGCGGCGGCTTCCTCTCGACCGCCGAAGACCTGTCGCAGTTTGGCGAACAGATGCTGGATGGGCGCCTGTTACACCCAGCCACCGTCGCACTCCTCTGGACCTCGCAGCATACATTGGATGGGAAGGCCACGGATTACGGTATCGGTTGGGGTGTGCAGAAGGACGCGCACGACCGTCGCCGCGTTTCTCACTCAGGTGGCTCGGTGGGCGGGACGGCGAACCTGCTGATTTACCCGGCTGAACACCTGGTCGTGGTCGTGCTCGTCAACAGTGATCGCACCTTCGTCGACGCTGTGCCTCGCTACGCGGAGCCGTTCCTGGCACCGTAACGGCCCAGCGCTGAGAAGTCGCTGCGGCTGATGGGCGGTCCGCTAGGCGGACACCTAGTCCTGGGGAGAGGAACGATCGATTCGAGCGATGAAGCAGCCGGCCTCAGCGTTGCGCAGATGGACATATTGTGTGCCAGGCTGGGCCCAGACCTGATCGAGCGTTGCCTCAAAGCTGCCGGTGCCAACTCGCCGCTGGACCAGCAGCGCTCCGCCCGCACCATAGCTTTCTAATACGAGGGGCAGAGGCCGAAGCGCCTCGGGGAGCCGCAGATCGTCGTACCGCTCGCAGGGCTCACGATGGATGAATATGGGACCGGGCGCCGGCAAGGCATCGGAATCGGTGAACGGCTGGTAGGTGAAGAGTAAGCGCTCGTCCGCGCCCACCGTGAACGTTTGCAGGCAAAGCCGGCACGGTCCGTATCCCGTCGCCAGCTCGACATGGGCCGGGTGGCCGTATTGCGGTGAGCGCATGGTTGCTCGCGTGTCCGCAGCGAGACTTTCGGGAATTCCTTGAATGCGGTAGCGATTCATGGCTTGAAGGTATAGGCTCTGCTGCAGGCGGCCTCCCGAATCATGCGCTCAAAGTGAGCATGACCGGTGACAGGGACTCGCCAAGCTCTATGGCCGGGACTGTGTGACGATGAGAATGAAGACCTATAGTAGCTTCGATGAATACCAGAAAGACCAGAGTCGCAAGAATCAGGCGATCATTCGTGGACTTCGCCGGCTGGTGAAACGGGTTGAGCCTGGATTGAGCGAAGCAGTGAAGTGGGGAAACGGGTGCTGGATCGGCAGTAACGGTCCCGTGGCGTATGTTTATTCCGCGCCAGACTACGTGCAGTTCGGTTTCTTCAGGGGATCATCCTTGAAGGACCCGAGAGGGTTACTCGAGGGTAAGGGCAAGTACGTGCGTCATACCAAAGTCCGTAAGCCTTCCGGAATCGATGAGCCGTCGTTTGCGGCACTCCTCCGGCAGGCCGCGGGCTCGCGCTAGCATTCTCAAGTCCGCGCAGTTGGATCTCTGCGGGAGCAGCCAGTGATATCCATCGATTCCGCTTGCGAAGCGCGGGTGCGGGAGAGCTTCAGCCGCCAAAGCCATATGGCCACTCTCAGGGCCGAGATCGTCTTCATCGCCTCGGGGGAAGTGCATCTGGCGTTTCCGTTCGGGGAGGAATTCTGTCAGCAGAACGGGTTTATGCATGCGGGGGCCATTGCGAGCGTTGCCGACTCAGCCAATGGCTATGCCGCGTACACCCTGGCCCCACCAGATACGGATGTCCTGGCCGTGGAGTTCAAGATCAACCTGCTGGCACCGGCCCGGGGTACGGGGTTTCTGACCTGCGGCCGCGTGTTGCGCGCGGGGCGAACCCTCACCGTCTGTCAAGCCGATGTCTTTACCACCGGAACCAGCGAGCGGACCCTCATCGCCACCATGCTCTCAACCATCATCGTGCGTCCGAGGAGCAGTGGTAGCACCGGCTAGGATAGTGCGCGCGAGAACCGATGTCAGCTGATACTCGAGCCAATCCCGATCCCGCCAAGCCGGTCCCCGAGGCCGCAAACCTTGGGATTGCCCGTCCGCCTCTGGTGTATCTGGGCTCGATAGCACTCGGCCTGGTCCTGCACTTCGCCCGGCCACTGTCACTTCGTTCTCGTGGCGTGAGTCCGCTCTTCGGTGTCCTCCTGATTCTGGTGGCGATCGGCCTGTTTGTATCCGCCGCCCGCACCTTTCGAGTTGCCGGTACACCGGTCCCGGGCAATCGGCCCACGACGACAATCGTGCGGACGGGACCCTATCGTTTCAGCCGCAACCCCATCTATCTGGCGTTCTCGCTGCTCCAGCTCGGAATAGCGCTCTGGGTTAACAGCCTGTGGCTGGTTGTCACGCTACTCGCAGCGGTGGCCGTCATGTCCCTCGTCGTGATCCCCAAAGAGGAGTGGTATTTGGAGAGACGCTTCCCTGCTGAGTATCCCCCTTACAAGGCCTCCGTGCGTCGCTGGCTCTAGCGCGCCGTCAAACGACCGTACGCAGTTTCGGAGCTCCATGGTTATCCGTGCTGGGTATTCAGCCTTCGTGGTCATACTGATCCCAGTACTGGCCCCATCAGTACGGGTCCCTGCTGCGGGGGGAACGGGAGCCCGGTTGGCCGCCGCAGCTGATGCACAGTTCGAGAGATCGTCATGACACTGCAGACCGGAGTCGAACTCGTTCTTGCCGTGGGCGCCGCGGGCGTACTGATCCGGGATGTGGGTCGGAGTTGGCGGGACCGGCTCCGACGTCCCGTCACCTTGCTCGTGCCCAGCCTGCTGAGTGCCCTTTTGATCGGCGTCGCCGGCGGGCGGGCTCACCCGGACCCGTGGTGGCTGCTGCTCCCTGCCGGTATGCTGACTTGGGAGGTAGTCCGCGGCTGGCGTCGGGCACCGCGGTGTCATCTGTGGGAGGCAGGAGTCGGCGCGTTTGCCGCGAGTCTCCTCCTGAGTGCACTTGCCCTGGGGCTGGGGAACGGAAGGACTGCGCCCATTTTGCTCGGCGCGGCCGTTGGGCTGGCTGGCGTGGCCGTTGGTCTCCTCTGGGGCTCCCATCGCCGAGAGCCTCCTCCCTCGCGCCCCGGTGACGTTAACCATTACGAGCGTCGCTCAATGCAGCGCCCGGCACGCTGACGGATTTCGCAGACAGGTAGGACTCGCCGCAGCTGATGCGGCCGTCCCTTAGGTGGCGCACTCGATCGGGCTCGAACATCTTCCCGCTACAATGTCTGACTTCGCGGGTAAGGTCGCCCTCGTTACTGGGGCCGCTTCGGGCATCGGCACGGCGGTCGCTGCGCGGTTGGCGGCGGGGGACGCTGAGGTCTACTGTGCTGACTTGAACCACCAAGGCGCCGAGGCCGTGGCCAGCACCACACCGAAGGCACACGCGATCGTCCTGGACGTGCGGGAGGAGGCCGCCTGGATAGCTGCGATGGAGACCATTCTCATGGCCGGTCGGCAGCTGGATGTGCTGGTGAATTGCGTGGGCGTCTCCGCGGCAACTCCCCTCCCTGACACGACGCTCGCCGAGTGGCGGCACGTGTTGGCCACCAATCTGGACGGCGCTTTTCTGGGCACGAAACATGGAATCCGGGCGATGCGGGCCGGCGGCGGCGTGATCATTCATGTGGGGTCCGCTTCCGGCATTCGCCCCGCGCCGGGGGCAGCCGCCTACTCCACCAGCAAGGCCGGCCTCCGGATGCTCGTCCGCACGGCGGCCAAGGAGTGCCGAGACGCCGGGCTCGACATCCGCATCAACCTGGTCAGTCCGGCCGGGGTGAAGACACCTATGTGGCGATCCATGCCGTTCTTTCAGGAATTGACGCGCAAGCTCGGTTCCGAGGAGGCGGCATACGATGCGATGGCCACGGCCGGCGGCGGACGCTTTATAGAGCCGGACGAGGTTGCGCGAGTCATCTGCTTTCTGGCGAGTGAAAACGCCCGGCACGTGACCGGAGTGGAGTTGCCGGTTGACGACGGCTACGTGCTCTGATATCGGCTATACTTTCGCCGCCTGCATCCTCTCCTGCATAGCTGCCATCTCCTCGCGGTTCGGGCCGTAGATCCCCGGCGGCGTGCCGCCGGCCAGCCGGCATATCAGCGACAGCTGACCGCGGTGGTGGATCAGGTGCATGAGAATCGCGCCCCAGAGGATGTCGCGAATCGGCATCCGTCGGTCGGCGAAGGGCATCTCCCGGTCGAGATCTGCCTCGGTGAGCTTCGCGAGTCGTGCCACTGAGTCGGCATGCATCCGTCGATATCCTGGCGCCAGCAGTCGCACCTCGCGGGGCCGCTGCATATTCGGCGGTGCATCCTGAAATGTGACCGCCCCGTTCGCGATGCCATGGCTGATATACCCCTCGATTTCCGAGAGGTGCCACGCCATCTCGCCGAGGGAGCGGCCGCCGCGATCGGGGCGGAAGTCATACTGGTCGGCTGGGAGGGATTCGAGAAGCTTGGTCGTGAGCTGGGCTTCCATGTCCCAAACCTGACGGAACCGGTCCAGCTCGCTGATGGGTGCCATGATGTCCTCCGGACAGTGGTTGGCAGATGGGCGCTGCCGAGGGCTCACATGGTACCAAGTTGCCCGCCGGCGGGCCAGAGGGTCTCAGGTGGAATGCTGATCAGCCGGCGGTGCGTGGTTATTTAGATTTGCACTTAGTAGGTGCGATGCGAACCTCACGACTCACGCTGATGCTCAGCCTGCTCTTGATGGCAGCGCCCCCGCCCGCGACGGCCCAGAGTGTTGCCATGGCGCCGGACTCCGCCCGCGATCAGATCCGGTCCGTGCTCCGGGCCTTCTATCTCAACCTTGCCAATCAGAACTGGGACGCTCTGGCCGCCTACGTCCTGTCGCCGAAGCTCCTCGAGCGGCGGGGTGCTCCTGGAGACCTCCAGCTGGCCGCCCGGGACCGGACCCGCGGCCTCGGCTCACCAGCCGCGGTTGCCCCACGGGCATGCCCATCCAACGCTTCGCCCATGATCGATGAGGCGGTCATTGGGCTCGACGGAGATTGGGCGGACGTATCGGTGCCCCGCTGCAGCGGACCTTCACCGGGCGTGGATCAGTTTGGCATGCTGTACTTCGAGGAACGCTGGCGATTCATATACACGGATCTGTTCGGGAATTCGCCGGCGCCTGAAACGGCTCAGCGGTGAAGTACCGGCGGTGACGCAAGTGTCGATGGAGGGTGACTGCATGCGATTGGATATCTATGTGAACTATCGTGGGAACTGTGAGCAAGCGTTCCGTTTTTACGAGCAACATCTGGGCGGGAAAATCACCGGGGTGATTCGGCACGGGGAACAGCCCAACCCCAACATACCGGCCGACTGGCGGGAAAAGGTCCTCCATGCCCGCATCGCGATCGGTACGGGCATACTCATGGGTGCCGATATTCCGAGCGCCGAGCCTATGCGAAGCGCCTATCTCACCCTCTCCCTCGATCGTGAGGAGGACGCGGAGCGCATATATGCCCTGCTAGCGACCGGCGGCGAGATCTTCATGAAGATGGAAAAGACGCCCTTCGCCAATCGCTTCGCGATGCTACGCGACAAGTTCGGCACGTCCTGGATGCTTCTCCATCAACCTGAGTCCAGGTGATGCATCCGAGCGGCCCTTTGGACGGCCACTTCGAATCCTGAGAGGAAGCTCATGAAACAGACCGCGAATGCTCGATTCGCCATCAAGAGCTGGGATGAGAAGCCCTACAGTGAGGGCCAGGATCTGCCAAAGCTCACTCGAGCCAGCGTGAGCAAGACCTACAGCGGCGACATTTCGGGTGAGGGGCAGGTCGAGTACATCATGATGTACCGGAGCGACGGCTCGGCGACCTTCCTCGGGCTCGAACGGATCGTCGGCCGACTGGCAGGCAAGAGCGGCAGCTTCGTGCTCCAACGCACTGGCGTCTTTGAAGGTGGCCAGGCAAAGGAGACCTATTCCGTTATCCCCGGCTCCGGAACTGGAGAGCTGCACGGTCTCGTGGGAGACGGACGCTCGGCCGTTGGGCACGGCATGGAACATCCTTTCACGCTGAGCTATGAGTTGGCCTAGCCCTCCGGAGGTCGCGTGGGATCAAGAGCGCGCGAGTCAACCCAATCGGCCCTGGTCGAGCTGGCGTTGGCCGTGCTCATCGTCGCGTCGTTCGCGGCCGGCTTCCTCCCCATCAGTGAAGTGCCCGCTCTTCTTATCCTGGGATGGGTGTCGTTGCGCCGCCGCAAGCTACGCTGGTCGTCCGTTGGCCTCAGACGACCCGAGAATGCCCGGCGAGCCGCGCTGCTGATAGCGGCTGGAGTCGCCTATGCCATCATTACCCTGTACACGCTGGATCCGCTGTTAGACCGGCTCACCGGCCACCCGGCCGATCTCAGCGAGTTCGCGGATGTGCGGGGCAACGCATCCATGCTCATCTTCTGGCTGCTGCTGAGCTGGCTGCTGGGCGCCTTCGGTGAGGAGCTCGCGTATCGCGGGTATCTCCTGAACCGTATAGCCGACCTGGCGCCACCAAGGGTGGTTGCACAGTCTATCGCCATCCTTGGCAGCGCTGTGCTCTTTGGAGTGTCCCACATATCGCAGGGACTCTCCGGCGTCATCTCCAATTTTCTGGGCGGGCTGGTCTACGGTATCCTCTATATATCGGCTGGTTGGAACCTCTGGGTTCCGATTCTGGCGCATGGCCTGGAGGACACCATCGGCTTCGTCCTGATATTTCTGGGACGGTATCCCGGCCTGTAGCGCAGCCGAGGCCGGCGGGAGACCCTATGTCGCTGGAAATGCGCTCGATTGCCCACTGGGCTGCGATAGCGCTGCTCGTTGTACTCAGCGTCCTCGGTCTGCAGAGTGCCGTGGATGAGCTCGATGCAGCGAGCACCCTGGGCCAGCAGGCCGCAATCGTATCCCAGTTCGGGTACGCTCTCGCTGGGCTCCTTGCTGCCGGCGCTCTGCTCGGCCGGCGGGCCTGGGCCCGCGGACTGCTGTGGCTCTGGGCCGGGCTGGTCACGCTGACCGGCGGAATGGCGCCGGTGGTATGGGGTGAGGCCGGGCTCATCGTCGGACTCGTTGCGGCCGTGGCGTGCGCCGGCATCGCGGCCTGCGTGCTGTGGCTGGCCACCAGGACCCCGGTGCGTTCGTAGGCGGTTCTGAATCAGGGAGAGAAACGGTCATGAAGAAGAGCGGGTCGCAGAGGAGCGGGTCTCCTTCTCAGCTGATAGACGCGAGAATCCGGGAGCTGGACGACTGGCGGGGCAAGATGCTGATGCGGCTCCGGACCCTGGTCAAAGAGGCTGATCCCGAAGTGGTCGAGGAGTGGAAGTGGAACGTTCCGGTGTGGTCGCATGACGGACTGATCTGCACCGGCGAGGCCTACAAGAGCGTAGTGAAACTGACCTTTGCCAAGGGAGCGGCGCTCGAGGATCCTACCGGTCTCTTCAACTCGAGTCTCAAAGGGAACACCCGGCGCGCCATCGACTTCCGCGAGGGCGAGACGATCGACGAGAAGGCCTTGAAGACTCTGGTTCGCGCCGCCGTGAGCCTGAATCAGTCCAGTTGAACGTCTAGCCATAGTCGCGCCCGGTCGGCCCGGCCCTCCGCGGATCCGGTCTGGGCAGCCGACCCAAAGTCTAGTTCCGGCCATCGGACCAACGCTGCTTATTGATCATGGAGAGAACCGAACGCCCCGAGTAGCCATCACTGAGCATACCGAAAGGAGCTGGACGTGTCTCCGTGGTACCGCCTGACGGCACCTGCCATAATTCTTGTTTCCATAGGCCTGGTTCCTCCCCTGTCTGCGCAGGCACATCATGCTGCGCACTGGACCTACGAAGGGGAGTCCGGGCCGGCCCACTGGGGCTCGCTCGATCCCGCGTTCGCCCGTTGCGCCATGGGCCACGCCCAGTCCCCCATCGACATCAGCGCGCCCAAGTCCCACTCCCTGCCCAGTCTGGCACTCCATTACCAGGAGACCCGGATCAGCGTCGTGAACAATGGCCACACCATCCAGGTCGCCTATGATCCGGGCAGCAGCATCGACATCGAGGGCACCCGCTACCAGCTGATCCAGTTTCACTTTCATACCCCGAGCGAGCACACCATTGACGGCAAGCACGCGCCGGCGGAGCTGCACCTGGTGCACCGGAGCGGGGATGGCCGGCTGGCGGTCATCGGAGTGCTGATGCAGCCGGGGCAGGAGAACACCGCGGTGGCTCCGCTGTGGAAGCACCTGCCCGCCGCCGAAGGGCCGGCTCAACGGGTAGACGCACGGATCAACGCCCAGGATCTGGTCCCAGCGAAGCACACGAGCTATCGCTACGACGGCTCGCTGACCACGCCGCCGTGCACCGAAGGGGTCAAGTGGATCGTGATGACGACCCCGATCACCCTGTCCGAGCAGCAGCTGGAGAAGCTCACGTCGATTCTCCACAACGACAGCCGGCCGGTGCAACCGCTGGAGGGACGAACGGTCGCCTCCGACGCGGTCTCACGATGATGCTCTGGTGACAGAGGCGACGTTCCGGCCGGAACCGACCAACGGTCGACCTGACGCCTGGCTCCGGAGATGGTGTTCCCGCTGCTCGGCATACTCTTCGTCGTTCTGGCCTGGCCCCTCGCCGCTCGGCGAATTCCTCCCAACCGGTGGTATGGCCTCCGGGTTCCGGCCACGTTCGCCGATGAGACGGTCTGGTACGACGCCAACGCGGTGACCGGAAGGGACATGATGACGTTCGGCGACAGTGGTTACGGTGATCGCGCTGGTGCTCCCCCACGTTGTTCGCTTACGAAGCGGGACCTATGCCGCGATCTCGCGGCTGCCTTCGGTCTGGGGTCCCTGGTCCTGGCGGTCCGAGGATGGCGCCTGGCCAACCAACTGCTGCGTCAGCGGCGCGGTGGAGAGGGCGCACGCTGACCGGCTACTTGTAGCGGAGTTTGGCCCCCACGCCGCCTGCGGTGTGGGTCGGCTGTCACGGGGCCACGGCGAGCGAGCGTATCGGCCGCTCAGAAATGTTCGGTCCAGCCCCTCCCAAGAGTTGGGCGGCTCCAGCAATCCTCTCCTAGCCACGCCGCGGCGGGGCGGTATGCTTCAGGGATCCATCCTCCTCCATCTCAAGGCTTTGAGTGGCTGACCTGCGCGAGCAGCTTGCACGCGGCTTGGCGGATCGCTACCGGCTCGAGCGCGAGCTCGGCCGAGGAGGCATGGCGACGGTCTACCTCGCCGAGGACCTGAAGCACGGCCGCCGCGTCGCGCTGAAGGTGCTCCGCCCGGAGCTGATCCCCACCTTGGGCGCCGAGCGGTTCCATCGCGAGATTAGCATCGCGTCAAGGCTGCAACACCCGCACATCCTCAGCATTCACGACTCCGGTGAGGCGCTGGGCTTGCTCTACTACGCGATGCCGTACGTAGAGGGCGAGTCGCTCCGGGCGCGGCTCGCTCGCGAAGTGCAGCTCCAGGCTGACGAGGCCGTCCGCATCGTGGGCGAGGTGGCGGATGCCCTGGCCTTCGCCCATGCAGCCGGAGTCCTGCATCGGGACATCAAGCCGGAGAACATCCTGCTCAGCTCGGGGCATGCGCTGGTCGCCGATTTCGGCATTGCCCGGGCCATCGACGCCGCGGGGAGCGAGCGCCTCACCGAGACGGGCTTGGCCCTGGGCACCCCGCACTACATGAGCCCCGAACAGGCCTCTGGCGGCCGCGTGGTGGACGCCCGCAGCGACCTCTACGCCCTCGGGTGCGTGTTGTACGAGATGCTCGCCGGGGAGCCGCCCTTTAACGGGCCGTCCGCACAGGCCATCATGGCGCGCCACGCGGTCGATCCGGTGCCGCCTCTCCGGACTATCCGGTCCACGATCAGTCCCGCGCTCGACGCGGTGGTCGGGAAAGCCCTGGCCAAGGTGCCGGCCGACCGATTCGGCACCGCCCTGGAGTTCAAGGAGGCGTTGCATCGCGCCAGCTCTGGCGCCCGTGGCCGCTCGATCCGAAGTCGTCTCGTCGGCGGCTGGCGATCGGGCTGGCGGCGGTAGTCCTCGGTGGTGGAGTGGCGGCCGGAGTGCTGGGTGGCCGGGCAGGGTCGCTTTTCGGTGCAGGCAGCGGCGAGGACTCGATCCGCTCGCTGGCCGTACAGTCGTTCGAAAACCTCACGGGGGACTCGGGTCAGGTCTACCTGGCGAAGGGAATCACCGATCAGCTCGAGACCGAGCTGGCCCAGATCGGCTCCCTTCGCGTCATCGGACTCGACCAGGTCCGTGGGGCGACCGCCGCGGTCGAAGCCGCGAAAGGGCTGGGCCTGGAGGCGGTGCTCTCCGGCTCGCTGCAGCGGGCGGGGAGCGCCATCCGCATCAGCGCCCGGCTCAAATCAACCGAGACCGGCCAGGCGATCTGGGCCCGGAGCTTCGACGGGGAGCTCACGCACCATTCTCCAGCTCCAGGCGGACGTGGCTCGCGCGGTGGCGGAGCGCATCAGGGTGTCCCTCACCCCCGGCGAGCGCTCCAGGATCGCGGGGAGCCGGCCCCAGGTCTCGCCGGCGGCGTACGAGTCTTATGTGCGCGGGGCGTACTTTCTGGACAAGGGGACCGAAGCGAACTTTCAGATCGCCATCGGCCACTTCGCGAAAGCCATCGACGCCGATCCGACCTTCGCCGCGGCCTATGCCGGCATGGCGGAATCCTATGGCAACCTCGGCTACTTCGGCGGCCTGGCTCCCGAGATCGCCTTCCCCCAAGCCCGGGCGGCCGCGAGCAAGGCGCTGGCGCTGGACTCCACCCTGGCGGATGCGCACCGTGCCATGGGGGCTGAACTGTCGGTCGGCGAGTGGAACTTCGCCGAGGCGGATCGTGCGTATGCGCGCGCGGTCGCGCTCGATTCCACCAACGCCCGTTCGCATTGGATGCGCGGCATGTACTTGACGGCGATGAATCGGAGCGGCGAGGCGATCGCCTCGGTCGAGCGGGCCCAGCGGCTCGACCCGTTGTCGCTCATAATCCAGTCCGCATCCGCGCGCTCGTACTACAACGCCCGCCGGTACCAGGAGGCGATCGACCAGGCCAAGGTCGCCCTGGACCTGGATTCCACACATGCCAGGGCCCGGTTCTGGATCGGGATGGCGGAGGAGCAGCTCGGGAGATCGGACGAGGCGATCCGGGAGCTGAGAGCGACCATCCAGCAAGGGGGTCCGACCTCCGCCTACCTCGCCGCCCTCGGTCACGTCTACGCCACCAATGGCCAAAGGCGCGAGGCGCTCCGCGCTCCTGGACGACCTCGAGACTCGATCCAAGACGCGCTATGTCTCGCCGCTGGATATCGCTACGGTGCGGCTGGGTTTGGGCGAGACGGATTCCGCCCTCGCACTGCTGAGCCGGGCTGCGCAGGCGCACGATGGCGGCCTGCATTTTCTCGCGGTTGACCCCCGCTACGAGCCGCTACATCGGGATCCCCGGTTCCAGTGCCTGCTCCGGCGGATCGGGTTTCCCGACAGCCTGACTACGGCACCTGCGGGGGGATGCGGGGACCGGGAGGGAGGGTAGCCCCCCTGAAAAGTTCGACCGAGGTGGCGGCGCCACCAAGAGACCGCAGCCGAGGCCCGTTCGTTTCACGGCAGGGCCGCCAGGCGAGGTGTATGGTGGCATTGGTGGTGGGAGTGCGTGGCTGATTGGGATGGGGCGGCGTCGTGCTAGAGCCTGGCCCTGTTGAAATCGGCTATCGAAACGCGTCGGGTTGGAGCAACGTAGGTTCAGGATGACTCGGTCTCCCCTCCTCCCCCTGCTCTTTCTCGCCTGCAGCAGCGCCACACCGCCCGAGCGCTATGGCTTCGTGGCCACGCTGGGAAGCGACACGGTTTCGGTCGAACGGATCGAGCGGTCTCCGACCCGGCTGGTGAGCGACGGGGTCGATCGCTGGCCGTTCGTGCACCAGCGTCACACCGAGTTCGATCTCGCTCCGGACGGCAAGATCCGTCACATGGTGATGGACGTCCGAACCCCGAACGGCCCGTCGCCCAGGGAACGAGGCCGGCGGGTCACGGCCGACTTTTCCCGGGACCAGGTGAAGATCTCGGTCCGCGACAGCGCCGGAGTGCGGGACACGGCCTTCGGCACCGGGGGAGCGATCACCGTGCCCCACGCGTCCATGGTTTACAGCGCGATAGAGCTGGAGATCGCGGCGGCGCTCCGCCAGGCTGCGGCCGCCGGCCTCGCGCCGGGTGACAGTGTGCTGTTCCGGCAGTTCTACCCCGATCGGGACGTGGGACCGAGCTTTACCATGCATCGGGGTTACGTGCACCCGCTGCCCGGCGGCAAGGTCGAACTGAGGCACGGCTGGCTGGCCGGGACGGGCGACGTGACGGTAGACAGCGGCGGCCGGATGCTGACCTACTCCGGAATGCGCAGCACCTACAAGGTCTCGGTCGTGCGGACGGCGACAGCGCCGGATGTCGAGGCAATCGGGGAGCGGATGGCGGCCGCGGAGCGCGCGCACCGGGCCCCAGCAGCTCAGCGTGCGCGACACCACCCGGGCCACCATCGGCAGCGCAACCTTCTCGGTTGACTACGGACGGCCCCTCCTGCGGGGGCGGACGCTCCTGGGCGACGTGATCAGCTACGACCGGGTCTGGCGCACCGGGGCCAACGCCGCGACCCAGTTCACCAGCTCGTCCCCGATCACGCTCGCGGGATTGTCGCTGCCGGCGGGCACGTACACCCTGTGGACCGTTCCCCGCCAGACCGGCGTCGACCTCATCGTGAACAAACAGACCGGCCAGTGGGGCACGGAATACAGCCGGGCTCAGGATCTGGGAACGGCGCGCGATGAAAGCCGACAGTGTGACCCCGCCGGTGGAAAAGTTCACCATCTCGATCGAGCCCGCCGACGCGAGGCACGGCACTCTGGCGATGGCGTGGGGAACGTTTCGATGGACGGCGCCCATCGTGGTGCAGTAGCCGAAGCGACGCGCCGCCGCAGACAGCCCACCTGCATACTTGATCTGACCGAAGTACGTGACCTTACTTCGTCTGACGGCCTCCGTGCCAACCAAGGATTAGCTCCATCAGGCCTTCAGGCGGGAGTCTGTAGAATGAAGCTCAAAGCAATGCTGACCGTTTCAGCAGTTTATCAGGCCATTATAGGCGTGGGCATGATGCTGGTTCCCCGGCAGTTCGGTATCGGTGCCATTCCAGCCGATGCCCCGCCCGCGCTGATTGCTTTTCTCCGAATCTTCGGTGGTCCCATGGTGGGGATTGCAGTGCTGAACTGGATGGCCCGGAACCTGGAACCTTCGCCGGCGCGGGAGGCCATCGTCCTGGCCAATATCGCAGGGTTTGGCTGCGTCACTGCCATGGACGTGTGGGGCGTGCTGAGCGGCGACGCGCGGCCGGTCGCGCAAGTGTTCCTGATGATACATCTGCTTATGACCGTTGCCTTCCTCGTCGGCATGGCAAACCAACATGCCACGACGCGAGCTTCGGCCCGGGCATTAAGAGGACAAGGCGACATGTCGGCACTGTTATCGCGAAGCGACATCGCGGTCACGGTAGGTCTTTTCAGCGCGATCGGGCTGGTGGTGATCGCCCGCATTTTCGCGGGCCGTCGCGAGTTGCTGGTTTACGGCGTCGGCCTGGGCTTCACCGCGGTCGAGTATATCGCCCTCGGCCTGCTCGCAGGGGCTCCGGCGGGCTATCTCGGGTGGGAGCTCGTCGGCGCCCTCCTCTTCGGGATTGCCGCCCTGCTCGGAACCAGACGCTGGCCTCTGCTGCTGGCGCTGGGGTGGACGGCCCATGTGGCATGGGATCTCTTTTTCCATGAGACCGGCTCGGGATTCGCGCCAGCCTGGCTTCCGTGGTTTTGCGTCGGCTTCGACCTCTTCATAGGCGGGTACATCGCCGGTCTGATCAGGGTCACACCACAAAGCTCCGCTACATGATCTCGTTCTGATGACGCTTGGCGGGGGGAGTTCGGTTGTCGTCCGTCCGGTCCAACGGGCGGACTTCGATAATTGGCTGCCGCTCTGGGACGGCTACAACGCCTTCTATGGCCGGAGCGGCCCGACGGCGCTCCCGCTCGAGATCACGGAGTCTACCTGGCGCCGCTTCTTTGACCCAGCAGAGCCGGTATTCGCTCTGGTGGCAGACGAGGGTGGCAAGCTCGTGGGTCTCACGCACTACCTCTACCACCGAAGCACGACGCGAATCGAGCTGACCTGCTATCTCCAGGATCTCTTCACGGAGCCCGCCGAGCGGGGCCGAGGAATCGGCAGAGCGCTGATCGAGGGGGTGTATGAGCAGGCGCGGGCCGCGGGGATCCGGCGGGTATACTGGCAGACCCAGGACTCGAACGCCGCGGGCCGCCTGCTCTACGAGAAGGTCGCCAAGCACGGCGGGTTCATTGTGTATACCGCGGAGCTGTGACCGGCATGCGCCTCCCAACGAGGTCGGCCGGCGCGACGTAAAGGGAGTGTCCGGCATTCCCGGTCCTGAGTGCCTGTCTCTTGTGAGTCGAAGGAGAATTTCGTAGTGTTAGAGTAGCCGGCTTCTACGTCACAAGACGTAGACCCGCAGATTTACTCGGAGGTCGTTATGCGCAGTGCCTTCCTGTTTCCGCTCTCACTCGGCCTTGTCGTTGCAGCCGGCTGCGCCTCCCCGGTCAAGGAGCAGGCCGCGGCACGTTCCGATCTGGAGCGGGATCTCACCCTCGCCAGCAGCACGCGCGAAACCGCTATTGCCACCCCCATCGAGCTGGGGCGGATTCGCCAGCCGGCGGGTAGCCAGAACAATGTTTCATCTCGGCACAAAGTGGTGCGCCACAGGGCGGCTCCCCGCTCTACCGTAAGCTCACCCAAGCCAGTCCCCGTGGTTGCCTCGGCTCCAGCGCCGGCACCGGCACCGGCAGTAGCCCAGCCTGAGCCGATGCCGGCGGACCCGCACGAGCTTCCTCCTGGAAAGACGGTCACCATCATTCCGGCAAGCAGCGGTCCCTCCACCGCCGACCCGGACGGCTTCCCCCGGCCGGGGTATGGAACAGGTGGTAGCGGCATGGGTGGAGGTGGCAGCGGCATGGGTGGAGGTGAAAGGGCCGGTGGCGGCAGCGGGATGGGCGGCGACTGTCCCCGTCCCGATTTCGGTCCCAGGACCATCGCCGGCAGGACACGCGGACTGTTGTATTAGGCGGAGAGTTGGAACGGCGGAGGGCCGGAGGAGTGATCAACTCTTCCGGCCCTCCGCCTTTAGTATGTCCTTAAATCTGCGCCCTCGGGCTCAAGGCTTCGAGGCGGACCGCGGGTCGTCCTTCGAGGAAACGTAGGTGATGGCGAACGGGCCGGTGCTCTGCACCTCCACAACTGCGTGGCTGGCTGCGTGGAGGTAATGCGGCTCCTTAGCGGCGAGCGTCACCGGCGCGTCAGCAGCCACCTCTTTCATGGCCTTGTCATTCCACTTGGCCCCTTGGCCAACGTGCACCGTGCCCTCGAGCACGCGGAGCGTCTCGCTCGTGGGGTGGTAGTGCGGACGGATAGTGTAGTCGGGGGGCATGTCGATCCGCAGGGTGAACGGGCCAGCCTTCCCCGGGTCGCCCGAGATGACAGCTACCTTCGACCCCGGCGGCAGACCCGGCGGTGCCGGCCCCCAAGTTCACACCAGCATCATTTGCGGTGTCCGCTGTGGCCGCAGAGGCAGAAACCGTCGTGTCGGTGCGGGTCTGGTCGGCGGCCGCGCTGCGGTCTGCGGTGCCGTCGCCACTGCGTCCACAGCCGAGCAGCAGGCCGAGGGCGGATGACAGGATCAGCGTACTGCGCATGGTGCCGTCCCTCCGAAAATGCCGCAAAGCCTCGAACGTGCGGGCCAGTCCCGCATGGCGCCGGGGCGGTGTGGCAGATGCAGGATAGACCGCGGAACGGCGGTCCGCCAGGGCCATCGTTGACGAGCGCGATCTTCGTGACGCCGGATTGAAACTAGCGCGAAGTCATCGGCACCTCGCCACCGGTGGGGCTTACTTGAATTGCTGTATCAGGATCCCGACCCATACAAGCAGGACCGTTACCCACAGCAAAGCTCGCATAAGAAACCTCCTGCGAAGGTAGTGGGTGTGCTCTCAGGGGGGCCATCTCCTCTTGCTGGCATTTCTTGTCGCGTGGTGGGCAGAAGGTTGTAAGGTAAGCCCTTCGGTGATCCGCGCCATGGCCCTCAGCTCTGCGCGCCCGGCGTCATTCGATAGAATTCACCGATGCCCAGGCACCTCACCTCCATCCTGTTACTCCTCGTCGCCGGGGCCTGCCAGACAGGCCGCAACTATACCAGCATGGAAGGACCCCGCTACGCCGGCGAGCCACCGGTTGAAGCTGCCAGCCGCGCAGCCCGGACTCCGGCTGCGCTACGGATCGTGTCCTTCAATGTCGAGTACGCAATTCAGGTGGACAGCGCCATCGCGGTGCTGACCTCCGAGCCGGCCCTGCGTGGGGCCGACCTCGTCCTCCTTCAGGAGATGGACGAGCAAGCAACCCGGCGCATCGCCGACACCCTGGGCATGTGGTATGTGTACTATCCGGCCGTCTTTCGCTTCAACACCCAACGCGATCTCGGTAACGCGGTGCTCTCTCGCTGGCCCATTATCCAGGACCGTAAGATCGTATTACCACATCTGTCCCGGGTCGTCCGCTCTCAGCGAGTGGCAACCGCGGCAGCTGTTCGGGTGAATCAGTCGCTGGTGTGGGTTTACTCGGTCCACCTGGGAACCATGGCCGGCCTGGCACCAGGGGCCCGGCGCGACCAGCTCCGCACCATCCTGGTGGACGCCGAGCGCCACGCACACGTGGTGATCGGCGGTGACATGAACGACCCCGGCATCGGCCAGACCGCTCGGGAAGCCGGGTACGTCTGGCCGACCCAACGTGGCCCAAACACCACCCGAGTGGGCCGCCTGGATCACATTTTCGTCAAGGGCTTGGGGACGCCCGACAGTGGGGCTGCGGGCACCGTTCTCAACGTGCGCCGGGCCAGCGACCATCTCCCGGTCTGGGCAATCGCACTTATTCGCTGAGGTACCCAGCATGCTGGACGCACCGGCCCAAGGAGCAGTGGGGAGCCATTTGTCGAGGCAGCGGAGTGCTAAGTTGTTGACTGGTGAAGTGCCCGAGGCGAGAGTCGAATTCGCACGAGGTTGCCCTCGGGGGATAGAGTCCCTGCCCAGCTAGACCATAAGGCTTCGCAACCGACTCCTTACCGCCCCAAACCCCCGTCCCTGCGACTCAGCAGGGGACGATTTCCATCCCAAGAACAGTTCTCACTCCCTTCAGAATTTCTTAATAGAGAATACTCCAGATTGGCCGGAGCAAAGTCCCCCGCTCTGGAGCCCTCATGTACTCTGATTTCGGCAGCCCAGCAGACCCGGTCTGGCAGAACTCGGTGACCTGGTTGCTGTTCTGGCTACTTATGGCGGCGGTGGTCTGGTTCATCGTCAACCGATCCGATAAGGGCCCTCGCGAGGGACAGGACCAGTGAGCCCCAGAACGCTCAGCCTCTTGGCACTAGCTGCGACTCTGTCCTGCCACCCGCCCACATACGGCGACCCGGTACCCGTCGAGGGAAGCCAGGAAGCGATCTCGGCGATAGCGGGGGATTGGAGCGGCCAGTACCGGAGCAAGGATGCCGGCCGGCATGGAGTCATCCGCTTCGTCATGCCTGAACGCGCGGACACTGGATTCGGGGAAGTGGAGATCACCTTCTCCCCTGCACTCGCATCGGCGGCTGCCGGTGCAGCTGTAGATCCAAAGATCGATAAGGATGTCGATCGGCTCGACCCGGAGCCCTGTCCATTCCTCAGCATCAAGGTCGTACGGATCGAAAAGAATGCGGTGCGCGGAACCCTGGCCCCCTACTGGGACCCCGATTGCGAATGCCGCACCCAAACGGTTTTCGAGGGCAAGATCTCGGGCAATCGGATCGAGGGAACGTTCAGCTCCAGGAGACAGTCGGCTGAACGTCCGGTCTTCACCGGTAAATGGCAAGTCGAGCGGGTCCGATCCTAGGAGGAACAACAAGTCATGACACGCGTCCTTCACCGTACCCGAGATCTCATTGGAGCAGGCGCTGCAACCGCGGCCCTGTTCGGCACCGGCTTGATCGCGCTGAACTGGTTGCGCTATGGCAACACTCACCCGAAGCGCGGCCGTCCCGATCGACTCCTCGATCACTTCATGCCCTTTTATGAGGTCCGGGAGTATCACGAGATCAGGGTAGCTGCTCCGGCAGACCTCACTCTGGCCGTGGCCCGGGAGCTAGACATGCAAAGCTCCGGCCTGGTGCGCGCCATCTTCAAGGGACGGGAGCTGCTCATGGGTGCAGCTCCAGGCGAGCGCCGGCAGCCGCAGAGCCTTCTCCCCGAGGTCCTGGCGCTGGGATGGCGAATTCTAGCCGAGGAGCCGGGACGAGAGCTGGTGCTGGGCGCAGTCACGCAGCCTTGGAAAGCCGACGTCAAGTTCCGAAGCCTTGCTCCCGAGGAATTCGCCCAGTTTCAGCAGCCGGGATACGCCAAGATCGCCTGGACCATGGGGGTTGAAGCCGCCGGGCCAGACAAGCTCGATCTTCCGCACGGAAACCCGGGTGGCAACTACCGACAGCGATTCCCGCCGGCGCTTCCGCCGATATTGGTCCATGGTGTCTCCCGGTGTGGTGCTGATCCGGCGTGAGATGCTGCGGTTGGTCCGAGCCGAAGCTGGCAGACGACACCGGTCGACCACTCTCGGCGCCACTCTGCCCAGCTCCAGCAGCAGCACTGCTTACTAATGCTTCCATCTATGCTCCGTAAGCGCTTCCTACTGCTGTTCGGCCTGGTAACGGTTTGGGTGGTCGCCCCAGTACGCGCACAGACCACGACAACCGATCAGTTCTGGACCTTCACCACCCGAGTGCTGATGACCGGCAGTTCGGATGAATCCGATCCTCCCGGATACCAGGTCTATAGTACTTTCGCACTCGAGGCGGCGCTTCGTCGCGTGCTGGGGAGCTCGTTCACCGCGGAGCTCACCGTCCACACCGAATCCCGTGAGGTGGACTCACTCGTGTCGGGAGGCGAGGACCGGCGTCTCGGCTCGCTGGAGCTGCTACCGCTTAATCTTTTTCTCCAGTACCGGCGGTCAGGAGGGAGCCTGCATCCGTATGCAGGAGTGGGGGTGAACGCCACATTTGCCTGGGAAAAGAGCGGGGTCCTCGACTCCGTCGACATGAAGCCAAGCTTCGGTCCGGCGATACAGATCGGCGCTGACCTCGATCTCTCCCCTCAGGTTCTCTTGAACGCAGATCTGAAGTGGAACCGGCTCCGGGCCGATCTCGAGAACGGAGGAGTTCCCCTTACCAGCATCCGCATGGATCCACTGGCGCTGGGCGCCGGCGTCGGCTTCCGCTTTTAACATCAGAGCCTCGCAGACCAGGCGTGGCGGAGCTTGTCACCATGATTTGGCGGGCGTTAATGGTCTGGGTGGGCATTCTTATTCTGGCCGTACTCAACGGCGGGGCGCGGCTGGCGTGGCTGATTCCGTATTTTAGCGAAACAGCGGGGCGGGCGCTGAGCACGATTGCGCTCTGCGGCCTGGTCTTCGTGGTAGCATGGCTGACGATTAGCTGGATGCGGCCACTCGGCGTCGCTGATGCGCTAAGGCTGGGGCTGCTGTGGCTACTGCTGACGCTCGCCTTCGAGTTTCTCGCCGGCCACTACCTGTTTCACCAGCCGTGGGCCGTGTTGCTGAAAGATTACGACCTCAGCCGCGGACGTATCTCGGGGGTCGCCGTACTCGTGGTGGTGCTATTCGCTCCGCTCTGGAGCATGCGGCTGCGGACGATAAAGCCAGGATGACTCTCAGTCTCAGATCCGCAGTGACGCCTTGATCTCCGCCAGACGGGCATAGGCTTCCTGGCGGAACTGTTCCAGCAGGCGCTCGATTCGTTCCGGACTCTCGTCCAGCTGGCGAAGGAGGACGCCGCCGAGCTGCAGACTTCCCTCGACGACCTCGGGCACGGCCGCCGTCGCCCCGGCCGCGACCAGCTTCTCACAGTCGGAGGTGTCCCGCCCACGTGCCAGGATCGGCAACGAGGATCGCGCGGCCCGGAGAACCTGCACCGCTCGCCCGGCGATACCAGGCTCGTCCAGGGTGCTGACCGCGAGCCGGGCCCGGTCCAGGCCGGCGGCCTTCAGTACCTCCGGTTGGCTCGCATCGCCAAAGAACACTCGCCGGCCGTGCCGCCGGGCAGCCGCTACCAACTCGGGGTCGCGGTCGAGGGCCACGTAGGGGATCTGCACCGAATCCAGCAGAACTCCAAGGGTCTGGCCCACCCGGCCGAAGCCGGCGATCACGACGTGGTCTCGAATCCGCTGGGCCTCGTCACTCAGCGAGCCGTGAGACTCCGGAGGATGTCGCTGCAGCCGGGCGAGCACGATCCGGCTCAGATGAAGCAGGGCCGGCGTGACCGCCATGCTGGCGCCGATGACGAGCATCGTGAGCTGCGATACCTCCCTGGTGATGACCTGCGCCTGCTGGGCCAGGGGAAAGAGCACGAAGCCGAACTCGCTACCCTGGGCCAGCATCAGCCCCACCGCGGCGCCAACGCCGAAGGGAAGTCGAAACCCGCGGCTGAGCAGCGCCAGGATGATGGCCTTGAGGCAGAGCAGAACCAGGAGCAATCCGAGAATGAGTGGCGCCCGCGTTCGCAGCAGCTCGAGATCGAGGCCCATACCGACTGTCATGAAAAACAGCGCCAGCAAGATGCCGCGGAACGGCTGGATGTCTCCCTCGATCTGGGGCCGGTACTCGGTCTCCGCCATCAGCAGCCCGGCCAGGAAGGCTCCGAGCGCCATGGGAAGGCCAAACCGCTCGGTTATCCAGCCGACCCCAAGCACCACCAGCAGCACGATACCGGTGAACAGCTCCGGGGTATCTGCGCGAGCAACGTGACGCAGCACCGGCCGGAGTGCCAGTCGGCCGAGAACGAGGATGGCGATGAAGGCAATGGCCGTCTTCCCGAAAGCGGTGCCCAGCGCCGGCAGGATCCGGGCACCTTCCCCGCCCAGGAGGGGTATCAGGGTGAGCAGCGGCACCACTGCCAGATCCTGGAACAGCAGCACCGCGAAGGCGAGCCGGCCATGATGAGAGGCCAGCTCCCGCCGCTCAACCAGCATTCGCAGAACGACGGCGGTAGACGAAAGCGACAGGCCAGCACCGATGATCAGCGCGGCACCATCGGCCAGTCCTGCTGCCCGCAGGCCGGCCCAGAACACGAGCGCCGTGACCAGAACCTGTGCCGCACCCAGGCCGAACACATAGCGTCGGAGTGCCAGTATCCGCTCGACCGACAGCTCCAATCCGATCCAGAACAACAGGAAGACCACGCCCAGCCGGGCCACGCCGTCGGTCGACTCGATGTCATGGATCAAGCCCAGCCCGAAGGGGCCGATCAGTGCTCCAGCCAGGAGGTAGCCCAGCACCGAGCTTCCTCGGAGGCGGCGGAAAACGGAAACGACCGTCACCGCCGCGATCAAAATGATAAGAAACTGCCTCAGCTCAACCGTGTCGCTCATCCAGAGCCGGGTGTGAGGGAATAGATGGGCAAAGTCGGTTGAATATAGATCGCTTTTGGTTATCTCCTGATGCTGCGTAGTAGAGCGCGCTTCTTATTTCGTTCACTCTGACTGGCAGGACGCAGTGCTATGCGAAAGTCCCCAGCTCAGCCGACACCGGCTCAGGGCGAGCCACTGTGGCACGCGCTCCCGTCTCACGCGGTGCTGGAACAGCTCGGTTCCGGCTCCCTCGGTCTAACCGAGGCAGAGGCCGCCGAGCGGTTGGTACAATTCGGCCGCAACATCTTTCGGATTGCCCGTCCCCGCTCCGCCTGGTCGATCCTCGTCGCCCAATTCCGCAGCGTCATGGTGGTTCTCCTGTTGGTTGCGGGGGCCGTGGCCCTGGTCTCAAGAGACCTGCTCGATGCCGGCGCGATCCTCGCCGTGCTGATCCTGAACGTCGCCATCGGCTTTGTGACCGAGCTCAGGGCGCATCGCGCGGTCGAGGCGCTCCTCGAGCTCGAGGTGACCCATGCCCGGGCCGTGCGCGATGGCCGAGTGCGGGAGCTGGACGCGCGCGATCTGGTTCCGGGGGATGTGATCGAGATCGAGACCGGGCAGATGGTCCCCGCCGACGCCAGGCTGCTTCAGGCCGCCGAGCTCCGCACGGTGGAGGCGTCACTCACCGGCGAGCCGCTGCCGATCGATAAGCGGGCCGAGGCGGTACTCGATGCTGAAGTGCCGCTGGCCGAGCGCACGACGATGCTGTACAAAGCCACTCCGGTAGTGGCGGGCCGGGGCCGCGCTGTCATCGTGGCGACCGGGATGATGACGGAGGTCGGACGTATCGGCGAGCTGGTCAGCGGAATCGCCGAGAAGCGAACGCCACTCGAGCGCCGGTTGGACACACTGGGACGGCGCCTGGTCGCGGTCGCGGTGGGAGTGGCCATCCTGGTGATCTGGCTGGGATACCTCCAGGGCCTGTCACCCAAGGAGCTGTTCCAGACCGGGGTGGCGCTCGCGGTCGCGGCGGTGCCGGAAGGATTGCCGGTCGTCGGCACCATTGCCATGGCAGTTGGCGTACGCCGCATGGCTCGACGGCGGGCGTTGATGCGGCATCTCCCCGCGGTGGAAACGCTCGGCTCGGCCACCATCATTTGCACCGACAAGACGGGGACTCTGACCGCGGGCGAGATGACCGTGACCATCGTCCGCCTGGACGACCGCGAGATCGAGGTGCGAGGATCCGGCTACTCGCCTCAGGGTGACTTCCTGCATCTGGGTACCCGAATCGATCCGCGGGGAGAGCCTCGGCTTGCGGCTGTCCTGCGGATCTGCGCCCTGACCAGCCGGGGAGACGTCGCCGAGCGCAACGGCGTCTGGGCTGCAGTGGGTGACCCGACGGAGGCTGCGCTGGCCACGCTCGCGCGCAAGGCCGGGCTCGACCGCGACGCCCTGCTCACGAGAGCTGCCCGAGTCGGGCGAGCTGCCGTTCAGTAGTCAGCGCATGCTGATGGCGACATTTCACCGCTCCCCGTCGGGCGTGCTCATTGCGGTAAAGGGTGCTCCGGCCCGGGTTCTTCAGCTGAGCACCCGGGCTCTCGCAGAGACCGGTAGCCGGGAGCTGAACGAAGCCGAGCGCCGCCGCCTGCTGGAACTCAACCGCGAACTGGCCGGCCGCGGACTTCGGGTACTCGCCTTAGCTCAGAGAGATGGATCGGGGCCGGCAGATCGGGAGATCCAGGATCTCACCTGGATCGGCTTCGTGGGTATGACCGATCCGCCGGCTCCTGGCGTCAGGGAGACCATCGCCACCTTTCGGCGGGCAGGAATACGCACGGTGATGTTGACCGGCGACCAACGACTCACGGCCGAGCGCGTCGCTACCGATCTCGGCCTGAGCCAGGCTGACGACGTGATACTCGAGGGGCACGAGGTGGACCGGCTCTCGGATGCTGCGCTTCGGACGGCAACCCGGCACGCGGTCGGGTACAGCCGGGTGAGCCCGGAGGCTAAACTCCGCATCATCAGCGCCTATCAGGCCGGGGGCGATACCGTCGCCATGCTGGGAGATGGGGTGAACGATGCCGCAGCGCTGAAAAAGGCCGATATCGGTGTGGCCATGGGGCAGCGGGGAACCGACATGGCCAAGGAGGCATCCGATCTCATCCTGGAGGACGACCGATTCCAGACCATTGCGGCTGCGGTCGAGGAAGGCAGGGTAATATTCGACAACATTCGAAAGTTCGTCTTCTATCTGTTCAGCTGTAACCTGGGCGAGATCCTGGTGCTGCTCGGAGCTGGAGTTGCAGGACTTCCGCCGCCGTTGCTGCCGCTTCAGATCCTCTGGCTCAATCTGCTGACCGACACCGTGCCGGCCCTGTCGCTGGCGGTCGAGCCAGGCGAACCGGGACTCATGGATCAGCCGCCCCGCAACCCTGGGGAGGCCATCCTGTCTCCTCGCCTGACCCGCTCCATCATCGGTTACGGTCTGCTCATCAGCCTCTGTACTCTCGGCGCATACTGGTGGGCTCTCACCCGGTTTCCCCACGATCAGGCGCGGGCCACGACAGTGGCGTTCATGACCCTTGCATTCGCGCAGATCCTGCACCTCGGCAACGCCCGGAGTGCTCTTCCGGTGCTCGCGCCGCTCCAGGTGGTGGCCAATCGGTATGCGCTCGCCGCGGCTTGGCCTGACCGCCGCACTGCAGGCGTTGACGCTTAAGCTCGAGCCGCTGGCGCGGGTGCTCCGGGTCGAGCCGATCGGGGGCGAAGGGTGGCTCGTGGTGATCGGGTTTGCGCTGATCCCGGCTCTGGCGGGGCAGCTCATCAAGACCATCAGGGCGCAGTGATGTCGCTTCGGTTCACATGGCTCCCACGATACGAACAGGACTGAGGCGCCTCTCTGTCGTGCCATCGCCGAGTTGGCCGCTGCGATTCTCCCCCCAGCAATAGCCGACACCGGCAGCGGTCGTCCCACAGCTGTGGGACGCGCCAGGGCTGAGCTGAACCAGGGCGAGACGGCCGGCCACCGAAACCGGAGTCGATTGCTGCAGAGTGGTACCATCGCCAAGCAGTCCACCGGTTCCCCAGCAGTAGATGCGGTGCAGAATGGTCTCGCCGCAGGTGAATGGGTTAAAGGACCCACCTGCGCCGACGCTCTCGAACGACAGCCCTCCCACAACGGCTACCGGCCAGAGGCGGACGCGGAGGTAGGTCTTGCCGTTGCCCAGCGCGCCCCATCGGTTGCTTCCCCAGCAGTACGCTCTAGCCGCGGTAGAGACCGCGCAGGTGTGCAGGTTCCCCGCTGATACCTGCCGAAACTTCAGGGTTCCAGCGGCGACCCGGACTGGACTGAAATGCCCCACTCTGCTGCTGTCCCCCAGCTGACCGTAATAGTTCCGTCCCCAGCAGTAGAGTTGCCGGGAGATAGCGAGACCGCAGGTATGTTGTCCGCCTGCACTCAACTGAAGCCAGCGCCGCCCGCCGAACACGGGAACGGGGGTCAAGCGATCGGTCGTCGTGCGATCGCCAATCTGTCCGGAGGAGTTATTTCCCCAGCAGTACGCCAGACTGTCGTAATACCCAATGGCGCACGCGTGATGTCCGCCGGCGACGACTTGCCGGAATCGGAGCGCGCTTGCCACCGGCGTCGGTGTCAGCCGGTCCTGAGTAGTACCGTCGCCCAATTGCCCAGAATTTGCGCCCCAGCAGTGGACTCGAAATCCGGTTCCCAAGCCACAGGAGAACTCGTTGCCGGCGCTCACACTGCGAAATCTGACGGTCCCGACGACGAGCTCCGGCGTCGGTTGAGGGTCCCAACTCGATGTACCATTGCCAAGCTGCCCCCGCGCATTGGAACCCCAGCAGTAGGCCAGGTCTTCCTGGGTTACCCCACAGGTGTGATCGTAGTCCGCAAGCAAGCCCCGGCCCGAGCTGACCTCTCGAAACACCAGTGCGGCGGCCGACCCCAGGCTCGGGCTGGAGGGTTCGGCTACCGGAGCGGTAGGCGCGTCATTCGTACTCTGACAGCCGGTCGCTGCCAGCAGCGCCAGGGAACCCAGAGCCAGAATTGAAGGCTTGCGCACGATACACCTCGTTCCTTCCAGTATGGAGCACAGGGGTCAGGTTCGAATGGATGCGAACTCGGCCCGGAAACAGAGTGAATTCTAGGGCTGGGGCATGATGCGCTGGTGGAATTTTCGTGAGGATCTCTTCAGGCAAACCTCACTCCGGCGTCAGGGACCGGAGCGTATGCTGGGGCACGCTTCACAGGGATGCGGACGAGATCAGCACCGTCAGGAGGTTGGTATGAGAAGACATTCAGCTGCTGCTCTTCTGGGACTCGGCTGCCTGCTGCTGGCAGGCTGTTCCGATCAGACTGCTCCATCCGGGATGCGGAGCGATGCCGGTCCGGACCTCGCGGTTACCCATAACACCTGGATCACCCGGAAGGACATGTGGAATACCGAGCGGACCGATTTCGCGACCGCCACGGTGCCCAATGCGGCCGGCCAGTCGGTGGTGTATGTGATCGGGGGCCGCGGCGCGTCGAACGTGGGGCTCACCAGTGTCATGGCGTATAACGTCGCCACCAACACCTGGACCCTGAAGAGCGCCCCTCCCCTGGCCTCGGTACGCGATGAGCGGAGCCGGTGTGATCAACGGCAAGATCTACATAACAGGGGGGTACCCGTACGGATATTCCAGTCCTCGGACGCTGATGTATGATCCCGCCAAGAACACTTGGGCCGAGAAGAGCCGCATGCCGGACGTGGAAGATCTGCAGGCCGGTGGTACAGGGGTGACCGGGGTCATCAATGGCAAGCTCTACGTGGTAACAGAGGGACGGTGCACTGATACGCGGCCCGACTATGACGAGAACGTTGTCCGTGATGGGTGATCGCGGTGAAACGGGCGCCGGCTGGTCAGAGCCGGGCCCGCCGAAGCAGCTGGGCGTTGACCGCAACGATGACGGTGCTGAGCGACATGAGGATCGCCCCGACCGCCGGGGACAGCAGGATCCCCCGGTGGGCCAGGATGCCCGCTGCGAGCGGAATGGCGACGATGTTGTAGCCGGCGGCCCACCAGAGGTTCTGCACCATCTTGCGGTAGCTCGCCTTCGATAGCGAGACGATCCGCGGCACATCGCGCGGGTCGCTTCGAATCAGCACCACATCGCCGGCTTCGACCGCCACGTCGGTTCCGGCACCGATCGCGATGCCGACGTCGGCCGTGACCAGCGCCGGCGCGTCGTTCACCCCGTCGCCCACCATGGCGACGCGCTTGCCCTGGCGCTGAAGCTCCTGGATCTTCGCCGCCTTTTCCTCCGGAAGAACCTGGGCAAAGACTCTGTCGATCCCGAGCTCGGCGGCCACGGCTTCGGCCACCGGCTGAGCATCGCCGGTCAGCATGGCGACTTCGATCCCCAGCCGATGCAGCCGGTCGACCGCCTCCCGTGATTCGGGACGGATCGCATCGGCCACGCTGAAGGCCGCCAGGACTCCGGTCCCTTCGATCAGGTAAATGACGCTCTGTCCCTTGGCCGCCGCCGCTGCGGTAAACTCGTCCAGCTCGCGGGGAAGCGTGAGGTTCAGCTTCCGCAGCAAATTCGGCCCACCGAGGGCGAGCTTCCGGCCATCCGACCACGGCCTCGACTCCGTAGCCGGACATGGCACTGAAGTACGTGGCGCGGGGAATGTCGTATCCCTGTTCCTGGGCGCTGGTCACCACCGCCCGCGCGATGGGGTGCTCGGCATCCTGCTCCATTGCGGCGGCCAGCCGGAGCGCCTCTGCTTCGGTGAGACCGTCAGCGTCCTCATCGCCACCACCCGGTGCTCGCCCAGGGTGAGCGTCCCGGTCTTGTCGAAGACCACTGCGTTGAGCAATCGGGCCTCCTCCAGGCCGCGCCGGTCGCGGACCAGGAGCCCGCCCCGGGCACCGAGAGTGGTCGAGATGGCGATGACCAGCGGCACGGCCAAACCGAGCGCGTGGGGGCAGGCGATGACGAGTACGGTGACCAGCCGCTCGACCGCGAAGGCGGCATCCGCGCCCGCCGCCAGCCACCCGGCCAGGGTGACCGCTCCCGCGCCGAGCGCGACGATGGTAAGCCAGTACGCGGCCCGGTCGGCCAGCGCCTGGGCCCGGCTCTTGGACTGTTGAGCCTGCTCGACCAGGCGCATGATCCCGGCGAGCGTGGTGCGCTCTCCGGTTCCGGTTACTTCAACCCGCAGCGATCCCGAGTCATTCACGGTGCCGGCGATCACTGGGGCGCCGGGGTTTTTCTCGACCGGCCGAGATTCGCCCGTGATCATGGATTCGTTCACGCTGCTGTGGCCTTCGCGTGCGATGCCGTCTGCGGCTACGCGGGCACCCGGGCGCACCAGGATCAGATCACCCGGTCGAAGCTCTGCGACCGGCACCTCGACCGGCTCTCCTGTCCCGCTGATACGCAGCGCGGTATCCGGCAGCAGCCTGGCCAGCTCGGCCAGGGCCCCCTGCGCCTGGGTGATCGACCGCATCTCGATCCAATGGCCCAGCAGCATGATCGTGACCAGGGTGGACAGCTCCTCCCAGAGCGGCATCCCGCGATAGCCCAGAGTCACCGCCGCGCTGAAGACGAACGCCACCGAGATCGCCAGGGCGATCAGGGTCATCATCCCCGGCAGGCGCTCGCGCAGCTCGCGAACGGCTCCCTGGATGAATGGCCAGCCTCCGTAGAGGAACACAGCGGTGCCGAACACCGGCGGGATCCAGCGGGCACCAGGGAACTGTGGCGGCGCGTACCCGAACGCCCGCTGCAGCATGTGACCCCAGATCAGGGTCGGGATGGTGAGAAGGAGAGAGATCCAGAACTTGTCCCGGAACATCGCGACACTATGACCGGCGTGTTTGGCATGCGGGTCGTGTCCGCCGGCCGGATGTTGGCGGTGTGCCGGGGTCGAAAGATTCGGTTGATGTTCGTGCTGCTGGTGGCGCACGCCGCGCTCAGGCCTTTGTCTGAGGGCTCAGCCCAGGCTCATTCGCGCTTGCCCGGTTATCTAGAGTCATGATGTTCGGCATGTGCGCTATCGTCCCGATCCGACGGTGCCATCCGGGGTCCACCCATCATGTGCTCCGAGTGCATCCGCTCCATCATCTGCATCATATGCGACCGCATCTGCTTGCGTTGGGCGACCAGCTCGTTGATCACCGCCGCCATGGCCTCGACTTTCTTTTGTCCGGTAGCACGATTCATCTCGCCCACCAGCCGGTCCATCCGGGCATCGGCCGCCTGGACCTGCTGCATCATCCTCTCATGGTTCATCATCATGGCGCTGTCCCGATGCGGAACCGGCTGTTGAGCGGATACCGCGACCGGAGATAGCGTGGCGGCCAGCAGAAAAATTCCAATGTGGCGAATCATGGGTTCAGCTCCTGTATCGAGTGTACAGCATCAGCATTCTTTCGGCCAAGCTCACCCTGCTCAGCACTCATCCGCTCCGGCGGCAATCCTGTACGCTACCCTGGCGAGCGAGTCGGGATTGAGCGATATCGAATCGATCCCGATCCGCACCAGATAATCGGCGAAGTCGGGGTAGTCGCTCGGCGCCTGGCCGCAGATCCCGACCGGCCGCCCGTTCTGGTGGGCTGCGGCGATGACCATCTGGATCAGCCGCTTCACCCCGGGATCCCGCTCGTCGAACACTTCGCGGAGCAGCTCGGAGTCGCGGTCCACGCCGAGCGCCAGCTGGGTGAGATCGTTGGACCCGATGGAGAAGCCATCGAAAAGCTGGCTGAACTCGGCGGCAAGAATGACGTTGTTGGGGATCTCGCACATGACGTAGACCTGCAGGCCGTTCTGTCCCCGAATGAGGCCGTTCTCCGCCATCACCCGAAGCACCCGGCGGCCTTCCTCCACCGTCCGGCAGAACGGAATCATCACCTTGACGTTGGTCAGGCCCATCTCCTCCCTGACCCGCCAGATCGCGGCGCACTCCAGGGCGAAGGCCTCCCGATAGCGATCGTCGTAATAGCGGGAGGCGCCGCGGAAGCCGATCATCGGGTTGGACTCCACCGGCTCGAAGTCCCTGCCGCCCAGCAGCCCGGCGTACTCGTTGGTCTTGAAGTCGGAGAAGCGCACTATCACGGGCCGGGGATAGAAGGCGGCCGCTATCTGGGCCACGCCGCTGGCCAGGCGGCTCACGAAGAACTCGGATGCCGGATGAATGTTTGCCACCCGCCTCCGGATCTCGTCAGCCGCGGCCTCGTCGGTCACCCGCTCCAGGTGGAGAAGCGCCATCGGGTGGACCCCGATCCAGCTCGACACCACGAACTCGATCCGGACCAGCCCCACGCCGTCGCTGGGAAGTTGGGCCAGATGGAACGCCCGCTCCGGATTGGCCAGGTTGAGCATCAGAGGCACCGCCGGCTTCGGCAGAGTCGCCGGGTCGATCTCCTGCCGGTCGAAGGCAACTTTCCCCGCGTACACTCTTCCGTCCTCGCCTTCGGCACAGGAGATGGTGACCTCCTGGCCGTCGCGGAGTACCTGGGTGCCGCGCACGGTGCCCACCACGCAGGGGATTCCCAGCTCGCGGGCCACAATCGCCGCGTGACAGGTGCGCCCTCCCTCGTCGGTGACCACGGCAGCGGCCTGCTTGAGGACCGGCTCCCAGTCCGGGTCAGTCATCGGCGCCACCAGCACCTCGCCGGGCTGGAACTGGCTGAGACCTTCGGTGGACCGGATCACTCTCACGCGGCCGGTGGCGACGCTGTTCCCCACTGCCTGACCCGTCAGCAGGATTTCGGCTTCCCCCTGCCTCCGGTAGAATGCCAGGCTGGGAGCAGTGGAGCGGGAGTGCACCGTCTCCGGCCTGGCCTGGAGGATGAACAGCTGGCCGTCGCGGCCATCCCGGGCCCACTCGATATCCATCGGAGTAGGGCGTCCCGCCCGCTCGGAGTAGTGGTCCTCGATCTCGAGCGCCCACTGGGCCAGGGTGAGAACGTCGTCGTCGCCCAAAACCGCGGCCTGGCGCTCCCGCCGAGGCACCCGCACTTCTCGCACCGTCTTCCCGCTCTCCTCGGCGTAGATCAGTTTCATCTCTTTATCAGCAATCTCCCGGCGGATGATGGAGCGGTGCCCCTGCCGCAGGGTCGGCTTGTGCACCCAGAACTCGTCGGGGCGAACCCTGCCCTGCACCACCGTCTCGCCCAGGCCCCAGGCACCGGTGATGAGCACCACGTCGCGAAATCCGCTCTCGGTATCCAGGGTGAAGATCACGCCGGCCGAGTCCAGGTCGCTCCGGACCATCTTCTGCACGCCGACCGATAGCCCCACGTCGCGGTGCTCGATTCCCCGCTCGGCGCGATACACGATGGCCCGCTCGGTAAAGAGAGAAGCCATGCAACCCCGGACCGCCCGGTCGAGCGCTTCGAAGCCGCGGATGTTGAGATAGGTCTCCTGTTGCCCCGCGAAAGAAGCCGTAGGCAGATCCTCGGCGGTCGCGCTGGAACGGACTGCTACGTCGGTAGCCTCCTCGGTGTAATCCGTGGACAAGCGACTGTAGGCGGCCCGAAGTTGCTCGGCCACCTCGCTCGGCAGCGGCGCAGTGGCTATCCGGTTCCTGATTGACCGTGCAGTCCCGGCCAGGGCGGCGACATCATGCAGGTCTACACCCGCCAGCTCGGTGTAGATGCTCGAGTCAAGGCCGGCGGCTCGAAGGTGCAGGCGGAAGGCGTCAGCAGTGACGGCAAAGCCGTTGGGGACTCGGATTCCCTTGGGTCCTCAGTGCGCGGATCATTTCTCCCAGCGAGGCATTCTTCCCCCCGACCCGCGGAAGATCTTCCAGGTTGATCTCGCTGAAGGGCAGGACGTACTGGGGCGAAGCCGGTGGAGAGGGTGACGCCCAGGACGGGCGAGGAACGCTGGCGGTGGCATTGCTCATGAGTGGGCCTCGAGATTCATGGTGGTTTCAACTCCTGACAATCTGCGAGGCGCGATATGAAGGAACCATGAAGCGCAGAGGAATCCGGGATCAGCCATTCGGAAGAAGTCTTCACGGTGGGTTCAGTCCGGATTCAGGAGCCGGGAGCAAACTTCAGGCAACCTTCTCCCGGAGGCACCATGCTGGTTTCCGAACTGATGCAGACCGATCTCCAGGTCATCGCTCCAGATGCAGCAGTGAACGAGGCCGCAGTTACTCTGGCAGAGGCCCACGTTTCGGGCCTCCCGGTGGTGGACCGGCGCGGACACCTGGTAGGAGTCATCTCCAGCACTGATATCCTCGCTTCGGAAGAGGAGGTTGAAGGTGAGGCGGGGAGGGTGGCGCTGTTCGAGGAGACTCTGGTCCGCGATCTCATGACCCCGCGGCCCGTGACCGTCGCGCCAACGGCCACGGTCAAAGATGCTGCCCAGCTCCTGCTCTATGCCGACGTGCACCGGGTATTTGTGATGGATGGCGACCGGCTGGTCGGCGTCCTCTCCACCACGGACATCGTTCGAGCGGTCGCCAACGGCCAGCTCTGAGTCAGGGCACGATGCTCAAATCTAGCCTGTCTCGTTCGGGCCTCATCGGGCACGTCATCATGCACGGCGCCGCGGTCTTCCACGGGATAGAGAGCACTCCGCAGCTCCCGCCGCACTTCCCCCATTCAATGAGATAGGGGCGCGGCTCTAACCGAACCTGATCGTGAAGCAATCTTCATCGCGAGTTCACGCTGGCAGCGGGAAGCGGTCGCCATCTTCGGGAGTAGGTGATGCGTATTCCACAAGGAGAGAAGATGAGTTCGATCCGCCATACCGCCCTCGCGGCCGCGCTGGTTGCTATCGGAATTTCCGGCTGTAGTCACTCCGGGTCAGGCCGGGTAGGCGACACCGGGGATGCCGCCAAGCAGGTGTACGTAGGCCCCGGCAAATACGATGAGTTCTATGCCTTCATGTCGGGCGGCTTCGACGGGCAGGTCGGGGTGTACGGCCTGCCGTCGGGCCGGCTGCTCAAGCACGTGCCGGTGTTTTCCCAGAGTGCGGAGAACGGCTGGGGCTACAGCGAGCAGACCAAGCCGATGCTGGCCACCAGCTACGGGTTCGTGCCCTGGGACGATGCCCACCATCCCCAGCTCTCCCAGACCAAGGGCATTGTTGATGGACGATGGCTCTTCATCAACGGCAACAACACTCCGCGCATCGCCCGGCTCGACCTGACCCGCTTCGAGACCGAGGAGATTCTCGAGATTCCCAACTCGGCCGGCAATCACAGCTCGCCGTTCGTCACCGAGAACAGTGAATACGTCGTGGCGGGAACGCGATTCAGCGTGCCATCGCCGCAGCGGGACGTGTCGATCGAGGAATACAAGGACGCCTTCAGCGGGGTGCTCAGCTTCGTGCGGGTGGACAGCGCCACCGGTCACATGCAGCTGGCCTTCCAGATGAGACTCCCGGCCTTCGACTACGACTTGTCCCACTCGGGCAAGGGCCCGTCGCACGGCTGGTCGTTCTTCACCAGCTACAACAGCGAAGAGGGCAACTCCAAGCTCGAGGTCAGCGCCTCGCAGAAGGACAAGGACTACATCGCGGCGGTCAACTGGAGACGAGCGGAAGAATGTGTCGCCCAGAACAAGGCTAAGACCGAACCGGCCCGCTACGCCCACAACCTGATGGGCGAGGACGGTATCGCCCGGACCGAGTGGGGCTCCAGCGTAACGATGCTGACTCCGGCCGGCTGCCCCGGGATGGTGTACTATCTCCCCACTCCCAAGTCGCCCCACGGGGTCGACGTGGATCCCACCGGCGAGCTCATCGTGGCCGGCGGCAAGCTCGCGACGGTGATCCCGGTGCACTCCTTCAGCAAGATGCAGAAGGCCATCGCGGACCGCGCCTTCACCGGCGAGGTGCACGGAATCCCGGTGCTCAAGTACGAGGCGGTGGTGGCGGGAGAGGTGCAGAACCCGGGCCTGGGCCCCTTGCACACCGAGTTCGACGGCAAGGGAAACGCCTACACCTCGATGTTCCTCGCGTCCGAGATCGTGAAGTGGAGCCTCAAGGACTTCAAGGTGCTGGATCGGGCGCCCGACCTACTACTCGATCGGCCACCTGATGATCCCCGGAGGGGACAGCCGCAAGCCCTGGGGCAAGTACGTCCTGGCGCTGAACAAGATCACCAAGGACCGCTATCTCCCCACCGGTCCGGAGCTGGCCCAATCGGCCCAGCTGTACGACATCAGCGGCAGCCGGATGAAGCTGCTGCTGGATTTCCCGACCATCGGCGAGCCGCACTACGCGCAGGCCTTGCCCGCCGAGCTGATCCGCGAACGGCAGCTCAAAATGTACTCGCTTAAGGACAACAAGGATCCGTTCGCTGTGCGCTCCGAGATGAAGACCAGAGTGGACCGGAAGGGCAACGTGGTTGACGTGCTATTGACGTCGGTGCGGAGCCACTTCATGCCCGACAAGATCGAAGGAATTCGCCTGGGCGACACCGTCTACTTCCATGTGACCAACCTGGAGCAGGACTGGGACGTACCTCACGGCTTCGCCATCACCGGAGCAAACAACTCCGAGCTGCTGATGATGCCGGGACAGACCCGTACCCTGATGTGGGTGCCCCAGCGGGTCGGCGTCTTCCCCTTCTACTGCACCGACTTCTGCTCGGCGCTGCACCAGGAGATGCAGGGGTATGTGCGGGTCTCGCCCCGCGGCTCGAAGGTGGAGCTGGCCTGGAACAGCCCGACCTACAAGGGGTGGAGAGGTCGAGGAACTGAATCCGCGGAATGAGGAGCATGAGCGGCGGGAGCACGGGGGAGGCTGGACGCCTAATGCGGATGAGAAGGCGTCTCCCGCTGGACTATCGCAGCGGCATCGCTGATCCTGCTGGCGCTTTACCTGCTGCCGCTCTGGAAGATTCAGCTGCACGCGCCGCAGTATCCCGAAGGGCTGGGCCTCCGGATCTGGGTGGACCGGATCACCGGGGCTCCAGCCCAACGACCTGAACAGCATCAACAATCTGAACCATTACATCGGGATGCACGCCATCCATCCGGATGACTTTCCCGAGCTCAGGTTCATGCCCTGGGTCCTGGGCGGCTTCATCGGGCTGGGTCTGCTGGTGGCGCTTACCGGGATCCGGGGAGCCCTCTATGCCTGGCTTCAGTTAATCGTCCTGGGCGCGGTGGCCGGGCTGGCCGACTTCTACCGCTGGGGCTACGCCTACGGCCACGAGCTGGACGAGCACGCGGCCATCAAGGTACCCGGCATGAGCTACCAGCCACCGGTGATCGGATCCAAGCAGCTGCTCAACTTCCACGCGTCATCCTGGCCCGACCTGGGCGCCTGGGTCGTGGTTCTGGTCCTCGGCATCGGCCTGACGGTGGCTTGGCTCGAGTGGCGGAGGGCGCGTCGAAGCTCGCCGGCTTCGTTGGCTCTCGACCGGCCCACTCTGCGGGTGACCGCTTGAGGCTGACTCTCGCTTCCCTTCTGGCCTGCTGGCTGGCGAATGCCGCCTCGGCGCAGTCGCCCTTGGTCGTGGTCGACCCTGGCGGCCCGGTCACCACGCTCACCCAGGCGCTGAGGCTGGCCCCGCGACACGGGCGGATTCTGGTGCGGGCCGGTACCTATCGCGAGCCGAGGCTGCTGGTGGATCGGCCAGTGACGATCGAGGGAGAGGGCTGGCCTGTGTTCGTCGGCGGCGATCACGAGGTCTTCACCGTTACCGCGGACAGCGTCACCATCCGCGAGCTTGCGATCAGCCGGATCGTGGCCACTGGAGCGGAAGACCGGGCAGCGATCCGGCTTTCCGGTGTCCGCCACTGCAGGGTGGAGAACACCAGGCTGGACGACACCTTCTTCGGCATCTATCTGGCCAAGTCAGCAGACTGCCTGCTTGAGGGAAACATCATCCGGGGCCGGGCGAAGACTCAGGGGCTTGCCGGGAACGCCATTCACTCCTGGAACTCGAGCCACCTCACCATCCGGAACAACTAACCTCACCGGTCACCGGGACGGCATTTATCTCGAGTTCACCACTGCGTCGACTATCCAGAACAACCGAAGCTCGGGAAATCTGCGCTATGGCCTTCACTTCATGTTTTCCCATCACTGCGACTACACCGGGAACTCGTTTGTGAAGAAACCGGGGCGGGGTCGCCGTGATGTATAGCGACTCGGTCACCATGCGGCAGAACCGGTTCGAGGCCAGCTGGGCTCGGCGGCCTACGGCCTCCTGCTCAAGGAGCTCAAGGACAGCCGGATCGAGGACAACCAGTTCACCGCAAATACGGTGGCGCTCTGGACCGAGGGCACCAGCCGGGTCATGGTGAGCGGCAACCGGTTCGTGAATAACGGGTGGGCCATCCGGGTGCTGGGCGACGCATCGGACAACGTCTTCCGGCGGAATCGCTTCGCGGCAAACTCGTTCGACGTGGGAGCCACCGAGGGCCACAGCGACAATCTGTTCCTGGAGAACTACTGGGACCGCTACCGGGGCTACGACCTGGATCGCGACGGATTCGGCGACGTGCCGTTTCAGCCGGTCACCCTGTTCGCCTTCCTGGTCCAGCAGAGCCCGCCGACTCTGATCTTGCTCCACAGCTTCTTCATCGACCTGCTGGATCTGGCGGAGCGGGCGCTGCCGGCGCTGGCGCCGGAAACGCTGCTCGATCCGCATCCGCTGATGCAGTGGAGCAGCTCATGACAGCGATGAGGATCGAGATGTCGCATGCCAAACTATCCCTCGACCTCGCCCGGCCTGGCGCTGGAGTTGCAGGAGGTCAGCAAACGGTTCGGTCGGAACCGGGTGCTCGATCAGGTGAGCTTCGAGGTTCGCCCTGGCCGGGTAAGTGCCATCCTGGGTCCCAACGCGGCGGGCAAGTCCACTGCCATGAAGATCGTTTTGGGACTGGTGCGCCCGGACAGCGGCCGGGTCCTGGTTAACGGCATTCCTGCCGGCGGACGACCCCGAGTACCGATCCAGTATCGCGTATATGCCTCAAAACGCCCGCTTCCCCGATAACCTGACCGGGCATGAGGTGGTCCGCCATGCTGCGCGACCTCCGGCGCGGACAAGTTCCGGGGACGACCGGCTGTTTCAGGAGCTCGGGGTTGACGATGCAGCTGGGCAAGCCAATCCGAACGCTCTCGGTGGGTACCAGGCAGAAGCTCAATGCCGCCATCGCGTTCATGTTTCGGCCCTCTCTCCTGATCCTGGACGAACCCACGGCGAGCCTCGATCCGGTGGCCAGCAACGTGCTCAAGACCCGGATTTCCGAGAGCCCGGAATGAGGGGTCCACCGTCGTTACTCACCTCTCACGTGCTGGCCGAGGTGGAGGAGCTGGCCGACGACGTGGTCCTGCTGCTGGAGGGCAAGGTCGCCTTTGCCGGAACTCTCCGGCATCTGGAGCAGATGACCGGGGAGCCACGGCTGGAGCGCGCGGTGGCCTGTCTGATGAAGCGAGTGGCGTCATGAGCGCGGGACTGATCGTGCTGAAGCACCAGGTCAACAATCTGCGGCGCAGCCGCTGGCTGCCGGGCTATGTGCTGGTGCTGGTGGTGCTCACCGACTCGCTGCTCCGCTTCGGCGGCGCTGGTCCCCAGACGGTCGTGAGTCTGCTGAATGTGGTGCTGATCGTGGTCCCCCTGGTGAGCCTGGTGTTCGGGACCCTCCACCTATATGGAGCTCGCGAGTTCGCCGAGCTGATTCTGGCCTAGCTGGTGGGACGAGGATCGCTCTATGCGGGCCTCGACGGGGGTTTGCGCTGCCGCTGGCAGCCGGATTTACGGCCGGCGTCGGCCTGCCCTTCCTCTGGGGCGGGGGTGATCAGGACCGGCGGGCCGCTGGGGATTCTGCTTCTGGCCGGCGTCATGCTGACCCTGGTCTTCAGCGGTCTCGCCTTCCTGATCGCCCTCACTTTCGACGACAAGGCCCGCGGCCTCGGCGCGTCCCTCGTGATCTGGCTGGGCATCACCGCGCTGTACGACGGCTTTCTCCTCTTCGTGATCGGCGCCTTTGCCGACCGGCCGCTGGAGCTGCCGCTGATTGGACTGACTCTGCTGAATCCGGTGGACCTGGCGCGCATACTCATTCTGCTCCGGCTGGATACCGCGGTGTTGATGGGGTATACCGGAGCAGTGTTCGAGAGATTCTTCGGAGGATCAGCAGGCCTGGTCGTAGCGGCTCTGGCGCTGCTGGGCTGGGTGGCCTTGCCCTTCGGGGCGGGGACTGAGACGTTTCCGCCGCAAAGATCTCTGAAGCGGAAATCTTCGAGGAACCCAGAGAATGAGCCTCAGCGAGAACCCCTGGGAAGTCTCCGAGCAGGATTTCCCCTACGACGCAGATATCGAAGACCAGCTTCGGTTTCTGCTCCGCTTTGCCATCCTGGCGCCGTCCGCTAGAAATTCCCAGCCCTGGTCCTTCAGGGTGAGAGGCAACAGGGTGTTGCTGCTGGCCGATTTTGCCCGAAGCCAGCCAGTGTCGGACCCCAACCGCCGTGAACTCTACATTGCATTGGCATGCGCCCTGGAAGATCTGCTCTGTTGCCGCCGAGCACCTCGGCTTTGAGCACTCTGTGGCTTACTTCCCTCGCCCGGGACAGCAGGATCTTGCCGCGATGATCGCTTTCCGGCCGGGCGGCACTGTCTCTCCAGCGCGTAGCGGAACGACCCTGGATGCAGTCCGCCGACGGCGGAATGAGACCGGACTGGTTCCACTCCACACCGGTTCCGACGCAGCTGCAGGAGCGGCTCACCGGCTGCTGCGTCGAACCTGACCTGGTGGTGAACCTGAGCGAGGATACCCTGTTCCATCGATGGATCGATGCGCTCACCATGGCATCCGACCGGGCCGATCTGGCCAATCCGGCCTTTCGAATGGAGCTGCAGTACTGGAGGAGCCTCAGCGTCTTTGGCAGTCGGTTGGAACAAGGGCTGGCCAGTACTGGCAAGCTCCCCATGAACCGGGAGGCGGTGGCGGTGCTGGATCATCTCGAGGTGGAGAGCGCTCCTGTAATCGGCCTCATCCGGGGCGCCGGTGACACTCACCTTATCCACCTCAAAACCGGACAAGTCTTCGAGCGGCTCTGGCTCACTGGCACTGCGCTGGGTGTCGGCATCAACCCCATGAGCCAGATGATGCGCCGGCCGGAGTGAGATCGACGGTGAGGGAGCTGATGCCGTCGGTGGGCTGGGACCCTCAGCACCTGTTCCGGGTCGGCTACTCCAGCAACGACCCGGAGCCGCGCGCTCCCCGGCGATCACTGGAAGACGTGCTGTTGTAGCTGAGCCGAAAGGGATACTTGGCCCGTGCTAGACAGCGCTCGGTTGGAGCGACTTGACGGAGAGCCTTCGACCAGGGGCACCGCCGACGGCAGCGACCAGAAGCCACATCGTGGCCGCTGAGGCTAGAGGGATCATCAGAAGGCGTGCACCGGTAAGCCCCGGCTGGGTAAAGACGATCGATACGAAGGAGACCGCTGCGTGCATGAGCATCACCAGCGGCAGGCTCCGGGTTCGCTCGTGGAGCTCAATCAGGAGCACGCGAAACGGCGGCAGCCAGGCGAACAGGCGCGTCAGCAGAATTGTGAACGGGAGGGTCGCGGAGAAACTGTCAACTTCCCAGAAAAGCGGGAAATGCCATGCGCCCCACACCGCACCGACCGCGAGTCCGGTCATCAGGATGGAATGACGCCTGCGCAGGTGGGGAACGGCAAAGCCAGTCCAGCCGCTCTCCTCGAAAGCGCCGACCATCAAGCTTGGGCCGATGGCGCCAATCAGGATCGCGCCTCTGTTCTCCGCGGCAAGGATGGCGGGGCGGAATTCGGAGGAGATCATCGATAGCAGCAGCGTCGTTCCGGTGATCGCCAGAGCGGGCAGGAGCGCCAAGGCGTACGCGCCAGGGGAAACACGCCAGTGGCCCAGCCGCGCCAGAAACTCTCTGATGCCGGGAATCCCGTCGGTGAGCGCTATCATCAGAATGCCCGCCACGCTGGGTCCGGCTATGATCGCCAGGTAGACCATGGGTCCCAGGCTGGCGAATCGCTCGGCGCTCGGCGGAAAATCTCCCGGGGCGAGAATAAGGAGGCCGCCCCAGGAGAAGAGGAACACAAGACCGAAGTAGATCAGTACCGAGTGCCTCGGACCCATTTGGCGTTGCCAACGCTGCTACGGGGTGTACTGCAGGTTGTTCCCCGGCACCGTTCCGCCGACCAGCTCGATCCGCGGCTGGCCCTTGAGCAGCACCGTCGTAGCGGCGAGACCGGTGCGGGGGGCCGGCAGCGAGGCCACCGGAGTCCACAGGTCCGTGGCTGGATCGTATACGATGGTCTTGTCGATGGTCTCGGATCCGCCAAGAGCGGGGTTGTACCGTCTGCCACCGATGACGTACAGCTTGCCTCCCAGCACCGCCGTGGCTGCGCCGGGACGGGCAAATCCCAGGGCGTTCCTTGGCGTCCACTGGTTGGTGGCGGGATCATAGACGCTGAATCTCGAGTCCTCCCCATATCCGGCCATCACATAGAACTTCCCCGCAATGACCCCGCCCGCGTACGGTGAATAGGAAAACTCCGTAAAGGGAGAGGGCAGCGTGGTCCACCGGTCGGTGACCGGGTTGTACCGGAAAAAGAAGGGAGCTAGATGCTCGCTGCATCCCTCAGAGAAAGGGTCCCCCGGAAAGGAGGTGAAGCACGCTGTGACCACGTACAGCTTACCGCTGATCACGCCGGTCACGCCGCCGGCACCCACCCTGTAGCGATCGCCCCCCTGGGTAAGTGGGATCTCCGGCATATCCCGCTTCCGGGTCCAGGCATTGGTAGCGGGATCGTACATATAGAGGGCGCTGGTCACAAAGTCATAGCGGGTTTCAAAGTACCCGCCGGAGACGTAAATCCTTCCGTTGATAACGCCGGCACCATTGGAACCGGCCAGAGGAACCGGCAGCGAACGCCGGAAGGTCCAGGTATTGGTCGCGACGTTATACGCCGTCACCTTGCTGAGCGGGATCCGACTGGAGTTGCGGCCGCCGATGGCGTACACCATTGATTGCCCCGCGGCATTGGTCACCGTGGCCGCCGCCAGCTCGGTCCGGCTCGCGGGCATGTTGGCCAGGGTGGTCCAGCTGCCGGCCAGGACCTTCTCGGGGCCGGCCGGCGCAGGCTGAGCCGCCCCGGTGGCCTCGGTGGGCGCATCGTTGCCGCAGGCGGCAAGCCAAAAGGTGCTGAGCACCAGCGCGCCGGGCAGCAGTGAAGGGTATCTCATTGGGCCTCTCCCTATCTTGGAGGATCAGGATGATGCCCTACTCTACAACCAAGGTCTGGAGAGGACGGTGAGATCGGGGTGAAGAAGTCTTAACCCAACCGGAAGGGCGGATACTCGATCCGTCGTCAGAAGAAAGGCGTAGGCGTTTACCCTGAGCCCGTAGCGCAATACCCCGACGACGAAGTCGAAGAGTCCCGGTGGATACCGGCCGGTCAGCAGGATGGCAAACCAGGCCAGGATGACTGCGACTACCGCCGCCACGCCCAGGAAACAAAGAACGATGTAGTGCGGAATGGCCAGAAACCATTTGACCAGCGGAAGCCACCGACTCAGCTCCGTCGCGTCGGGATACGGTATCCAGACGTGCACCCCTTGCTCTTCGTCGGTCGAGGGATATTCGTCCCGCAGGAGCGCGAGGTAAGCCGCCACCCGGGTACTGAACCTGGTCAGCTCCAGGTTCCAGTCAAACCACCACCGGGGATATTTCTGCCGGAACAGCAACATCAGCATGGTCGGGAGGACCACAATTCCCCCGATGACGAAGACCGCTTGGTCCGACTGGTGATGCACGACCGGTCCGGACAAGAGACCCAGGATGACCCCGATGGGGATCACCAGGAAAATCCGGAAAAACGTCGTTTTCCAGTTCAGCTCTCGATCGGGATACTCGACCTCCAGCTCTGCCGGATAACCGTCAGTACCCTGGCTAATGAGCGGAATTCCATTCATTGTGCCCCCCTGGTGTGGACTGATCCACAAGCTTGGGCGAAGCGGCTGAAGAAACCGTGAAGTGCGGCAGAAAGCCGGCTTAACGCCCGGACGAGGCTCCATGGTCATTCTGGTGATCAACTGCGGCAGCACCACGCTCAAGTACCGGCTCTTCCAGGCCAATGGCGCCGAGCTGACCGCGGTGGCGTCCGGTGCCGCGGAAATCAGGCTGGGTTACCGGGAGGCTGTGGCCCGCACCCTCCAGTCCTTGCCGAAAGTACCAGAGGCGATTGCCCACAGGGTAGTGCACGGCGGGAACCGGCTGACCGGCGTGGTACAGGTGGATGTCGGGGTGCTGAACCAGTTGCGCGAGCTCGACTCTCTCGCTCCACTGCACAACCGCCCAGCCCTGGAAGGGATTGAGGCCACGCTCGCGCTCGGAGTCCCACTCCTGGCCGCTTTCGACACTGCATTTCACCGAACCCTGCCGGCTCGGGCCTGGCGTTATGCCGTTCCAGCCCCGGAGCAGGTGCGGCGTTACGGGTTTCACGGGTGGTCCCACCAATCGGTCATGGAGCAGTACGCCCAACTCTCCGGCCACCCCCACCCCACGATGATCAGCCTGCACCTGGGGAGTGGTTGCTCCGCCACTGCCATCGAGCGGGGCAGATCGGTGGATACCTCGATGGGATTCACGCCCCTGGAAGGGCTCGTGATGGGCACGCGGCCAGGCGATTTGGACTCGGGGGTCCTAACCCATCTGATGGCACAGGGCATGACCTTGAACCAGCTGCGGCACCTGCTCTACCACGAATCGGGCCTCAGGGCAATTGCCGGAACCGACGACATGCGTGAGCTGCTGGGGAGAAACGATGAGGCGGCGCTGCTCGCGGTTGAGATCTTCTGCTACCGGGTGCTCAAGTACGTGGGTGCCTACCTGGCCATTCTGGGGGGAGCCGAGGCAATCGTGTTTACCGGTGGGATCGGCGAGCACTCGCCCGAGATCCGCCGCCGGGTATGTGATGGACTCAAGTGGCTGGGACTCACGCTGGACCAGCAGGCGAACGGCCGCGGTAATCGCCGGATCTCCACGGCGGCGTCCAGTCTCGGCGTGTTCGTCCTCCCGGCGGAGGAAGAACGGGTGATCGCGCGTGAGGCCTGCGCCGTCCTAAGGCGAGACGGCGCGACGGGCTGACCGGCCGCGCCTTCTGCCGGTGTACTTTCACGCCAGCACCTTCCGGCAAGCCTGTACTCCGCTATCGCGCACCACACCATACTGGTTGATAAACTTCCACTCGTAACGATCCGCATACAGATCGAAACGTACAACACCCCACTCCACAAGGATATTCTCCGAATTGGGATGCCGCTGGATGATGTCCCGCAGCCTCACTCCTCCGGTGCCAACTACAAACTGCCGGATACCAGCATTCGAAACCGTTCCATCCCGCAGCATCGGCCGCAGCCGCTCCCAACGGTGCGCATGACCACTGACGACAAACTCGCACCCACTCTCCTGAAGTGCTTGCCACATCGGACCTACGCGACCCTTCGAGGTCATATCCTTCTTATGATACTCACAGACGCTGGCGAACATCGGGTAATGCACCATCGCAAGGATGTGGTGTGTCGCTGCATACTTCGCCAGATCAGCCTTCAGCCATGCGAGTTGTTCAGTGAAGTCGGCCCCACCTTCATTGACGGTCATGCAAGTCAGCATGTAGACGCGCCAGTCGTTACCTAGCGTCTTTGCGTAATACCGTGGCGCTCCGGTGTATGCGTAATACGCTGCTCCGCGAGGAAGGGCATACATCGTATCGTGATTGCCAATTCCGAAGATCGTTCGATCCTTGAATTGGCCCCACGACTGATGGTAATACTGCTGATACTCGATATCATGGCCGATGTGTGTCAGATCACCTATCGCGAATGCCCACGCACTCGGGTCTGCATCCAGCACTCGCTTCACCTGCGCTGCCGTCCTCCCTCTGGCCGCAAGATTCAGAACAGCGTGCTGATCCCCGGCTCCGATCAACGTGAACCGTCCTGCTACCGCCACATCGAATTGAGGATTGAATATCCGATCTACCGCACAGCCGAAATTGCTCAACAACAGCGGCGCAGCAGCAACCGTAGCAAGACTCTTGACCATATCGCGACGATTGAGGCTGTTGAGGTCGGATATTCTCAACTGCGCCTGGGCCCTCTTCTGGTTTAGCACAGGGCTGCCTCCTGTAAGGGTGTTCACGTTACGGAGACAAGATGCCCGAGCCATCGTGAAGCCAGGATGAAGGACAGGCGAAGCTTTCCTGCAGGTGCCCAGGTGAAGACTCTTTCATGCCCGCTTCAGCCTCGGCTCAGCAGGTGTTTCCCAGATTTGTACCATGAAGCAGCCCATACGCCTGGTCACCATTGCCGCGTCCGCCGGAGGTATTCCCGCGCTCCGCGAGCTGCTGGCAGCACTACCGGCCGATTACCCGGCCAGCGTTGCCATTGTTCAGCACCGGACCGAGCACAAGCCGGACCTCCTGTCTGGGGTACTTGCCCGCCGCTCCAAGCTGCCCGTGAGCCAGGTGCAGCCGGGTGAGCCGATTCTACCAGGCCATGTCTACCTGGCACCCGCTCGCGAGCACCTGCTGATCCTGGCCGACGAAACCTTTGCCACTACCGACGGCAGGAAGATCCACCATCTGCACTCTTCGGCCGACCCCCTGTTCGAGACGGCGGCCCAGGTCTTCGGTTCCGCCATGATAGCTGTGGTGCTCACCGGGGGTGACTCTGACGCCACCGATGGGGTGCAGGCCGTCAAGTCAGCCGGCGGAACAGTAATCGTGCAAGACGAGGCAACATCCCAGTGTTTCTCGATGCCCGCCTCGGCAATCAGGACCGGGGCAGTCGACTACATCCTGCCGTTGGGCGACATCGGACCGCGCGGTAGTGCGCCTGACCCGGCGCAGCAGAAATCACCAGGATATAACTGCCGGCGCAGTAGGAGGCATCAGATGACTGCAGCTTCGGCGCGACAGTGATTCGAGGCATCCATATTCCTGAAAGCGAGCGACTAAATGAGCCAGATCCTGATCAGCTACGGAACCTCCTACGGCCACACCGAGAAGGTTGTCCGGCGAATGAGCCAGGTGCTGCAAAATCATGGCCATTCGGTGAGTACCTACCGGGCCGATCGGCTTCCTCCGGATATCCGAGTCGGCACCTACGATGCCTGCATAGTGGCCGGCTCGGTTATCAGCGGGAAGCATCAGCGTTACCTGCTGGACTTCGTGCGACAGCATGCCGGCGAGCTGAATGCCACCACCTCGGCCTTCATTTCGGTTTCCGGATCGGCCAGGGATGCGCCTGATCAGGCGTGCCGCTGCGCCGAGTCCTTTGTGCGCGACGCGGGCTGGCGCCCAACTTTCATCTACTGCGTCGCCGGTGCCATGGCATTTACCCGGTACAACTGGCTGCTTCGGTTGATCATGAAATGGATCAGCCGGTCACATGGGGGACCTACTGATACCAGCCGGGACTACGACCTGACCGACTGGCCCGCGCTGGACCGGTTTACGGCCGAGCTGGCCGAGGCTGTGCCGGCGCGAGCGAAGTTCCAGACCTCACCTCCATGAGGTGCACTGTGACCTTCGCCGACAGATCATCTGGCAAGGCCAGTGCCGACATGATCCCGACCGTTGCCGGCCAGCAGACAGCCTGATCTCCTCGCCGACCCAGCTTGCTCGTCCGGCAGGAGAACTGCGCGCGCTAAGGAAGTGAAGGTCTACGATGAACAGCCCATAGCGAAAACAGATAGGGGAGGAGAAAAGCTGGCAACCCTCCTGCTGGTGTGCGGCATCGTCTCTTCGCTGCTGTACGCCGCGATGCTGGCCGTTGTTCCGCTGCGGTGGGACGGGTACAGCTCTGCCGCTCAAACGGTCAGCGAGCTGTCCGCCATCGGCGCGCCGACCCGATCGCTCTGGGTGCCGCTCGGGATCCTGTGGACCCTGCTCTATGCCCTCTTCGGTTGGGGAGTCTGGCAGGCAGCGGGACGGAGCCGTTCTCTGCGGATTGCCGGAGCCGTCATCATCGCGCATGGCGTGTTCGGAATCTTCTGGCCCCCGATGCACCTGCGCGGAACCCCGCCCTCGCTGACAGACACCCTGCACATCGTGTGGTCGATGGTGACCGTGCTGCTCATGGCGCTCGCGATTGGCTTCGCGGCTGCGGCGCTGGGCAAGCGATTCCGTCTGTATTCCATCCTGACGCTGCTGGTCTTCATCCCGTTCGGGATTCTGACCGGGATGGATGGCCCCCGGATCGCGGCCAATCTGCCCACACCGATGATCGGCGTCTGGGAGCGGATCAACATCGGGGTCTGGTTGCTCTGGGTCGTGGTGCTGGCCGTCGCCCTGCTGCGGCGATGCGCGCTCCGGGGATGCGACCGGCGTGCTCCGGTGAGGCCATAACGCAGGTTCATGGGCTGGTCGCCCCGGGCTTCGAGGAGGTCCGCGCCGAGTTCGCGCGCAACTTCGCCGAGCGGGGGGAAATCGGCGCCGCCGTCGCAGCGTACTGGCGGGGCGAGAAGGTGGTGGACCTGTGGGGCGGCCGCCGCACGCCCGAGGGCGACGCGCCGTGGAACGAGGACACCATGGTCGTCGTCATGTCCAGCACCAAGGGCCTCTCGGCCATGACCCTCGCGGTGGCGAACGCGCGCGGCTGGATCGATTACGACGCGCCGGTCGCCCGGTACTGGCCCGAGTTCGCCCAGAACGGCAAGGCCGGCGTCACCGTGCGCCAGCTGCTCGGCCATGAGGCCGGACTGGTCGTGCTGGACGAGCCGCTGACACTCGAGCGGTTGAACGATCTCGATGACGTAGCGCGTCTGCTAGCCCGGCAGAAGCCGGCCTGGCCGCCGGGCACCCGGCACGGGTATCACACGATGACGATCGGCCTGTGCATGCAGGAGCTGATCCGCCGGGTCGATCCCAGGCATCGCACGCTGGGGCGGTTCTTTCAGGAGGAGATCGCGGCTCCGCTGGGACTCGACTTCTACATCGGCCTTCCTCATGAGATCCCCGATGAGCGCCTGGCCAAGGTGAAACCGCTCTCTCGCGGGCGCGGCCTGCTGGCGCTGCGCTACACCCCGCCGGCCGTGACGTTGAAGATGATCATGCCGGGATCGCTGCTCCGCCGATCCTTTTCTGGCTTGAGTGTCGACCCCACCGCCCGGGCCTACCTCGATGTCGAGGTGCCCGCCGGGAATGGCGTGGGTACCGCGCGCGCGATCGCCCGAGCCTACTCCGCCTTCGCCGAAGGGGGCGCCGAGCTGGGCATCACGCCGGAAACGTTCGCTCGCATCACCGAGCCACCGGTGGTCGCCCGGCCCAAGGACGAGGTCATCGGCCTCCCGAGCTACTTCTCGCTGGGCTTCCTGCGCCCCGGGCCCGAGGTGGCGTTCGGCTCCAGCCAGCGCGCTTTCGGCTCGCCCGGTGCCGGCGGCTCCTTCGGGTTTGCCGATCCCGACGCGCGCCTGGGCTACGCCTATGTAATGAACAAACTGGACTTCTATCTGGTGGACGACCCGCGGGAGAAGGCGCTGCGCGATGCGGTGTACCGGGCCATTGCGCGAATCACCATCCGCTCGGAGAGGAGGCGGTGAGCGGACCCGTGGCCGGATGCGAGTGGCGGTTTCCAGCGCGCTGTAGTCAGGCGGTCTCGCTTCTTCATCATGGCCACAACCACGCGGCGCCTCGAACTCCGCTCGAGTCTCCATGCACGTTCAAGAGGATACGGGTGGCCACCCGGTCGGAGAAGACGTAGCGAGGCAGGAGGACGGTAACTGCGGAGGTGAGGTCGGGGAGATTGGACATCCCGCCGCCGAGGACGATTGCATCCGGATCCAGGATATTGGTCATCGCGGCCAGTGATCGGGCGAGCCGGTCCTCATATCTCCTGAGCGCGCCGATCGCATGGGCGTCGCCCTCGGCCGCCGCGCTCACGATGTCGCGGACCGGTCCTGCGCCTGCCGCTCAGAAGCGTATAGTCTCGTTCGAAGCCGGGCCCGGAAAGAAACGTCTCCACGCATCCGGTCTTGCCGCAGTAGCACGCCGATGCGGTGGAACGCTCCTCGTCGGTCATCCAGGGGAGCGGGTTGTGTCCCCACTCGCCGGCGATCTGGTTCGGCCCCTCGTGAATTCGCTGCCGCAGCGCAATCCCGCCGCCTACCCCAGTGCCCAGGATCACGCCGAACACGGTATCGAAACCCCGGCCCGCGCCGTCGATCGCCTCCGATAGCGTGAAGCAGTTGGCATCGTTGGCTACGCGAACTGGCCGGGAGAGTCGGGCCTCCAGGTCGGCCAGCAGCGGTCGACCGTTGAGCCAGGTGGAGTTCGCGTTCTTGACCAGACCGGTGGCGTGGCTGACGACCCCCGGGATTCCGATGCCGACTGAGCCGGGACGCCCCGCCTCACGCTCGATGTCGGCGACGAGGTCCGTGATCGCATCGATCGCCCCGGCATAGCTGCGTGGCGAGGCGACTCGGCGTGGCACTGCCAGGAGCGTGTCCGCCTTGAGGCCGATCCCTTCGATCTTGGTGCCGCCCAGATCGATGCCGATCTGCATCTGTGCCATCAACAATGAAGGATTCTTCATGGGCGGTTCCTCCCCACGTCATTCCTCCTATCAGACATTAACTGTACGAACACGCTGAGAGTGACCGGGTCATTCCTCCAGATGCGGACCGCATCAGTTCCTGCCCGGTGCTTTCGGCAGGCTTTTGCGAGAAGGGAGTGACTCATGTATACAGGATCGCTCGTAACCGCCGCTGCCGTGGCGCTTGCTGTCCTCGGCTGCCAGAACGAGCCGACAGCTCCAAGGGCCGAGATGCTTCTCGCGCTGACCGGTCGGCTGCACGCCCACTCGAAGGCTGGTTCCATGTCATATGGGTTGACCCTGGGCCGGGGCACGGTCCGGCGAGCGTCCGATACCAGCTCGTTGACGCTCGGGGGCATGGTACCGAGCTGGAATTAAGTCCGGGGCTGGGCGCCCGATGGGGAGGGCCGCGCGGACTCGACCGGCGGAAGGTCCGGGTCGATGGAACTCCGTGGCCAGGGGCCGGTTTCGCGTCCACTCGATCGAGCCGGTCGCCGGGCCTGCCGGTGCTGGGCCGTCCGCAGTACAAATCGGCTCCCGTCCTTACGTCACCATCCTCTGCAAGTTCTCCGACATTGCGGCAGAGCCCCAGACGGTCGCGACGTATAGCCTGGACCACCGGCACCTCCTACCCCGGACTCGATCACTACTGGCGCGAGCTGTCGTACAACAAGATGAACGTCACCGGCAGCATCGTGGTTGGGTGGTACACGCTGCCGCACCCGATGTCCATTACTACCCAGGACGCCGCCTGGGACCTGGTGAGCCTGACTGCGCGATTGCACCGCGCGCCGCGGATTCCGACGTGAACTTTCCCCAGTTCTAGGGCATCAACCTGCAGGTCAACGGCCCCGGTAGGATGGTGCCTTGGGGGCGGCTGGACGCTCACCGCGACGGCCAGACCAAGAACTACGGTATGACATGGCTGGAGCCATGGGACCACGCGGCCTTATACGCCCACGAGGACGGTCACACGCTCGGGCTGCTACACTCCTCCGGCCCATATGCCAGCCTTACGATTCGCGGTGGGACGTGATGAGCTACTGGAGTACTGGGGACGGCCTCGACGAGCTATGGCGTCCCGCAGCACACCATCAGCTACCACAAGGACCTGCTCGGGTGGATCCCCGCAGCCCGGAAGCTCACCGTGGGGCCGAACACCAGCGGGACGATCACGCTGGAGCGCCTCGCTCTGCCCGGCCCGGGTAATTACCTGATGGCCCAGATCCCCATGGACAACGCCCCGGGCCAGTTCTACACGGTGGAGGCCCGCCGGCGAGTAGGATACGACAACGGCTTCCCCCGGCAACGCAGTGGTGCTGCACCGGGTCGATCCACCGAATGGCCCTGGATCGGTTATGACCGTTAGCTCAGGTGGTGGACGTCGACAACAATGGCGACCCGAACGATGACGGCGCGAGTGGACGCCGGGCGAGACCTTCACCGATGCGGCCAACAAAATCACGGTCACGGTCAACGCGCAGACCGCCACCGGCTTCCGGGTCACGATCAAGCGCGGGACGCCCCGGCCTGGGTGAGCCGGGCTTCGATGTCGACCGCCCGCCGAGCCCTTGCCGTCGCGGTCGCTAACGGCAGCGTCTACGCCATCGGCGGAGCGAATGCCGCAGGGCACGGTGCTCCGGACGGTGCAGGCCTACAGTCCGAGCCACCAACGGATGGACCACCAGGGCCTCGATTCCGGCGGCTCGGCAGGGCGGCAATGGCGCCGTCACGATCAATGGGACCGTGTACCTGCCCGGCGGCGAGGACGCGGCGGCGAGCGCTGACCCGGACGCTGTACGCCTACAATACGGCCACCAACGTATGGAGCACCCGCGCCCAGATGCCGGCATATGCCGCCTGCGGCGGATCGGCCGTGATCGCCGCGAGGGTCTACGTCTTCAGCGGCTGCACCCGCTCCAGCACCGGCGCCACGATCAACGCGGGGGTGCTGCACCGGTACAACCCGACTACCAATACCTGGACCACGCTCAAGGCTGCTCCGGTCACGCACTTTCGGCCGGTGGTCGCGGCCATCGGCGGCAAGCTCTACGTGGCGGGCGGAAACAACGCCGCGGGCACCGCCCTGCGCCGAGTGGATGTGTATGACCCGGCGACGAACACCTGGTCCACCGGAGCGGCCATCCCCACTGCTCGAGCGAACGCCGGGGCAGCCTTCATCGCAGGCAAGTGGTATGTCTTCGGTGGCAAGAAGGGGACGACCTATCTGAATACTCTCGAGGTCTACGATCCGGCCGCCAACGCCTGGACCAGCCGGCCCGCGATGCCCACGGCACGGGCGGCGTTGGGGGTCGGAGGTGTCAGCGGACTGATCTACGCCGTCGGAGGCCGGAACGCGACCGCTGCACTCGCTACCAACGAGCGCTTCACGCCCTAGACAGGAGATGGATCGCCATCTAGAACGCCTCCGGCCACCGGAGGCGTTTTCTTTTTGGCCGCTGTACGTTTCCGCCTATGACCCTGCCGGCCAAGCGCGGCCTGGACCTGCTGCACGATCCTCGACTCAACAAGGGCACCGCCTTTACGCGTGGAAGAGCGCGACGCGCTCGGTCTCCACGGACTGCTGCCCCCGCGGGTCTTCACCATCGAGCAGCAGCTCGAGCGGGTGATGGAGAACTTCCGGGCCAAGCCATCCGATCTCGAGCGATACGTGTACCTGGTTGCTCTCCAGGACCGGAACGAGACTCTCTTCTATCGCGCACTGGTCGAGCACCTGACCGAGATGATGCCGATCGTCTACACCCCGACGGTGGGGGAGGCCTGTGCCCGGTTCGGGCACATCTTCCGGCGCCCCCGCGGACTCTACCTGTCGGCCGGCGACAGAGGAAAGATCGCCGAGGTGCTCCGCAACTGGCCTGAGCTGGAGGTGCGAGTCATTGTGATCACCGACGGCGAGCGCATCCTTGGCTTGGGAGACCTGGGGACGTATGGGATGGGCATCCCCATCGGCAAGCTGGCGCTCTACAGCGCGTGCGGCGGGATCCCGCCCTCGCACTGTCTGCCGGTGATGCTAGACGTGGGCACCGAAAACCCTGCGCTGCGTTGGGATCCACTCTACACCGGTCTGCTGCAGCCTCGGCTGCGGGGCCGGGAGTACGCTGACCTGGTGGATGAGTTCATGCTGGCGGTGCAGGAGGTGTTCCCGAAGGCGTTGGTGCAGTTCGAGGATTTCGCCACGGAAAATGCGGTTGGGCTGTTAGCCCGCTACCGCGACCGGATGTGCGCCTTCAACGATGATATTCAAGGCACCGCCGCAGTGACACTGGGTGCGCTCCTGGTGTCGGGCCGGATCACCGGCCGGCGACTCGAGGACGAGCGGCTGCTCTTCGTCGGCGCCGGGGCGGCGGCGCTCGGAATTGCCGATCTCATTGTCGCCGCGCTCCGCCGGGCGGGGATCGGCGAGCAAGCAGCCCGGGGCCGCATCTGGACTTTCGACTCCAATGGCCTCGTCGTTGCGGAGAGGACCGACCTCCCCGAGTGGAAGCAGCGCTACGCACATGACCATCCCCCGGTTGCCGGATTGGCTGATGCTGTTCGCGCGCTTCGGCCCACTGGATTGATCGGGGTTTCGGGGCAACCCCAGCTTTTCACCCGACGAGTGCTCGAGATCACAGCGGAGGTGACCCAGCGGCCGGTCATCTTTGCGCTCTCCAACCCGACTTCGCGGGCGGAGTGCACCGCCGAGCAGGCATATCGTTGGACCGGTGGCCGGGCGGTGTACTCCAGTGGGAGCCCATTCGATCCTGTGGAGCTCGATGGCCGCAGGTTCGAGCCATCGCAGACCAACAACGCTTACGTCTTTCCGGGGTTGGGGCTGGCTCTCACGGCGATGGCGGCGCGCCGGGTCACGGACGGGATGCTGCTGGCGGCCGCTGAAGCGCTGGCGAACCAGGTCGCCGAGGGGGCGCTCGCGCGTGGAGCAGTGCTCCCGCCGCTGGAGCGAATCCGCGAGGTCTCGCTCGATATCGCTGCCGCAGTGGCCCGGGTCATTACCGAGGAGGGCCACGCCGGGCGCGAGCTCCCGAATGATCTGGAGTCCTACCTTCTCGATCGCATGTATCAGCCGGTCTATCCCGAGTACCTGAGCTGAACCCTCTGCGGTGATCCCGCGCTGGTGCGGCTGCTCCGGGGCGCTGCCGAGTCGACAGTCGCGTGCTTTCCCCCTCTCGTGCGCGGGAAAAGGCGCAACGCGACGCGGTCTACGCGCGAATACGAAGCTCGCTAGCAGTCAAGACAGTCCTGCAGGGGGGAAAACTTGTCTGGATCAGTGTCTAGGGACGTCAATCGTGAATGGCACCGTGTTCCTGAAGCGGGTTCTGATCAACTGGTTTCCCGTCGCGCGAGCCGCCCGGGAGACCAGGAGCGGGACCCAATGGGCCGGGAACTCCGACAGATCTGCCAGGAACTCCACTTCGATCTGAAATGCGGAGTGCTTGAAGCCACGGCCTCTGGCGTGGTCCAGGTGACCTAGGTCTATATCGCTCAGTGTATGCGGGTACCAGTAGTCTTTGCCACCTGCATCGTGCCGCAACACCCCCTGCCAGTCACCATACTGGATGTGCGTCGCCTCGTGCAGCATCGTACCGGCGCGGTGTCCGGGGTCGCTCGCCCGATTCAGGCTGGGACACCACATCTCCACCCGATCCCTGGCGCGCCACCCCATGACCGCGTGACCGTAGACGTTGTGCCCGTCACTGATGGTCTGGTTTCTGGGCTGGTATCGGAAGCCATGGACCGAGCCCGAAGCCCACTTGGTATAGTCACTACTGCTGTGCCACGGGCGCCCAGCTCCATTCCTCGGTGGAAGGCTCCTCTGGCTGCCGACAAGAGGGTTGTAGCCGACCACCTGCTGCGGGCCACCACCGGCAACGCCGGGCCGCACTAACCCGGTGTCCACCCCGGCTCGCAGGAGAAAGGCCGCATTCATCATCTTCGAGAACGCAGAATTCGGAGACGACTTTCCCCAGCCCCAGCCATCGCCCCACTGCTTCTCCTGCAAGTTGAAGTAATCGGCGAACACCGCCTGGAAAGCCGAATCCCCTGCCAGTGCTGCCGCAATCTGGATGTCCTCGGGGTTGGCAGCCGTTCCACAGGTTGGATCGTCAGCTCCGGCAAAGGCCGCGACCATAACTGCGGCGGCAAGCGCCGCGAATAGTCCTCGGCACCTACCGGCACTCCTGGCGATCACGCCAACGCCAGGTTTAAGGGGCGACCTCTCCTCTCGCCGTATCGGTGCCAATCTCCGGCCGCTCCAAAAGGGGATACAGAGTGGTGGGAAGCTGTTTTTTCAAGCTGCTTTGAGCGTCAGGGTCGCCTCGATGGCGCCGCAGGTAGGCGTTGATTGCTGCCATTCGAACCACAACTGACTCATGACCTCGGATGATCGTCACCAGTACCTGGTCAATTCCCTTCCTGGACACGGCGGATAGCTGTTCCACCGCCGTGGAAACGATCATTTCCTCCCGGTCTCGAGCCGAGAGGCCGTCGGATATCCTGGCTGCAGGGAGCGGAGTCCAAATGATGGAATTCAGCTGACGGACTATGGCGCTCGCCCCCAAGGAGCCCAGGAGTTGGACCGCCTGGAAGCGTTGCAGAAAGTCGGCCTTATCGAGCCCTTGGTAGTACGTGTAGATGACTGCCGGGGCCTGCGGCTGCTGGCTAAGCAAGCGTATGGCCCGCTCGAAGCTGAGTGGTGTCCTGTTGGGTAGCCCGGCCCATCTCGAGCAGGATGGCCGGCAGCCGCGTGTCCAGCGTGTGCCAAGGCGCCCTTCGCGGCAGCTCTGAAACCAGCTGCAGCGTACGATTGACCCGCGCCTTTTCGGGCTCGGAAGGAGGGAGCTCTTTGGCAGGCTGTTGGCAGCCCTGGGTCAGTGCGGCAAGCAGGACGACGGTTGCAGCTGGCGGGATCTTCATCACGAGACATAACCTACGTCGCTGAGAGAGTCGCTGATAGGCGACGGCATCCTACGCCGAGGCTGCGTGCTGCGCGGTTCACTGTGCAGCGGATGCATGACGCCGCGGGCACTATGGCCCGATTGCAGAGAGGGCTCACCGGTTTGGGCGAGCCCCTTTCCACAGTGCTGTGCTGACTACTACGGGACGTATTGGAGGTTGTTGGGCACCCCACGGCAACAGCCGATCACTTCGATCCTCGGCTTGCCGTTCAGAAAGACTCGACTTGCGGCTGCGACTTGAGGATCGGGACATATGGATCCTCCGGATCGAACCCTGGGTGAAAGACTCGCCCGTGGAAGCGAGGGGCTGGCGGGCGTCCTGTCCCAAGTAATCGGGACACTACAGAATGCATCAGGAGGGCGGAAACCCGTGTGAACCCGGTGTGAAGGATTCCATACAAAAGGGCTCACCGGTGATCCCGGTGAGCCCTCGAGCGATCGTCGGGACGCTATGGGATGTACTGAAGGTTGTTGCCTGGTGGGCTCCCGCCCACCACCTCGATCCGGGGCTGGCCGTCGAGGAAGACCCGGATTGCCGCGATGCCGTAGCGTGCGGTCGTCATTGGTGCGGCGGTGGTCCAAGTATTGGTGATCGGGTGATACACCCGGGTGCTTCGGACCGGCTGCCACCCGTTGGCGCCGGGTTGCCGGCCACCCGTCAGGTACAGCATGGCGCCCTGGACCGTTGCGGCTGCATCCACGCGCACCTGGCCTCCGGTGACCTTCATGGTCCACTGGTTGGTAACCGGATCATACACTTCGATGGTCTTGCCGTCGGTCAGGTAGAGCTTGTCGTAGAGCACCCCACCCATGTGACCCGCCTGGTATACACCTTTGGGACTCGGAAGCCGGGCCCACCGGTTGGTCACCGGGTTATAGCGGAAGAAGTTCGATATCCCTGGCCGGCCACCCTCCACAGACCCACACTCGTCATAGTAGAATTCTTCAGGCACCCTTTCAAAGCAGGTACTGACCACGTAGAGCTTGCCCTTGATCACGCCGGTCAGGCCAAGGGCGCCAGACTCCGGCATGTAGGCCTTCCTGGTCCAGATATTCGTGGCCGGATCGTACTGGAAGAGTCCCCCGACGGGATCTGCGGCCTGAGAATCTTCGTCCAGATAGTACCCGCCGGAGATGTAAATCTTCCCGTTGACCACCCCAGTCCCGTTCGTGCCATATAGAGCAGTGGGCAGCCTTGCCTTCTGACTCCAGGTGTTGGTGGCGACGTTGTACGCCTGCACCCAGTCCAGGCTCATATCGGGCACGGAGTACCCATTGGGACTCTGCCCGGACCCCCGACCACCGATGACATAAACGACGGCCTGGCCGGCCGGATTCGATACCGTTGCGATGGCAGGCCACTGGACCTCGTGGGGGATGTCGCGCCGGGTGACCCAGGTATTGTGCGCGACAGCGAGCTCCGGACCGGTGACAGTTGGAGTCTTGGTTGGGGCGGTGGTCTCGTCGGAGCCGCAGGAGGCCAAGGCCAGCACACCAAGCCCGAGGACGGTGTACCCCAGTGGAAGGTGCCTCATACATCCTCCTAAAATCCCAGCCGGGGTCAGGGTCAGAATGGCCCAGGGACCCAGCTGATGGGAGGAAATTGCATCCAGAGTGGCGAAAGGAGGGTGAACCCGTCGTGAAGAAACCCTCAGCAATCACGAAGCCGAGGTGCGAATGGGAACTCGTCCCAGCAGGCTGCCCCAGCTTCGGAGTTGGCTGGTGACCAGAAACAGCTCGTGTACCCGCCGTTGCCCGTTCCTGCCCCACTCCTGCCGAGCCTCAGGGAGTGCCAGCATCTCGTTGATGGCGCGCTCCAGCTCCTCCCGGTTGGAGGGATCGTCGATGAGCCGCCCGTCGAGCCCATCGCGGATCTGAGTTCGTGGCCCGACCGCCCGGGAGTTGCTGAGCACCGGAACTCGCTTCCACATGGCTTCGGCTATGGTGAGCCCGAAGCCTTCGCGCAGCGAGTTCTGCACGACGATCGTTGATGAGCGCTGCAGGGCATTGACCAGCAGCGCGTTCTGCTCCTTTGAGCGCATAGGTAAGGTGACGATGGCAATGTCGTCCTGAACCGCTGGGTGCAGCGAGACGTATGCCCCTCGGAGCTCCTCCAGCACGTCCGTCGCTTCCGGATCGTCCTGGATGGCCTCCGCTTCCGGGCCGGCGAGCACCAGCCGCACTAAGTCCAGCCGGCGGCGGTGGACTGGATCAGGAGCGGTGTCGCCACCATAGATGGATCGCTTGAGAGAGGCGAACGCCTCCATCAAGGGGCGGAATCCCTTCAGGCGGTCCCAGCGGGAGACCTGCGTCACGATGGGCCGGGTAAGGAGACCGATGTCTTCCATGGCATTGGCTGGGGCGGAGCTTCCGTCCGGCAAGACACGGTGAGCGGGGTAAGCATAGGGCGGCTCCACCGTGGGTCCGGGACACACCACCAGTCCGCCGGTACAGAGCACCTGCACGGCACCGTTCAACGACAGCTCGCAATTCTTTTCCGAGAGCGGATCTATCCCGGGATGGATCACCGTGGATCTGCCGGCCAAGCGCTCCGGGATGTACTCCGATGCCGAGAACACCGCGTGATCGTAGGCATCAAGATAGGGCGCCAGAAAGTCCCAGGCCGAGCGGGTCGCCGCGTTCTCCTCATCCAGCCCGATATGGGAGCGCCAGATGGTCAGCACCGGGACGTGCTCACGCAGCATTCCGGCGAGCGGCAATGGTTGTGGGTCATGCACGATCAGGAGGTCACCGGGACGAACCAGCGACTTGAGCTCCTCCGCGTTCTCCCGATTCACCTGCTCGAACAGCTCACGATCGGCCTTTTCCAGACCGGGATCACCGGCGCCGTGGATGAGGTTGTGAATCCGTTTGGTCAGCGGGAAGAAGGCGGGGTCCCGGGAGCCGATCACCACCCACTCGATGCGTACGCCGAGATCCCGTAACAGCGGGACCATGTTCACCAGCATCTCGGCGACACCGCCACCGTGGGCGGTCGAGTTGACCATCCAGACCGTCCGTCCGCTCAGGCGGGGAAGCACCGCTGCGGCCTCACTCCGGAGGTCGTGCACTGCCTGGGCGAGGTGGGCGACGGCCTCGTACTCCGCCAGGGTTCGTTGCGTCTCCAGCTTAACGCGCTGGAGTAAGGATCGGGTCACCATACCAATCGACAGCTGCTATGAAGGTCAGGGAGGGGTCTTGGCTGGAAGGGCTGCCCGGAGTGCATTCAGTATCACCGCCACATCGATTCCCTCCTGAAGCAGCGCTCCAGCGACCGGCGGGATATAGCCTAGACTGGCCACGACCATCGCCGCCCCACTCAGACCGAGCCCTGTCCAGATGCTCTGCCGGGCAATGCTCAGGGTGCGCCGGCTGATGCGGATCGCCTCGCCCACCCGGGTGGGATCGTCAGCCAGGATCACTGCGTCAGCGGCCTCGGCGCTGATGCCCCCGCCGCTCGAAGCCAGGGCAATTCCGACCGTGGCGGTGCTGAGCGCCGGGGCATCGTTGGTGCCGTCGCCCACCATGAGGACCGGCTCCCCTTCCTTCATCAGTCCCTGCACCCAGGCGACCTTTTCTGCCGGGAGGAGATCACCGTGAGCCTCCTCAATCCCAACCGCCTGGGCTACAGCTGCGGCATTGGCCTGGTCATCGCCAGAGAGCAGGAGGATCCGCCGGACGCCCAGCCGCCGGAGCTGAGAAATGAATTCAGCCAGCTCGGGGCGGAGCCGGTCGGCATACTCGATCACTCCGGCGCCACGGCCGTCCACCGCCACATACGCCCTCAGCTCGACGCCGGGCGTCTGCGCCAGTAGCTCGCGCAGTGGCGCTTCAGCCGCCGGATGACGGTGCACCAGGAAGGACCAGCCACCCACAGTCACGGCGCGCCCTTCGACTGCGCCGGTCACCCCTTGGCCGGAAGCTTCGGTGACGTTCCCCGCCTCGGGCAGCTTAATTCCGCGAGCTGACGCTTCTTGGACGACGGTCCGCGCGAGCAGGTGGCCGGAGCCCTGCTCGATACTGCCGGCCAGCCGCAGCACGTCTTCCTCGGTGAAGGGCGGGACGGCAAGCACCCGGTCCACTCGGGGCCGGCCGATGGTGAGCGTGCCAGTCTTGTCGAACACAGCCACCACGATCCGGCCCAGCTGCTCCAGGGCGGTGCCGTGACGGAAGATGATCCCCCGGCGAGCCGCCCGGTTGATGCCGCCAACGATCGCGACCGGGGTCGCCAGGATGAGAGGACAAGGAGTCGCGACTACCAGCACCGCGAGCACCCGCGTCGGATCGCGAGAGAGAAGGTATGCCGCGGCACAAACCACCAGGGTCAGCGGCGTGAACCAGACTGCGTACCGGTCGGCCAACCGCTGGAGCGGTGCCTTGCTCTCCTGAGCGGTGCGAACCAGCTCCACGATCCTGGCGTACTGGCTTTGGCTCGCCGGAGCCGTGACCCGTACCGTGAGGGGCCCCTCGAGGTTGAGGCTGCCACTCATCAGCCCGACATCGGGATGGGCGCTCACCGGCACCGGCTCCCCCGTCATCCGGGAGGCGTCCACGTGAGACCGCCCTTCGATGACGACCGAGTCGCAGGCCAGCAGCTCCCCGGGCCGGAGCAGGATAACATCTCCCACCGCGACGGTCTCGGCGGCGACATCTGTGACCTCACCGGCGACCAGACGGTGAGCGATCCGGGGCGCTGCGGCCTCCAGCTCCCGGACCGCCTCCGATGCCCGGCCCTGAGCATAGCGCTCCAACGCCTCCCCACCGGTCTGCATCAGGACTACGATAAGGCCGGCGAGCGGCTCCCTCAGAAGGAGTGAGGTGACAATGGCCAGCATCGCCACCAGATCGGCGGCAAAGCGGCCCGAGGCGATGCCCCGAAGCGTCTGCCACACCACTGGAATACCGGTGAGAACCAATCCAGCATTCCACACCGCGGCGGCCACATTGCTCCGCGCCGCGAGATGGAGCAGCAACCCGCTGATGATGCAGAGAAGAGCGCCGGCCGGAAGGAGGTAGGTGCGGCCGACCTGACCCGGAGCTAGAGCGCGGGCGAGATCTCCGCCTCGCCGCCCCGGCGCAGGCTGAATCCCACTCCCCGCACCGTGCTCAGGAGCCGCTCCCCCGCGGCCTCGCTCAGTTTCCGGCGCAGATTCCCCACGTGGACGTCCACCACGTTGCTCTCCGGATCGAAGTGCATGTCCCATACCTTCTCCAGGAGCGTGGTCCGCCTGACTACCTCTTCCGGATGAAGCATGAAGTACTCGAGTAGCTGGAACTCCTTCGCTGTCAGATCCAGCCTCTTGTCATTGACCGTAGCAATGTGGCGCAACCGGTCCAGCGCAATCGGCGGATACCGCAGCAGGTCCAGTCGCTCGGCCCCGCCCCGGCGATGGAGGGCCCGGATCCGGGCCAGCAGTTCGTCGAACTGGAATGGCTTGGCCAGATAGTCGTCGGCACCAGCGTCGAGACCGCGGACGACGTCCTCTTTTGCGTCGCGCGAGGTCAGCATCAGGATCGGTGTCTTCCGGCCTTCCCGCCGGAGCTCGGTGGCCACCTGAAACCCGTTCTTTTTGGGAAGCACGATGTCCAACAGGATCATGTCATAGTCGTAGACGTGGGCCAGCATCGTCGCCTCCTCCCCGTCAGGGGCGACGTCTACGACATACCCCTCTTCCCTGAGGCCCTGCTCGATGAATCCGGCGACTTTGCGGTCGTCTTCCACAACGAGGATCTTCATGTATGAAATCTGGGTGGTCGTGGTTAAGGCTGGCGGAAGGCCGCCTGAAGCTTTCTTCACGTTCGACAGTGGCCTGGAGCTCGCCCGACTGGGCGCCGGCGCGAACTCATAGGTCAATACTACCGCAGAGGTTCCGACCTCGAAACCCTCAGAAAGCTTCGCCCCGACTTCATCCTCCCTTCATAACGCTCGAGCTAAGTTTGGGCCAGGCGAGAGATCCTGAACCGATAGTGGCGGCAGTCGAAGGAGGACACATTATGACTCGAAATATCGGCAACCTGGAACGGATCGCCCGATTGATCGTAGGCGTCCTGATCCTGGGTCTGTACGGCGCCCTCCCGTCGCCCTGGCGATACGTCACTCTGATTGGATTACTCCCTCTGGGCAGCGGCTTGACCGGCTTCTGCCCGCTATACGCCCAACTGGGCTGGAACCGCTGGCATCCGACCGGCAGGAGGAGCATATGATGCGCCAGATCCAATCCATTCTCGTGCCGCTCGACGGCTCCTCGCTGGCCGAGGAGGCTCTGCCCCTGGCCCAGGCCATAGCCGAGCGCTCCCGGGCCAAGCTCAAGCTGGTCCTGATCCATGAGCCCCACATCCTGATGGAGCCTGGCCCCGCCTACACCAAGGTGGAGCTCGCGATGCAGAAGGCCGACCGGGATTACCTCAAGTCGGTGACTACCCGACTCCGCAGCGTGCTCGGCCGCTCGGTATCCTCGGCGGTGCTGCAGGGAATTCCGGTGGCACAGACGCTGGCCTCGTATGCCCGGGAGCTGGGTGTTGATCTGGTGGTGATGACTACGCATGGTCGGGGCGGGCTTCGGCGGGCCTGGCTGGGAAGCGTCACCGACCAGCTGATCCGATTCTCGGAGACCCCCATCCTGGTGGTTCGGCCCGGCGAAGCAGGAGTGGCCAAGCCCGCGACGGAGATAAAGGAGGTTCTGGTTGCTCTCGATGGGTCACCTCTGGCGGAGGCGGCGCTCGAGCCGGCTGTCACCCTGGCCAAATTGTGGGACGCCGAGATCTCGCTGGTGCAGGTGGTTCGTCCGATCATTCTGACCGATGGTGCACCGCTTACCTTCCCTAGTGGCTATTCGGAACAGGTCACAATCTTCCGCCGCGAAGCCGCCCAGGACTACATCAGGGATCTGGCGGAGCGCCTGCGTGAATCGGGAATCAGAGCAAACGGAGTGGCCGTCATCGGCGCCGCTGTTCCCGAGACACTGATCGATATGGCAGCGCCCGAGCGGGTCAGTCTGATAGTGGCAGCCACCCACGGGCTGGGCGGTCTCAAGCGGATGGTACTGGGGAGTGTGGCTGATAAGCTGGTACGCGGCGCAAACGTACCAACTCTAGTGGTCCGCCCTGCCGGCCGCAGGGCGCGCCGGAACTCGGAGGAGATGAATGTTCCGGTCAGTGCGGGCGCGTCCTTGTGATGTCGGAGCCGGTGTGAACCGGTCGTGACCGACCATCCATCTCGGTCAAAGCCAGCGGGCGATGAAGCGATCTTAATCTGAGCTTCATGCCTCCTTCGCAATGCCGGTCTCATTTTTGACCGGCATTGCCCCTGATCCGCCGAACCCGAGGAGGCACCCGATGGTTCCGCAGAACCCCAGCGTCTGGGAGGTCACGCCCGATAACTTTCCCCATGCCGCAGCGATCGATACTCAGCTCCGCTTCCTTCTTCGCTACGCGATCCTGGCGCCTTCGCCCAGAAACTCGCAGCCCTGGACCTTCGCCATCCGCGACAACAAGGTCTTTCTGCTGGCCGACCATGGCCGGAGCCAGCCGGTACTCGATCCCGACCGGCGCGAGCTCTACATCGGGCTGGGGTGCGCGCTGGAAAATCTCCTGGTGGCAGGCGAGCACTTCGGGCTCAGCCACGCGGTGAGCTACTTCCCGGACCGCTGGCATCCGGAACTGGCTGCAACCGTGTTGTTCGAGCCGGGCGGAACTCCCTCAGCGGTCCGGGTGGGCGCCACCCTAGAGACGATTCGGCGGCGGCACAACGACACGGCGCTGTACCATTCGATCCCGCTGCCGGAAGAGCTGTTGCGCCGGCTGACTGCCTGCTGCGACGAGCCCGATGTGCGGGTAGAATTGACCGAGGACAGTTTGTTGCACGATTGGATTCAGGCGCTAACGGTGCAGTCCGATAGCGTGGACCTGGCTAACCCGGGCTTTCGGATGGAGCTGGAGTACTGGATGAGCCAGGGGATCTTCGGGCCGGACCGAAACGCTTCGGCAGAGGACAATCCGGCCACCATTCTTCAGCGGCAACGGGCGATTACCCTGGGTCAGCTCAGGGTGGAGAGCGCTCCGGTGCTGGGGCTGATTCGGGGGCGGGCGACAGCCATCTGGTCCATGTGCGCGCAGGACAGCTGTTCGAGCGCATCTGGCTCACGGCGACCGGCCTCGGCATCAGTATCAACCCCATGAGTCAGACGCTGCGCCGGCCGGAGCTAAGGGCGGTCGTCTCCGAGCTGATGCCTGCGGTGGGCTGGATTCCTCAGCACCTGTTTCGGGTGGGATACTCCTCCGCGCCACCGAAGCTGCGAAGCCCTCGCAGAACGGTCGAGGACGTCATGCTCTGACCACAGTGCCCGAGGCGAGAGTCGAACTCGCACGAGGTTGCCCTCGGCGGATCCTCGCAGGCGAGTCGGATGGTCCTGGGGCTCGCCTACTGGAGATATAAAGAGGATCGACGCAAACGTGCTTAAGCGTTCAGACGCTCGCTGGTGCAGGTCTCGATTGCTTCTGCAAGACCCGCCCGACCGCCGCGCTGAGATCGTCGAGCAGGAAGGGCTTAGTAAGCACTGGACGGTCAAGCTCTAGGTCGGAGCGAAAGGCTGACATAAAAATGACCTCCGGAGCGTTAGGTAATGCCGCCAGACGGTCGGCGAGTTGATAGCCATCGAGCTCGGGCATCAGTAGATCGCAGAGCACAAGGTGGACTTCTACGCCAGACTGCTCGAGTACCGTCAGTGCTTCTACGCCATTCCCTGCAGTCAGGACGCGATATCCGGCCTGCTCAACCTTTCGCGCTATGACGCGACGAACACCTTCGTCATCGTCGACCACCAACACTGTGTGCGGGAGTAGCTCAGGGGCGGGGGCATTCATGAGACACCTTCTCTTGCTCGGGGGCGGCATAGGAATCAGCCGTATGGGGCCGACGGAGTGGCGAATCGCAGGAAGCGCAGGACGCACTGGAAGGGAGTCGCTGAATGAATCTACCCCGCACGCCGGTTGAGCACCAACGGAGCCCAGGAAGTGCCGTCAGCGCACCCCGGCCTGAGCTCGCTAAAACCGTTGGTGGAATGTGATCTTCACCGTCTGTGGGCTGTTCGTCGCTCCGGTAGCCCACACCTTGATTTTGCCATAATAGGTGCCGCGAGGCAGGCCTGTGCCATCGACCCAAACCTTCATGACAGAGGGCGCTGTCCCAATTCTCGGCGACCGCTTGATCCAGGTCGCACTCTTGGTGGATGTCCAGTTGAGGATCCCACCGCCGGTGTTGCTGATGGACAAGGAGCCTGACGACGGCCAGCAGAAGCCACGAACTTTAGTTCGACCATCACACCAGGCAGGGGTGGCGAGTTCGAAGCCTCTCCGACTGAGAGCGATAGTGCGGGCCGCCTCCGTCACCAGCGCAGTAGAGCGGCGGCTCGATAAGGTCATTCCCTATGTTTTCCACCGGAACGGAAAGCCGATTCACGGATACCTAGACGGCTGGCGGGCAGCCTGCAAACGGGCAGCGGTCGTGAAGCGGGGCGAGCTGGAGGCGGTTGTCCGTCCCCACCTGCTCAACCGGACCCCTCACGATTTCCGGCGCACTGCAGCGCGGAACCTCATTCGCGCTGGCGTCCCTCAGCACGTGGTGATGAAGCTCTGCGGCTGGAAAACGGATGCGATGTTCCGCCGCTATGCCATCGTTGATGAGCGAGACCTGCGGGACGCCGTGGCCAAACTAGCTGGATTCTGGGCACCCGACATAGCGCACAGTGAACGCTTCTTCACAGAGACATCACGATGACTTCTGAGCGTCGTTGGCATATTGGGGGCAACACAGGAGGTCTATATGACATACCGGCCAGTGTTGCCCGTCGTCGTGCTCAGCGCGCTCTGGCTCGCCGCCTGCGGTAACGATACCCCTACAGCCCCTAGCCACCCAGCCCAGCCGGCCAGCGGCGGGGCCGAAATGGCGGTAACGAGTAACAGCTGGATCACCCGCGCCGCCCTGCCCGCTTCCTTCCGGGCTGAAATGGCCACCGCGACGGTGACGAACGCGGCGGGGCAGTCCGTCGTGTACTCTATCGGCGGTGTCGACGCCATTGGACATCCGCTCACCAACGTCGCGGCGTACAACGTGGCGACTAACACCTGGACCTCCCGACGGGCGTTGCCCAGACGGTTGGCCTCGACCAATGGCGCGGGAGTCATCAACGGCAAAATCTACGTGTCGGGAGGGTATTCCTCCCTTGACGACGCGCTCTCGTGGAGGCCATGGCTCTACATGTATGATCCCGCCACGAATACCTGGACCCGGAAGCGTGACCTGCCAGCGGTGACGGTGTACGGCGTCCGCGAATACCCCGCCGGCGAGGGCGTGACCGGGGTCATCGGGGGGAAACTCTACGTCGCCAGCCACGTTTTCGTTGATTATGGGGACCCATCCTCGGGTCTTGACAGGGGGTACGGTACACTGTTCCTCCGGTACAATCCGCGGACAGACGAGTGGGTCAGACTCCCGGAACCGTTTGCAACAGAGGGAGAGGCCGTACGGCCCACCGGCGGTGGGGTCATTGATGGAAAGTTCTATCTGATGGGCGCGACGACTGGAGACAGAAACGGTCGTCTCGCCGTGTATGATCCGGCCACGGACGAGTGGACCACAAGAACCCCGCTACGCCTGGGCCGGCCGTCGGCGGCATCGGCAGTACTCGGAGGCAAGCTCTACGTCATGGGCGGAAGCCGCTACAACGCTAAAACGGGGTACTCTGACCTCCTGGACGTTACCATCGCGTATGATCCAGTGAAGGACACATGGACTCCCCTGGCCCCGCTGCCGAGCCCTCGGTACCGAGTATCGGCCACCAGGGTCTTCCTCAATGGCCGGCCGCGGATAGAGTTGGTAGGTTGGTTTGCGCCGGGGAACAACCTGCAGTATGTGCCGTGAGGTACGGGGAACCGTGAGCGGATTACACAATACGTGAGCGGTGAGCGGGCGCTGTTGAACGAGCAGTTAGGAGTTATCATCCAAAGCAATGAGCGGTAGCGGGGATCAGCTCCCGCTTACCGCTCACGCTCGTTTCAATCCCTCAAGTTTTTGTTAGTGCGAGGGTCACGCCGACACCAAAACGGGCAGTAATAAGCCACCCTCAACATTGCTGGCGTAGATCGGTCATTTGCCCGTGTCCCTGCGCTTGCGGGCCTGCCCGATCTGGATGAATCCGATGACCGTGCAGACAACGCCCGGCCCGGACGCCGAGAGCCAGCACACCGCACTGATCCGGTCTCCAGCGTCGAGTCACGAGCAGCTTCCGAAAGGAACTGCAGCCGTCGGGTTTGGACCCAAGTCGGCTGATCAGGGGCACAACGGGGGCACAATCAGCGGTGAAGGCCCTGCAGGTGGCTCGATGAAGCGTGACCTAAGTTGTTGCGGGGTAAAGTGCCCGAGGCGAGAGTCGAACTCGCACGAGGTTGCCCTCGGCGGATTTTGAGTCCGCTGCGTCTGCCATTCCGCCACTCGGGCCTGGCCCAATAATAACCAGTCCAGCCCTCCTTGCGGGTTCCCTCCGGGAGATAGCTTCAGTCATTACCGCGCGAGAATAGCTCCGGTCTCCTAGTCGCTCTCCTCCGTCCGGAGCCTTTGTGGAACTCAGAGGCTACCCCGCCCTGCTCTACCCGCGCAACCCGAACGATGACCTTCGGTCCGGCCTTCTACCCTTCCCTTTCATTTCTCAGCGCTAGCGGCGGATCCAGGATCTCCCGCCACACCACGGCATCCCGGAGCTGCTGCGGGGTGTAGCTGCGGGTGGCGGTGTGATCGGCCGGTGCGGGCTGAAGAACTTCCGCCGGCTTCCCTTTCCTCTGTCCGCTCCGCCCGGCGTCCCGCGCCTCCGCAGCCTGGATCCGCCCGGCCTCGATGCCGGCGGCCTCGTCGTCCCGGTCCACCACCTGGCGCTCCTCCCGCTGCACCTCCCCTTCCAGGCTCCGGACCTCGGGCTCCCCCTCCAGCGACTCTGCCGGCTGCCGCTGCTCCCGTCGAGCAACGGGTCTGTCCGACGGCGACGCGGTCTGCGCCGCTTCCTCCAACGCCCGGCGCAGTTCTCCCAGCACCATTTGCAGCCGGAATCCCTCCTGCTGAGTGGGATCGGGCCGGGACGGCAGCGGCTTGGGGCCGGGATAGCTCGATGGTCCGGGCTGCCGAGGACGAGAGGACTTCCCTTTGGCTCTGGTGATCAGGGTCAGCAGGAACCAGAGTGCGCCGATGATCAGAAAGCCATTCAGCTCGCCGGTCATCCGCTACCCAGCGCTCCCGTCGTTCCGGCGTCGGTCTGGCCCGCGATTGCCTGACGCATGGTGGTGTCGGCCTGGACGTTCCGGTACCGCTGATAGTCCATCACGCCCAGGTTGCCGTTCCGGAACGCCTCAGCCATGGCGAGTGGGATCTGGGCCTCTGCCGCGATCACCTTCGAGCGCTGGTTTTGCGCCTCTGCCTTGAACTCCTGCTCCATCGCCACGGCGAGCGCTCGCCGCTCTTCCGCTTTCGCTTGCGCGATCCGTTTGTCAGCCTCGGCCTGATCGGTCTGCAGCTCGGCGCCGATGTTCTTGCCTACGTCCACGTCGGCGATGTCGATCGACAGGATCTCAAACGCGGTCCCGGCATCGAGTCCCTTGGCCAGCACGGTCTTGGAGATGAGGTCGGGGTTCTCCAGTACCGCCTTGTGCGACGTGGCCGAGCCGATGGTGCTGACGATTCCCTCACCCACCCGGGCCAGAATCGTTTCCTCGCCAGCGCCGCCCACCAGCCGGTTCACATTCGCGCGAACCGTCACCCGCGCCAGCGCGAGGAGCTGGATTCCGTCCTTGGCCATCGCGGCAACTTTGGGCGTGGTGATCACCTTGGGATTCACGCTTACCTGTACCGCCTCGAACACGTCGCGGCCGGCCAGGTCGATCGCGGTGGCCTGCTGGAAGGTGAGCGGGATCTGCGCCTTGTCGGCCGAGATGAGCGCGTTCACCACCCGCTGCACGTTGCCGCCCGACAAGAAGTGGATCTCGAGCTGGTCTATGGTCAGATCGAGTCCGGCCTTGCGCGCCGTGATCAAAGGATCCACGATGGCGGCTGGGTTCACCTTGCGGAAGCGCATGCCGAAGAGGGTGAGGAAGGAGACCCGCACCCCCGAGGCCGCCGCCCGGATCCAGAGGCCTATGGGGATGAACCGGAAGAAGATGACGGCAAAGATGAAAGCGATGAAGAACAGCGCGAGCACCAGGCCGAGGCTTAGGGAGTCGTCCACGGGTATGTCCTAGTAGAGAGTTGGTCGGGAGTCGCGAGACGCGGGTCGGGAGTCAGGAGACGGATGGTCGCAGAAACTCGTGTCCCGCGACTCGTGACTCGTGACTGAGCTCCTGACCGACCCTTCCACGACATGCCGATACCCATCACTCCGCACCACCCGCACCCGGCTGCCCTGGGCGACGTACTCGCCTTCGGTGACCACGTCGATCCGCTCCTCTCCAACCCGGGCGGTCCCCGAGGGACGGAGGTCGGTGATGGCGGTGCCATCCTTGCCGACCAGCTCCGGCCGGGCCGGCGCGGTGATGAAGCCCGCGTCCCGATGCCCCGCGCCCTTCAGCAGCAGTCCGCTGAACCGTCCGCTGTTCGGCAGATGGCGCAGCCAGGCGTAGACTACCGCGGCGGTGATGAAGAAGCTCGCGCCCAGCACAGCGAGCGCCTGGGCGACGTCGCCGCTGGTCGGGTGGCTGCCGACCAGGGCAAGAAGTACCGATGCGGTCACCGCCAGGATGCCGACGATCCCGGCAATCCCGAAGCCCGGAATGATGAACGCCTCGACCGCGAGCGCGATCAGCCCGAACCCCAGCAGCAGCACCTCCTGCCATCCGGCGAGGCCGAGCATGAAGCTGGACGCGAAGAACAAGCCAAGGGAGACCAGGCCGAGCAGCCCACCGAGGCCGAAGGCGCCGGCCTTGATCTCGAAGATCAGGCCGAGAATGCCGACCGAGAGCAGCACCGGGGAGACCAGCGGGTGGGTCAGGAACCGGAGAAGCCCGTCGGCCCAGGCAGGGTCAGGCTGCATGAGAGCGAGCGTCAGCAGAACGAAACGGCGCATCGCGGTGCTCGTTGGGTGAGATGGGGGAAATGTAAGGAGTCGCGAGTCGCGAGTCACGAGCAAGGAGTCGGGAGTCGGGAGTCGGGAGTCGGGAGTCGGGAGAAAACTCCTGGCGCAAGTGTAGCCATGGGCCCTGCACTTTCGGTCACTCGCGACTCGCGACTCGCGACTGTATTCTTGACCATGCGACGCCCGAGCGTGATCGCCCATCGCGGCGCTTCCGGTTACGAATACGAAAACTCCCGCGCCGCCTTCCGGCGGGCGGTCATGCTCGACGCCGACGGCATCGAGCTGGACGTGCATGCCACCCGGGACGGCGGCATCGTGGTTCACCACGACCCGGAGATTCCCGGCGTCGGCCCGCTCGGCGGTCTCTCGCTCAGCGAAGCTCGGCAGCTCAAGATCCCCAACGGGGAGCAGCTCCCGCTGTTGTCGGAGATACTGGAGCTGGTGGGGAACCGGGACGTGTGGGTCGAGGTAAAGAGTCTGCCGGCTCTGCACGACCAGAAACTGCTGGAGGTGCTGGATCGGGGGCCCGCGCCCCGATCGGTATGCCATCCACAGCTTCGATCATCGGATCGTGTATCGGCTGGGAGAAGCCCGGCCGGCGCTTCACCGGGGAATCCTGTTGAGCGCCTACCTGAGGGATCCCGTGTCGGTCATGCGCGCCGTGGGCGCCACCACGCTCTGGCAGGAATGGAAGCAGGTGGATCAGGAGCTGGTCACCCAGGTACACGAGGCGGGTGGCGCCGTCATTGCCTGGACGGTGAACGAGCTGGGCGACCTGGACCGGATGGTCCGGCTTGGTGTCGACGGACTCTGCGGCAACTATCCCGACCGGATCCGGGTCGCCATCGCGCCCCGGCTGGATCAGGCCTCCCGGGCCTGAGTCTCCGGTCGACGGTTCCGCGGTCTCGGAGCTGACCGTGGCGGGCGCGTTCTGCGCCGAGCCCCGGTCCGGGTGCTCCGCCTGGACTGCGCGATCTGTTGCTCCAACCTGGCTATTTCGCTCTGAAGATCATCGAGCCGCAGCATGAGCGCATCGATCCGGCGGGACTCGACCGGACTTCCGCGTTCCCGCCGGTGAAAGATGAGCCCCAGCTCCCGCGCGGTGTGATCCTGCCGGCGCCGAACGCGGAGCAGCTCGATCTGGAGCTTCCCCTCGTCCAGAGCGGCCTGAGCCTTCTTGCCGAAGGCCTCCAGCTCCTGATTCAAGCCGATCGAAGAGAGTGGATTTGGTCATGGTTGACCTCCGGGAGCTGGGGGCTAGGGGCTTGGAGCTTGGAGCTAGAGGGACGGAATCGCCGTCCCGATGGTTTCAAAAGCTAACAAAAAGGGGACGCGGAGTGGCTCCGCGTCCCCGAGCTCCCGAGCTCCCGAGCTCCCGAGCTCCCTAGCTGCGCTCAGCCTCCACCGGATACACCGACACCTTCTGCCGGTTCTTGTCCCGGAACTCGAACTTGACCACGCCGTCGATCAAGGCGAACAGGGTGTCGTCGTTGGCGCGCCGAACATTCCGGCCGGGGTGGAACTTGGTGCCGCGCTGGCGCACGAGGATATTGCCGGCGACGACCTTCTCGCCCCCGTAGCGCTTGACGCCGAGATACTGGGGATTGCTGGTCCGGCCATTCCGGCTGGAGCCTACGCCTTTCTTGTGTGCCATTGCTTCCTCAGCCCAGCTTGAGGTCGGTTATGCGGACCTCGGTGTAGCCCTGCCGATGTCCGGTCTTGCGGCGATAATTCTTCCGCCGCTTGAACTTGAATACGTAGATCTTGGCTTCCTTGCCCTGGCCGACCACTTCGCCGGTGACCTTGGCGCCTTTGACCAGGGGCGCGCCGGCCTTGATGGTCTCTCCGTCGGACGAGAGGAGCACTTCGTCGAAGGTGACCTTGGAGCCCGCCTCCGCTTCCATCAGCGGGAGCCGAAGGGTCTTGCCCTTCTCGGCCTTGAACTGTTTGCCCACCGGCACGAATGATCGCGTACATGAAAGAACCAATCGACTAAAAGGTGGTCAGACAATAGCCCGTAAAACTAGGCAGGCACGGGGGTTGTGACAAGGGGCAGTCCGGTTTGGGTGTTGGCCACGTGAATACGGACTGTGACTGCCCATGTGGTCTGACCGGGTGTACCGACAGCTTCAAACTGGCAACCTTCGGTGAGCCAGGATGGCGTGCGCCCACCTAGGATCTCGGCGTTTCTGGACACGACGGACCCTGCAAGGAGAGGTGCGGCGACCGGCATCCCTTCACTCTCGGATACGACCTAGCGAGCGGTGAAACGATGCCGCCGCTTCGCTCATGCCGCTCTTACGCGACCGCGTAAAGATCGGTCACATCCCGTCCAGCCGGCCGGCTCATCAGCCGGAACTCGTCCAGCCGCATCATGGGATCGTCCCTGAGCTCGATATCCACGCCGGTGATCTTGGTCAGGGTCTGCAGCAGCCTGGGCTCCTCTTCCAGGAGGTACAGCGCCACCTCGGGGTGCAGCCGTACGGTGAGCTGGCGCTCGCGCCGTTCGTGCCCGGCCCGCTTGAGCGCACGCTCGAGCCGGCGGGCCACCACCTCGGGCGTGAACACCCGTCCGGTGCCGGCGCAGGTGGGACAGTCGGTGGTCATCGAGTGCCACAGCGAGGGGCGAACCCGCTGCCGGGTCATCTCGACCAGACCGAGCTCGCTCACAGCCAGGGCCTTGGTCCGGGCGCGGTCACGTCCCAGGTGGGTCCGCAGCTCCTGCAGCACCTTGTCCCGGTTGGACCGGGTCTCCATGTCGATGAAGTCGCAGACGATGATGCCGCCGATGTCGCGCAGCCGGATCTGCCGGGCGATCTCGCGCGCCGCCTCGAGGTTGGTCCGGAGGATGGTCTTCTCCGGATCCTTCTTGCCGGTGTAGCGGCCGGTGTTGACGTCGATGCTGATCAGGGCCTCGGTCGGCTGGATCACCAGCGAGCCGCCGGTAGGCAGCTCGACCCGCGCCTTGAACAGGTCGCGGATCTCCGACTCGATGTCGAACTTGTCGAACAGCGGGAACCGCGTCGGCGTAGAGATGAACCCGGCTCATCAGCTCCGGATCAATCTGCTGCAGATACTGCTCGATCTCGTTGTAGAGCTCCTTCATGTCGACGTGCAGCGCGTCCACCTTGGCGCTGAAGAGGTCGCGAATGATGCCCCGGGTCAGGCTGGTCTCCCGCTGCAGCAGCGCCGGCGCCCGGCGGACGAAGGTCTTCTTCCGGTTGATCTTCTTCCACAGGCTCAGGAGTGAGTCGATCTCTCGGCGGAAGTGCTCCTCGGTGACTCCCTCCGCCACCGTCCTGACGATCACCCCTCCGGTGTCCTTGGGCAGCAGCTTGGAGACCATCTCCCTCAGCTTGGCCCGCTGCTCCCGGCTCTCGATCTTGCGGCTGACCCCGACCTTCGAGGCATAGGGCATGTAGACGAGAAATCGCCCCGGAAGGGAGATCTGGGCCGTAACGCGGCATCCCTTGGTGCCGATCGGCTCCTTGGTCACCTGGACCGGGAGGCGTCTGCCCCTTCTTGAGGATGTCCTGAATGTTGGGGAGGGCTCGGCGGGGAGAGATCTCACGTTGGCGGCGCTCGCTCGGCTCGGAGCGCTCGCCCGGCGCCGTTGTTCCGGCGGCGACGGCGGTCGCGGCTGCGCCACGGGCCTTTCCGTTCCTGGGCGGGGTCTTCGACCGCGCCTTCCACCATTCCTTCGGAGGACGCCACCTCGGCCTCCACGGCGGTCTCGCCCGGCTCGTCGACTTCCTCCTCATCCGGCTCTTCATCCTCCTCCGGCTCCAAGAGGTCGGACGCGTGGAGGAAGGCGCTCTTTTCCTGACCGATGTCGACGAAGGCCGCCTGGATGCCGGGGAGAACCGCTTCGACTCTTCCGAGGTAAATGTCACCGACCGTCCGGCGGTGGTCGGGACGGTCCACCAGCAATTCGACCAGCCGATCGTCTTCCAGGATTGCCACGCGCGTTTCCCGCTGGCTTCCATTGATCAGGATTTCACGCTTCAATACGACCTCAGCCGCGGCTGGATTCGATACGCGAAAGACGCGCTCGTCGGCTGGCCTGCACCACCGAACGAGGAGCATGCCGCGAGAGCGCGTCTGCTGCTGTAATTGTATAAAGGAGGCGGGCTTAGTGGTAGTCGCGAGACCCGAGTCGCGAGTCCGAGTCGCGAGTCCGGATGGTCAGGGACCTACAAGAACCGTTGCGACTACTCGTGACTCGTGACCCGTAACTCTCGACTCTCGATCAATCCACCAACTCCCCCAGAATCTGCCTCCCGATCACGATCCGCTGAATCTCGCTGGTGCCTTCGCCGATCTCGCAGACCTTGGCGTCGCGCATCATTCGCTCGACCGGATACTCGGTGGTGTAGCCGTAACCGCCGAAAATCTGCACCGCCTGAGTGGTGGTGCGCATGGCCAGCTCGGAGCAGAACAGTTTGGCCATCGCCGCCTCCTTCTTGAACGGCCGGCCGTTCTGCTTGAGCCACGCCGCGTGATAGAGGAGATGGGTTCCCGCCTCGATCTCCAGCGCCATGTCGGCCAGTTGGAAGCTCACCCCTGGAAGCTCCCGATAGGCCGCCCGAACTGTTTCCGCACTCCCGCGTAGCGCAGGGCCTCCTCATAGGCGCCTTCGGCGATGCCCAGCGAGAGAGCGGCGATGCCGATCCGGCCGGCGTCCAGCGTCTTCAGAAAGTTGATGAAGCCGTAGCCCGGTCTTGCCCAGCAGGTTCTCCTTGGGCACCACGGCATCCTCGAAGACCAGCTCGCGGGTGTCGCTGGCCCGCCAGCCCATCTTCTCCTGCTTCTTGCCCGCGCGCACTCCGCGAGTCTTGGGCAGATCGGGAGCGTGTCCCACGCCGAGCTTCCGGCACTTGCTCGAGGTCGACCGTGTCCTTGGTGACGATGAAGCTGGTGATCCCCTTGTTCCCGTTGCCCGGCTCGGTGCGCGCGGTGGTCACGAAGACCTCGCCCACGCCAGCGTGGGTAATGAAAATCTTGGAGCCGTTGATGACGTAGTGGTCGCCCCGGTCCACCGCGGTGGTGGCGGTGCTGCCGGCGTCGCTGCCCGCGCCGGGCTCGGTAAGACCGAAGCCGCCCAACACCCGGCCCGACGCCAGCAGCGGGACGTATCGCCGCTTCTGCTCTTCGGTGCCGAACTCGACGATGGGAGAGGTGCCGAGGTTGGTATGCGCGCTGATGGTGAGCGCGTGGCTCGCATCGACCTTGGCCATCTCGTGGATGGTGATGTAGTAGGAAAGCTGGTCCATCCCGGCGCCGCCCAGCTCCTCGCTCCAGGGTACGCCCAGCAAACCGAGCTCACCCATTGCCTTGATGTTTTCCCAAGGGAAGGTGGAGGTACGATCGAGCTCGGCGGCGACGGGCGCGATGTGGGTCCGGGAGAAGTCGCGAACCATCTCGCGGACTTGATGGTGCTGCTCGGTGAAATAGAGGGAGTCGTCCATGGCAGCAGCAACTTAACCGCTGGACCGTTGGCGGACCATTACCGGGACACTAGAGAGTCTCACAGCGGAGCTTGGTCACCGGCCGAAGCGTATGCCGAGGGTCAAGGGAATGAAGTGACTGTCATCGGCATCCGTGAATACGGTGTGGTACCGGGCCTCGAGGTACAGCACAATGCGGCTCACGGTGTAGTTCAGTCCCAAGCCGCCGTTGACGCCGAAATCGGTTGAGGAATCATCGCCAAATAGATCGGCATCGTTGCCGATTCCCTTCGAGTTGTACACTCCTCCCCCAGCAATCACATAAGGATCGACCTTGGAGGTTTCCGAACCGGCCCGCTTGAAGCGGTAGACCAGATTTGCCGTCCCGTAGATCCAACGCTGCTTGACGTCGAATCCCTCGACATCGAACCCGAGCTCCGAGTACGTGCCATCGATTAGTAAGCCGAGCCGGCTGTCGTGCCGCCCAAAGTTGATTGAACCCGTTGCATGCCAGCCCACATTGGCGAGCTCACTGTACTTTCCGGTGGGGAACGAGGCGCCCCCACCGAGGGCAAAGCGGTTGCCCTGAGCATACAGCGAAGGAACCGCCAACAACGTTCCTACGAGGATTGTCCCGACCGCGCAGACCAGAAGTGGCCTGGATCTATTCATGGTCTGCCCCTTTATGCCGGTGTTTTCACCCATAACTCCGATGGCGCCCATCCTTATGATCTGGGCAGTATAGTCCCCGCGACCCGGAGGAAACAGGGCAGAAGTACATCCATGTTATTTCCTCGCGGCGGCTGCTGCGAGAAAGGGTGCTTCCGGTATTTGCGCGGAGTCAAGCTCTTGGACTGGACGCCAGCCCAGTAATCTCCAGCAGAGTGTCTCCGAACTTGGCCAGGGTTCGGGGCCCAACCCCTTGGACTCGCGCCAACTCCAGACGGGTGGACGGCCGTTGCGTGACGATGTTGCTCAGCGCCGCATCCGGCAACACGGTATATGCCGGCACTCCCATTTCTCGCGCCACTCCAGCCCTCCACTGCTGCAACACCAAGATCAGCGGATGGTGACTGGGCAACGATTTCTCGGGCGTGCCGGCCAGGGCGGCGAGTATAGTGCCACTCAACCGGGCAGCCAGAGCCGGACCCACACCCGGCACATCGGCGAGCGCGGCCGCGGTTGACGGGGGATTTCGAGCCAACCCCAGCAGCACCTCGGGCTCTAGCGGGCAACCACCCCATATAGTCTTGCTCTGAAGCAGCGCGGAGCGAAGCCGGTTCAGCCGAGTCGAGACATCTCGATTTTCGGGGGTGAACGTTGCTCTGGTGCCGCAGCAATCGCACCCGCTGCAGCGAGCCAGCCGCTCTCCGAAGTATCCCACCAGGCGGGCCCGCCGACAGCGGGACTCACTAGCATAGTTGGCGACCGCCTGGATTCGGAACTCGGCCTTCCCGCGCCGCTCCGAGATCGGCCGCCAATCCACCGGGCCACGCTCCGGCCGGAGCTCCCGTCTGAGCCGTTCCGCTGATTGGAGCACGTTTTCCGGAACGCCGCTCACTCTCCCGGCTTTGCTCCAGATTCTTTCCAGCTCCGGACGGGGAGGAAAGGTGACGTCCAGCTGCCGCCGATGGAGCACGGCGTCTCCCGGGCGCCAGAGCATGACGCAGCGGGCAAACTCTCCATCTCTGCCCTGCTCTGCCGGCTTCCTGATAGTAGGCCTCCGGCGTAGCCGGAGGTGTCCAGTGCACCACCAGCCGCACGTTGGGCTTATCGATGCCCATGCCGAAGGCGCACGTTGCCACGATGACGTCCACCCGGTCCTGGAGGAAGTCGTCGAGCGTGACCCGACGGAGCAGCTTGCTCAGGCCTGCGTGATAGGGGGCGGCCCGGTGCCCCGCTTCGCGCCAGCGCGCGGGCAATTGCCTCCGTGCTCCCTCTCGTGGGGGCGTAGACAATGGCCATGACATCATCGCCTTGGAGCAGACGAAGCAGTGCCGCCAGGCGCTCCCGCTCACTATTAACCCGCATCGCACCGAACCACAGGTTGGCCCGATCGAACGAGCCCAGGTGCAGTACGTAGCCTTCACGAAGCCGAAGGCTCCGGACAATTTCCGCTCGGACTGCGGGTGTGGCGCTGCCGGTCAACGCGACGGTCTGTGGCGTTCCCAATCGGTAGCGCACCCGGGCAAGCCTGCGATAGCTTGGCCGGAAATCGTGGCCCCATTCGGCGATGCAGTGGGCCTCGTCGATGACCAGGAGGCGGGGACGGATTCCCGCCGCCTGCAGCTCCAGGCTCAGGCGCTCGAGCCTTTCAGGGGAGACGTAGAGAAGGCGAACCGATCCATCCCGGATGGAGGAGCGAACCCGGCTCTGCTCCTCCTTGCCCAGCGAGCTGTTGAGGCAAGCTGCGGGAATGCCGCGAGCAACGGCGGCCTCCACCTGATCCTGCATCAGAGAGATCAGCGGTGAGACGACGATGTGCAATCCGCCGAGCACCAATGCGGGAACCTGAAAGCAAATGGACTTCCCGCCCCCGGTGGGGAGAACGGCGAGGGTGTCCTTCCCGTTCAGAATGGAGTAGATGACCGCGGTTTGCGCCGGCCGGAAGTCGGGATATCCGAAGTGATGCTGAAGGAGGCTGCGGGCCTGGGCCATGAGATCCATGGCCAAAGCTCGCGGCCATCTTGCGAGCTACTTAACCACTATCGTGCGAAACGGCGCCAATCTGCTCGGTTTGTCTCACCCGCCGAGGCAAGACGCCGGCACCTGCTCCCCCCTCACCTTGGTGAGCCTGCACCACCGAGACTTCCACGGAGCTTCCAGCGGTGCTGCAGGTCGAGGAGCAGATGCCTGATGCAAAGCCTGGTTAATGCCCACCCAACCTTATACCCAGAGTAATGGGAATGAACTGGGTGCTGGCATCCTCGGTGAAGATGTTGTGGAACCGGCCTTCGAGGAAAAGCCCGATCCCGCCGGTCTTGATATCGAATCCGGCTCCGGCATTGACGCCGAAGTCGGTCTCACCGCCGGGCAGAATGTCACTGGGATCGTCCGACCCGGTGATCTTGGAGTTGTACACCCCACCGCCTCCGATCAGATACGGCCGGAAGGTGCTCTCCTCCGAGGTCTTGAACTTGAAGACGATGTTGCCGGTACCCATGAGATAGCGATTCTTCAGGCCGGAGAATCCGGGGAAAGCGGCATCGTCGAGATTGAACTGCTGATACGAGCCATCGAACTGTATCCCCACCGGCCAGCCGTTCGGCACGAAGGAGATTGCGGCCAGTCCGTGCCAGCCCGTCTTGGCCGCGTCGTCGAAATCACCGAGCGGAATTCCGGCACCGCCGCCTAATGAGAATTCAGCACCCTGCGCACGGAGCGCGGGGGCACCGAGCAGCATTCCGACGGCGAGTGCTGCTATACCCTTTGACAAACCCCTCATGTTCTCCTCCTGGTGGCGTGGTGTTGACTCTCGAGGGGCCAAAGTAGCTCGGGCCGAATCGGGATAGTGAAGCCGTCACCTGTGACAGCCGTCACAAAGACCTGCGCCGAAGCCACAGACGCAGCAGCAGGGACACCGCCAGCAAGACGATTGCCACCCACCCCAGGCGCCGCTCGTCCAAGGCGACACTCAAGGCTGCCAGGAGAAAGCCCGCCAATGCCAGCGCGAGCCTCAGCCGGTTCATCGTTTCAGGAAGCGCGCGATGGCGTCGCGAAAGTCGGGCGTCGCCCGGGCCACGGCGTTGACCTGAGCCCCTCGAGCGATGCCCTCACTCAGGGTCGTGCCATCCATCTGGTAGAAGAGCTGCTTGGTGAGCGCGATTGCAGTACCGCTGCTGCCGGCGAGCTGACCGGCCAACTCGAGCGTCGAGGTCTCCAGTTCCCGGTCAGGGAAAACCCGGCTGACCAGACCGGCGCGCTCGGCCTCGTCTGCCGAGAGCAACCGTCCGGTGAGGACGAGATCGAGGGCGACCTTTTCCCCCGCGGCGCGTCGAAGAAGCGCCATCACCATGGCCGGCACAAATCCGCGCTGAATCTCCGGGTAGCCGAGCTGAGCTCCCGCTCCGGCGAGCACGAGGTCGCAGGCGGTGGCAAGGCCTGCGCCTCCGGCCAGTGCTCGGCCCTGCACTTTGGCGAGCACCGGTTTGGGCAAAGTGCGCATCCGCTCGAACAGAGAGCCGAGCTGGAGCGCCGCCGCCTCATTCTCCTTGACCGTCTGATTAGCCGACGCGAGCAGCTCGTCGAGATCGGCGCCGGCGCAGAAGTCCTTGCCAGCGCCGCGGAGCAGGACGACGCGGACGGCGGCATCCAGATCGGCCCGCTCGAACGCCTGATGCAGGGCTTCGATCAGCTCGGCGTTCAGGGCGTTCCGCTTCTCGGGGCGATTGAGCGTGAGGCTGAGGACTCCGGATGCGAGCGAGCTGAGGAGCGCGGTCATTGCGGCGGCTCAGACGGCGAGCCAGCGCAGCTGGAACCGGGATCTCCATCCGGAGCAGCGCGGTGGAGTACACCTTTCCCTGGGCATCGGTCTTGAGCGAGATGGTGCCTCCGCCATCGAGCGCGCCGTGCAGCAGGAAGTTCAGCGCGTTGAGGTTGGGCAGCTCGAATCGCTCAACCCCGATCACCATTCCCTTGAAGTGCCGGGCGACGCGCGCGGTGGTGACCTCCCGCCGGAGAATCGGGTAATACTCCGGCTCCAGGGCGATCAGCCCCACGTTGGCCGTGTCGCCCTTGTCGCCGGAGCGGGCGTGGGCGAGATAGCGGAGTTGCAAGCGGGGCAGCGGGGCAGCGGGGCGGCGGGGCCGTCCAGCGCCACCGGTGCTTACGCCTGCCCGGCTGCTCTTACTTTTTCTTTTCCCCGGCTTCTTTGCCATTTGATCTCCCGCTCACCGCTCACCGCTCACGCTTTCAAGATCTCCACCCTCACCTCGCTCTCTACCACCCGCCGGTCGATCAAGGCCGGCCAGTAGGCCACCACTTCCTCGACTGCTGGTCTGCCGCCGGCAAACCCGGTGACGCTGGGCGGCCCGGTGAGCACCAGCGGTGCGATCTCCCGGGTGAATCGTTCCACCGGCGCCTTCTCCCGGGCGCGAACCCCGATTCGCAGCTGCACCTCGGGCGCATCCGGGTTCGGGGGACCGCTCAGATTGCCGTGGGTGGCGTTTGCGCCGACGAACTCGGTGAGGATCTGCTCGTACTCGAGTCCCAGGTTCTTCAGTCGAGCCCGGAGGATTCGGTCGGCGGCACGCGCCTTCTCGTACGCCTCGGGCCAGGAGTACACCAGCGTCCCCACGGCCTTGTAGCCGTAGAAGTAGGCGATGGAAACCTTCAGCATCGGGGTGCGCGGGCCCCCCTTGATCCCGCTCACCTGTAACCCGGTCGCGCCCAACCTGCCGGAGCTGAATGGTGGTGAAGTCGGCGATGCCGTCGGGCGTGATGTAGCTGTGCGGGTCGCCCATCTCGTAGACCAGCTGTTCGGTCACCGATGCCACGGAGACCACCCCGCCGGTGCGCGGGTGCTTGGTGACCACGAAGCTCCCGTCAGTCGAGGCCTCGACGATGGGAAATCCGGGGTTCTCCAATCCCTTCACCGAGCGCCAGTCTTTCAGCAGGTTGCCGCCGGAGGCCTGTGCGCCGCACTCGATGATGTGGCCGGCGACGGTCCCCGCCGCAACCTTGTCCCAGTCGTCGCTGGGCCAGCCGAACTCGTGAAAGATGGGACCCAGCGTGAGCCCGGTATCGGTGACCCGGCCGGTGATCACCACGTCCGCGCCGAGCCGGAGCGCCTCGACGATGGGCGCCATCCCGAGGTAAGCGTTGGCCGACAGCACCTTGTCGCGGATGTCGGCCAGCGGCTGTCCGGTCTCCATGTTCGCCAGCGCATGTCCGGCGCGGATGAGCTCGTCCAGTCGTTCCCAGGATGTCGTCGCCGGTGACGAGTCCGATGTTCAGCCGCCCCGTCAGACCGAGCCTTTGGGCGACGTCCAGCACCGCCTCAGCGCATCCGCGCGGATTCACGCCACCGGCGTTGGAGGTGACCTTGATCCGCCGCTTCACCACCTCCGGAAGAATGCGCTCCATCAGCGGGACGAAGTCGCGGGCGTAGCCGGCTTTGGGATCGCGCGACTTCTGCTTCTGCATGATGGACATGGTCACTTCGGCGAGATAGTCCATCATCAGGTAGTCGATAGGCCCGCCGTTCACCTGGCGTACGGGAGCCTCCAGCCAGTCGCCCCAGAAGCCCTGCCCCGCGGCAACCCGCACCAGGCGATCGGTCATCGCATCATCGGAGGATTGGGGAGCGGCAGTCCGCCTTCCCGGGTCCAGCTGTGCTCCTCAGCCCGGACCACCAGCACTCCCAGAGGAAAGAACCCGTCGCCCAATGGCCAGGGATTTTCCGGGAGTGCGAAGTTCACGCTGGAAGTCTTCTTCGGGGCTACGGTGACGATCGAGTCTGTCGGTGTGGCCGGATCCAGCGCGACGGCAGAATCGGCATAGAGCCGGATGGCAGCCCGGAGCGTCCAGTTTTCCTCTCCGTCGGGATCGGCGAAGCCGGGGAACAGGGCCAATCGGAGCGGCATGGTTCCGTGATCGTCCGGCAGCTTGGCCTGAAGCCGGCCGAATGCGTAATTGAGCGGCTGTTTCTCGATCTGGCGGCCGACCGAATCGAACAGGGTGACGCCGAAATCGGTGAAGCGGCTCCACTGCGCCCGCTCCATCGTGAGATCGACTACCACCGCCTTGGCCCAGGCCGGCGCTACGAAGGGGATTTCCCGGACGCCCGATCCGCGGGCGACCACCGTCTCGATTCGCTCGCCCCCGCCGAGGAGCATGGCCAGATCGGCCCGCACCGGAGCGGCGGTCAGATTGGTGAGCTTGGCCACGGCCAGGTTCTTCTCCGTCCCCAGCTGGAGGCGCACCGGCGATTGGGTGACCCTGACATTCACCGCAATCCGCTGAGCCGTCGGAGCGACAACCACGGCCTGATACGCTCCGGGCACGACGTCTCTGGCGTCTACCAGATACACCGCCTCCCGCTCGGCTGCTCCAATGGGCCGGGTGTACTCGTCGCGATACGGCATTCCGTCCGGCTCATGGAGAAAGGCGAGCCCCTTCTGCCCGACGCTCGCGCTGGAAATGCGTAGCTCGTAGGGCCGGGCGCTGTCGGCCTTGAAGAAGGTGCGCAGCTCACTGCCGGCCTCGACCGGCGTGCCAGACCTCACCTCGCGCGAGGCCGCCGCGATCGGCTCGGGGGCCGTCACGGTGGTCACCAGACGGAATGCGGGTCCCGCGAGACTGTCCGCGCTCCAGCCGCTCACCGTTGCGGTGTACCCGCCGGGCGCCTTGAGCCCCGACACGCGATAGCGCACGTCCACGGTTGCGGTCCGGCCGGTGAAGGTCACGCTCGCGGGCGCGGAGGCCCAGGGAGCGTCGGAGCGAAGCGAGTACACCTGCCGCCCCGCAGCCGAGTCGAAGCGAGTCAGCTCGAAGCGCTGAACCCAGACCGAGTCGGACGGCGCCTTCTGATGCAGCCCCGCGGTAGGCCGGCCCTCTGCGTTCAGTGCCCGCACTGCGATATCGGCGATGGTGCGCGGCTCGCTGAGCCACTGTGCCGCCTGGGCGACGTCGGGCAGTCCGGTCCCCTCGTCCACCAGACTCGCTCCCTGGAGGGGCCGCGCGGTAACCATGAGTGCCTGCTTGATCTCCGCGGCATTAATGGTGCGCTTCTCCTGCAGCAGCTGGGAGACGAGCAGCGCCGCGAGTCCCGCCGCGTGGGGCGAAGCCATGCTGGTGCCCTGCTCGATCTCGTGACCGGTATTCCATCGGGGCACGGTGGAGTAGGCCACGCCGGGGGCGATCAGATCGGGTTTGGCCAGCTCGCCCCCGCGGGAGCTGAAGTACGCCAGCAGATCGTCATGCGAGCCGCTGGGATTGGGCGGCAGAAAAGTCGAGGGCAGCGTGGCGCCGATGCTGATGCTCCGCCGGGCTGATCCGGGGAATCCCATGGTGGAAAGTCCCGGACCGTCGTTACCCGCGCTGATGACGAACGTCAGCGCGGGATTGGCGGCGAGGATCGAATCGATGATTCCGTCGATCCGGGCGGTGCCCTCGACCTCGTTTCCCACCCCGAAGCTCAGATTCAGCACCAGAGGCAGCCGCCGGGTCTGAGCGAATTGAATGGCATACTCGATAGCGCGCACCAGGCTGCCGGTGGTGGTGATGCTGCCCTGGGCGCTGTTGGCGATCTTCAGCCCGAGCAGCTGGGCGCCGGGCGCGACTCCGTTGAAGCCGGTGACCCCGTACATGTCGTGAGCGGCCGCGATGCCGGCTACGTGGGAGCCGTGACTGTAACTGTCGAACACGAGATCCAGCTGAGGATCCTTTCCGCTGGACGAGAAGTTGGCTGCCAGGTTCATCCCTGGGGCGCCTCCCCCGCCGAGCCCATCCGAAGCTCTCTCGCGAAACCAGGTAGTCATGCACCGGCCGCTCACCGACTAGCGAGCCATCGCCATCGGTGTCGGCAAAGAGCACCCACCCGTCGGTGGCTCGGGTGACGACCAGCGGGAGCGTATCCGTGTCACTGCCGTTGCCGTTCAGGTCGGAGGCCGGAGGCTCCCCCAGCGGGAGCTCCGCGATGGTGCCGCCGTAGTAGGGGCCGCCGGTACTCACGGCGGCCACCCGGCCGAATCCCTTGAGCCGGTGTCCAGCGATGTCGATCGAATCTCCGACCGGAGTCACCGGCCGAAGCGGTACCGATCCTTCGTGAGAGAAATCTCTGAGATCCAGCAGCTTCGGCGTGTCGGTACTGGTCTTCAGCAGCCCGGGGATGCCGGGATCGATTCCGGTATCCAGAATGCCGATGAGCACGCCACGCCCGTCGTAGGTGGGATGCAGCTGGAGGAACTTCTCCACTCCGGTGCTGCTCAGTGCCATCCACCCGTGGCTGTAGGCCGCCTCGGGCGGGACCATCGGCTGCGGCGGCTCCTCCGCTTCCGGCTCCTTGCCGGGCGGTGGCGTTTCCGGCGGCTTGGTGGAGACGCGGCCGGGATCGATGTTGGGCTTGGGCGGCGGAGATTCGGGCTCTGGTTGCTTCGGAGCGCAGGCGAGCGTCAGCACCAGGACAAGGAGGCTGCGGCAAATCCAGGGCATTGAGTTCCTAGCGGAGAGTGGCCGCGTCGAGCTGCGGAAGCACGAAGGGCCCCAGGTGGGGCCCGGCGTAGTTGGCGGTAATCCGAAGGGTGAAGGCGAGCAGGTCGCGGGTGTCTTCCGGGGTAATGATGGCGTCGACGAATCCGCGGGCGGCAGCGAAGCGGGCGTCGAGCTGCTGCTCATAGTCGGCCCGCATCGATTCCATGGAGGCCTTGGCCTCGGGCGATGGCTCACGCTTTTCACGCTTGGCCTTTTCCAGCTCGGCGCCGTGCACCGCCATCACCGCCGATTCGCCTTCCATCACGCCCATTCTTCCGGTAGGCCAGCTCAAAATGAAATCCGGGTCGAACCCCTGTCCCGCCATGGCGTAATACCCGGCGCCGGACGCGTGATTGATGGTCAGCACGATCTTGGGCACGACCGCCGTTGCCATCGCTTCTACGAAGTGCGCCCCGGCCCGGATGATGCCCGAGTGCTCGGCTTCGGGTCCGACCATGAAGCCGCTCACGTCCTGGATGAACAGGATCGGCAGCCGCTCCCGGCTGGCTGTTTCGATGAAATACGCCGTCTTCTCGGCGCTCCCGGTATACACGATGCCGCCGAAGCGGGGACGCTCACCCGGCTGGCCCTTCACCACTCCGCGCTGGTTGGCGATGACCGCGACGGGTCTGCCCTCGATGTGCGCGTGACCGCAGATCATTTCCCGGGCGACGTCGGGCTGGAACTCGTCCAGCTCGCCGCCATCCAGGATGCACGCCGAGCACCTGGCGCATGTCGTAGGACAGCCGATGGTCCTGGGGAAGGATTTCGTAAAGGTCGGTGGACGGCCGCGCGGACGGACGGGCGGACAGCGTGCGGTGGCTGATGCCTTCATGCCGGGGAAGACGGGCGATGTACTGGCGAATCCGCTCCAGGCATTCGGGATCGTCCGCCGCGCGGTAGTGGGCCACCGCGCTCACCTCGGTGTGAGTCTTGGCTCCGCCCAGGGTCTCGGCGTCGATGGTCTGTCCGGTGGCGCCCTTCACCAGGTTGGGGCCGCCCAGCCCCATGAAGCTGGTGCCTTCGACCATGAAGATCACGTCGGACAGCGCCGGCAGGTACGCACCACCGGCGACGCAGCTTCCCATCACGGCGCTGACCTGCGGCACATGGAGATAGCGCCGCATGATCGAGTTGTAGTAGAAGATCCGGGCGGCGCCATACTGTCCGGGAAACACGCCGCCCTGATAGGGCAGGTTCACGCCGGCGCTGTCCACCAGATAGACGATGGGGATGCGCTGCCGCATCGCCACTTCCTGGGCTCGCAGAATTTTCCTGATGGTTTCCGGCCACCACGAGCCGGCCTTTACGGTGGCGTCGTTTGCCACCACCACGACTTCGCGGTCTTCCACCAGGCCTACTCCGGTGATCACCCCCGCGCCGGGCGCCTGCCCCTCGTATTGGTCGTACGCCACCAGCAGTCCCAATTCGAGCCAGGGGGAGCCCTTGTCCAGCAGCCGCTCCACCCGTTCACGCGGGGCAAGCTTCCCCTGCTGGTGCATCTTGGCCACCCGGGCCGCGCCGCCGCCCTGCTTCAGGCGGTGCGCCAGCTGCTGAAATTCCTCAGTCAGCGTACGCAGGCGCCCTGCCGCCGGGCTCATGACTCCAGGTGCGCCGCGGCCCACGACTCGATGTACTCGATGAGCTCGGAGGTAGGCGTGCCGGGTCCGAACAGCTGACCGATGCCCAGCTGCTGCAAGGCGGCCATGTCTTCGGGGGGAATGATGCCGCCGCCGGTGACCAGTGTGTCGGGCCGGCCCATTTGCTCCAGGAGCTGGCGCACCCGGGGGAACAGGGTCATGTGGGCACCCGAGAGTATGGAGAGCCCAACCACGTCGACGTCCTCCTGCACCGCCGCCGTGGCAATCATCTCGGGGGTTTGGTGCAGGCCGGTGTACACCACCTCCATGCCGGCGTCGCGTAGGGCGGCAGCGACGACCTTGGCGCCGCGGTCGTGGCCATCCAGGCCCGGCTTGGCGACGAGGACGCGGATCGGACGGGTGGGCTTAGCTGCCATTGCGTCCCTGGGGGGAGAGAAGATCATCCACCAGGTCTGGTATCGAAGAGGTCACCCGGCAGTCGAGCTCGGTCATATGCTCATGGCTTGCCAGCAGCACGGCTTCCAGACCCGCCGCTCTGGCTCCCAGCACATCGATTTCGTAGAGATCGCCCACATACAGCGCCTCCTCTGGTGCGACGCCGAGGGCCTCCAACGCCGCGTGGAAGATACGCGGATCGGGCTTCTCCACACCTAGGAGCGCGGAATCGATCACCACGTCGAAGTAGTGGCGAACGCCGGCGGCGGCGAGGGCCTGCTCCACTCTGCCGTCGCTGTTGGACACCACACCGAGCTTGAGACCGGCCTGACGTAACCGGGCCAGCGACTCGGCAGAACGGTCGGCGAGCACCGACCAAAGGTGACGCTCGCTGTGCATGCGGCTGAGGCAGTCGCGCACCTGGTCGAGGGATTCAGGCGGAACCCCGCTGAGCAGGAACAGAGACTCGAGGTAGGCTGCGGCCCGGTGATGGTCGCCGCCGCTGGCGGACTCCATGGCCTGGGTAGCGGCGGCGCGGTGCCGGGCCAAGCCCTCCCCCGTCAGCGGCAGCCCGACGGCAGCGCCGACCTCTTCGGCCAGGCGTGCGTAGTCGAGAAAGACCAGGGTATTCCCCGCGTCGAACAGTACCGCGCGGAGTCCCGCTCCCGGCCGCTTGCTCAACGAAAGCGGAGCAGCCCGCCCAAACCGTCGATCGCTACGCGGGCCTCGGGCTCGTAAACCACGTTGACGTCCACTCCCTGCCGGAGCGCCTCTTCGATCGCGTCGTCCACCACGTCCAGAACCGGAATGGGCTCGCCTTCACCGCGGCACTCCCGCTCGGCGAACGCCAGACGGCCCGAATCCCCACAGCGGAAGCCCGGCTGACTTGCGTCGGCGTCCACCAGGAGAGAACGAATCTGGCCGCGCGACAGCGCGCGAAGCGTCGGCGTAAGGCCGTTCACCCCCCAGCCGGTTCCCACTCCTTCGAGCATCTCGTGCACCAACGTCCGCTCCGACGCACGCTCATACTCCTCGCGTACTGCCAGCGTAGTGTCGTGTACGGCCGACAGCGTCAGGTTTTTAGGGTTGAGCCGGGCGGTGCCGATCAGCCGCTCGGCGAGATAGGTATGAAGAAACGGCTTCACCGCTCCGGCTTCGGGGCCGGGTCCGGCCAGCACGATGCCGTGGGCCGGCTGGCGGCGATCGATGGTAAACAACTTGCGGGCGATGGCCTCGTAATGCCGCTGTTTCTCCTGGCGGATCCGGTTGTGGTAAGTGTGCTCACCCCAACCGCCGGAGCCGTCCTGATCGCCGTGAAACCGCTTGCCGCGGGTGCTATTGGACCGGAGTCCCGGCAGCTCCTGCGTATTGTAGGCCGTGACCTCGAAGAAGCGCGCACTCGCCCGGTCCACCACTACCGTCAGCAGCCGGCCGAACTCGTCCTCGACGGAGGCCAGCTCGCGGACCAACGGACTCCCGTCGATGGCAAGGCGAGACCGGTGAACCACGGGTAAAGGCACCGCCTCAAACAGCTCGATTCCTTCGCAGGCGAACACCGCAACCCCTTGAGTTGACGGGAGATTCCCCTGCGTCCTGAGAAACTGCTGGATTCGGTCCAAGTCGCGCAGTACCGGTTCAGATATGTCGCGCTCCAAGCCCAGTCGGGGCAGCCCCAGCACCGCAGCCTTGACCCGGTTCTTCAGCTTGATCAGGTACTTTCCGCGGCTCCGGTCCCTCGGCTCCAGCTTCAGATAACAGCTGACGACCCGGTGGTGATCGGGCTGAATCCTGGTGAGTCGCTCCAACAGTTGACCCGGACCCCGTCCGTCATACTCCAGCCGGGCCCCGTTTCCTCTGGAGAATTGATCGGTTCCGACCTTTTCACGCCCTTCCCGTCTTTCCCGTCTTTCCCGTCCTTTAGAAAAAGACCGGCTCGCGATAGCTTCCATAAATGTCCTCGAGCACATGCCGGATCTCGTAGAGCGTGCAGTACGCCCGAGCGCAATCCAGCATGGCCGGTATGATGTTCCTGTCTTCGGCGGCGGCCTGGCGCAAAGCCTCGAGCCGCTGGGACACCAGGCTCGCATCGCGGGTGGCACGGAGCCGGGCCATCCGCTCCCGCTGCGTCCGCTCGGCCTGGTCACCCACCTTGAGAATTTCTACCGGCGCCTCGGCCTCTTCCACGAAATCATTGACGCCGACGATGGTGCGCCGGCCCTGCTCCATCTCAGCTTGAAAGCGCATCGATGAGTGCGCGATTTGCATCTGAAACCAGCCCGATTCGATCGCTTTGACTACGCCGCCCTGGGTCTCGATCTCGGCGAACAGACGTTCCGCCTCTCGCTCCAGCTGGTCGGTGAGCGTCTCGATATAGTACGATCCGCCCAGGGGATCCGCGACGTTGGACACTCCGGTTTCGTAGGCGATGATCTGCTGGGTGCGCAGCGCGATCCGCACCGATTCTTCGGTTGGCAGGGCGAGCGTCTCGTCCAGCGCATTGGTATGGAGCGACTGGGTGCCGCCCAGCACGGCCGCCAGCGCCTGATAGGCGACCCGCACGACGTTGTTGTGCGGCTGCTGAGCAGTGAGGGTTACACCTGCGGTTTGACAGTGAAACCGCATCTTCCAGCTGCGTGGATCCTTGGCCCCGTAGCGCTCACGCATGTGCCGAGCCCAGATCCGGCGGGCCGCCCGAAGCTTGGCGATCTCCTCGAAGAAATCGTTGTGCACGTCCCAGAAGAAGGAGAGCCGGGGCGCAAAGCTGTCCACATCGAGCCCGCGGGCCACTCCGTGCTCCACGTAGCTGAATCCATTGGCCAGCGTGAAGGCCAGCTCCTGCGTCGCGGTGGCACCGGCTTCCCTGATGTGGTAGCCCGAGATAGAGATGGTGTTCCACTTCGGGGTGTGCTCGGCGGCCCACTCGAACAGATCCACGATGATTTTGAGGGCTGGCTCCGCCGGGAAGATCCAGGCGTGCTGCGCCATGTACTCCTTGAGAATGTCGTTCTGAATGGTGCCCTGCAGATCGGCGATGGGCACGCCCTGTCGCTCGGCCGCAGCGACGTAGAAGCAAAACAGCATCGCCGCCGGCCCGTTGATCGTCATCGAGGTGGAGACCTGGTCCAGCGGAATGCCGTCGAACAGAGTCTCCATATCCGCCAGGCTGGAAATGGCGACGCCGCACTTCCCTACCTCACCCTCGGAGCGAGGGTGGTCCGAGTCGTAGCCCATCAACGTGGGGAAGTCGAACGCCACGGACAGCCCGGTCTGTCCCCGCTCGAGCAAAAACTTGTAGCGCTCGTTGGTGTCTTCGGCGGTGCCGAACCCGGCGAACTGGCGCATGGTCCAGAGCCGGCCCCGGTACATGGTCGGGTGGATGCCGCGGGTGTAAGGGAAGTTTCCCGGCAGGCCGGTGGAGGGAATCACGTCGGCGGGAAGATCGAGCGCGGTGTACAGCGGCTCGACATTGCGTCCCGAGACCGAGCTGAACTCGACGTCGCCGCGGGCTGGAATTCCGGCGGCGCGAGCCCGCCATGCGGCCACTTCGGCGCGGAGCCGCTCCAGCTCCACCTCCTGCTCGGTAAGTCGCTTGGTGGGTTTGCTGCGCCGTTCTTCCCGACGTGCCGTCATATCTTCTCTCCTTGCTTCAGCTCCTCGAGCACGTCCTGGGCCAGCTCATAGGGACTCACCTGCCCTTGCGCCACCTCGTCCAACCTCTCATTGATCAGCTGCTCCGCCCGGGTCTCCTCCCACACCCACTTCCGGGTGGCCCGGTCCACCACTTCGCGGGTCCGCTCCAGCAATCTGCGCCGCCGCCGTTGCTCCAGCGCGCCGCTCTGCTCCAACCACTGATGATGCCGGTCCAGCGCGCCGATCAGATCAGGCAGCCTTCATCCTTCACTGCGCTGGTCAGTATCACTGGCTGGGCCCAGGGTGCGGGAGAGTCGGGGACGTTCGGCCGCTGGCCACGATACCGGTCCGCATGACCCGACTGCCCCGCCGGCCCGCCTGCCCCCTGACCTCCGCCGCCCATGATGTGCCGGCACGTTCCGAAAGGCATTGCCCCGCCGGATCCCGAGGGTGACCTCGATTTCCTGTCGCAGCTTATCCGCCCCACTTCGATCTGCCTTATTCACCACGAAAATGTCCGCGATCTCCATCACACCGGACTTGAGTGTCTGGATGCCGTCGCCCGACTCCGGCACCAATACCAGCACGGTAGAGTCGGCCATCCGTCCCACGTCCAGCTCCGACTGACCCACGCCCACGGTCTCCACCAAAATGCGGTCGAACCCGGCCGCATCGAGCAGGTCGCAGACCTCGCGCGTGGTGGTTGCGAGCCCCCCGAGCGAGCCACGGCTAGCCATCGAGCGGATGTAGACCCCCTGATCGAGCGCGATGGATTCCATGCGAATCCGGTCACCCAGGAGGGCGCCACCGGTGAACGGACTGGTCGGATCGACCGCTACGACGGCCACCTTGAGCCCGGCCGAGCGATACTGCGCCACCAGGCGTTCGACCAGCGTAGATTTGCCGGCGCCGGGGGGACCGGTGACCCCGATGCGACGAGCCCGGCCGAGCGATCGGTGAACTTCACCGAGGAGACGCTCGAAGCCGGGCCTTGTGTTCTCGACCACCGAGATCGCCCGAGCCAGTGCGGCAGTCTTGCCCGCCACCAGCTCGGCGATAAGAAGGTCGAGATCCATGCTGAAAGGTCGCCACAGGCACGGGGTCAGGCAAGTTGTCGGAATGCTGCAAGATTTTACAGCGGAGGCTCTGCGGCGGAGTAAATTCGACAGCATGACTGGGAGCTTGCCGCAGAAAGTGGAGACGAGCACAGTGCTCGGGGAGCAGCTCGACTACTATCGGGCACGCGCGGCTGAGTACGACCAGTGGTGGCTCAGGCAAGGGCGATACGACCGTGGCCCTGCCCTGACGGCGCAGTGGTTTGCCGAAGCTCCGGAGGTGCAGGCGGCGCTGGTCGCCTTTCGGCCCGCAGGGCGCATCCTGGAGCTGGCCTGTGGCACCGGCATCTGGACCGAGCAGCTGCTGCCCTTTGCCACTGAGCTGACCGCCGTTGACGGATCCCGGGAGATGCTGGCGATCAATGCCGTGCGACTCGGCTCACCCATGGTGCGATACGTCGAGGCCGATCTGTTCCGCTGGCGCCCGGCGGCGAAGGAGCGCTACGATACCATCTTCTTCGGGTTCTGGCTCTCCCACGTGCCTCCGGAGCGGTTCGCCCAGTTCTGGACTCTCGTCGCTTCCTGCCTGGCCCCCGGAGGTCGAGTCTTCTTCGTGGACTCTCGCTACCACGAGACCTCAACAGCGGTGGACCACATCCTGCCCGATCGCTCCGCAACTGTGCTGCAGCGGCGGCTCAACGACGGACGGGAATTCCGGGTCTATAAGGTTTTCTACGAGCGAGACGAGCTCACCCGGCACCTTATGGAATTGGGGTGGACCTTCGAGATCGAGGAGACCACGAACTATTTCATGTACGGCGCGGGATGCCGTATGAGCCGGGAATCTGGGAATGGCTGAACCGCTGCCCGACCCAAGAGTCTATTTCGCGGCGGAGCGCACCATGCTGGCCTGGCTCCGCACCGGGATCGGCATCATGGCCTTCGGCTTCGTCGTGGCGCGGTTCGGGTTGTTCCTCCGGCTGCTCCGAGAGTACGGGCGGAACCGCGACGCACGGGATCTCGCCCTATCTGGGCGCCGCCCTGGTAGGAATCGGCGTGGTTACTACCGCTGCCGGCGCCATCCAGTATCGCCGCTTCTGTCGCACCCTGCCTCCCGACGCCACACCGAGTACGGCCAACCCCGCCTTTCTCCTGAGCGTGAGTTGGGGTCTGGTGCTGATCGGCGTGGTGTTGGGCCTGGTGTTGATTCTGTGAGTGTCAGCACCGGTTTCCGCGATTTTGTTCTGGGGCAGCTCGGCCGGGTGGCCGGCGGCATTCGGGGACGCAGCATGTTCGGCGGGGTGGGGATCTACAGCGGCGATCGGTTCCCCCTCGCCGTTGATCCAACCAGCCTCGGAGTCTGCATGCGTGTCATGATTGCCCTCCTGCTCGGGCTCACACTCCCAGGTCCGACCACCGCCCAGGTGGCCGAGCAGCCTGATACAAGCATTGATGCTGCGACTCGCAATCGGGTTATCGAAGGGGTCTTGCAACGGCTCAATGAAGGGTACGTATTCCCCGACAAGGCGGCAGAGATGGCGCGGGCAATACGGGCACAGGTGAAGCGCGGCGCCTACAATCATCTAGCCAGCGCTCGGGGCTTCGCCGATACGCTCACCCGAGACCTTCGGGCGGTGAGCCATGACCTGCATCTCGAGGTCGTCTACCAGCGCGAAGTGCGCGACGAGGTGCCCGACGCGGAGCCCTCGCCCGCGGAACGGCGGGAGCGCGCCGCTTTTGGCCGGCGAGTCAACTTCGGCCTGGAGCGGGTCGAACGGATGAGCGGCAACGTTGGCTATCTGGAGATTCGCAGCTTCAATTTTGACGCGGCGGACGTCGACTCGACCCTCACCGCCGCAATGAACTTCCTGGCTCACACCGATGCACTGATCGTGGACGTCCGCCGCAATGGCGGCGGTGAGCCGGCCATGGTGGCCGCGGTCTGCAGTTATCTCATGCCAGCCAATACGCTGATCAACAAGTTTTACTGGCGACCGCAGCGCCGCTGGGATGAGTTTCGGACCGGTCCAGTCCGCGGACGACACTATGGGCTGACACGTCCCCTGTACGTGCTCACCAGCGACCAGACCTTCTCCGGCGCCGAGGAATTTGCCTACGATGTGCAGACCCAGAAGCGCGGCGAGGTGGTGGGTGACACCACGGGTGGAGGGGCTCACCCGGGCGGGCTCCGGCGCGTCACCGATCATTTCGGGGTCTGGATTCCTTCCGGACGAGCCGTGAATCCCGTCACCGGCACCAACTGGGAGGGAACTGGCGTTCGCCCGGACGTCCCGGTGCCGGCCGAGGCAGCACTTCGGACCGCGCATCTCCGCGCGCTGGAGCGCCTCATGCGGAGCGAATCGGATGAGGACCGAAAAGCGGCACTGCAGCAGATCAGCGACCAGGTACGGGACTCGTCCCGCGTGCCGTAAGTCAAACTTGTGCTCGAGCCGCCGTCGATTACCCTGAGGCATGGCTCAACCTACGCGAATCCTCGTGCTTGGCGGCGGGTTCGGAGGAGTGGCCACCGTCCGCCGTCTCGAGCGGCTCTGCCGGGGCCGGGTCCCGGTGGACATCACGCTGGTAAGCCGGAACAACTTCTTCGTGCTCACCCCGCTTCTGTTCGAGGCGTGTTCGGGCCGGCTGGAGCTACGGCACTGCGCCCAGCCCATCCGGCCCGCCTTGAAACGCGCCCGATTCCTGGAGGCGAGGGTGGAGGGAGTGGATGTCGAGCGGCGGCAGGTCCGGGCAGTGGCCGGCGACGGGACCGTCTACGATTTGCCCTACGATCACCTTGTCGTCGCACTTGGCGCCGATACCAATGAGGCACTGATACCGGGCTCCGCCACCTCGCTCACCTTCAAGACCATGTCCGATGCTCTTCTGCTGCGGAATCACCTAATCGAACAGCTCGAGCGCGCCGACGCCACCGCAGATGCAGCGAACCGGCGCCGGTGTCTCACCGTGATCATCATCGGAGGCGGTCTGGTGGGCATGGAGCTCCTGGGCGAGCTCACCGCCTTTGCCGACGACGTGCTACGCTACTATCCCCGGATTTCCCGAAACGAGCTTCGGTTTCATCTCTTCGAGGCAGGTCCGCGCACCTTGCCGGAGATCGATCACAAGCTCGCGCAGGTGGCCTCACGGGTGCTGATCAAGCGTGGCGCCGACATTCGCGTGTCCGCCCCGGTGCGCTCGATCGAGCCGGGACGAGTCCACCTTCCCGACCAGACATTCGAGGCCGCGACGGTTGTGGTCGCCACCGGTATCGTGCCCAGTGCCGCGACTTCGGCGATCCCGGTGGAGCACGATCAACGAGGAAGAATCGTGGTCGACGCCGAGATGCGGAGCCGCAGTCACCCGCAGGTATGGGCACTGGGTGACTGCGCTGCAATCCCCGATCCACAGGGCCGGCCTTATCCGGCACTGGCGCAGCACGCCATTCGGGAGGCTCGACGCCTGGCGGAGAACGTGGCTGCGGTGCTCCAGGGCAAGAATCCGAAGCCGTTCGTCTTTCGATCGTTGGGGACGATGGCGTCGCTGGGGCATTCCCGGGCGGTGGCCCAGGTGTTTGGGATGCGGTTGAAGGGGTTTCCGGCCTGGTGGCTCCGGCGAACGTACTATCTGATGCAGATGCCGCGCTGGGATCGCCGGCTTCGCATCGTGCTCGACTGGACCGTCGCACTCTTCTTCCGACCCGACATCACCAAGGTGGACATCACCAGCGAGCGGCCACTGCCTCAACTCTCCCGGGAGACCTGACGTGTCCAAGCTGCGCCTTCGCATTTCCCTATCGCTGGACGGCTACGTCGCCGGCCCCCACCAGAGCGTTGACGAACCGCTGGGCCAAGGCGGGGAGGAGCTCCACCAGTGGATCTTTCCGCTGGCTGCCTGGCGAAAGCCGCATGGTCTGGAGGGCGGGAAGACCGACGAGAGCACGCCGGTGGTGGAGGAGGAGCTGAGCAACATCGGGGCGACCATCATGGGCCGAAACATGTTCGGCGGCCACCCCGGCCCCTGGAACCCGGCTGAGCCATGGAACGGCTGGTGGGGAACCAAACCGCCGTTCCATCATCCGGTGTTCGTGCTGACCCACCACACCCGGGCTCCCCTCACTCTGGAGGGTGGGACCGTGTTCACCTTCGTCACCGAGGGCATCGAGCAGGCCTATGACCTGGCCCGGCGCGCCGCCAAGGGGAAGGACGTGGCTCTGGCGGGAGGGGCCAACATCGCCCAGCAGTATCTCAATGCCGGCCTGGTGGACGAGATGCAGCTGCACATCGCGCCCATCTTGCTGGGCTCCGGAGAGCGGCTGTTCGACGGGGTGCAGGATCTGCATGGCCTGACGCTGGTGAAGACGGTAGGCGCGCCGAACGTCACCCACCTCAAGTTCGTCCGAGCGTGAAGGCCTCCGTTTTCATCGGCATCAGCCTCGACGGCTTCATCGCTCGAGCCGACGGTGGCCTGGATTGGCTCCCGGCGGATGGCGGCGAGGAACACGGCTACGAAACCTTCATAGCGACGGTGGACGCGCTGGTCATCGGCCGGAAAACGTATGAAACGGTCCTCGCCTTCGATGCCTGGCCCTACGGCGAGAAGCCGGTCTACGTGCTGAGCAGTGGATCCCTGGAGCCTCCGCCTTCTGGCGCCAGAATGGAACAGCTCTCGGGCGACCCCCAAAGCATCGTTCGCCAGCTTGAACAACGCGGCGTCGGCCATATTTACGTGGATGGGGGGATCACCATTCAAGGTTTTCTCCGGGCCGGCCTGATTCAGCGGCTGATCATAACCCGGGTCCCTGTGCTGTTGGGGGAGGGCATTCCACTCTTTGGACCGCTGCCGCACGATGTTCGGTTGGAGCACGTCGCCACTCGGCAATACCGAACCGGCCTGGTACAAAGTGAATACCTAGTCTTGCCGTCCCCGCGCTAAATTCACACTATAGACCTCGGCGGATGATCCGCGCCCAACCTCGCCGGCCCGGCCCCAGCCCGGGCCCTCGTGAGGCAAAGGGGGGCACACTCCCGGATCCGTTCTGATCGAGCCTTTGGCGAGCCACTGGCGTCGCCGCTGGGGGGCAGCGCCCGTGGCCTGACCAGAGGACCACGCCGTGCCTACCGATAAAGACTTCAAGCGCCTGGTTCGCGGGCGCATGCGGAAAACGGGCGAATCCTACACCGCGGCCCGCGCTCAACTCCGGAAACAAAAGCCAGTCAGTTCAGCGGCACCGCGGCCGGCACAGTATGCGGCCATCGCGGGCAAGAGCGACGCACTCATCAAGGAGAGAACCGGGTGCACCTGGGAGCGCTGGGTCAAGGCGCTCGACCGGGCCAAGGCGCACAGCTGGCCGCACCGGGATATCGCCAGGTATGTCATGGAGAAGTACAAGATCCCCGGCTGGTGGGCCCAGACGGTGACGGTGGGCTACGAGCGGATCAAAGGGTTACGCGCCGTGGGCCAGCGCCGGGACGGCACTTTCGAGGCTAATAAGAGCAAGACATTCCCGGTACCGTTGAATCGGTTGTATCAGGCGTTCGCGGATCAGCGCACCCGGGCCCGCTGGCTTTCCGGGATTGACCTGACGGTCCGCACCGCCACTCGGGACAAGTCGATGCGGATCACCTGGCCGGACCGGACGTCGCTCGAGGTCGGTTTCATGAGCAAGGGAGCAAAGAAGAGCCAGGTCGCGCTGCAACACGGGAAGCTGGCGGACCGAGAGGCGGCAGCGCGGATGAAGGAGTACTGGGCGGAGCGGCTTGCTGTGCTGGAGCAAGTCATCGGCTGACGAGGTTCAACACGTCGAGATGGGGGTGGGCCAATGGCCCACCCCATCTCATCTCCTGCTACTTCTGCTTAATCCACGCCGGCGTGTGATACGTCAGCGGGTCGTACAGATCCGGTTGAAGCTTCACGTCGGCCTGAATGTCCCGGTACTTCTCCCGCTGTAGCTCCTTCCCGTCGACCTTGATCACGCAGGTCGGCGCGATCCATCCCTTGCCCAACGGCTGGTAGTCCTCGAAGGTGATGTCGAGAATGGCAGGCTTCTCGGTGGGCTTCTTCGGGTTCTTGTGCTCCTCGAACAGCCGCACGAAGAGCAGCCGGTCCTGCTCGATCCAGAACTGATCGGTAGCCGTGTCGCCCTTCTCCGCCCCGACGACCCACACCTTGGTCCCTCTCCAGCTGTCCTCCCGGATCTTGCTCAGGTCCACATGAGCGGCCTTGAGCTGAGCGATCGTGGTCTGCGGTGGCTGGCCGTACACATCGAAGCCGAGGGTCATGAGGAGGTTCCGGTCCTCTCTGGCTCCCACCCGCTTGCCTCCCTTGAACACAATGGCGGAGTCGCCCAGGTACATGAACGCGTTCATGCTGTCGAGTGGCGCGATGTCTATGCGAAGTTTCCCGGGAATTTCCCCCGCCTCATACCAGGTTTCCGCGGGCCTATCAGGAAAAGTGGTAGTCTGGATGAAAGTCAGGTTGTGGTACCACTTGCCGGCGTAGCGCTCATGCATCTGGCGGACCAGCTCCTCACCGGATTTGGGCGCGGGATGGTTGCCAAGCAACACGAGGGGGACCAGCAGGGCGAACAGTCGCACGCAGCCTCCTAAGAGTTGTGTCGTTTCAAGGGCGAACAATGGCCCTACGCCGCCGGATAGTTGAGAGTTTCCGCGGGTTTGCCCACCCTAGTTCTGCGCCGCAGCGCCCCCCGGGTGATACGACCGTTCCGTGTGGCCCTGGAACTGCCCGGGATAGAAGTAGACCTCGCGCAGGTTGCCGCCGGCGTACCGTTCCGCCTGGTCATTGAAATGCCGCGAGCGAGGATCGCCGCTCTCACCTCCCGGGCTTACCGCCCTGGCCCGGACGCTGTCCTTTCCGAATTCCACCACCGCAACGAACGTGTTGCCGAAGGTTCCGTATCGGCGCTTGGTTCCGGGGTACGTCTTGGCGCCGTAGGCCGCCAGGGACCCCCACTGCGCCGACGTGAACGGCACAGGGGTGCTCGGCGCCGAGTCGCGGAACGTCTGCTCGACATCACCAGTGAGCCGTTGGAAACGATTGATCTCGCCCCAAGGAGTCTTCCAGCTTCCGAAATCACGGGTAAGGCGATCCTGCGCTGCCTGAAGAGCAGCCAGAGCCTGCGGAGGGCGGACCCGTGCCGTCATGTACTCATAGGTAGTCATGCCCGCATCCGCCGCGTATGCCTGTACCGACTGGGCCAGCGCCTCACCCCAGTAGACCGCCAGCGCCGTCGTCACCGAAGCTGCGCTCCAGCGATAGTTCCACTTCCTGAGAGAGTCTATCGGCTCCGCCAGCCGCCGCTTGAGCGTGTCCCCGGCTGCCGGGATCGAGTCGTAAGCCGCAATCAGTGCCGGCACCAGCCGGGCAAATGCCGGGAGGTAGCTGTCGAATGCCGCATCCTGCAGCCGATCGAGGCTGAAGTCCTTCTTTCCATCCAGCACCATGATGGCGTGGAGGCCCCGAGGGCTCTCTCCGGCGTTGTCCATGTAGGCGGGGAACTTCTTCTGCTCCGGGCTGTAGCGGCCCGCGGCTGAATAGGGCCAGTTGTTCACATTCTGAATCCAGCCGTTGGGCGGGTCGATGACGTGCGGACTGTCCTCGACGCCGTGCACTCCCTTCCATTCAGTAGCCGGATTGCTTCCGTCCACCGGCAGATCCCAATTGAACCGAACGTCCCGCCGGGGCACAAACTGGGGATGGAAATATGCGATGTGCCCGTCTGCGTCGGCGTAGACCGTGTTGTTGGACGAGTTCGCGTGCAACTCCATAACCTTGCGGTACTCGGCGAGCGAGCGGGCCTTGGTGCGTAGATACGACTGGCTCAGCGCCTCGATCGGCTTCTGCATCAGCCGCACACTGATCCACGCATCCTCTGCCGCTCGAACAATCGGGCCGTGATGGCTTCGGTAGACCGTGAACGAGCGTGACTGCATGCCTCCTGGTGTGCGGTAGGGTACCGTGATCCGCTGGCTCACCAGCGGGAGCTCCTTCCCACCATACCGATAAAAGAGCCGATCCCCCCGGCGTATCACCGTCTCGGCGTACTCATCAATAGCGTCAGCGCCGGTGGATGTATGCATCCAGCCCAGCCGGTCGTTGAAGCCCTGATAGATGAAGAACTGGCCCCAGGTTGCCGCCCCATAGGCGTTGAGCCCCTCATCGCTGGTCATCTGCAGCTCGGAGCGAAAGAAGAACGTGGTGTGGGGGTTGATCAGCAGGAGGGCCCTGTGATTCACCGTGTTGGCGGGGGCGATCGCGAAGCCGTTCGACTCGGATTTCAGGGTGGCCCGGCGGGTCGAATCCAGCGGAGAAGGGCGGCTCGCGGTGTCGCCGTAGAACTTTCGCAAGTCATCGAGGTCTATGCTCTCGATGTCGCCGCCGATGCTCCCCTCGGTGAAGCTGAGCGCCATCCAGGGCTCGAACCGCTCGATCACCCTGGGTTTTACCGCCGGGTGAGTGTGCAGGTAGAAATTCAGCCCGTCGGCCCAGGCGTTCATCAGGCGCTGAAGCCATTCAGGACTTCGGGTGTAGGTCGCCCGCAGGCTGTCGGGATCGATGAACAGCTTCATCCGTAGGTCCTGCCAGACCGCACTCTCGCCGGCGGCTTCGCCCAGCCTTCCGAGTGCGTTCAGATAATTGATCTCGACCCGATTGAAGTCGTCCTCCGCCTGGGCGTAGATCATCCCGAACACGGCCTCGGCGTCGGTCTTCCCGCGGATATGGGCAATGCCCCACTCGTCCCGGGTGATGCTGACTGCCCTGGCCTCTGCTACCCAGCGCGCCAGCGAGGAATCGCCCTGGGCGGGCGCCTGGATCAGGGAAATTGCGGACAACACAACTGGAAAGATTTGCATGGCTATGAAGTACTCACCGGAGCGAGAGAGAGCACGAAGACAGGGAGGTTATACGCGACTTTCGCGTTGCACCACTGGCCGGCGGAGAGCTCGCGTCCCATTATCAAGTGATCTCCTTGGGCAGGTCCGCTTGGTCCGCGGACACATTCTGGAGGCAGATGTGCCAAGGCTCCCACGTGATGGTGCGCGACTTCGCAAGCTGGCGCTCTCCTATCCCGGCGCGCACGAGGACATGCCCTGGGGCCATCACGCCATCAAGGTCAAAGGAAAGTCCTTCGTCTTCCTGGCCGCGGATGAAGACACCTTCTCCCTTTCGGCGAAGCTGCCCTCCTCCGCCGGGGTTGCAGTGAAACTCCCCTTTGCCTCCCCCACGGAATACGGACTGGGCAAGAGCGGCTGGGTCACCGCCCGGTTTCCGCGCTCGGCCAAGGTTCCGGTAAAGCTGCTCCAGCTCTGGATCGACGAGAGCTATCGTGCGATTGCGCCCAGGAAGCTCGTGGCCCAGCTACCCGACGAGTGAGGACGACGCGGCTTCAAGCCCCATTCGCTGGGCTGATCCTGGCCCAGACCGCCCATTCGATCGAGGAGTATGCCGGCCGGCTTTGGGAATCGTTCCCGCCGGCCCGTTTCATGTCCGGCCTGATTTCATCCGACCTCGAGCGGTAACTTCCTGCTCCTGAACGGCGCCCTCATCGCCTTCGGAGTGTGGTGCCTTTTCTGGCCCGTTCGCCGGGGCTGGCCGGTGGCTCGGACCCTGGCCTGGATCTGGGTAACGATCGAGGTGGTCAACGGTGTGGGCCACACGTTGTGGAGCCTCCTCCGGGGCGGGTACACGCCTGGGGTTGCGACGGCCCCCGTGCTGCTGCTGCTGGCCGGGTACCTTGGATACCGGTTGGGGCAGGAGGACGCGGTATTCGGCATGAACCTCCCGGCATGGTTCTGGCGAATGTCGACAATTTCGGGTATAAGCAGCACAGCGAGCGCGCACGAAGAACTTCAACCCGCCCGGCAGGACGACCATGCCAGATCCGGAATACGAACGCCCGGCGGTTTCCGTCTGGCATATCCTGCTCGGGCCGCTCCCGCCCGATGCCACGCCAGTCCGGAAACCGGTTGTGCCACCCGGTATGATTCCCGAGCCCGAAGCCTCGGCCGTGGCCGGCTGGGAACAGCTCATCCTGCATCTCTCGGCGGGCGACGCGGGCTCCCGCACGATACAGGTGGTGCTCGACGGCAACGGTGCCCTGCTCAGCGCGGGTGACGGCGTGCTGTACCGCAGCGGTCTCCAGAATCCCGCTCCGCCACCCATCGAGGAACCAGCCCTGATTCAGCAGGAGAATCTGGGGGGTCGCTTCGAGCCGGACGGCAGCTTTCATGGAACCCGGTGGCGCTCAGTAGCCATCGACAGGGGAGAGGAGGAGCTGGATTGGGAGATGGCCCGGAGCGAGCCCAGTGCCGAGGATGTCGCCGGTCTACGAGCCGTCGTGGATGAAGTAATCCGGCGTCAGTCGCCCAAATCTCAGTGAGGTGAACCCATGCTCGGTGGCCGTCCCTGGAGCGAGTGGATCACCCGATACTCCCATAGTCATCAGCACCCGATCAATCGGTTCTGTCACACGCTCGGCATACCCCTGATCGCGCTCTCGATTCCGTTGGCGGTAGTCGGCATCTTCGTGTCCGGGCTCTGGCCCGTTGCACTCGCGATGTTCGTGGCGGGCTGGATCTTCCAGTTTGTCGGACATGCCTTCGAGGGCAAGCCGCCGGAGTTCTTCCACGACTGGCGCTTCCTCTTTGTGGGCCTGCGCTGGTGGATTGCGAAGATGCGGGGGCGGGCCTGAATTCTGGCTTTACCATGATTCCAGTCGCCCTGGCCTGGAGTGGGGGAAAGGATTCGAGCCTCGCGCTCGCGGCACTGCAGACCGATCCAGCCTTCCAGCCTGTCGCCCTGCTCACGACCGTTACCGGCGGCTACGACCGGATCAGCATGCACGGCGTCAGGCGCAGCCTTCTCGATGCCCAAGTCAGAGAGCTCGGCCTTCCTTTGGTCGAGGCCACGATCCCGCCCGCAGCCAGCAACGCGATCTACGAGGAGGCCTTTGCGGCCGCGCTGGACGTTGTCCACTTGCAGCGTCCCGACCTCTGCCACCTCGCCTTCGGCGACCTCTTTCTCACCGACGTTCGCGCTTATCGCGAGCGACTGCTGAGCCGGCTGGGCTGGACCCCGGTGTTTCCGCTGTGGGGGCGGGATACGACACGGCTCGCGCGGCAGTTCATCCGTCAGGGCTTCCGCGCCGTCCTCACCTGCGTGGATACGACGCAGCTCGGCGCGGAGTTCGTCGGACGGGAGTTCGATGAGGAGCTGCTAGCCGACTTTCCCGAGCCGGTGGATCCCTGCGGGGAAAGGGGCGAGTTCCACACCTTCGTGTATGATGGGCCCATTTTCCAGCACCCCATTCACCTCGAGCGGGGCGAACGGGTGCGTCGTGACGACCGATTCGAGTATTGCGATCTGGTCCTCCCCGTCGTTCGGCCGGTTGCCGGAGGTTAGCAACATGAGAACACAGCGATTCCTGATCGCCCTCTCTTTCCTGAACCTGCTCCTTCTCTCGTTCCTCCTGCTTTCGAGGACCAGGTCCGCATTGGCGAGCTCAGAATCCCCTGTGCTGCGGGGACGCGCGCTGGAGATCATCGATGATCAGGGACGAGTCCGAGCCAGCATCAAGCTGCACGAGGCCGGGACCTTCAAGCAGACCGGCAAGAAGATGCCGGAGACTGTGATGCTGCGGTTGATCGATCCTGCGGGTCGACCCGAGGTCAAGATCGGAGCCTCGGTCGAAGGTGGTGGACTGTCTCTGGTGGGAGAGTCAGACGCAACCCAGCTGCTTCTTCTGGCGGACAGCGGAAGCTCACTGCGATTGAAGAATCAAACCGGCCAAGAGCGGGTGATCCAACCCTGACCAAACTGCTGGGCTTCGTCGGCGCCACCGCCGGTGGCTATGTGGGCTGGTGGGTCGGAGCGCCGGTTGGGACCATGACGGCGTTCATGCTTAGCATGCTCGGCACCGGTGCCGGACTCTACTACGGACGAAAGCTGGGTGACTACTACTCTCCCTGATACTGAGAGTCGCCCTCAGCTTCGAGGGAGGCACGTCCTGGTCGCGCGCCGCAGTTCTCCTGCTGGCCGGCTGCGGCCCGAATCCCTCACCGGCTCCCTCCCCCACCCTGAGCTGTGCCGTCGGCGACACAGCACTGGTCCGGGAGACGCTCTACTTCGGCCGCAACCGGCCGGGCGGCACGGTGTCGGACAGCGAATGGAACAGCTTCCTTGCCGATGTGGTGACGCCGCGCTTTCCCCAGGGACTGACGGTCACGGAGGGCGTGGGCCAGTGGAGAGGTGCGGACACCGGCGCGGTAGAGCAGGAGCGATCTGAAGTGGTCACCCTGTTCCATCCGGACAATGAAGCGGCCCGCCAATCGGTGCAGGAGATCGCCCGGAATACAAGCGACGGTTCCAACAGGAGGCGGTTCTCCGGGAGCGCACTCCGAGCTGTGTCCGGCTGGAGTAAGAGGCGGAAACCCCTCCCACCCTCTGGCCTCCGGCTCTCCGCCCCTCCGTCCGATACTCAGAGGCATGATCTCGAGCATCGATCAGGCCGACTGGCACTACGCCGGCGACTTCCCCCGCGAGCTCCCTCCCGAGGCCGGGGGTACCCACATCGGGATGTACCTCGCCTGGATCATCCAGCGGGATCTGGGGAGCGCCACGCTCCGGAAGTACGCCCGCGATTCCCTGCCCCTCCTGCGCCAGCGGAAGCTTACCGGCCGCGAGCTGTTGTTCACCGAGCTGGACGAGAAGTTCTACCAGACCCTGCTGACCAAGGTGGGCCGGGAATTTACCCGGGACTACTACGAGACCGGCTGCTATATCGACGATTACGATGAGGTCCTGGGCGGCTCCTTGGCAACCATCTATCACGTGATGGACTCCTGGAGCAACTACGATCGGCTTGCGCCCGATCATCGACAACCGCTATTGCCCAGTGGAAGGAAGGAAACGCCCCCCTTCCCGGTACGCTGCAAACCCAGCTGAAGTTGCTGGAGGAGGAATATCTGGACACCATCCTGGCGGTCGCCGGTAAGCTCCCGGCTGACCCCCACGCGGCCCTGGCGATCTTCCAGGAGTATCTGGCTCGGGAGCCATTACCAGCCTTTCGAACCCGGGTAGTCCGTGAGATCGAACGACTCCGCCTCAAGTACCAGCTCGACGACTGAAGCCCGCCGAGAGCCGAACTTTTTCTCCGGACATTCCGTAGATTTTCCCATACCTCATCCGGAGGTTCGGCATGGTACGTCCGTTCATCCTGGTATCGATATTCCTGCTCTGTCTCTCAGTGCCAGCAACAGCGCAAACGTCTCCCTCCGCCGAAAAGGCCTCGGTTAAACGCGCCATCGATGCCGGGAAACGCCGCCTACATCGCGGCCTTCAAGCAGGCAGACGCAAAGGCGCTGTCTCAGGTTTATGACCCGCAGGGCTCCCGTCTCAACGAAGGTGGGATCGTGGTCCGCGGCCGAAGCGCCATTGCCGACGATGTCGGGAAGTTCGTCAGCCAGGTGGGGCCGGTGAAGGTGCAGCTCGACAGCAAAGAGGTCTGGCTCATCGACGACAAGGCGTACGAGACCGGGATCTGGTCCTACACCTTCCAGCCCAAAGGCAAAGCCGAGCAGCACATCGGCGGACACTACGTGACGGTGTGGAAGAGGCAGCCCGACAGCGGGTGGAAGATCTGGGCGGACATGGGTGTACCGGGGACATAGTGGAGAGTCGGAGGGGCGGAGGCTCGGAGGTCGAGAGTCGGACCGCCTGGCCGTCCGACCGCCCGATCGTCTGACCGACTCCGACCCATTTGACCCGTATCTTCCCCTCTCAATGGACCAAATCTTCGAGGAGCTCAAGTCGGCCCTCGCCGAGCGCTACCTGCTGGAGCGCGAGCTCGGCGCGGGCGGGATGGCCACTGTGTTCCTGGCTCACGACCCGCGCCACAACCGGAAGGTCGCGATCAAGGTCATGCATCCAGACCTCGCGCTGCTGTTCGGTCCCCATCGCTTCCTGAAGGAGATCGAGACCACCGCCAACCTGCAGCACCGCATATTCTGCCGCTGTTCGACTCGGGCCAGGTCGCCAATACCGTCTTCTACGTGATGCCCTACCTCCAGGGCGAATCGCTCCGGGCCCGCGTCACTCGGGAGAAACAGCTCCCGGTGGCCGACGCACTCCGCATCGCGAGCGAGATCGCATCCGGGCTGGACTACGCTCACCGCCACGGCGTGGTCCACCGCGACATCAAGCCCGACAACGTGCTGTTCCATGACGGCCGGGCGCATGATCGCCGACTTCGGCATCGCGCTGATCCGAAGCGGCGGCGATACCGGCATTCGCCTTACCAAGGCCGGGGTGAGTCTGGGCACGCCGCAGTACATGAGCCCCGAGCAGGCGTCCGGCGTCGCACGATCTCGACCCGCGGACCGACATCTACTCGCTCGGCGCGGTGCTCTACGAAATGCTGAGCGGCCAGCCGCCGTTCGTGGGTCCGTCGGTGCAGACGATCGTGGCCTCGATCCTGGCGGATGAGCCGGTGCCGCTGGAGCAGAAGCGGAGATCGGTCCCGCACCACGTCGAGCGCCGCCGTCGAGCGCGCGCTGGAGAAGCTCCCCGCCGACCGGTGGCAGACCGCCGCTGAGTTTGCAGACGCGCTTGACAGGCAGACCCGGCCGTCACGGAGACGGCTGGCTCCGCTCGGTCGGCCGGACGTCGCACCTGGATTCTCTGGGCCGGCGCAGCTGCGGCGGCCGCGCTGGCTCTCGGACTCGGTGCGCTTCGGGTGCGCCCATGGCGGGGCCCGGCCTCACCGCCGTCCGCCGGGCCGGTACGCTTCGAAGTGGAGTTCGATTCCGGGGTCACGCCGACGGTCACCCCGGTGATTCGACTCAGCCCCGATGGCCGGCAGCTCTTCGTCACCGGCATGGTGGGCCGCCAGGAAGAGGTGCTCCGCCGAAGACTCGATCAATCGCAGATGCAGGTCGTCGCCGGCGCGGGACAGGGAGACCAGGGGACCGGCAACAGCCGCCCGTTCGTCTCCCCGGACGGTCGTTGGATCGCCTCCTTCAAGCAGGGAAAGCTGAGGAAGATTCCGGTAGAGGGAGGGCCCGCCATCGACCTGGCTGCGTCCGACTGGGCCGGCGGGAGCTGGGGCCGGAACGGGAAGCTGGTGTACGGCCGCTCCTATAACACCGGGCTCTGGATGGTGAGCGAAGCCGGCGGCGACGAGCGGATGATCAGCCGGCCGGATACGTCCAAGGGAGAGCTGGGCCACTGGTGGCCCCAGATCCTGCCCGACGGCGATCACGTGATCTTTACCGCCTACCGCACCCCGATCGACCGGTCCACCATCGAGGTGCTCTCGATCAGGACGGGACAGCGCAAGGTGCTGTTCACCGGCGGCGTGTTCGGGCTTCTACGTGCCGGCGGGTTATCTGATCTATGCGGCGGGTGAAGCGATCCGGGCGGTGCCGTTCGACCTCAAGCGGCTGGCTGTTACCGGGACTGCGCTTGCGGTGGTCGACAGCGTCGCGATGAACCCCACCGATGGCGCCGTCGCCTTCGACGTCTCGGAGAACGGCACCCTCGCCTACATGCCGCTGAGCTCATACGTCACCGAGAGCGATGTCGTCTTCGTGGACCGGCGCGGCAAGGAGACCAGGGCGATTCCGGCGAGCGACCGCTACGATCATCCGCGGCTCTCGCCCGACGGCCGACGCATTGCGGTGGACATTCGCTCGGCCAATTCCGCAGGAGACGTCTGGGTGTTTCAGGTGGGGCGCGCGGGCGGGACCAGGGTCACCGCGGAGGGCGGGCGCGACTTCGGCAGCGAATGGACGGCCGATGGGCGCGACCTGATCTACAGCAGCGAGCACCCCTTCTACGATCTGTACCGCCGCGCGGCTGACGCAAGCCGGCCGCCTCAGCCGGTGGTGACCGGCGGCTTCGACCGCTACACCGGCAGCGTCTCCGCCGATGGCAAGCTGCTCGCCTTCATGCTCAGCGCTCCCACCAGCGGCTCGGAGCTCTGGACCGTACCGCTGGACGATCCCCACCGCGCTGCCCGGTATCTGGCGAACGGCTTCGATCTGGCGCACCCGTCGATTTCGCCCGACGGCCAATGGATGGCGTACGACTCCAACGAGGGAGGGCGGGTCGAGGTGTACGTCCAGTCGTTTCCCGACCCAAAGCGGCAGCGCTACAAGATTTCCCCCAGCTACGGCTCGGAGCCGCTGCTGGACTCGTGGAGGCCGCGAGCTGGTGTATCGCAAGGGCGACAGCGTCATGGCGGTAAGCCTGGATCTCGCGAGCGGCCAGATCGGCCAGCCGGTCGCCCTGTTCGGGGGCCCCTACCCCGACAATCCCGGCTGGACCCGGCCCCGGAGCTATGACGTCACCACCGATGGCGAGCGGTTTCTCATGACCAAGCTTCCGGCCAACCGCCTTCGACCGCGTATTGCGGTGGTGCTCAATTGGTTCGACGAGCTGAGGGCGCGAGTCGGCCGATAAGTTACCGCCCAACCGCCACCTTCCCTCGAACGCTCTCCTGAGCGCGGCGACATCCAACTCTTCATCGATCGCTTCCGTCGCATTGCTCCGCTTTTCCTTGTCCCCATCGCTCACATCTGGATCATCGGCACCGGTGAATGATCTTAATGCTATGCGATAAATTACTTCACGTTTAGGTCGTAATGCCTAGCTAATGTTATGTGCTTTCGAATAAACGCTATAGTGATTTAAGGTCGCTGGCATCCAAACATCTGCACTTGAGTTTCGCTTGACCTGGGTGTCTTACCCTGAGCCACATGAAAGCACACCGTATCCCGCTTTAGAGGTTCCCAATGGCCACCCGACGTCTTCGTGCCCTGCCGCTTTGGATAGCATCGTTCGCCTTGATGAACTGGGGTTGCTCCTCGGACGACCGTCGCCCGTTGGCCCGAATGCCCGCCGAGCTGAGCGCACCGCAACCGCCACTATACACATTCGACACCTTGGACTCTTCCGGGAGAGGCCTTCGGCATCAACAACGCCGGCGTAGTGGTCGGCGCAGCACCCTGAGTGCCTACCGCATCCGAAGCCAGCTTCATGTGGAAGGCCGGAGTCTTCAAGGACCTGGGGACCATAGTGGGCGGCAATGAAAGTGCCGGGCGAACGACATCAATAACGATGGCGTCATCGTCGGCTGGAGCCGCAACAGCGCGGGCGACATGCGCGCCCTGCGCTGGGCGCGCCGACGGAAAGAAGCGAAGTCTGGGAACACTGGGCGGGCGCAACAGCGAGGCCCGGGCAATCAACGACTTCGGCGTCATCGTCGGCTGGAGCGAGACCCTCGAGCGGGCGGCGGCACGCCTTCCGCTGGGAGAACGGCGTCATGACCGATCTCGGCACCATGGGGGGAGCCAGCTCGGAGGCGTATGACATCAATCGGGGCGGCGCCATCGTGGGTCGAGCCGGATGGCCTCGGGTGAGCTCCACGCCTTCAAGTGGAAGAGCCGGCGTCGTTCAAGGACCTCGGCACCAAGTCCGGGGGGGCGCAGGATGCGGTTCAGCTGTCGCCACTGCAGTCAACACCAAGGGTCAGATCGCCGGGATCCTGGGTCCATCGCTCGATGCCCAGGGCGAGGAGGTGGATCTCCCGGGGGGTTCCTGTTCTACCAGGACGTGATGACTACCTGCTGCCGGTTCCGCCGTCCCACCACGGAGGTGAAGGACATCAACCCCAACGGGATCATCGTCGGCTGGGAGGAGGATGTGCGGGGGGCGGAGGACCGACGATAACGAGGACGCCTGGGTCTATGAGGCAGGGACGACCAGCTCGCCTTCCCGAGCTTTCGGAGGGACACAGTGGGGCCGAGGGCATCAATCTCGGCGGCGACATCGTGGGCTACAGCCAGCCTTCGCTCGTCGGACCATTCACGCGGTGCTCTGGCGGCGGCAGTAACCTGCACAGGGAAAACGGGGGCAGTACGCCCGGGGCTATCTTCTCCCCTCGCCGGGTGAATGGAACGGCCACGAGCTCCGTGATGGAATCTCGCGTCCGTACGCATTGCCATGACCATATCTCAGGACGGCACATGACTCCCCCTCGCACGACTTCCGCCTCCTTGCCGCGCGGCGGCGCTGGCGGCAGCTCCCTCGCTCAGCGTGCTCAGGGCCCAGACCGGGCAACAGTCTTCCGGCGCTGGCATCGATGTCTCCGGCATGGATCGCTCGGTCAAGCCGGGAGACGACTTCTTCGACTACGCCAACGGCACCTGGCTCAAGAACACCGAGATCCCGCCCGACAAGTCCAACTACGGCGCGGGCGCCATCCTGAACGATCAGACCGATAAGCGGGTGGCCGATCTCATCCAGCAGGTAGCAAAGGGATCGGCACCGGCCAACTCCGAGCGGAGCAAGATCGGGCTCTACTACACCACCTTCATGGATACCGTGGCTATCGACAAGGCCGGCCTCAAGCCGCTCAAGGCCGCGCTCGATTCCATAGCCGCAATCAGGGATCGGCGTCAGCTGGCACAGTTTCTCGGCTCGACTCTGCGAGCCGACGTTGACGCGCTCAACAGCACGAACTTTTACACCGAGAACCTGCTGGGCCTCTGGGTGGCTCAGGATCTGGATGATCCGACCCAGTACTCGCCCTTCCTGCTCCAGGGTGGCCTGGGCTTGCCCGACCGCAGCTACTACGTGGATACCTCCGCGGGGATGGGCGAGATCCGCGCCAAGTATCAGCAACACGTCGCCGCTCTTCTGGGGCTGGCCGGCGTAGCCGACAGCGCCCGAAAGGCCGAGACGATCGTGCAGCTGGAGAACAAGATTGCCCAGGCCCATTGGACCCGAGAGGCCTCGGGCGATGTCAGCAAGGCGAACAACCACTGGACCCGGGCGGAATTCAGCAGCAAGGCGCCGGGACTCGATTGGGGCGCCTACTTCGCCGGAGCAGGCCTGGACCAGGCGGCTCGATTCAGCGTGTGGCAGCCCAGCGCGGTCACCGGCATATCGGCGCTCACGGCAAGCGAGCCGATCGAGACCTGGAAGGACTATCTGACCTTCCACGCCATTCAGTCGAGGGTCGCCGTCCTTCCAGCGGCCTTTTATCGCCAGACATTCTCGTTCTTCGGTCCGGTACTGAGCGGCGCCCAGAAGCCGCGCGACCGTTGGAAGCGGGCGGTCAGCGCCACCAACGCCGCGCTGGGCTACGCGATCGGGCGGATGTATGTAGCGCGCTACTTCCCGCCGGCGTCCAAGGCGAGAGCGCAGGAGATGGTCAGCAATATCATCGCCGCGTTCCGCGACCGGATCGACAGCCTCGACTGGATGGCGCCCGCCACCAAGCAGGAAGCGAAGGCCAAGCTCACGGTCCTCAAGGTCGGCGTCGGTTACCCCGACAAGTGGCCGAGCTACTCCGGTCTGCAGATCGTCAAGGGAGACGCTTACGGCAACCTCGAGCGGGCCCGGTTGTACGAGTACCGCCGCTCGCTGGAGAAGCTGGGCAAGCCGGTGGACCGGGACGAGTGGGTGATGACGCCGCAGACGGTCAACGCGGTGAACCTGCCCGCCATGAATGGACTCAACTTTCCCGCCGCCATCCTGCAGCCGCCGTTCTTCGATGCCAAACGCCCGGTGGCCATGGATTACGGGGCGATCGGCTCGGTGATCGGCCACGAGGTGAGTCACAGCTTCGACAACCAGGGCGCGCTGTTCGATTCCAAGGGACGCTTGCACAACTGGTGGACGGCGGAGGACTTCAAGCATTTTCAGGCTTCATCGCAACAACTGGTGGCTCAGTACAATCAGTACCGTCCTTTCCCCGACCTCGCGGTCAACGGCCAGCAGACTCTGGGAGAGAACATTGCCGACGTGGCCGGCCTGGCCGCCGCGTATGACGCCTTTCATCGCTCGCTCAAGGGCAAGCCCGCACCCGCGGTGCAGAAGTTCACCGGCGACCAGCAGTTCTTCATCAGCTTTGCCCAGGCTTGGCGGGGGAAGGCCAGAGAGCCGGCGCTGCGCAACCAGATCCTGACCGATGGCCACGCTCCGGCCAGGTACCGGGCCAGCACCGTGCGCAATTTGGATCAGTGGTATCAGGCCTTTGACCTAAAGCCGGGGGAGAAGCTGTACCTGGCGGAGAAGGACCGTGTAAGGGTCTGGTAAGCGGGGAGGCTGGAAAGCGGGGAGGCGGGGAGGATCAGCTGAGCGGCAGCTGCGAAATTCGTGGGTACCACCTACACCTGGAAGTTTTGCCGTTAGGCAGGCGCCCTACCGCATCCGGGGCATCCCGCCGTATCCTTCTGGGGTGCCCCCGCAGCAACGAGGCCGGTATGCCCGCCAAGTATCTTGCGCTCCTTTTGCTCCTCCCCCTGGCCCCAGCCTGTGAGAGCTCCAGCGCGCCAGCTGAGGACGAGTTCACTATTCAGACCACCGGAGAAGAGATCGTCCTGAGCAACGCCGCCGACAAACCCACGTTCTACTTCATCGTGGAGCGGCAGACGGCGGCGTTGCTCGACTTTGCCACCTGCGTTCAGGGCCGCGACTGCAAGAGCGTCGCCCCGGGGAAGACGGTTCGAATTCCTTACCGCCAAATCGCCGGGTACAAGCCCGAGCGCAAGGAAGCCATTGTGTACTGGTGGAGGACTGTGCTCGCCGCTACCGGTCCTCGGGTGGACAAGCTGCGGAGCCAGGTGGTGGAGCTATAGTGAAAATGATGAGAGTGCCTCAGCCGGAGCCGCACCCACAGCCGTATCCCAACCCGACCAACCCGTCTCGTCGGCCGGAGCCGCCACCCCGTCCGGAGCCTCAGCCCGACGGCGAGCCGGACTAACCGATCTGGTCCCCCGCGCTCTCGCTGTCGTCGAGGTGAAGCTCGTGCCGGGCGGTCCGATGGATGATGAACACGATCACTGCGCCCACCAGGAGCACACCCAGCAACCAGAGCTCCACCCGTTTCACCTTCCCCAGTATCGCGATGGCACTCCCACTCACGAGGTAACCGAGTCCGGTAAACACCAGCGTGCCCATAGTACAGCCGATAGCGTCGATCAGCAGAAACCGGCCGACGCGAAGACCATGCAGTCCCCAGAACAGCATGCTGGCCGCCTTCGTGCCGTAGACGAAGCGTGCCGCCAGCAGTTCCCACGGGCCTAATCGGTAAGCCAGTCGCTCGATGGTGGGACCTACTCGGCGATACAGCTTTCCCTGCCGGAATCTCGGCCCGCGCAGCCGGCCAAACCCGAACCAGATCGAGTCACCCACAAGGCTCCCCAGCACGCCCGCGGCTATGGCGTGAGGAAATGGGAAAATGCCGAGGTGGGATACAACGCCCGCCAGGATCAGACTGAAGTCCCCTTCGAACGCCGCTCCCAGTACTACCGCCAGCAATCCGTAGCGGATCAGCAGCTCCTGCAGGTGCATCGGATCAGGCGCTGCTTTGAGGGGTTGGGGACGGCTGCTCCGGGGACAGGCCCAAGTGCTTTCGGGCCAGCGCCAGCGCGTCGTCGATGTTGGCGCACAGAAACTCCTCGCCGATCTCGTCCAGCAGCTCCGACCGGCCCAACGCGATGAGGGGCTGAGCATGAACGTCGGACAGCAGCACCAGGGTGCCATCCTTCCGAGTGCGCCGCACTAGATCTCTCAGCGCATGCATTGCAGTGGAATCGATGGCCGGCACGTTTCGCATGCGGACAATGAGGACCTTGGGCTTCTTGGAGACCTCCGAGAGAGTGTCCTTGAACTTCTCCGCGGCCCCGAAGAAAAACGGGCCGTTGATCTCGTACACCTCGACGCCCTTGGGGACCTGCCGGCGATAGATGGCTCCGGAGACATCCCGGCTGGTCTTCGGGTCCTGGAACTCCTGGGACACCATGGTGACGTTGGTGACCTCCGCCATCCGTTTCATGAACAGGAAGGACGCCAGCACCATCCCTACCCCGATGCCGGTGGTCAGGTCCACCAGTACGGTGAGGAGAAAGGTGGTTAGCATCACGATGGCATCACTCTTGGGTGCGCTGAGCTCGCTCTTGAAGACCTGCCACTCCGCCATCCGGTAAGCCACCCAGAGCACGATCGCCGCGAGGGTCGCCAGCGGGATCAGTCCGGCGAGCCGGCCGAAGAACAGGGTAACGATCAGGAGCGTAAGCGCGTGAACGATGCCGGCCACCGGCGTGCGCCCGCCGCTCTTCACGTTTGTGGCGGTTCGGGCGATCGCGCCGGTGGCGGGGATTCCCCCGAAGAGCGGGGTCACCACGTTGGCCACTCCCTGGGCCACCAGCTCCATGTTCGAGCGGTGGCGCCCGCCGATCATGCCGTCCGCCACGACGGCCGAGAGGAGCGACTCCACCGCGCCCAGCGCCGCGATCGCCAGAGCGGGCACCACCAGCTGACGCCCTTCGGCCAGTGAAACGCTCGGCAGCGAGATCCGGGGAAACCCGGCGCTGATCTCCCCAAATCGAGTTCCGATAGTCTCCACCGGAAGATGCAGCAGATGGCTCAGGACGGTCGTCAGGATCAGCGCCACGAAGGGCGCCGGCACTCGGTGGCTCACCCGGGGCCAGAACCGGAGTACCAGGAGCGTAACGAGAGAGATCCCGACCGCATAGGCATTCACCGTCCGGATGCTGGAAAGGTAGAGGCCCAGCCGCTCGATGACTTCCGGGGGCGCTGACGTCATCCGCACCCCCAGCACGTCCCGCAGCTGCTGAACGATGAGAATGACGCCGATGCCGGAGGTGAAGCCGGTGACCACCGGAAAGGGGATGAACTTGATGGCCGCTCCCAGACGGGCCAGCCCGAACCCGATGAGGATCAGCCCGGCGAAGATGGTAGCCACCGTGAGTCCGTCCAGGCCGTATCTTTGGACGATGCCGTAAACCACCACCACGAAAGCTCCGGTGGGTCCGCCGATCTGCACCCGCGATCCGCCCAGCGCCGAGATCAGAAAGCCAGCGATCACGGCGGTGTAGAGGCCGCGCTCGGGGGTCACTCCGCTGGCGATGGCAAAGGCTATCGCCAGAGGCAGCGCCACTATCCCGACGATCACCCCCGCAGTGAGGTCGGCCAGGAACTGGGCCCGGGTGTAGGTTTGGAGGGTGGTGACGAGCTTAGGAAGGAGCAAGTCAGCGGGGTCGGGTGATAAGCTGGTACCAGAGTGGTCGGTTCACAGCAGCAGCGTCCCTGCCAGACCCAGCAACAGGAGGAACCCGCATACATCGGTGAACGTGGTCACGAAGATCGAGGAGGCCACGGCGGGATCGGCACCGAGGCGCTCAAGCAGGATGGGGATGAACGCGCCGGCAAAGCCGGCCACCATCAGGTTTCCGCTCATGGCCAGGAAGACCACTACACCGAGCTTGGGCCCTTCGCCGACCAGTGCAGCGACGGTTCCCACGGCGAGACCCATGACAATCCCGTTGGTGACACCGACCAGGATCTCCTTGCCTACCACCCGTGCGAACAGGTGCACCGGAATCAGACCCAAGGCCAGCCGGCGAACGGTGACGGCGAGCGCCTGAGTACCCGCATTCCCGCCCATTCCAGCGATGATCGGCATCCAAATCGCGAGTGCAACGGTGTGCTGGATGGTGTGCTGGAACAGGTACACCACGCCGCCGGCCAGGAACGCGGTCAGCAGATTCACCGACAGCCAGGGCAACCGGCTTCGCACCGCCGTCTCCCAGCCTGCGCCGAGATCCTCGTCGGCGGACACACCGCCGAAACGGAGCATGTCTTCCGTAGTTTCCGCTTCGACCACGTCAATGACATCGTCGAAGGTGACCCGTCCGAGCAGCTGCCGCTGCTCGTTCACCACGGGGATGCTCGGCAGGTTGTATCGCGCCATCAACCGAGCCACCTCTTCCTGGTCCAGCTCGGGGGTGACGAAGATGTCGGCGTCTTCCATGAAAGACCGGACCGGCCGGTCGGGCCGGCTGATCACCAGGTCTTTGAACGGCAGGATTCCGACCAGCCTCCGGTCGGCGTCGACCACGAACACCTGGTAGAAGTCCTCGACTTCTTCGGACTGGCGACGGATCTCCTCCAGAGCCTCCCCCGCGGTCGCCGTGACCGGAACGGTGACCATGTGGGTGGTCATCAATCCACCCGCGCTCTCCTCGTCGTAGCGAAGGAGCTGTTCTACCTCGGAGCGGTCTTCGACCGCAGCGAGGATCTGCTCCTGCCGGGAGGGATCGAGGTTTCCCAGGATGTCGGCCGCGTCATCGTCATCGAGCTCGTCGACGATCTCCGCGGCAAGATCCGGATCGAGGGCCGCCAGCGTTTCGCCCGCGTGGGCCTCTTCCGGCATCTCGGCCAGGGCTTGGCTGGAGAGCTCGGGCGGCAGCGCCTGCACCGCCGAAACCCGCTGTTTCACGTCCAGAGCGGTGAGGACTTCTGCCAGGTCGGCCGGCTCGAAATCATGGGCGCGGCGGGTAAACAGGCCAAGCTCACCCTTCCGGACCAGGTCCACCATCCGGTCGAGGAGCTTTCGCATCATGGCGCGGGTGTGAGAGGAGTGGGCGGTAGCTGGTCCGGAGCGGATCAGCAGCCGCTCGATCCGGGTAGGTGAGGCCTGTACGACATCAAACTCCAGTCCCTGTACCAGGAACCGTTCGCCGGCATTGGGGATTCGCCCGGCCCACTCGACCAGCAAGCCTCCCACGGTCGTGGAGCGTCCCGAGGGAAGCGACACCCCGAACCGCTCCTCAATGGCCTGGGTGGAGACGTTCCCATCGGTCTCGAACAACGTGGGCACTGGCGAGAGCGTCGATGCGACCTCTTCGTCGTGCTCGTCGAAGATCTCGCCCACCAGCTCCTCGAGCAGATCTTCCAGCGTCGCGATGCCGAGGGTTCCGCCAAACTCATCGAGCACCACCGAGAGGTGGCGCCGCTCCCGCTGCATGTCGAGAAGGAGGTCGCCGCAGCTCCGGCTGGCCGGGGTCATCGCAACAGGGCGGACCGGCAGCGGATCGCCCGGCCTCGAGCTTGAACAGGTCGAAGGCGTGCAGCATCCCGATGATGTCATCCAGCGTTCTCCGGATCACCGGGATTCGGCTGTAGCCGCTGCCGGCAAAGACCAGCCGGATCTCCTCCAGCGGAGCATTCTCCTCGATGGCGACGATGTCGGTGCGTGGCGTCATCACTTCACGGACGGGCCGGGAGGTGAACGCCATCACCCCGCCGACCATCATCAGCTCGTCGTCGCCCTGACCGCCGACCGCCGCTCCCTCCCGCCAGATCGATCGAAGATCGGTGGGCCGGGTTGCGGTTCGGGCCGGCAGCAGGAGGCCCAGCGCCCTGGACCACGGCCGCAGGATGGGCGTGACCCGGGCCGCCACACTCTCGGCCCGCGGGCTGGGTCAACCAGCGGGGCACCAGATAGGCGGCAAAGAGGACCAGCGGCACCGCAACCAGCACCAGCGCCACGAGCGACCTGGGAGCACTGCCCGCCAGCAGGCCGGGCACGGAGGCGCCGAGCAGCAGAACCCCGAGCGACGTTGTGGCCGAGGCGGCGGTTAGGTAGCGGTCGATTTGCGCCAGTCCGGCCAGCGAGGCCGCGGCCCCCCGCAGTCTCCGGCCAACCGCCCGCGTGAGCTCGGCCCGGCTTACGGTGATAAGCGCTGACCCCGCCGTGGCGCCGAAGACGGTGAGCACAACGCCGAGAGCGACCGCGAGCCAGATCATCGAGCCGCGCGCTCCTGCTCGACGGGAACGTCGACCGGAGTGCGGTACACTCCGATCCGTCTCACCCGCCGGCGCACCACATGCTCCACCACCAGCCGGAAGCCTTCGACATCGATGGACTCGCCCGACCTCGGTACCCGTCCAAACTCCGCCAGAACCAGGCCGCCCACGGTACTGACGTCGTCCCGGTCGAAGCTGTGTCCCAGCGCCGCTTCAAGCTCGGACAAGGCCACGCCGCCTTCGACTCGCCACTGATCTTCGCTGACCACCTGAATGGGGGCGACCTCGTCGGTATCGTACTCGTCCTGGATCTCTCCGACGATCTGCTCCAGGATGTCTTCCAGGGTGACGATTCCAGCGGTACCGCCGAACTCATCCACGACCACCGCCAGATGGCTGGGGCCCCGCTGAAAGTCACGCACCTGCCGGTCGAGCGTCTTCCCCTCGGGCACGAACGCCGCCGGACGGATCAAGGCGTGCCAGGGCCGGGGATCGTCCTGGCCGATCGCCAGAATGTCCTTGGCATAGATGACGCCGATTACGGCATCCGGATTGCCGTCGTAGACCAACAGACGGGCGTGCTCCGAGCTTCGGAGCGTCTTGATGACCTCGTCCGGCTCGGCCGAGAGGTCTACCGAAACGATATCCATCCGCGGCGTCATCACCTCGGCGACCGTGGTATCTGCCAGGGAGAATACCCCAAGCAGCATGTCGCGTTGGGCCTCTCCCGATTGCCGGCTGATATTGGCCGGCGCTCGGGCGCGGGCCCGGGCATCGGCCCATGCGGCCAGCCGGAGCAAGGGACGGAACGGCACGAGGGTCGGGATTGCGGCCCGGCGGACCGGCACCGTGATGTCAGGAGCGACGGCCGCAAGCAACCGGGGCACCAGGTCGCCCAGGACCCAGACCAGCAGTACCGCCAGGAACAGCCGCACGAGACCGAGCGCAGGCGACCAGGCCCACCAGGCAACGGCACCCCCGGCCGCAGCGCCGGCCAGCATGAGCAAGGCAAGGTGGGCGATGTGAAGGTTGCGCGACACCGTGCCCGCTCCGCTGTCGCTGCCGATCTGACCGCTCAAGGCACGGGGCAGATCGGCGTCCGATTCGGCGGCGAGCGCCAGCCAGGCCGCCCAGAGGGTGAGCAGGGCCGCGAGCAGAGGCGCGATGAACAGCTGCAGCATCGCGATCATGCCAGTGCCTCGACGTAGCGCTCCTGCCGGCGCCACATGGTGGAGCGGGTGCGCTCCGGACCTTCGGGGTGGTCCCGGCCGAGCGCGTGCAGCGTGCCGTGAACGATCAGCCGGATCAACTCTTCCCGAAACGAGATGCCTCGGGCCCGGGCTTCCTGCCGGGCCACCCAGGGGCAGATGTACACGTCTCCCACGATTCGGCCCGCGGGACCGGTCAACGCGAAGGTGAGCACATCGGTAGGGCGGTCGTGTCCCTTATGCTCGGCATTGAGCCGGCGCATGGAGTCGCGGCCAAGGAACGTAACGGAGATCAGGGCGTTGCGGCGCTCCCGGCGAAGCACGGTCTGGACCACCCGCTGACCAGCGGACGGGAGATCGGCAAGCGGCGTCCGCTCACCGCGACTTCACTCACGCTCGGCCGGCTGGAATTCCGGGGTGACACTGCCACTGGGCCGAGGATAGCCGATGCGCTTGTGGTAGGTGCCCGACATGACCCGGGCGAACTCGCGCTTGATCCGATCCAGATCGCGCAGGGTCAGCGGCGCATCATCCAGCTGACCCGAGCCCATCTTCTGTTGAACCAGATGTTCGATGGCGCTGCGCACCGCTTCGGGTGTCGGGTTACCCAGCACCCGCACGGCTGCTTCGGCCGAATCGGCCAGCATGGCCACCGCCGTCTCGGCGGACTGCGGGCGCGGTCCCGGATAGCGGAAGTCAGCAGGATTTATCCGGCCTTCGGGATCGTTGCCTCGAGCCCGGCTCAGGAAGTAGGTGATGTACGTCGTTCCATGGTGTTCCGGAATGAAGGCCTTCACCACCTCCGGCAGCGCGGCAGCCTCAGCCAGCGCCAGTCCATCGAGCACGTGACTCCGAATGAGTTTGGCCGACTCCAGCGGGGTCATCTGGTCATGCGGATTGGGCGCGGTGCCCTGGTTCTCCATGAAGTGGCCGGGGCTGGCCAGCTTGCCGATGTCGTGATAGTAGCAGCCGACGCGCGCGAGAAGTCCGTTTGCACCGATGATGTTGCAGGCCGATTCACAGAGGCTCGCCATGGCCAGACTGTGGGCCCAGGTGCCCGGGGCCTCGAGAGCCAGGCGCCGAAGCAGCGGTCGTCCCAGATCGGACAGCTCGACCAAGGTGAGGTCGGTGGTGATCCTGGTAGCCGACTCGGCCAGCGGCATTACGATCATGGCCAATGCGGCGCTGGCCAGCGCGATCACCAGGTCGAGCAGGCAGCTGCCCACAATGGTGCTGGTGGCCCAACCTTGTTCCAGCCCAACGGCAATGGTGGCGAGTATGCCCGCTCCAGCCACCACGCCGATGGTCAGGTAGAGATGCCGCCGGCGACGCACTACCCGAATACCCACCGCTCCGGCGACGCCGCTCACCAGGCCAAAGAACAGGACATAACTCTCCCGCAGGGCCCACTGGCCATCGAGCAGAATGGCGAGAGTCACGGCCGCGAACACTCCGACCCAGCCCGTTGTACAGCATGGTCATGAGGATGGCCACGAACGGAATGGGCACCAGCTCGGGCCGACCCGGGAAGAAGCTGGACAGCGCCGCCGTCAGCAGTACCACCAAGGCAAACAGCGCGCCCAGGAAAATCATTTCCCGCAGGTGGGCGTAGCTCTCCCGCCGGTAGACTGCGATCAGGAGCCAGAAGCCGCTCAGGACCAGGCCATTGAAGAGCAGCGCTCCCGCCGCGCTCCGAACGGCGAGGCCGCCGCTGCCCCTCCGGCGATGCTCTTCGAGCATGGTGACCAGCTTGGCGTGCGCCTCCTCGGTGATCGGCTCGCCGGCGCGGACGATGCGCTCGCCGGTTCGAACCGAGTACTTGATCGGATTGACGCTGCCCCGCAGCTGGGACCGGCGGGCCACGGTGACGAGGGGATCGAGCACGATGGTCGGCTGATAGAATGCGCCCACCAGACGGCGCAAGGTGCGCTGGCCCACCGCGGTGGGCAGGTTGAGTCCCGCCGCCTCGGCCTGCTCCATGAGGTCGGCAAAGGTGAGAATGGAATCTCGCGGGATGATCCGTTCGGTCTCGCCCCGGCGCAGTGCGATGGTCGGGCTGACCTCGCCTCGTATCGCCCCGGCATCGGCCACGCCGCGGGAAAGCGCCTCTGCCAGGAAATGGGTGCTCAGCTCCTGGATCTGCCGCCGATTGGTAGAGTCGGTAAGAAATCGGGTTTCCTCGGGACCCAAACGGAGCCGAGCAGCCACAGCCTGGGCCACGGAGTCGGGTCCACCCCTCTCGGCGGCCTTGGCGAGATCGGCAAAGAAGCCGCGGGCGGCGGCGAGCGAGGAATCGTAGGCGGTGGGGCTGAAGCGGTAGACCGGTTGCGCGGTGAGCGCGCGGGACTCACCTTCCCGTGCGATTTCCTCGGGTGACTTGCGCACCTCATACGCAAAGGGCGCCACCACTGATTGCTTGGAGATCTGGCCCACAGCCGGAACCGGAGTCCCAATGCCGATGAGCGGCGGAAAGGCGAGATAGGTAAGAAAGGCTACGGCCAGCAGCGGAGCCCAGCGCGCCAGGTGGTACCGGGCGCGTTCCCGGAGCGTTGCACCGCCCAGATTGACCCAGACTCGCGCGCTGGAGCGTCGAGCCATCAGCCGCTCTGATCCTCCGCGTAAGCCTTGATGATCTCGCGCACGAGCCGGTGTCGCACCACGTCGGTCTCGTGCAGGTAACAAAACGCGATCCCCTCGATGCCGGGGAGCACCCGCTCCACCTGGATCAGCCCGGAGTCCTCCCGCTGCGGCAGATCGATCTGGGTCTTGTCGCCGGTGACGACGGTCTTGCTATTCACGCCTAATCGGGTGAGGAACATCTTCATCTGGGCGCCGGTGGCGTTCTGCGCCTCGTCGAGGATGATGAACGCGTCGGCCAGAGTACGCCCACGCATGTAGGCCAGCGGAGCGATCTCGATCGTACGGGTCTCCAGCGCCCGCTGCACCCGATCGTGCGGCATCATGTCTTCGAGGGCGTCATACAGCGGACGCAGATAAGGATCCACTTTGGCCTGCAGGTCGCCCTGGCAGGAAACCGAGCGACTCGCCGGCCTCCACCGCGGGGCGAGCGAGGATGATTCGCTTGACCCGCTTCCGGGCCAGTGCTTCGACCGCCTTGGCCACCGCGAGATATGTCTTGCCGGTGCCGGCGGGCCCGATCCCGACTACGATGTCGTGGTTGCTGATGGCCTGGAGGTAGTCGCGCTGGCCCTGGGTCTTGGGCACGATAGCGCGGCGCAGCCCAGGAAGGACGATCTTCCCGTCGGCCGTCTGGGCGGGGAGCTCGCCGGAGGTGCCCTCGGCGGCCAGGCGGGACACGTCGTCCGGGGTGACCGGCTCACCCATCCGGGCCAGGTCGAGCAACCCCTGGATGACAGGTCCCGCGCGCTCCACCTGGTCCGGCGTGCCCGACAAGGTCACTGCGTCACCCCGAAGGGAGACTCGCACGCCTAGGGCGCGCTGGAGCTCGAGCAGGTTGCTGTCATTGACGCCGGCGAACAGGAGGGGATCGGCCCCCTCGGCGGACATTCTGGTCTGGATGTCGTCAGCCATATTTCCAAGGTAAGCGGTAAGCGGGGAGCCGTAAGCGGTAGCCGCTCACTGCTCACCCTCACCGCTCACGCTTCGCCTCCAGGTGTAGGGCCTTCAGGTCCGCGGCATCAACCGGGCTCGGGGCTCCTTCGAACAGAGCTCGTTGCGCCGTCGTTTTGGGAAACGCAATGACATCGCGCAGCGATTCGGCCTGCGCCAGGAGCATGACGATCCGATCAAGACCAAAAGCAAACCCGCCGTGGGGGGGAGCCCCTGCCCTGAGTCCCTCCAGCAGAAATCCGAACCGCTGCTCCGCCTGTTGCTCGGGAATGCCGAGCAGGGAAAAGACCCGCCGCTGGAGAGAAGGATCGGCGATTCTGAGACTGCCCCCACCCAGCTCGGTGCCATTCAATACCATGTCGTAGGCCAGCGCGCGCACCCGTTCCGGGGCTGACTCGAGCAGCGGCAGATCGTCCGGATCCGGAGCGGTGAATGGATGGTTCACCGAATTCAACGCTCCGGTTTTCGGATCGCGCTCGAACAGCGGGAAGTCGATGATCCAGACGAATCGGTTCTGGCCCTCATCGATGAGGTTGAGCCTGGTGGCCACTTCGCTCCTCACCCGGTCCAGCGCCGGGCTGGAGACGTGGTCCGGCCCGGCCACCAGGAGCGCCAGGTCTCCATCGTGAAGCCCGAGACGACCGGACGCCTCGGTGGGGAGAAACTTGGCGGCAGGCCCCTCGAGGGCCCCCCCGGTAGCCTTGAGCCGCAATAGCCCCGCTGCTCCCGAGCGCCTTGGCAGCGGCTTCGACCTCGTCGAGCTGCTTACGACTGAGGGACGCCCCACCACTGACCCGGATTCCCCGCACCCGCCCGCCGGCTTCGATCGCTTTGCGGGTGACGGTAAAGTCGGACCCACGGAAGGCCGTCCGTAGCATCGAAAATCTCCAGACCGTAGCGCAGATCCGGTTTATCGGTGCCGTATTTCTCCATCGCATCGGCGTGGCGGAGGCGTGGGATGGGCAGCGACAGCTGGTGCCCCCCCTCGGACCAGAGCGTCTGCACCAGACCTTCACCGAACGCCAGCACGTCTTCCAGGCCGATGAAAGACGCCTCGATGTCGATCTGGGTGAACTCAGGCTGACGGTCTGCCCGTAGATCCTCGTCCCGAAAGCAGCGGGCGATCTGAAAGTATCGGTCGAGTCCGGCCATCATCAGGAGCTGTTTGTATAGCTGAGGAGACTGGGGCAGCGCGAAGAACTCACCGGGGTGCACCCGGCTGGGCACCAGATAGTCGCGGGCACCTTCCGGCGTCGGCTTGGTGAGGATGGGTGTCTCGATCTCGAGAAACCCGTGCTGGTCGAAATACCGGCGGGTGGCCTGCATCAACCGATGGCGCAGGATCAGGTTCTGATGCAGCTCGGGACGGCGGAGATCGAGAACCCGGTGGCGGAGCCGGAGCTCCTCGGCGGGGAGCTCCTCCTTCTCCTTGCGAGCCACCGGAATGATGGGGGTCTGGGCTGGCCCGACGATCTCGAGTGCCGTGGCATGGACCTCGACCTCGCGGGAGCCGAGACGCTGGTCGCGCGACGGCTCGGGCCGCAGCGCCACAGTGCCGGTCACCAGCACCACCGTTTCCGCGCCCAGGCCGGCGGCGCGCTCTATCACCTCGGGCGACGTCCACTCCGGATTGAAGGAGAGCTGCACCAGCCCGGCCCGGTCGCGGAGATCGACGAACACGAGTCCGCCCAGATCACGCCGGCGGTGCACCCACCCGCCTAGGCGGACCTGCTGGCCCAGCTGCTCTCGGGTGAGCGCACCGCCCCGATGGGTCCTGAGTGCGGTAGCCCCCATCAGACGCGGGTTTCCGCCTCGGCGACGACGGCGCAAAACTCCTGAGCCGTGGCGGAGGCGCATAACTGCTGGCGGAGGTCCTCTCGCCGCACGAGCCGGGCTATCCGACTCAGGACTTTCACGTGCTGACCGGCGGAAGACTCAGGGCCCACGATGAGGAAGAAGAGGCGGACGGGCTCTCCATCGATTGAGTCATAGGGAACCGGCAGTGCGCTTACCCCGCACACGACTGTGAGCTCCCGAACCGCGGCCGAGCGGGCGTGCGGAATGGCTACTCCGAAGCCAATTCCGGTGCTCTGAACGGCTTCACGCTCCTCGACGGCTCCGAGTACTTCGGCGAAGGCTCCGCCGGAATGATCGGTCAGGTGGTGAATGAGCTCGGCGATGACACCAGCCTTGTCGCGGGCGGCCAGGGGGATCACTATCCGCTCTGGCGTAAGAAACTCAGTCAGGAGCACAGGCGACCCTAGGCGGCATGCGGTCAAACCTAAACCGCGTGGTAAAGAGGGGCAATGCGTTATTGCTGTTGAGCTTAGACGTATAATCCGGAACCATGACAATCCGGCAACTCACGGCAGAGGCGCGCGATTAAGTTTCGCCGATGGCAGCAGCTTCGCTCGATCGATCACGCCCTGATAGCCTGCTGGATCTCTCCCCAGCCACCACCCGCACCACTCTGGCGCGTTGGGTCGGAGATCGCGGACTTCCGGCCTACCGGGCTCGCCAGATCCACCGACGTCTCTGGCAAGTGCCAATCACGTCGTGGGCGGAGCGACGGACCTGCCCGCGCAGCTCCGAGCCGAGCTGGATCGAGATTTTCCGTTGCCCAGGCTGACATCCGACACCATTCAGCAGTCCGCCGATGGAACTCGCAAATATCTCTGGCGCCTGACCGACGGCGAGGCCATCGAGTCGGTCCTGATCCCAACAGGCAGCCGTCGCACGCTCTGTATTTCTTCGCAGGCAGGCTGTGCCCTGGGCTGTACCTTCTGCGCCACCGGGCGCATGGGATTCCGGCGCAACCTCACTCCCTTCGAGATCGCCGGCCAGGTTCGGGAAATTGTGCTGGCCAATCCGGACGAGAAGCCAACCAATATTGTCTTCATGGGCATGGGCGAGCCGCTGCTGAACTGGCCCTCGGTGGACACTGCGCTCAGCATCTTCAACAGTCCTGAGGGCTTCGAGATCGGAGCCCGGCACATCACCGTCTCCACTGTGGGGATCATTCCCGGAATGGTCGAATTCGCCAAGCGGCCGGAGCAGTTCCGTCTGGCGATCTCGCTCCATGCTCCGACATCGCAGCAGCGCCGGGGCATCATGCCGATCGAGAAGAAGTACGATCTCGAGGCGGTGCTCAAAGCAGCGGAAGTATTCCGCAAGCGGATCACTTTTGAGTACGTGATGATCGGAGGATTCAATGACACCGATCAGGATGCGGACGAGCTGGCCAGGCTGGCGCGTCGCATGGGTGCGCTGGTGAACATCCTGCCACTGCACCCTGGCGGCGCGCCGGACCTGACGCCGACCACCGCGTCGCGAATTCGCATATTTGCCGATCGGCTGCGGAATCAGGGAATCGAGGCGGTGGTACGCCGAAGTCGTGGACTGGACATCAATGCGGCCTGCGGGCAGCTGAGAGTCGAGATCGAAAGGAAGAGGAGACGTGAGCTACAACCGTGAGCGGGACTAGGAAAGCGTGAGCGGTAAGCGGGCTCGCCCTCATTCCGCTTACCTCGCCTGAGCATGCCGAGGACTAGCTTCTACTCATGCGATTTCGGCAAAGGAGGTGCACGCCGACCGCATTAGGGATAACTCCGGCATCGAGTGCAGATTCTCCTGGTAGCTCCTCCGTTTCGAGCTGCTGATCCATAAGCGATTGCGAGATGTCTCATAATGTCGGCGTTTCTCAGTGTATCAACTCAGCGATATCGAGCTGGACAGAAGGATACTCATTTGGAGCTCGCCAACTTTCACAGAGCATCTCGGGATCGCGTATGGTTCCGCGGTCGAGGCCAGGTTGATCACTCCTAAGACTACCGCTCTAGCTTCTCCACGAATAAGGAGAGGTACTCCGGCCAGACGTAGTCCATCCTATTCTGAAACACGCTCAGCGCACTGAACGATTCTCTAGGTATGCTGAAACTGAGGAGGGGCATTTTACCATCTTAGCCGCTCCAGCTCACGGTCCACCCGTTCACGTTTACCCTTCACCCCATCTCATCCCGTCGCCCCGAATCCCGCGGCAATCGTATTGATCGACAACAGCAGCGCGGACAGTTGTTCTTCCTGAGACTTGTCGCCGCCCGATTCCCGAAACCGCCGCAATAACTCGATCTGTTGCCGACTCACCTGGTTGATGGTGGGCAGCCGCCGCGCCAGTCGCCGCCGGAACCTGGGATAGCGCTCGACCAGCTCGCTTGCACCGCTGATCTTGAGCACCGCCTCGACCGTCCGCTGGTACTCCTCCTCAACCAGCGTCAGGATGGTGTTTCGCACCCCGGCATCGGGCACCAGCTCGGCATACTCCCGGGCGATCTCGAGATCCACATACGTCAGCGTCTTCTCCACTTCATCGACGACCAGCCGAAATAGCCGTGACTCGGTGAACATCCGATCCAGCAGCGCGGCCCCGCGTTGGCCGCGCACCTGGAGGAAGGTGAGAATACCGCTTCCCACGCCGTACCAGCCGGGTACAAAGTGCCGGTTCTGCGACCAGGCAAACACCCAGGGGATGGCTCTGAGATCGCTCAGGGATCGGGCTCCGAACCTCCGGGCCGGCCGGGAGCCCAGGTTGAGCATGGACAGCTCTTCCAGCGGACTGGCGGCCTGATAATAGGCCAGCAGATCCGGATGGTCGATCAGACCGCGATACGATGCCTGCGCCGCTCCCGAGAGCGCCTCCATGGCTTCGTCGAACTCCGCCGTGGGCGCCAGGGCCTTCTCGCGTTCCGACTTGACCGAGTGTTCCACCACACTCGCGGCCAACAGTTCGATCTGATATTGGGCTGTCCCCCGGTTGGCGTACTTGAAGGACACCACTTCGCCCTGTTCGGTGATCCGCATCCGCCCCTGGATCGAGCCGGCCGGTTGCGCCGCGATGGCCCGGCCGGTGGGCGCTCCCCCCCGGCTGACCGATCCCCCGCGCCCATGAAAGAAGGCAATGGGAATTCCGGCTTCCTGACCGAGGCGAGTGAGCTTGATCTGCGCCTTGCTCAGCTCCCAATTGGACGTGAGAAAGCCGCCGTCCTTGTTGGAGTCGGAGTAGCCGATCATCACTTCCTGCACCCCGCCTTGCGTCCGAACGCTCCGGCGAACCAGAGGCACGGAGAGCAGCTCGCGCATGATGGCGGGAGCCCGCTGAAGATCCTCGATGGTCTCGAACAGCGGCACGATCGGAAGGGTGCAGCTCTCGGTTCCTGAGGTATCGGCAAAGAGGCCGGCGTGTTTCGCCAGAAGGTAGGCACCCAGCACGTCGCTCACACTTCGGGTCATACTGAGCACGAAGCTCCCAAAAGCCTCGCGGTCGATCTCCTCCCGAAGCTGCCGGACCAGTTGAAACATGCCCAGGGTCTCGGCCGACTCCGGCGGGAGTTCCGGTGCCTGCGCGTTCCGCGGCAGCGGACGGCCCAGCTCGGTCGTGATCCAGCGCCTCCACGCGTCAGAGTCTTCATCGGGAGGATCGCCTGCATTTGACTGGCGCCAAAGGTCGGCCAGGGCAGCGCGGAGCTTGGTCGTGTTCTCCCGCACGTCGAGACGCACGGTACTGAAGCGGAACGACTCGACTTCCCGCCGAACCGGCCGCACCAGTGTCGCGGCCAGCGAAACGCTCCCGGCCGAGCTGAGTGCGTCTTCGATTCGGCGCAGGTCACTGGCAAGAGCGTCGGCGGAGGAATAGCCTTGCGGACTGGTGACGATCTCGCCCCGCTCGGCGCCGGTCACCATCACATCCAGTCGCCCCAGCATGCAGGCGAGATACTGGCGGAACACTTCGCCCGGGTTGCGGGCCGCGATCTCGTCGCCCTCTCCGCTTGCCGCCAGCTCCTTCTCCAGCGCCGCCCGAAAGCTCTCGGGCACCGGCATGGCGCGCTCGGTGATGCTGAGCGCCCTGACCAGCTCTCCCAGACGGCGGCGGTAGCGGCGGAGTCCGGTGAGCCGATTCTCCAGCAGAGTACCCCGGGTCACCGCGTTGGTGACGAACGGATTGCCGTCGCGATCGCCACCGACCCAGGAGCCGAACTGAAAGAAGGGGGGCACCTGAAACGACTCTCCGGGATACGCCTGTGCCAGGGCCCGCTCCAGCTTTTCCAGCAGATCGGGCACGGACTCGAAGAGGGTCTCGTTGAAGAAGTGAAGCGCCCAGAACACCTCCTGGGGCACCGTCGGCTTGACCAGGCGCAGCTCACCGGTGTTCCAGAGCAGCTCGATCTCGTTCTGTAATCCTGCTACCAGTGCCTGACGCTCGCGCGGGGTCCACCGGGGCGACTCCAGATCCACCAGGCGGCGATAGATGCGGCGGTGTTTTTCGAGAACGGTGACCCGTTTGGCTTCGGTGGGATGGGCGGTGATCACGGGGCGAACCCTAAGGATCTCCAGCAGCTTCCGCAGCTCGTCGGCGGAGATCTTTGCGGCGGCCGCGCTGGAGATCACCTGGGCAAAGGTGCCCCGCACCTGGTCATACCCCCGGTCGACTTCCGTCTGCCGCCGCCGGCGCATGCCCGCATTCTGCTCGGCGATGCTCAGCAGCTGGAACCAGAGGCCCTGCACCTGAAGAGTTCGGGCCAGCAGATCGGGGCTGAGCTCGGAGGCGGGGCGTTCGCCGCGCAGTGCCGACTCCAACTCCGGTTGCCGCTCCCGTACCAGGCCGAGGAGCAAGCCGGAGAGAAGCTCGACAACCTCGTTGGCGTATGCGGCCGCGCTGGCGGCCGCCGGATCGGCCGACTCGGGAAGACCGACGGCGGAGAAGGGATCGAGCAGGGTCTGGGTCACACGACGGGATCGCGCAGCGGCGCACCACCGAAAAATTGCCGCAGGTTTTCGACCGCTCGCTGACCCATGGCCACCCGAGTTTCGTGGGTCGCGCTACCCAGGTGGGGAAGCAGGACCACGTTCTCCATGGTGAGGAGCTCGGGCGCGATTTGCGGCTCGTGCTCATAGACGTCGAGGCCGGCCCCGGCAATCGTCCCGTCGGCAAGAGCATCTACCAAGGCGGCCTCGTCTACCACGTCACCCCGCGCGGTATTGATGAGAAAGGCGCTCCGCCGCATCCGGGCCAGGCGCTCCCGGTTCATGAGATGGCGCGTCTCCGGCGTGGCTGGGCAGTGGAGCGAAACGAAGTCCGACTCTTCCAGAACCTCTTCCGGGCTCTGCCGTGAGCTCCGCCCCGAGCGCGGCCGCTTCCGGCGCCGAGGGTGGGTATGGGTCGTGAAACAGGATCGTCATGCCGAACCCCATGTGGGCTCGACGGGCCACAGCGCGGGCGATGCGGCCCATGCCGATCAAGCCGAGAGTCTTCCCGCTGATTTGGGAACCGAGCATGTGGGTGGGACGCCATCCGGTCCAGGCTCCAGAACGCACGTGGCGCTCCCCTTCCCCAGCTCGGCGACCCACCATGAGCAGCAGGGTCATGGCGATATCGGCGGTGGCTTCGGTCAACACGTCGGGAGTGTTCGACACTGAGAGCCCGCGTGACTTGGCGGCATTGATGTCGATGTGATTGTAGCCGACGCCGAAGTTAGCCAGCATGCGGGCGCGCAGCGGCTCGGCACTGAGGACCTCGGCGGTGAGCTTGTCCGTCACGGTGCAGAGAAGCGCGTCGGCGGTGCGCAACGCGTCCTGCAAGTCCGGCCGCTCCGAGTGGTCGATCGTCGCGGTTGAGTCTGGCGTCGAAGTCGCGGGTCAGCTCCTCCTCGACAACCAACGGCAGCCGGCGCGTCACCACCACCGTGGCGCGGCTGGTCACTTCACGGCGACCGTGGTGCGCTGGGATCGCCTGGCCAGCGCCGCGGCCACTGTGATGCCGAGCTCCGCCGGACTGGGTGCCACGGTGAGTCCTGCAGTGCGCATGATCTCGGCCTTTTCCGCCGCGGTGTCGCCGAAAGCGGAGATGATGGCCCCTGCATGGCCCATGCGGCGGCCCTTGGGCGCGGTCAGACCGGCGACATACCCGATCACCGGCTTGCTCATGCTCTCCTTCACGAAGAGCGAGCCTTCCGCTTCCTGGGGGCCGCCGATCTCGCCAATCATCATCACGGCCTCGGTCTCGGGATCTTCCTCGAACAGCTTGAGCATGTCGACAAAGGAGCTGCCGTTGATCGGATCGCCGCCGATGCCCACACTGGTGCTCTGACCGATGCCGAGCGCGTTCATCTGCGCCGCGGCCTCGTAACCCAGGGTTCCGCTTCGGGTCACCAGCCCGACATGGCCGCGGGAATAGATGTGGCCCGGCATGATGCCCAGCATTGCCTTTCCGGCGCTGATGATGCCGGCACAGTTGGGCCCGATCAGCGTAGTGCGCCGCTCCTTGGGAAAGCGCAGCAGGTAGCGCTTCACCATCATCATGTCCTGCGCCGGTATGCCATCGGTGATGGTACAGATGAGGCGGATGCCGGCGTTGGCCGCTTCCATGATGGAGTCGGCACAGAACGCGGCGGGCACAAAGATGATGCTGGCGGTGGCGCCGGTGGCCCGCACGGCTTCTCGAACGGTGTTGAAGACGGGGCGTTCCAGGTGCCGGGTGCCGCCCTTTCCGGGCGTCACCCCGCCCACGATCTTGGTGCCGTACGCCATCATCTCTTTGGCGTGGAACGTGGCCTTGTCGCCGGTGAAGCCCTGCACCAGCACCCGGGTAGTTTCATCGATGAGGATGCTCATGACTGTCCATTTCCTCCGGCAAGACCGCTGGTGGCACGGCCGCGGGATGAAGCCTGAGACCGGGAGGCGTTGAAGGCTTGAACCACCCGCTCCGCCGCCTCGGAGAGACTATGCGCCGTGATGATTGGCAGACCACTGTCCTTCAAAATCCTCCGGCCTTCCTCGACGTTGGTGCCGGCCAGCCGAACGACGAGCGGTATGGTCAGTTGAGTTTCCCGAGCCGCTTGCACCACGCCTTGAGCGACCCAGTCGCAGCGGTTGATGCCGGCAAAGATGTTCACCAGGATGGCGCCGATCTTCTCGTCTGACAGGACCAGACGAAAGGCCGCCGCCACCCGGTCAGGTGAAGCCCCCCCGCCCACATCGAGAAAGTTTGCCGGGTGTCCACCGGCGTGCTTGATCATGTCCATGGTGGCCATGGCCAGGCCGGCACCGTTGATGATGCAGCCGATGTCGCCCTCGAGCGCGACATAATTGAGCCCGTACTCGGCCGCCTGAGATTCCCGGGGATCCTCCTCGGCGTAGTCTCGCAGCTCGCTCACGTTGGGCCGGCGGAACATGGCGTTGTCGTCAAAGGTCATCTTGCAGTCGAGAGCCAGAACCTGGCCGTCCTTGGTCACCACCAGTGGATTGATCTCGACCATGGTAGCGTCGAGATCGCGGAACGCCCGGTACGCGCCCAGGAGGGTGGTGACGGCGCGGCTCACCTGCGCAGGCGCGAGGCCGAGACCATACGCGATCTCCCGGGCCTGAAAGGCGCTCATCCCGATCGCCGGCTCCACAACTTCCCGGAGGATCGAGTCGGGCGCGCTCTGCGCAATCTCCTCGATCTCCATGCCCCCTTGGGGGTGAGCCACGATCATGATGCGCTCGCTCTTGCGGTCGAGCACCAGGCCGAGATAGAGCTCCCGATCAATGGGCACGGCTGCCTCGATATAGAGCCGGTGCACCACTCTTCCCTCCGGTCCCGTCTGATGGGTAACCAGCCGCTTCCCCAGTAGGCCCTTTGCCGCCTGGCGCACCTCATCTTCATTGGAGCAGAGCTTGATGCCTCCGGCCTTGCCCCGGGCCCCGGAATGGATCTGCGCCTTGACTACCCAGCGCGATCCTCCGATCTCCGAGGCGCGGTACACCGCCTGTTCCGGACTATACGCGACGCCACCTCGGGGAATGGCGACGCCGAAGCCGGCAAGGAGCTCTTTGGCCTGGTACTCGTGGATGTCCATGGTTGCTTCGCAGCTAGGAGTCGTGAGTCAGGAGTCGAGAGTTACGTGAAGAGCAGAAGCGCCAGCCGGAACGTTAGGAGACGGGAACTCCCGACTCGCGGCCCCTGACTCCCGACTTGCTGTTAATAGCCTGGTCCGTATCGACCACGTTCTGAGCCATGCGGGCCGACGCCGCATCGATCATCCGTCCATCGAGCTGGGCCGCCCCCCGGCCTTCGCGGGCCGCCTGCTCCAGTGCGTCCAGGATTCGCCGGGCCCGCTCCACCTCCTTGGCAGGCGGGGTGAATACCTCATTGGCCAGCGCAATCTGGGATGGGTGAATGGCCCACTTTCCTTCGATGCCGAGGGCGGCTCCGCGCCGGGCAGCAAGGGTATAGCCGTCCGGATCCTTGAAGTCTCCGAAAGGACCATCGATCGCGCGGAGCCCGTAGGCCCGGCAGGCCACCACCATTCGGGACAGCGCCGCGTGCCACTGGTCCCCCGGGTAATCGGGGTTCAAACCGCCGATGTTTACCGTTCGGGCCCGGCAGCTGGCGGCGTAGTCGGCGACGCCGAAGTGCATGGCCTCGAGCCGCCGGCTCGACTGGGCGATGGCCTCGACGTTGGCCATGCCCAGAGCAGTCTCGATCAACACATCGATCCCAATGCGCTGTTCGATGCCTTTCGCCTCTTCGATCTGGGTCAGCAGTGCGTCCACCAGGTAAACGTCGGCCGGCACACCAACTTTGGGAATCAGCACGATATCCAGCCGGTCGCCCGCCTGCTCCACGACATCCACCACGTCCCGGTACATATAATGTGTATCGATGCCGTTGATCCGCACCGCAATCGTTTTGCCCCGCTCCCGCCAGTCGTGGTCGTGCAGCGCGGCTATGACGTTGAGCCGGGCCTGAGCCTTGTCGGCCGGCGCCACAGCGTCTTCCAGATCGAGGAAGATGCAGTCCGCCTCGCTCTCCAGGGCCTTCCGAAACATTCCCGGCTGGGAGCCTGGAACCGCCAGCTCACTGCGCTGAAGCCGCGCCCGCGCCGGCTCGTAGCGGGTATGGCTCATCGCCCGGCGCCGACCGTGACCTTCTTGGCTCCGCCGGAGGCGGGCTGCGCCTCGGGAGCCCGGGGTGGGAGATCTCGCTTGGATAAGGGAGCCGACGTGCTCCGCCAGTATTCCTGCGCCGCGGCCACGCCGCTGCCGAGAGTCACCTTCATGCCCACGTCCCGCATGGCCATCTCTGCCCCGGCGAGGGCGCCGAGCAACATCAGCTCGTTGAGATCACCCAGATGACCGATCCGGAAAAGTTTGCCGGCCATGCGGGCGAGTCCGGCACCAAGGGCCAGATTGTAGCGCCGATACGCTACATCGATCACTTCGGCGCCGTTGATCCCCGGCGGAACCATGATCGCGGTGACCGTGTCGGAGTTCCACTTGGGCGCGCGGGCACAGAGCTCCAGGCCCCACGCCTTCACGGCCAGGCGGGTTCCTTCCGCCAGACGATGGTGGCGGGCAAAGACATTCTCCAGCCCCTCCTCCAGCAGCATGGCAATGGATTCCTTCAGGCCGTAGAGCATGGGAATCGACGGCGTATAGGGGAAGTAGCCGGTGGCATTGGCCTTCCTCATATCACCAAAATCGAAGAACACCCGGGGCAGCCTGGCCTGGTCGTAGAGACCGAGCGCCTTCTGGCTCGCGCAGACGATGCCAAGTCCGGCGGGTAGCATGAAGCCCTTCTGGGATCCGGTAACGGCCAGATCCACACCCCACTCATCCATTCTGAAGTCGATGCTCGCGATGGAGCTCACCCCGTCCACCATGAGCAGGGCCGGGTGACGGGTCTCGCTCAGGGCACGACGGATTCCCGCCACATCGCTGGTGACCCCGGTGGCAGTCTCGTTGTGGGTAAACAGCACCGCCTTGATCCGATGTGCGCTGTCAGCCGCCAGCGCCTCCTGGTACCGCTCGATGGGCGCGCCCTCTCCCCACTCCGCATCCAGCACCTCGACATCCAGGCCCAGTCGCTGCGCCATGTCGATCCAGAGATGGCTGAACATCCCGAACCGGCCGGCGAGCACCCGGTCGCCCGGGGATAGAGTGTTCGAAAGCGATGCCTCCCAGGCTCCGGTCCCACTCGCCGGAAAGAGGAATGGCTGGCCGGAAGTGGTTTTGAAGACTTTCTTCAGGTCCTCGAAGATCGGCGCCACGAAAGCTGGAAAATCAGAAGAGCGGTGATCTTCCATGGTGCGGTGCATGGCCCGGAGAACGCGGTCGGGCACGTTGGTGGGCCCGGGAACGAAAAGAAAGTTGCGGCCGGCCATGGGGACCTCTTGGAAAGATGGCAGACTAGAGATGGCAGACTGAGGGTACGTCAGATTCTTCCCGACCATAACACTTTGTGAACTTTTTCACAAGAGCGCAACGCTGAGCCCAGCCCACCCACTCCAGCCCCGGGAATTGCTGGGAAACCTTTACTCTGCTGCCACCGACGCGGTTGCGCCAGGACCGGCTCTGGCGCGACGGCTGGAGGCTGCCCCCGAGAGTGGCCGGCCGGTCTGGATTCTGGCTCTCGGCAAAGCCGCGTTCCCCATGGCGACCGCTGCACTGGACGTACTTCGCCGGCGCGGAACCTCCCCTGCCGGTGGACTGATCGTGGGCCCGGCCGAGGCGACCAGCCCGGATTCTTCTCTCGAGTGCACCGCCGGAGACCACCCGGAGCCGGGACAGCGGTCCCTGGCGGCAGCGGCCGCGCTGGAACGAACGGTAGGGCGGGTTCCGAGAACCGATGAAGTCTGGCTTCTGCTTTCGGGTGGAACCAGCAGCCTGATTGCCGCTCCGGAGCCCGGACTGACGCCGGCGGAGCTGACATCGATCTATTCCCTGCTTCTGGGCTCAGGACTCGACATCACCGCGATGAACCGGATTCGCAAGCGGTTCTCCCGCTGGGGTGGTGGGAAGCTGGCTCGAGCCCTGGCGCCGGCCAAAGTCCGCGGATACGTGATCTCGGATGTGATAGGGGACGACCTCGCCTCCATCGGATCGGGTCCGTGTGTTCCGGACCCAACCACCGCGCGAGAAGTTCGCGAGCAATTGGAGCAAGCCGGCATTTGGCGTCGACTACCCGAAGCAGGGCGGTCCCTGGTGCTTTCGGTGGAAGCGGGAGAACGACCCGAGACTCCGAAACCCGGAGACCATGCATTTGCCGGAGTGAGCCTCGAGGTGATCGCCAGTAACCGGCTGGCCTTGGAGGCAGCAGCCGGAAGAGCTCGCGAGCTTGGTCTCACGCCGGTGGTAGTGGGATAGGCCGATATCGGGCGAAGCAGCACCTGCCGGGGCGCTGCTGGCCCGCAGTCTACTCGATCGCTGCGCGCAATCGGATATCGAAACAGACACTCGGGTGTGCTTGATCTGGGGCGGCGAAACGACGGTGAGTCTGGGCGAGCAACCGGCTGGGCTCGGTGGCCGCTGCCAGGAGCTGGCGCTCGCCGCCGCGAGAGCCTTGAGCGGTACATCCGAGAGAGTTGCCCTGCTGGCGGCGGGTACCGATGGTCGAGACGGTCCTACCGATGCGGCCGGAGCCATAGTGGACGGCCGGACTTGGCAGGCCATCGAGAGCTCGGGGCGCAATCCTGCTCAGGATCTGGCCGACCACAATTCCTATCCGGCGCTCGACGCCGCTGGAGCTCTACTCCGAACCGGACTGACCGGAACCAATGTGATGGATGTAGTGATAGGCTGCTGCCTCTAGGGATGCACCTCCAGCCTGGGGAGGAAGTCTTCTCCGAGGATCACGCTCACATCAACTCGGCGAAACGTGTCGATCTCGACCGTCACCGCGCCGGCGCCAAGAGCAGCGGCAACGTATCCCGCCTGAACCGAGTCCCCCCGGCGGGCCAGAACGCGGGTCAGAGGCGCGGTGGAATCGGCATTGCCGAGGAATACCACGTCCAGTCCTCGGCGGCGCAGCATTCGAGTGGCGGTTCTGGCCGCGCCCTGCCGCCGAGTCCCATTGAGCACCTCAACGGTTATTCGTTCTTTCGGCGTGATCACAGCAGAGGCGGCAGAGGTGCGCTCCGGCCTGGCACGCGGCCAAAGCCAGAGTCCCACTCCCAGCACCAGCAGCAGCAAGCCTGCGCCTAGCGCGAGCTCCCGCCAGTGCCGACGATACTGTTCCAGAATCGGTATGTAGGCTCGAGAACGGGCCATCCAGATTCGATGATGTGGGACAGTCGAGCGCGTGCGACTTCGCGGAGGACACCTTGCGGATCGTCAGGCAACCGTTGAGCCAATTCGGCTCGTTGCTTCCGCTGGAACGGCCGCCCGGGATCGAGGTAATCCGCGCAATATAGAATGCGGCCGACCATATCCCATTCGGCCAGTCCCAGTGAGTGGTACCGCACCGCATCCAGCACGCCGCGGTCGTCCTCTCCTTCGGCCCGGGCCCGACCCGCGCTGGCCGGGCCGTGGCGTAGCTCGGGCGGGCCCGGAGAGTCGGCGGCCCACCTCTCCAGCTCCTCCGGCGAAGCGTCGCGCAGAGCGTCGTGCAGCCATACTGCGCGAAGCCACCGGTGTTTTTCCGAATCGGGGACGCCGATCTGTTCCGCCCAGACAGCGGCCAGCCGGGCTACTCGCTGAATGTGTTCCAGCCGCTTGGGAGTGACCACCGCCCATTGGGGCAGGGTTGGCCGGAGCCCGGCATCAACCAAGGCCTTGAGCCAGGTGGATGTTGTCGATCAGACGAGTACTGCCGACCCGGGCAGCGACGGCGATAATAGTTCGGGCATCCGCGGTTGAAACCGGACTGAGGCCTTCTGGCTCGACGATGGCAACGTACTCTATCCGCACACCGGGTTCGGCGTTGAGTTCCCGGCGCATCCGATCTTCCAGCCTCGCAGCCTGGCGTTCCCCTTCGCAAAAGCTGCGGTGCGCCGCGACGAGCGCCCGGCTGAGGGCCCGGGCCTGCCGGCGCTCGTCCTCATTCAGGTAGGCGTTCCGGCTGCTCAGCGCGAGCCCGTCGGGCTCGCGAATCGTCGGCACGGCGGCAAGCTCGATGGGCCAGTCGAGATCCCGTACCATTCGTCTGATCAGCGTCAACTGCTGGATGTCTTTTTGCCCGAAGCAGGCCAGGTCCGGCTGGACCAGATGAAACAGCTTGGCCACCACCGTGAGCACACCGGTAAAGTGCCCCGGCCGGGCTTCGCCTTCCCACCGTTCCGCCGTTGCACCCGGGGTCACCCGGACCTCGGAACCGGCCGGGTACATCGTCTCGACTGAGGGCACAAAGAGGGCGTCCACACCACGGCCCTGTGCAAGGCTGCGGTCCCGAGGCAAATCTCTGGGGTAACGGGCCAGATCTTCTCGGGGACCGAATTGCAGCGGATTCACGAAGATGCTGAGCACAACCGCATCGGTCCGCCGCTTTGCCTCATCCACCAGCGCGAGATGGCCCTCGTGGAGATATCCCATCGTAGGCACCAGACCGATGCGGCGCCCCGCACTGCGTTGGGCCCGGGTCCAAGCACGCATATCGGGAATGGTGGTCAGCTCAGTCAAAGCTGTGCTCTCGCCCCGGATACTTTCCGTCACGCACATCCGCGGCAAAGGCCCGCACCGAATCCCGCACCGATTGCCCCAGCTTGCCGTAATGCTTGAGAAACTTCGGGGCAAACTGCTCATTGAGCCCGAGCATGTCGTGCAGCACCAGAACTTGGCCGTCGCAGTGAAGTCCGGCTCCAATACCAATGGTTGGAATGGTCAGTGACTGCGAAATGCGGCCGGCAACGGCAGCGGGGATCAGCTCGAGAACAACGGCGCACGCTCCGGCAGACTGCAGGAGCTTGGCATCTCTGACCAGGCGCTCGGCGGCTTCCTCGTCCCTCCCCTGCACCCGATAGCCGCCGAGAGCATGCACCGATTGCGGGGTGAGACCGAGATGCCCCATCACCGGAATCCCCCGCTCGACCAGCGCCGCCACGGTATCCACCATGTGGCCTCCGCCCTCGAGCTTCACTCCATGGGCGCCGGTCTCCTGCAGCACTCTTCCCGCATTCCGGATGGCCTCGGGGATCGAGATCTGATAGGTGAGGAATGGCAGGTCCACGAAGACCAGCGCGCGGCGGGAGCCCCGCCGGACGGCGGCGGCATGATAGATCATCTGGTCGAGAGTGGCGCTAAGGGTGGTCTCGTGACCGGCTATCACCTGGTTCAGCGAGTCGCCCACCAGCAGGACATCTACGCCTGCGTCTTCCAGCAGGCGAGCAAAGATGGCGTCGTAGCAGGTGAGCATGACGACGCGTTTGCCTGCTGCTTTCATCGTCAGCAGGTCGGTGACCGTGAGCGGCCGCGGGTCAGCGTTCATCGGGCTTCAACTCCGCCAGCTCTCGGCGCCAAAAGTCGCGGTTGGACAGCTCGGGATGAGGAATGATAAGGTCAGGCTCGGCTACCCGCCTCTCTCCGAAGCGAACGATATCCAGATCCAGGGTGCGCGAGCCCCAACGCTCGGTTCGCTTTCGGTCCTGCGCCTGTTCAATGGCCTGCAGGGCCTGGAGCAGCTGCCGGGGCTCGAGGCGAGTTTCCAGGAGAACCATCTGATTGAGATAGGGAGGTTGTTGCTTGCCACCCAGCGGCGCGGTTTCCTCGATGCTGGAGGCGGAAACCAGAGTGGTATCCGGCAGAGCCGCTAAGGCCGCACGCGCTGCCCGTAGATGGCCCTCCCGGTCGCCCAGGTTGCTGCCCAGCGCCACGTAGGCCTTCTCCGGCAGTCTTCGCTCAGACCTCGACAACAAAGTGACTCGCGATCCGCTGGAGATCGGAAGCGAGGTCGCCGAGCTCGCGGATGGACCGCTCCAGCTCAGCCTGTCCGGCCGAGGCTTCTCCCGCCCGTTTGGCAAGTGTATCGGTATCGGCCCGGCTCTTGGCCGAACTGGCGGCAACCTGCTCGATCTGACCGGTGAGGGAGTTCACCGCGTCACGCTGTTGTGCTGCAGTGGCAGCAATGGCCTTGGCGTGGCCGCCAGCCTCGCCAGTGGTCCCCACGATAGCATCCAGCGCCTTGGCGGCATCGGCGCTCAGCTCTTCTACTCCGGCCACAACATCTCGGCCACGCTCCATCTGGCTGGACACGGACGATACCTGATCGGCGATTTCGCCGAGCAACCCGCCGGCTTCCTGAGCAGCGTGCAGGCTTTGCGCGGCGAGCTCCCGGACCTCGGAGGCAACGACGGCAAAGCCCCTGCCCTCCCGACCGGCTCGCGCGGCTTCGATCGCGGCGTTCAGGGCGATGAGATTGGTCAGATCGGCGATCTCACGGATGGTGCCAATGAAACCGGTGATGCGCTGAGTCAGCGCGCCGAGGGAAGCAACCCGATCGGCGCCGCCGGCGACAAAGCCCTTGAGCTCGACCAGCCGGGCGATGGCGTCGCCGATGACGTCGCGGTTGCGGGCCGCAACCTCGGCGGCCGTGCCGCTTGCCGCCGCGGCCTGGGCTCCCTGATTCATCATTTCCTGCGAGGCGTTCGCCAGCGATCCGGTTGCGCGGAGCCCGCCGGTAGCGAACCGCTCCAGCTCCATGGCACCCTGACGCATGCCCAGCGAAACATCGGCCAGCGCGCTCGCGGAGGTTCGCAGCGAGTCTGCGACCCGAGCCAGCGAGGTGACCTGCTCACCGATCTGCCCCACGGTCAGCACCAGCGGCCGCCGGAGCTCGGCAATATGAATGGCCGTGGCCATTTGGCCAGCCAGTGTGCTCATGGCCAACAGATCTTTGGAGCGATAGACGTGACGCTTCTGGTGTTCCACCTCGAGCAGGCCCAGGATGTCATCACCGAACCGAATGGGATGGATGACCAGAGACAGGGCGTGGCGCAGCACTCCGGCCACGCGGTCGTCCTTGCGGCTATCCCGGATCACGAGCGCCTCTCGAGTTTCCAGCACTGCCTGTCTGAGGGCCGCCACTTCCGAAGGCGGCTCGCCACGATTGGGCCGGCCCATCGAGCTGCGGAAGACCAGGGAAATCTGCGATCCGTTCACCCGGTATACTCGAAAGTCGCTCCAGTCGAGCAGACGATAGCCGAGCCGCTCGATTTGGGTGAAGGAGCCCTGAAGGGTGGCATTACTCGCGATAGCCCCCTCCATCAAGTGGACCTTGTTCAGGTCCTCGGCGCCTATCGCCTCATCCAGAATCTGACGGGCGAGCAAGCCCACGACACCAAGGGCAAGTGCGACGGCTACCCAGGCGCCGGGCTCCAGTTTGGCCAGGGTGGCAATCACGATCGTAGTGGCGATGAGAGTCAGCAGGTACGAGCTGACCTCCCAACGCAGGATCAGGATCTTCTCGGCACTCTCCAGCTTGTTGCGGACCAGCAGGCTGAAGTAGAAGAGAGCCCGACTCAGGAAGAAGTAGAGGGCGACAAGGATGGCAGCGGCTGGTAGAAAATCCAGGGTCACCTCGTTGGTCCCACCCATCGCGAGAATCGCGGCGTAGGCACCATAGGCCGCCACAAAGCTGATTACCTCCCGGCCGGCGTTGATCACGCCGGATCGCGGGGGCTTCCGGAGACCGAAGACGTCTGCGGCCGCTACCCCGACCCACAGCGCGGCGGCAACCGGCGACGGCCCAACGCATACCGCTCCGACGAGTGTGGGTATGGCCGATTGGGTCAGGTAGGAATACTTGCTCAACCGGACCGGCACGGCCCGAAGGGCAAAGATGGTGAGCATCAATACACTGGTGGAGATGGGGCTGGCCATCCACCGGGAATCGACCGCCAGCACTCCTGCCAGGAGTGCGAGCCCGCCCAGCCAAAGCATTCTGCTGTAGCCGTTCAGCAGCCCCTGGACCTTGATGGTCATCCGTCTACCCCACTGTCCAGGCCTGCGCGAAGCCGGCGAAGAAAGCGGGCCGCTTCGCGGACGCCATCGCGGCCCAGAACATCCACCAGGGCGCTCCCGACCACGACACCATCAGCCATTTGCCCCACGGCGTGCGCTTGCTCGGGCGTTGAAATGCCAAATCCGACCGCTACCGGCAGTGGGGTGGCCCGCCGCACTTGCCCGATCGACTCCGCCAGGTTCCCTGACAACGACGCGGTAGCACCGGTCACACCGAGTCGGGCAACCAGATACACAAATCCCTGAGCCCCTGCGACAGCGACTTTCAATCGAGCCGCCTGCGTGGTAGGGGCGATCAGCCGGATGAGATCGAGACTGCTGGCCTGAACCGCGGACTCCACCGCAGGATCGGATCCGGCCGGCAGATCGGTCAGGATCAAGCCGGCCACGCCCAGAGCCCCGGCATCGGCAAGGAAGCGGTCCATGCCGTAACGCAGAATCGGATTCAGGTAACTGAATAACACAACGGGTCGGTTGAGCTCGAGCTCCGCAATGAGCTGGATAGTCCCGGGCAGGGTCATGCCCTGTTGCAAGGCCTGGAAAGTGGAGCGCTGGATAGTGGGGCCGTCGGCCAGCGGATCGCTGAATGGAACACCCACTTCGATGATGTCCGCCACCTCCGCTGCCGCCCGAATCGCCGCGCCACTCGTGTCCCGGGTGGGATAGCCCGCCGTGAGATAGGGGATCAGGGCTCGCCGTCCGTCGGATCGGAGGGCAGCCCAGGTCCGCGTTAGCGGCGAATCAGACAAAGTAATCGCCAACCGTGATCCCATAGCGCGATGGATTAGTGACTTTGATGATCGATCGCCGATAAGCCCCGCTCTGATCCTTCTCGCTCAAATCAACCCCGAGCCCGGGCGCTGGAACCGGTCCGCCGTCGGCATCCACCGCAATCCGCACCAGGGGCCGCTTGAGCTGTTCGCCATCAGGATTTGGAGCGGACACGACGGCCACCTCGAAGCTGTCGAGAATGACGCAGGTGCCAACCGGGTAGACGCCGATCAGATTGATCAACGCCTTCACCAGAACCCGGTCGTAGCCCCGGTTTGGGTTCTCCCACATTTCCCGGAGCACCTGGTCAGGCTCGATCGGCACGGTCTGGTACACCCGGCGCGTGGTGGCGGCATCGAAGCCGTCGGCCACGGCGACGATGCGCGAGAAAATGCCGAGGGTCCGAGGCCGGACGACCTTGGGGTAGCCGGTCAGGTCCGATTTCATATGGTGCTCGTGGGCCACCAGGATCGACCGGTACGGGATCTCCTCGTACCCGCGCATGCTGAAGAGGGTCAGAGCGCCATACCATGGGTGCGACTGGATCACCTTCCACTCGTGCTCGTCGAGCTTTCCAGCCTTGTTCAAAATTTCCGGCGGGATCCTCGCTTTGCCCACATCATGCAGCAGGGCGGCCATGCCCAGATCGCAGAGCTGGGGTTTGGAGAGTCCCAGCTTCTTGCCCAGTGCGACCGAGAAGATGCAGACATTGACGGAGTGGGTGAAGGTGTATTCGTCGTAATCGCGAATGGTGGTCAGGCCCACCATCGAGATCTCGTTGTTGAGCACCTGGTCCACCACCATCTGGACGGCGCGCTTTACCCGTTTGAGGCCGGTGGCGCGGCCCAGGCGTACCCCGGCGATCACATCCTTGGTCACCGCCACGCCCTGGGCGTACACCTGCTTCGAGGCCTGCCGGGCTTCGGCCGAGCTGCTGCCCTCCGTGGGCAGACCGCGCTCGATCTCCAGGTCGGCGACCTTGGCGGTATCGAGCCTTTCGTGCAGTTCCTTGAGCCGTTCTTCCGCCGAGCCCCGTCCCGCCAGGCTGAGCAGGAGGCTGAGGAAGATCTGCCACTGCCGGCGGTCGGTGCCGGTCTTCACTCGAAGAGCCCCGATCTCGTATCCCCGAAAGATCGCGAGGATGTGGCTGAACGAGGCGTAATTGTCGAGCTCGAGCCGGAGGCGGGTAGAGTTTACGAAGATGAAATCTCCGGCCAGCCGGATCTCCAGTTCGATCTCACTCTTGAGCAACGCCCGCGTGGTGTTGTCCAGGTCGCTGAGCGACTTCTGGACGGTAGCGTTCTCCAGGGGATACAGCTTGAGGCTGCGAAGCGCGGTGTACAGCGCGAGCAGCAGTGAGCGGCCGCCCTGACGAAGCTGTCCGTCATCGCCGGGAGCGCCGGTAGCCAGCTCGATCGGGCTGCTCACCGGGCGGCCTCACGCAGCGCGCGGCTGACGGCGTTCCGAACCACCAGCTCCTTGTCGTCCTGGGCCCGCTGCAGCACCTCCCGGGCTTCGGGAGTCTTCAGTCGCCCCAGCGCCATTGCGGCGCATGCGCGGATCTCCGGAGGTTCCTTCATCCGCAGCAAGCCACGCTCAAGCAGAAGCGCGCCGAGCGGCTTCAGCGCATTGGCTCCGGCAATGGAACCATAGGCTTCGAAGAAGGCCATCTTCTCGGTCAGGTCCACGTCCTTGAGCGCTTTGCCCAGGACGACGGCTTCGATTCGCCGGAGGGCGCCCTTATAGCCGCGAGAACCGGCAGACCGTACGGCAGCGAGCCGGACGTTTCGATCGCTGTCCTCGATGGCTCTGTCCACCACCGTCATTGCGCCGGGGGTACCGAGCAGGCCCAGCGTTTGGACCACGGCAAGGCGGATGGCGGGATCGGGATGATTGATGGTCTCTCCCAGCCCCTGAACGGCCTGATGCAGACCCAAGCGGCCACACAGGGTGACCATTCCGAGCAAGGACGGGGAGTCGGGCAGCTTGAGAATTCGCTGGACCTCCGCCGGATAGGCATGCGCCAGCCGATCGACGACCTCCTCCAGCATCTTTCGCAGCGGTTCGGAGGTGAGATTGGGCAACCAGCCCACCAACGGCTCCAGCGCAGTTGCCCGAAGCTCGCGCAACACTTCGGCGGCATAGGTTTCCACGCCAAGATGGCTCGCCTCGTCGAGGGACTGCAGCAGCTGTCCCACGATAGCGGGCTCGCTCAACTTGAGGACAAAAACCTCGAGCCGTTCGGTAAGCTCCGGCTGCAGTTGTGCCGCTTTTTCTCGCAGCACCTTGGATTCGCGGAGCACCGCGGCGGCGCTCCGGAAGTCGCGGGCGTTGAGAAGATTGGGGAACAGCCGCTCCAGAGCCCGGAGAATCTCCTGCCGGACGTTCAGGTCCGGATTGATCTCGAACAGGTCGAACAAAATGTTGAACGCGCTGCCTCGAACGTCTCGCTGATATTCCTCCTCCAGCTCCCGAGCCAGGTAGCCGATCTCGGCTTCATCCAGGAAGTAGAGAGTGGAGTCAACATCATCGATATCAATCAGACTCTTGGCTCGAGCGGGTGCTTCCTCCGCGACTTGCGCCTTTCGGTCAGCGGGAGTCTGCCCTTGGCCTAGCGGCTGACCCGTGGCTTGCGGCATGGCCGTGCCGCCACCCTCGCCGGTGAAGAAATCGATGAAGCGATACTCGATGAATTCGAATTCCTGTTCCCACAGGAGGGTCGGCAAATCGTCGCCGGCATCGGGTGGCAGAAAGCGCGCCCGGTTGATCGTGGCCAGAAGGAGCGGCAGCTCTTTCCCCTCGGCTCCGCGGCGGATGGTCACGGCACGCATGCCGTCCTTGAACAGACTCCAGCTCAGACTCTCGTTCTTGTTGTTCTGCCGGTAGACGACCTGTTCTTCCCAGGTGAACTCAGACTCCGAGATGTTCAGCACCAGCTCGTCGGTCCCCGACCAGATCGGAGCACAAGCTGCCTGGACGTTCTGAACGGCCCGCTGATGAATCGGGTTGTTGGGCAGGTAGATCTGGAACGCCCGAAGCGCCTTGACCATCGCCGCGACCAGCTCGACCACCTGAGCTGTGGGAACAGCCGTGGGCTGGACCTCGGGCTGGGCCGTCACAGCCGGATGCCCAGAGTAGCTGCGACGTGAGCCACATCTTTGTCGCCCCGGCCGCTCAGGCAGACCAGGACGAGGGCCTCTGCCGGAAAAGTTCCTGCCGCCCGGCGAATCCAGGCCAGGGCATGCGCAGTCTCGAGCGCGGGGATGATACCCTCCAGCCGACAGAGGTCCTGAAATGCGGTGAGGGCCTCGGCATCGGTGGCGGTCTCATAGCTCACCCGCCCCGTATCGCGCAGGTAGCTGTGCTCAGGGCCAACCCCCGGGTAATCCAAACCAGCCGAGATCGAATGGGCGGGTGTGACCTGTCCGTCGGCGTCCTGCAGCAGATAGCTCAGACTTCCATGCAACACGCCCGGGCTTCCCGGCGCTCAGGGTCGCACTGTGATGGCCCGAGCCGAGACCCTCGCCCGCCGCCTCGACCCCTACGAGCCGCACATCTGGATCATCGAGAAACCCGCTGAAGATGCCCATGGCATTGGAGCCGCCCCCAACGCAGGCAACCACCGTGTGCGGCAGCCCGTGAAAGCGGGCGAGCATCTGCTCCCGTGCCTCCTGCCCAATCACAGACTGGAAGTCGCGGACCATCCGGGGAAAGGGATCGGGCCCAACCACCGACCCGATGATGTAATGCGTGCTCGGCACGTTGGTGACCCAGTCGCGCAGCGCTTCGTTGGTTGCGTCTTTCAGGGTCCGGGTGCCGGATTCCGACCGGGACCACTGTGGCCCCGAGCAGCTGCATCCGGTACACGTTCAGGCGTTGGCGCTCGACGTCCTCGGCGCCCATGTAGACGACGCATTCCAGGTCGAAGTGGGCGCACACCGTGGCCGTGGCAACGCCATGCTGTCCTGCGCCGGTTTCCGCAATGATGCGCCGCTTGCCCATCCGTCTGGCCAGCAGGGCCTGTCCTATGGTGTTGTTGATCTTGTGGGCCCCCGTGTGATTCAAGTCCTCCCGTTTGAGGACGACGCGAGCACCGACACTGCGGCTGAACCGGGGGGCCTCGGTCAAAGGCGAAGGGCGGCCGACAAAATCGTGAAGCAGGCTCTCCAGTTCGCTCCAAAATGCCGGGTCGGAGCGGGCGCTGTCATAGACTGCCGACAACTCATCGAGCGCAGCGACGAGGGTCTCGGGTACGTAGCGGCCACCATAGGGGCCAAATCGGCCTGAGATCTCAGGTGATCGGGCTATGAGCAACAACAGCCTCCACGAAATTCAGAATCTTGTCGGGGTCCTTCTTGCCGGGGCGGCACTCCACTCCGGAGCTCACGTCCACGATCTCAGGGCGGACCAGGGCTAGAGCCTCGGAGACGGATTCGGGGGTAAGTCCTCCGGCCAGCACCATGGCATGGCCGCTCAGCCGATCTCGAGCTTGCCGGGCAATTGCCAGATCGAGGGAGATTCCCGTCCCACCCAAGGCTCGGGAGACCCGCGGCTCAACCAGTACTGCGTCGGAATCGGGGATGGCGGCGGCCACAAGATCCAGATGCGCCGGCGCCGCGATTCGCACGACCCGCCAAACCTCGAGTCCTTCGCTCCGGAGCCGGTGTGCGTCAGGCTGAGAATAGGAGCCATGCAGCTGAGCGCCGCTAAGGTCCGCGTACGCACAGATCTGGAGAATTTCCTCGACCGGCTCTTCGCCAAAGACACCGATGACCGGCACGCCAGCCGCTGCGGCAACCAACTCGCGGGCTTGGCTGCGGGTGACAGTTCTCTCCCCCGCAGCAAAAACAGCGCCCAGATATGACGCGCCGGCTCGAGCCGCCGTGGCCGCATCCTCTGCTCGCATCAGCCCACAGATCTTGACCTTAGCGGTCATGTCGCCTGACCTCTGACAGCTCGCGCAGGAGTTGGTCCGGGGCTTGGCTTTCAGAGAGCGCAGTCCCCACTAGGACCGCGTCAGCCCCGGCCGTCGCAGCGCGGGTCACGTCGGTCCGATGGGCAATGCCACTCTCCGCCACGGCAATCGGCTCCCTGGGCACCTGCGCCATGAGCGCCCAGGCAGCCTCCAGATCGATCCTGAAGGTATCCAGATCTCTGCTGTTGATCCCCACGATCTGGGCCTCACTTTCCAGAGCGATCTCCAGCTCGGACCGGGTATGCACCTCGACCAGAGCATCGAGCCCGAGCTCCCCGCAGTATCGAAGGAGCGATCTCAGCCGCGCCCTATCCAGGACCCTCACGATCAAGAGAACGGCCGACGCACCCGCCGCTCTGGCTTCGAGCACCTGGACCTCATCCAGGATGAAGTCCTTGCGCAGGATCGGCAAAGAACAGTTATCGGCGGCGGTACGCAGATCCTCCATCGAACCCCCGAAAAATGGGCCGTCGGTGAGGACGGAGATGGCTGCGGCACCATGCTGGCCGTAGAGCGCCGCCCGATGAGCAGGATCCAGATCTTCCCGGATGCTCCCCGCCGACGGCGATCGGCGCTTCAACTCGGCAATGACGGCCACAGTGGGACGCCGGAGGGCTGAGCGAAACGAAGGAGGGGCTGCCCCAGCCCGCTCCAAGTCCCGTTCCAGAGCGCCTCTCCGCCTCTGTAAGGCGGGAAGGCTTTGGCGGGTTGCATTGACGATCTCGTCCAGGCGTCCGGCCATCTTGTCCTTCGGCGGGTATTCGGGTAGGTTTTTTCGGGCTCTATTCGGTCAACCTGTCTGTCGCAATCACCTCATGGAGGAGTCCTGATGCCGCTGACCAAGCGCCAGAGTGAAATCCTCAGCTATCTGCAGACCCACATCAACGGGCAGGGATACGCGCCAAGCTTCGAGGAAATCGCTGAGAAATTCGGCTTTCAGTCGCTGGCCACCGTACACGAGCACCTCACGAACCTGGAGCGGAAGGGGTACATCCGGCGCTCCTACAATGAGAGCCGGTCGATTGAAGTGCTCCCTCCCCGGGGTACCTCCTCCGCCAGCGAAATCCCCCTCCTGGGAAAGGTTGCCGCCGGCACTCCGATCGAATCGCTCATGCAGGAGGAGAGCATTGCCGTGCCCGGAGCACATGCTGCCGCGGCGCGGGCCGAACTACGCGCTCAAGGTCGAGGGCTCCTCGATGGTCGACGACCACATCGTCGATGGTGACATCGTCGTGGTCCACGGCAAGCAAACCGCCGAGAACGGCGAAATGGTCATCGCTCTGGTCAATGGCAGCGAAGCCACCGTCAAGAAGTTCTACCGTGAGCCGGGTGGATGGATCCGGCTTCAGCCGGCCAACGCCACCATGCAGCCGATGAGGTTTCAGGAGCGGGACGTGCTCATCCAAGGCGTAGTGGTCGGCGTCATCCGCAAGTATTAGGGGCCTATGCCTGAGCCAGGGGCTTTGGTGCCGCCGCCCGCAAGCGCTGGAGCGCCGAAGCCGCGGCACCGCTGTCCAGCGCGGCCCGGGCACGCTCTACCGATTCTTCCAGCGACCAGCCGTTGCCCGAGACGTAGAGCGCCGCGGCCGCGTTCAGCACCGCCGCGCAGAGCCGAGCCCCGCTTTCCTCTCCAGCCAGGAGACGGGTGATCAGGTCGGCGTTTTGTTGCGGGTCACCCCCTGCCAAACCATCCAGGTCATTGCACTCCAATCCCAGGCTGGCGGGATTCAGCTCCCAGGTTCGGGTGCTCCCCTCCACCACCTCCCACACGTAGGTGCATCCGGAGGGACTGATCTCGTCCATCCCCACGGCGGCATGCAGCACCAGCGCGTGCCTGGCGCCGAGCTCCGCCAGCGCCTCCGCTAAGACTGGCGCACGGGAGCCATCCGAGACGCCCACCACCTGACGAGTTACGCCGGCCGGGTTAGCCAGTGGGCCGAGAAGATTCATGATCGTGGGGACTCCGAGCTCTTTGCGCACCGGCGCGAGATGACGCATGGCCGGGTGGTAGCTCGGCGCGTACATGAATACCACACCGCTGGAGCGAAGCACCCGCCCCACCTCCCGAGGATCCATTACGATGTCGATGCCCAACGCCTCCAGAACATCCGCGGATCCACACCGGGAGGTGTAGCTCCGGTTGCCGTGTTTGGCGACGGGAATGCCGGCCCCAGCGACGATAAAAGCGGCAGCGGTTGAGATGTTGAACGTGCCGATCCGGCCTCCACCAGTTCCGCAGGTATCCACCAAAACATCCCGCTCACCCAGGTCGGCCTGAAGCATGGCCCGTCTTAAAGCCTCAGCTGCTCCGGCCACCTCCTGGGGTGTCTCGCCTTTGATCCTTAGTCCAATGAGCAACGCGGCCGCCTGGGCGGGGGCAAACCGGCCTTCCATCAGCGCGTCGAAGGCGGCCCCCGCCTCCTCCCGTTCCAGAGAGAGCCGCTGGGACAGCTTCTGCACAGCAGACCGGAGGGCGGAGTCGTCTGTCACCGGTGTGACCTGTGGGGCCGGGTTGGGGTAGCTCACGGGGAGAGGCGAAGGAGGGAAAGTGTATCCGCCGAAGAGGCCTTTTGTCAATTCTGACAAGCAGTTGCAGCCTTGCTCCGAGTTTGGGGCTCGGCTAAATTCCGGCGGTGAGCCGGACCTTCCTCGCCACGCTTCACTACGACGGCACCGGCTTTGTCGGATGGCAACGTCAGCCGGCCGGCCGTTCGGTTCAAGCTGAATTCGAGCGGGTCCTCGAACGCATCTTCGGCCGTCACGTGGCAGCCCATGCCGCCGGTCGCACCGATGCCGGTGTGCACTCGGTGGGTCAGGGTGTCAGCTTTACCGCTCCGGCCGGCTGGACCGAAGAATCCCTTCATCGCGCGCTGAACGCCTTGCTTCCCGGTGACTGCTGGGCCGCATCCGTTCATCCCATGCTCTCAGGATTCCACGCCAGAAAGTCGGCCCTTTCCCGGCGCTACCGCTACGACATCGGAACCGACGAGGCCTCGGCTTCACCGTTTCGCCGCCGATTCGAATGGGCGCTGAAGCGGTCGCTGGATTTTGCCCTGCTCCAGTCCTCTGCTGAGCGGCTCCGCGGCGAGCACGACTTCAAGGCCTTTGCTGCCAAGGGCGATAAGCCGCACCACCATTGCCGGCTGCTGCTCTCCTACTGGGAGCACCGGCCTGGTGAGCGGGGCGTGAGCTATCACGTGGAGGCAGACCGCTTCCTCCATCACATGGTCCGGATGCTGGTAGGCACCATGGTCGATGTCGGATTGGGCCGGCGTCCGATTGACGACATAGACGCGCTGCTCGTGCGGCAGGATAACAGCGAGACCAGTCCTCCGGCTCCGCCGCAGGGGCTGTACTTCACCAGCGTGACGTATTTGCCGGAGTTGTTCCAGTCGTCAGTGGAGGCAACTCATGCCGCTGCGCCGGTCAGCTAGCTTTTTGCTGGCGGCGGGGGTCGCCGGCATCGGCTGCCGTGATGCGCCAGAGCGCGAGCTCAGGGTGGCCACGGCAGGAGCCCAGACATCATCTCGAGTCGCGTCGACCCAAAAGTCCGTCGATGTCTCCCGCCGGACCGCGCTGGTCACGGCCGCAGATCGGGTCTCCCGGTCGGTCGTCTCGATCAACGTCTCGTCGCGCCAGCAAGTAACGCCCCGGTCGCCCTGGGATTTCTTTTTCGTGCCGGAGGGAGCTCGCGTCGTCCAGGGCTACGGGACCGGTTTCATCCTCCGGCCGAGCGGTATCATCGTCACCAATCAACACGTCGTGGCCGGTGCCGAGCGGGTGGTGGTCACCCTGCCCGACGGCAGCGACCTGCCCGCCACCGTGCTGGGCGAAGACCCGGTCACCGACATCGCGGTATTGCGGGTCAAGCGGGACGGACTGCCGACCGTGGTGGTAGGCCGCAGTACGGACCTGATGATCGGCGAATGGGTCGTCGCCCTGGGCAATCCATATGCGTACCTCCTGGGCAACGCGGAGCCGACCGTCACCGTTGGGGTGGTGAGCGCCACCGGCCGCAACATTCTTCCGGGAGGCGACCAGACCGGACTGTACCTGGACATGATTCAGACCGACGCCGCGATCAACCCGGGGAATTCGGGCGGACCGCTGACCAACGCGCTGGGTGAGGTCGTGGGAGTCAACTCCTCCATTTTCAGTAATAGCGGCGGCTCGGTCGGCCTGGGATTCGCCATACCGATCGAACGGGCGGTCCGGGTGGCCGATGAGATCATCAAGAGTGGCACGGTGCGGCGGGCCTGGGTCGGGCTCGAAGTCGAAGGAGCGAGTGCCATGCGTGAATGGAAGAGTCAGGGAGGCGTAGCGCTCGCCAGTGTAGCGCCTGGTGGGCCGGCCGCGCGTGCCGGCCTCCAACCAGGCGATGTTCTGGTCGAGGCCAACGGCCGGCGGCTACGGAACTACCTCGACTGGGAAGCAGTCAAGCTCGATCTCCACGTGGGCGACACGGTGTCGGTGGTCCAGCGGAGCGGGAGCAGCACGGCACGGCGCCGGATCGTTACCGGCGACCTCCCGACGGTCACTGCCGAAAAGATCACGGTGCTCCAGGACCTGCAGCTGATCAACGTCACCCCGGCCATTCAGGCGGAGCGCGGTATCCGGAGCGAGCGTGGCGCCCTGATCTTTCGGATCTCGCCTCAGGTGGGTCGCGCGACCGGGCTGCAGGCAGGAGACGTAATCCTGGCGATCAATCGCTCACCGGTTCGCAATGCCGCGGATGTATCCGACCTGATGAACGTGCGGCCGGGACAGGTGATTCGAATCTACGTCGAGCGCGAGGCGCAGGTCACCTTTACCGATCTGATCTTCCGATGACAGACGACCGCTGGCGTTCTCCGCTGAGCACGCGCTACGCCTCGCCCGCCATGCAGACGCTCTGGGGCGAGGCGCGCCGGATTTCCCTCTGGCGCAGGCTCTGGCTGGCCCTGGCCGAATCAGAGCGGGAGTTGGGCCTGGATATCCCCGATTCGGCCATCTCGCAGATGCGAGCCCACCTCGACGATGCCGATCTGGCGGCGGCTGCACGCTACGAGCGCCGATTCCGACATGATGTCATGGCTCACATTCACGCCTTTGCCGACCAGGCCCCCGCGGCTCGGCCGTTCCTCCATCTGGGCGCCACCAGCGCGTTTGTTACCGACAATGCGGACCTGATCGTCATGCGGGACGGTCTGCGGCTTCTGTTGGGCCGCCTGATTGCCGTGTTGCGCGCGCTGGAGCGGTTCGCCACTCGGTATGCCGGGCTGCCCTGCCTGGCTTACACTCACTTCCAGCCGGCCCAGCTTACCACGGTTGGAAAGCGGGCCACGCTATGGATGCAGGACTTTTCCCTCGACGTGGAGGAGATGTGTCACCGCATCGAGGGGCTTCGGCTGCGGGGTTGTAAGGGCACGACCGGGACGCAGGCCTCTTTCCTTCAGCTGTTCGGTGGGGACCACGAGAAGGTCCGCGAGCTCGACCGGCGGGTGGCGATGAAGCTGGGAGTTCACCAGACGTTTGCGGTGACTGGCCAGACCTATACCCGCAAGGCCGACAGCGTGGTCCTGGAGGCCCTTGGCGGCATCGCCCAGTCAGCATCGAAGATGGCCGGTGATCTCCGGCTGCTGCAGCACGAGGGAGAGCTGCTCGAGCCCTTCGAGTCTGAGCAGATCGGCTCCAGCGCCATGGCCTACAAGCGCAACCCGATGCGGGCGGAGCGCATCAGCGGCCTGGCACGGTACGTCATGGCATTACCGGCCAACACCTCCCAGACCGCAGCGACCCAGTGGCTGGAGCGCACCCTGGACGACAGCGCAAACCGGCGGCTCACACTCCCCGAAGGATTCCTGGCCACCGATGCCATTCTGGTTCTGGCCACGAACATCGCCGCAGGGCTGGAGGTGCGGGAAGACGTGATCCGGCAGCACGTGGCGGACCAGATGCCGTTCATGGCCACTGAGCGCTGGCTGATGCTGGGGGTTGGTGCGGGTGGGGACCGCCAGGCGCTGCACGAGGTAATCCGGCGGCACAGCCTGGCCGTGGCGGAGGCGGTGAGCCGGGGCGAGGCCAACGATCTGCTGGCACGGCTCGCGGCGGATCCCGCCTTCCGGACCGTCTCGACGGCTGCACTCCAGGCCGAGCTGGACCCGGTTAACTACACCGGCCGGGCGGCGCAGCAGGTCCCGGAGTTTATCGACGAGTACCTGCAACCGCTGCTGGCTCGTGCCCGGCCGTTGGCAGCAGAGGCCGAAGCAACGGAGGTGGTGGTATGAGGCCGCAGGCCACGCTGGTGCAGAGCCGTTTGCCGCTCCCTTTGCTGCGCCGGGGAAAGGTGCGCGAGGTCTACGAGGTCGACGACGAGCACCTGCTGATCGTCGCGAGCGATCGGGTGAGTGCGTTTGACGTGGTGATGCGGGAGCCGGTGCCCTACAAGGGCGCGGTGTTGACTCAAATCAGCGCTTTCTGGTTCGAGCGCTTGGCCGACGTCTTTCCCTCGCATTACATCACGGCCCGAACCGGGGAAATCATTGAGCGGCTACCTGAGCTGGGCGGCATCCGGTCCGAGCTGGCGGGTCGGGCCATGCTGGTTCGACGGGCGCCGCCCGTGCCCTTCGAGTGCGTGGTGCGAGGTTACCTCTCGGGCTCGGCCTGGGCGGAATACCGCGACCGGGGAACGTTGGCGGGCGAGCGGCTGCCGCAGGGACTGGTGGAAAGCCAGCGGCTGGATCCTCCACTCTTTTCGCCCGCAACCAAGGCGGAAACCGGACACGATCTCAACGTCACCTTCGGTGCCGTGGGGGAGACGCTGGGACGCGATCTCGCAGAGCGGCTCCGGGATGCCAGCTTTGCCATCTATGAGGCGGGTCGAGACCACGCCGCCCGGAACGGTATTATCATCGCCGATACAAAATTCGAGTTCGGGATGGACCCCCACGGCGAGCTGCGGCTGATCGATGAGCTTCTGACGCCCGACTCTTCCCGGTTCTGGCCGGCCGACCGGTACCAGGCGGGCCATGCCCAGCCCAGCTTCGACAAGCAACCGCTCCGGGACTATCTGGCCTCCCTCAAGTCGGCCAGCCAATGGACCGGCGAAGCCCCTCCGCCGGCGCTTCCTCCTGAAGTTGTGCAGGCCACCAGCCGACGCTATCTCGAGGCCTTCCGTTTGCTCACCGGACGTGAGCTGGTGGTCGACCCGTGATCCGAACGGCACCGGAAGGTCGCTGGTTCATGGTTATCGCCTGGGCCATTTCGCTGGGGCTCTGGCTGGCAGTTTGGCGCTACGCGACTCCAACTTGGTGGATCGCCGCTGTGCTCTGGACCGTGCTGGCGGTCTGGGTGGTAGCCTTCTTTCGAGATCCCAATCGCCAGGGCCAACGGGGAGACCGACTCATCCTGGCTCCGGCCGATGGCAAGGTGGTGAGTATCGTCGAAGTCGAGGAGCCGGCTTTTTTCCAGGGGCGGGCCACCCGGGTCTCGATTTTCATGAACGTGTTCAACTGCCACGTGAATCGGTATCCCACGGACGGAACGGTGGAGTACCGCCAGTACAACCCCGGCAAGTTCGGTCACGCCGCCGCTGAGAAGTCGAGTCTGGACAACGAACAGTCCAGCGTTGGGCTGGTCAATGGGCGGGGGAAGGTTCTGATCCGTCAGATCGCGGGTCTGATCGCTCGACGGATCGTCACCGATCACGAGGTGGGAACTCGAGTGCAGCAGGGTCAGCGCATGGGGATGATTCGCTTCGGCTCTCGAGTCGACCTGTTCTTGCCTCCGGCCAATGCCCGCGTCCTGGTCAAGACCGGCGATAACACTCTGGTAGGAGTAACTGTGGTGGCCGAATGGAGCTGAGACAGCGACGCGAGCGCCTTCCCCGACCGACCATGCGTCATGTGGTGGTGGTGATGCCGAGTGCCTTCACGCTCGGCAATCTGTTCTTTGGCTTCTGGTCTATCGTGTCGGCGTTCAACGGCAATTTCCGATGGGCGGGATGGTTCATCGTCTTCGCCGGAATTCTCGACATGCTGGATGGGCGGGTGGCCCGACTGTCCGGCACCGGAACCCGCTTCGGCGAGCAGCTCGATTCTTTGGTGGACCTGATCTCCTTCGGGATGGCCCCCGCCCTGCTGATGTACTTCCTTGATTTTTCCAATGCCGGCCGCTTCGCCTGGATCCTGTGCTACATCTACGTGGTCGCGGTTGCACTGCGATTGGCCCGCTTCAACGTGCTCTCTGCCGGCAGGCCTTCCACCGGCTGGTTCACTGGCATGCCCTCACCCTCGGCCGGCATGACGCTGGCCGTCTACTATCCCTTCAGCCAAACCAACTGGTATCGCGCCTCACTGGCCTACCTCGATTTGCAGCACGAGGGATTGGTCGTGCTCATGCTGTTGCTGGCGGTGCTGATGGTCAGCAACGTCAAGTACCCGAAGTTTCCTCCTATCGGGGTCCGAAGCGCGCGAGGGATTCTGGGCCTCACCGTCCATCTCCTCATTCTGCTCGGCGGAATCTTCGCACCTGAGTATTTTTTGTTCCCATTGGGATTGTTGTATATGGCCTTCGGACTGATCCGCACGACAGTGCTGGGACTGATGGAACGGCCGGAGCCGGTCACGGTGGTCGGGGAGCGTGTGGCCGACGCCCATGATCCTACGCTGCCGCCACCGCTCTCGCATGAGCGCCGGAGACACTCAGGGGACCGCCGACAGGAGGCCGAATAATGACCTTTCGGGTACACGTGCGAGTGATGCCGCGCACCGGGCTGCTGGATCCCCAGGGCCAGGCCGTCGAGCACGCGCTTTCGGCCCTCGGTTTTGCCGAAGCCGGAGCCGTCCGGGTCGGCCGGGCGATTGAGCTGGACCTGGATGCCGGTTCACGGGACGAGGCAGAAGCGAGGGCCCGGCTGATGTGCGACAAGTTACTGGCCAATCCGGTCACCGAGGACTATCTGCTGGCCGTGGAGGAGGACTGATGACCCGGGTGGCGATCGTGCGTTTTCCCGGCAGCAACTGCGACTTCGACACCCTGCGTGCCGCCCAGAGCCACGGTGGAGAGGCCTACTTTGTGTGGCATCGCGACACCGATCTGAAGGGCGCCGACATCGTCATACTCCCCGGCGGCTTCAGTTACGGCGACTACCTGCGGAGCGGTGCTATTGCGCGATTCAGCCCCATCATGCAGGCGGTGCAGCGCCACGCCGCCGATGGAGGACCGCTGCTCGGGATCTGTAATGGATTCCAAATCCTGTGCGAGGCCCAGCTGCTGCCCGGGGCTCTGTTGAGGAATGCGGGGCTCACGTTCGTTTCCAAGCCGGTCGATGTCACCGTCGAGCAAACCGACACGGCGTTCACCTGTGATTACGAGCCGGGAGCCCGGCTGCGCCTACCGGTAGCTCACGGAGAAGGGCGGTACGTGGCCTCGCCCGACACCCTGCGCATGCTCGAGGCCGAGGGCCTGGTAGTTCTCCGGTACGTCGCCGCTACGGAGCGCTCGCCGTTCCAACCGAACCCCAACGGCGCGACCAATCACATCGCCGGTATCTGCAATCCCGCGGGCAACATCGTGGGCATCATGCCCCATCCCGAGCGGGCAATTGACCGCCTGCTCGGCTTAACGGGAGGGGGCGGGTTCTTCACCTCTCCCGTCTCATCGCACCAGAACGCCGCCACCGCAAGGACTCAGGAATGAAGTCGGACAAGCCCAGTCGCAACGAAGAGGAATACTTTGCCCGCGAAGACGCCGAATTGATGCGGCGTGAGCGGGCGCGCGCCCACGCGGCTTCCACCGCGGCGGAACGCGAGTCACACTACATGAAGTGCCCCAAGGATGGCTACGATCTCACCAGCAGCAATGTTCACGGGGTTCAGATCGAGACCTGTCCTCATTGCGGCGGCATGTGGCTCGACCCGGGTGAACTGGAGGCCGTGTCCCACGAGGAGCGGCCGAATGTGTTCACCCGAGTGCTGTCCGACGTGCTTTCGACCTTCCGCCGGTCTCCCCGGGGTCGCCAGGCGGACAAGCCCGTGCATGACCCGGGCAACCCTCTCAGCTGAGGAGCGGGAGTGACGGTTTCCGGCGTTGTCAGCGCAGCCAGCGAAACGATCACAGGGCCGGGGGAGCGTCCGGTAACTCCGGAGCTGGTGCGAGAGCACAACATCAACGAGCTCGAGTACAGCCGGATCGTCGACCTGCTTGGCAGGACGCCCAGCTTCACGGAGCTCGGGGTCTTCTCCGCATTATGGTCGGAGCACTGCTCGTATAAGCACTCCAGGCCGGTGCTGAAATCGTTCCCCACAGCAGGACCCCACGTTGTCCAGGGCCCGGGGGAGAACGCCGGAGTCCTGCGTCTGCCGGATGGGTGGGCGGTGGCCTTCAAGATCGAGTCCCACAATCACCCCTCTGCGGTCGAGCCCTACCAGGGGGCTGCTACCGGAGTCGGGGGTATCCTGCGCGACGTGTTCACAATGGGTGCTCGTCCGGTCGCTCTCCTGAATAGCCTCCGTTTTGGTCCACTGGATCATCCCCGCAACCGCTACCTCTTTGCCGGGGTGGTTCGCGGGGTCGGGGATTACGGGAACTGCGTCGGAGTCCCCACCCTCGGCGGCGAGGTGAACTTCGCTCCCGGGTACACCGGCAATCCGCTGGTGAACGCGATGTGCGTGGGACTGCTCCACGAGAACGATCTGATCAGAGCAGCCGCGCACGGTGTGGGGAACGTGCTGCTGGCAGTCGGTGCCCGCACCGGCCGCGATGGCATTCACGGTGCCAGCTTTGCGTCGGAGGAACTGTCCGAGAAGAGCGAAAGCCGGAGGCCCCAGGTCCAGGTGGGAGATCCCTTCACCGAAAAGCTGCTGCTGGAGGCGAGCCTGGAGCTGATCACCTCGAGGCTGATCGTGGCGATTCAGGATATGGGAGCGGCCGGACTCACCAGTTCCTCGGCCGAGATGGCCGCGCGGGGCGGCGTCGGGGTGGAGATCGATACCGGGCTGGTTCCCGTCCGGGAAGCGGGAATGACGCCGTACGAGATTCTCCTGTCCGAGTCGCAGGAGCGCATGCTGGTGGTGGCGGAGCCATCTCGGGTGGCCGAGGTCCAGGCGGTGTGCGCCAAATGGGAGCTCGACGCCACCGAGATCGGCCGGGTGACCGACGATGGCATGTTCCGGGTCAAGCACCATGGGCAGACGGTCGTCTCCATTCCTGGCCGCCGCCTGGTCGAAGACTGCCCGGTCTATTACCCCGAGGCCGAAGAAGCTGAAGAGGCGCGGCTTCGGCGATCTCAGATCGATCCGGGAGAGCCGGTGGCCGATCTCGAGGGCGCATTGGAGCTGCTTCTCGACAACGCGAACATCGCCAGCAAGCGCTGGGTCTACGAGCAATACGATTCGACAGTGCAGGCCTCCACCGTGCTTCCCCCCGGGTCTGACTCCGGCGTGATCCGGGTCCCGGGCAGCAACTTTGGCATTGCCATGTCGGTGGACTGCAACGCCCGGCTGGTAGCCCTCGATCCCTACGAGGGAGGCAAGGCCGCGGTGGCGGAAGCGGCCCGCAACGTGGCCTCGAGCGGAGCCAAGCCGTTGGGCATTACCAACTGCCTCAATTTCGGGAATCCCGAAAAACCCGACGTCTTCTTTCAGTTCCGCGAGGCTTGCCGAGGGATAGGGGACGCGTGCCGCGCCTTCGGCACTCCGGTCACTGGGGGCAACGTCTCCTTCTACAACGAGAGCCCCACCGGGGCGGTCGATCCCACTCCCACCATCGGCATGATCGGCCTGCTGGACGATGTAGAAGACCGGGTTGCCAGCTATTTCGACTCCCCGGGCGATGAGGTGTTCATTCTGGGCCAAACCAGCGGAATCCTGGGCGGGTCAGCCTATTGGGCCGACGTCTGCGATTTTGTCGGAGGCGATCCGCCGGCGGTGGATCTCGATGCCGAGCTTCGGCTGCAACGTTTCCTGGTGGACGCGGCTCAGCGCCGGATGCTGCGCTCGGCGCATGACTGCTCCGAAGGCGGCCTGGCGGTGGCGCTGGCGGAAGCCGTGATCGGCGGCCCTTACGTTCCGGGGAGCCTGGGTGCCGGACTCGACCTGACCGGCTACGCCCCCGAGCTGCCCATGGACGGACTGCTGTTCGGCGAGGATGGGGCCCGAGCGGTCATTTCGTGTTCCCCGGCCGCTGCCCGACCGCTCATCGCGTTGGCGGATCAGCACACTGTGCCGATCTTCCGGGCCGGGCTGGTCGAGAGTGCTGGAACCCTGGAACTCCAAGTGGGCCCCCACCTGTTCTCCTGGAGCACCGAAGCATTGCGACGGATCTACTACGAGGCGATCCCCCGGCGAATGCAGCATGCCGACGTGGACCGCACGGCAGGAGAATAGCATGTGTGGTATCATCGGCGTTTCCGCGCTACCTGACGCAGCCCGGCTGGCCTATCTCGGCCTCTACGCTCTGCAGCATCGGGGACAGGAGAGCGCGGGTATCGTGGCCATGGATGGGGAGGGTGTGGCCCGCTCTCACCGAGGCATGGGTCTGGTCTCGGAAAACTTCGACGATCAGAGCCTGGCCGGCCTTCCCGGTGACGTCGCGGTAGGGCACACCCGCTACTCGACCACCGGTAGCACGGTTCTCGCAAACGCACAGCCCTGCAGCGTCAACACCAGGTGTGGTCCCCTGGCCATCGCCCACAACGGCAACCTGATCAATGCCGATGCCATCAAGCGGGATCTGGTCGAGCGCGGCGCCATCTTCACTAGCTCGAGCGACACCGAGGTGTTGGTGCACCTCATTGCCCGCTCGGACGAGGACACCGTAGATGATCAGATCCGGGATGCCCTGGAGCAGGTCGACGGCGCCTACAGCCTGATCATTACGGTTGGCCGGACCATGTATGCGGCGGTGGATAGCCGGGGCTTTCGGCCGCTGGTTATCGGCCGGCTGGGGACGGGCATCGTGGTAGCCTCGGAGTCATGCGCTCTCGATCTGATCGGGGCCACCTTCCATTGCGAGCTCCGGCCCGGTGACTTCGTCCGGGTCGACAATGGCCAGGTAACCCACCTGCCTCGCCTGGCTCCCCGGCCGGTCACGCGCTGCGTGTTCGAGCTGGTTTACTTCGCCCGCCCCGACAGCACCGTGTTCGGCGAGTCAGTCGACCGGGTCCGTCGGGAGCTGGGACGGCAACTAGCTCGGGAACAGCCCGCGCCGGACGGTGAGGTGGTGTTCAGCGTTCCCGACAGCTCCAACGCGATGGCGCTGGGATTTTCCGAGGTATCCGGGATCAAGCTGGAGTACGGGCTCATCCGGAACCATTATGTGGGGCGCACGTTCATCAATCCCACGCAGGCGCTCAGGGTGGCCAAGGTCAAGATCAAGTTCAACCCGGTGCGAGAAGTGATCCATGGCAAGTCGGTGGTTGTGGTGGATGACAGCCTGGTCCGGGGCAACACCAGCAAGGAGCTGGTGCAGATGATCCGCTCCGCCGGCGCCCGGGAGGTGCATCTCCGCCTGAGTTCACCGCCGATTACCGGCCCATGTCACTACGGCATCGACACGCCCAGCCGGGAAGAGCTGATCGCCGCCACCCACTCGATTGAAGAGATCCGTCAGTTCCTCGGCGTCGACAGCCTGGGCTACCTCTCGCTCAACGGGATGCTTCACGCGGCCGGCAAGGACACCGGATTCTGTCACGCCTGTTTCTCGGGCAAGTACCCTACCCCGACCCCTGACGACCCGGTGCGTCTTCGACATGCGACACCCCTGATCGCTACTCCCGCATGAGCGGCCCTTACACCCAGCCGCTGGTCTATTCGTTCGGTCAGGGTCGCTCCGAAGGGACCTCGGCCATGAAGGACATTCTCGGCGGCAAGGGTGCCGGTCTCGCCGAGATGACCACCATCGGCATTCCTGTCCCGCCCGGTTTTACCATCGCAAGCACCCTCTGTATTCACTACCTCGAAAGCGGCCAGTTCCCCAAACGGTTGCAGGCCCAGGTCGAGAACGCGTTGCAGCGGCTCGAGGGCACAACCGGAAAGCATCTGGGCGACGGGGAAAAGCCGCAGCTGGTGTCAGTCCGCTCCGGGGCCGCAGTCTCGATGCCGGGAATGATGGAAACGATCCTCAACCTCGGCTTGAACGACGTTACGGTGGAGGGCCTTACCCGACAGAGCGGCAATCCCCAGTTCGCCTGGGATTCCTATCGCCGGTTCGTGCAGATGTATGGCAGCGTCGTGTTCGAGCTGCCCAGAAAACCTTTCGAGCAAATCCTGGACGAGCATAAGCAGCGTTGCCGGATCGAGCGTGACATCGATCTGCCGGTAGAGGAGATGCAGGGCATCGTCCGCCGGTTCAAGGAGCATGTGCGCAAGGAGTCGGGACGCGAGTTCCCCTCGGAACCGCTGGATCAGCTGTGGGGCGCCATCGCGGCCGTGTTCGAGAGCTGGAACACCCGGCGGGCCATCGATTATCGCAAGCTGCACGACATTCCGGACTCGATGGGAACAGCGGTGAATATCGTGGCCATGGTGTTCGGCAACCTGGGCGAGGATTCCGGCACGGGAGTCACGTTCAGCCGCGATCCGTCCACCGGAGAACAGCGGCTCTACGGCGAGTTTCTGCTCAACGCCCAGGGCGAGGACGTGGTGTCAGGCACGCGGACCCCGATGCCCATCGGACAGCTGAAGGATCAGCTGCCGCATGCATATCAGGAGCTGGAGCGGGTGGCGCGCACGCTCGAGCGGCATTTCAGGGACGTGCAGGATATGGAGTTCACCATCGAGCGGGGCAATCTCTACATGCTGCAAACCCGGCGGGCCCAGCGCTCGGGGCACGCGGCGGTCCGGATTGCCTGCGACATGGTGGACGAAGGGGTGATCTCCGAGCAGGAAGCCGTTGCCCGCATCCCACCCAACGATCTGAATCAGCTGCTCCATCCCATGATCGATCCCAACAGCCGGCTCGATCTGCTCACGACCGGCCTTCCCGCGTCCCCGGGGGCCGCCTGTGGTACCATCGTGTTCGATGCCGATGAGGCGGAGCGGATGGGTAGGGCGGGACAGTCGGTGATCCTGGTGCGGCGGGAGACCTCGCCCGAGGACTTCCACGGCATGGTGACCGCCAAGGCCATCCTCACCGCGAGAGGAGGGATGACCTCCCACGCTGCCGTCGTGGCCCGCGGCATGGGGAAACCCTGCGTCGCCGGCGCCCAGTCGCTTCAGGTGGACGAGAAGGCGAGCCGGCTCTCGGTCAATGGCCGAAGCCTAGGGGCGGGCGACTGGATTACGGTGGACGGAAGCAGCGGGAAAGTATTCGCCGGCCAGGCGGCACTCATTCCTCCGGAGCTGAGCGGCAACTTCAACCGGGTGATGAAGTGGGCCGACCGGATCATGCAGCTCCGGGTCAGAGTAAACGCCGATACGCCGGCCGACGCACACCGGGGGCGCGATTTCGGCGCCGAAGGAATCGGACTCTGCCGCACCGAGCACATGTTCTTCGAAGGCGACCGGCTGGTGGCCATGCGGGAGATGATCGTGGCCCAGGACCCGGCCGGCAGGCGGACGGCACTGGCCAAGCTGCTGCCCATGCAACGCGGGGATTTCGAGGCCATCTTCCGCGCCATGGAGGGCTACCCGGTGACCATCCGGTTGCTGGACCCTCCCCTCCATGAGTTCCTGCCCAAGGAACCCTCAGAAATAGAAACGCTCGCTCGCGAACTGAAGCTGGAGCCGGCCGCGCTCAAGCAGATCGTTGACAGCCTTCACGAGGTGAACCCAATGCTCGGGCTGAGGGGCTGCCGGCTGGGGATCATCTATCCCGAAATCACCGCCATGCAGGTGCGCGCCATCTTCGAGGCCGCCTGCACCGTGGCCGCCCGGAAGGGACGGGTCATGCCTGAGGTCATGATCCCACTGACTGCCAGTGTGGTCGAATTCCGCAAGCAGGCCCTCATCGTCCGCCAAGTGGCGGAGGAAGTCTTTCAGGAGCGGCAGATCACGGTTCCCTACCTGCTCGGCACCATGATCGAGCTCCCGCGGGCCGCGCTGACGGCAGATGAGCTTGCTCGCGAGGCGCAGTTCTTCTCTTTCGGCACCAACGATCTTACCCAGACCACCTGGGGGCTCTCCCGGGACGACGCCGGACGATTTCTCCCCTACTACCTCGAGCACGGTGTCATCGAGGACGATCCGTTCCAGGTGCTGGATCAGGCGGGAGTCGGCAAGCTCATCGCCATGGCCTGCGACCTGGGCAGAAAGACCCGGCCGGACCTCAAGCTCGGCATATGCGGCGAGCACGGTGGTGACCCCGCGGCCGTGGGCTTCTGCGACCGCCTCGGTATGAACTACGTCTCCTGCTCTCCCTACCGGGTCCCGATCGCACGGCTCGCGGCCGCACAGGCAGCGCTGGCGACGCGGGGGACCATGGATCGGACCAGGTCTACCGTCTGACGTGCCGCGCGACGCAGGCCCGCGCAAAGATCCTTGCCATCCGCATCGGCCCGCCTCTAATTCCTGCCTCTCGAAGGTGATTGCGCGGCCCCAGTCTCCCGGAGGATGCGAATGACGCAGCCCTTAGTAGGCATCGTGATGGGCAGCGACTCCGACTGGGACGTGATGCAGCACTCGGCCCGGCGGCTCAACGACTTCCAAGTCGAGTATGAAGCGCGCGTGGTTTCCGCTCATCGAACTCCCGACCTGCTCTACCGCTACGCCGAAGACGCCGCCGGGCGCGGACTGCGCTGCATCATTGCCGGAGCCGGTGGCGCAGCACACCTGCCGGGCATGCTGGCGGCCAAGACGATTCTCCCGGTTCTCGGCGTTCCGGTTCCGACCAAACATCTCCAGGGGCTCGATTCGCTCCTTTCCATCGTGCAGATGCCCGCCGGCATTCCGGTGGCCACCTTTGCCATTGGCACCGCCGGCGCGGGGAACGCGGGACTCTATGCCATAGCGATTCTGGCGTTACAGGACCCCGACCTCGCCGAACGGCTGGAGGAGTTCCGCCGCTCCCAGGAGCGCCGGGCCCTCGACATGAGGCTGCCGGATCTCTCGTGATTCTTCCCGGCGCGACGGTGGGAGTTCTGGGCGGAGGGCAGTTGGGAAGGATGTTTGCCCTGCAGGCAAGGACGATGGGATACCGGGTCGTGGTGCTCGATCCCGATTCGAAGAGTCCGGCCGCGGCCGTGGCCGATCAGCACATCCGGACCGGATACGAGGACCCGAAGGGCCTGGACCACCTGGCCAAGCTCTGCGCCGCGGTGACGACCGAGTTTGAGAACGTGCCGGCGGGGGCACTCGAGCGCCTGGCCAATTCGTGCATAGTGCGTCCATCCGGCCAGGCGGTGGCAATAGCTCAGGATCGGATTTCTGAAAAGACCTTCTTCCAAAGCCACGGCCTCGCCACAGCCAAGTTTCGTCCCGTCCGAGATTTGAAGGAACTGGAAGCCGCCGTGATCCATGTCGGGCTTCCGGGGCTACTGAAGACCAGCCGGTTGGGGTACGATGGGAAGGGACAGATTCTGGTGACCGAAGCGGCGGCAGCGCGCGAAGCCTTTGCCCGGCTGGGGTCGGTGCCCTGTGTTCTGGAGGAGCGGGTCGAGCTCGAGTGCGAGCTGTCGGTCATCGTAGCCCGGGGCGCAGACGGAGCGCAGGCCGTGTTCCCGCTAGCCGAGAATCGGCATCGTGACGGGATCCTGGACACCTCCGTGGTACCGGCCAGGGTCTCGGAAAAACTGGCTAAGCAAGCCAGCGCGCTTGTCACCGAAGTTGCCGCGGCTCTCGAATATGTAGGAGTGCTCGGCGTCGAGCTGTTCGTCACCAAGGCAGGAGAGCTGCTGGTCAATGAGATGGCGCCCAGGCCTCATAACACCGGACACTACACGCTGGATGCCTGCTCAGTAGACCAGTTCGAGCTCCAGCTGCGGACCCTCTGCGGCCTTCCATTGGTCCAGCCCTGGCTACTATCCCCGGTCACCATGATCAACCTGCTCGGCGACCTGTGGAACGGGGGCGAGCCCCGGTGGGAGGAGGCCCTGCGCCGACCCGGGGTGCGTCTGCATCTTTACGGTAAGGCAGAAGCCCGGCCCGGCAGAAAGATGGGTCACTTGAACTGCCTGGCCGCGACTGCCGATCAGGCCTTGACCCTCGCGCTGGAAAGCCGCAAGGCCTTGCGACGCAACTAACAACTGAGGAGCCAGGATCATGTTTTTTCTGCCCGCGCTTATGCTGGTCAGCCGCATCAGCGTCGCCTCACCTGCCGTAGCACATCCCGACACCACCTGCCCCCACCGAAATGTTCCGCTGGAGGCACGCAAGAGTCCGCTCGACTCACTGACATTCGGCGTCTCCGGTCAGCAGGTGAAAGTTTGCTATGGCCGCCCCAGCTCGAGGGGAAGGACCATGCTCGGCGGAGCGGAGGTGCCCTACGGGAAGCTGTGGCGAACCGGGGCCAACGAGCCCACCATCTTCTACGCGCCGGTTCCCCTGAGTGTGGCGGGTATTCGGGTGCAGCCCGGCGTATACTCGTTGTATACGGTGCCGGGGAAGAGCGAGTGGGAAGTCATCGTAAATCGCTCAATTTCCCAGTGGGGCAAAGAGGACCAGTACACCGACCAGGTGAAGGCTCAAGAGGTAGGAAGAGCGAAGGTGAAGAGTGAGACCACCAGCAAACCAGTGGAGACCTTCACCATCCGGAGCGAGCCCGGCGGTGGCAAAGCCGCGTCGCTGGTGCTCGAGTGGGAAAAGAGCCGAGTAAAGATCCCGGTGCAGGCCGCGAGCTAGTTCGCCACGGCGCTATCGGGCGCAGAGGTCGCGTACACCGTCGATAAGCCGCTCGACCTCTTCCATGGTGGTGTAGCAGGCGCAGCCGGCGCGGACCAGGCCTTCGGATTGTCCCAGCCGCTGCGCCACCGTGGTGGCGTAAAAGTCTCCGCAAGACACGAAGACAGCCCGGTCCGCCAGTCGGCGCGCCACGGAGTCCGGGGAGCGGTTCGCCACTGTGAACGCCACTGTGGGCGTTCTCGGCTGGCCTGGCCTCGGCCCGTACAGGCTCACACCGTCGATCGACTCCAAGCCGGCCCACAGCCGCTGCAACAACGCCTCGCCCCTCCCGCGCAGCTCGGCAAAGGTTTGGGTCAGCCGGTGTCTCCGCGAATCTCCCTGACTGAGCGAGGCCAGGTAGTCCACCGCTGCGGCCGCGCCCACAATCCCCTCATGATTCAAGGTTCCCGTCTCGATTCGCTCCGGCACCGTATCAGGTGCGGGCAGTAGCTTCGGGACCTCGAGCGCAGCGAGGACGGCCTGCCGAGCGTACAGAATGCCGATATGCGGTCCATAAAACTTGTATGCGGAACAGGCCAGGAAGTCGCACCCGATACGGCGCACGTTCACCGGCTCGTGAGGTGCGAGATGCACTGCATCCACGAAGGTCAGTGCTCCCGCATCTCGGGCCAGGTTGGTTGCGCGGGTGACATCATTCACGGTCCCGAGCGCGTTGGAGGCGCCCCCGATGGCGAGCAATCGGGGGCGAGTGGCCATGAGAGCTTCCAGCCGGGACCAGTCGAGCTGTCCGGTTTGAGGAAGCATTGGAACCGTCGCAATGGTGACGCCGCGATCGCGCTCCAGGGCTTGCCAGGGCGCAATGTTGGCGTGATGGTCGAGCTCGGTCACCACGATCGTATCGCCTGGGCCCCAGGATCGTCCCAGTGCGCGAGCCAGGTGAAAGGTGAGAGTGGTCATGTTGGCCCCGAACGCGATCTCGGTGGTGCCGGCACCAAGAAAATCCGCCAGGCATTCGCGGGCTGCCAGGATGAGCGCGTCCGTCTCCTCGCTCGTGGGATAGGGCCAATGGGTGTTGGCGTTATGCTGGTACAGATAGGATTCCATGGCGGCCACCACACTCCGGGGTACCTGGGTGCCGCCCGGCCCATCGAAGTACGCTACTGGCACACCGCGGTGACGTCGCTCCAGAGCCGGGAAGGAAGCTCGGATTTCAGCCACGGATTGGGTTGCCAACGGGGGAGCTGTGACCGCGCTCATGCTGATCCTGTGATGGAGCAGGTTTACCGTGAGACCGGATGAGAAATCTTGCATGTGCCGGGCGTAACACCGTTGAACTCTCTGGCGCCCGAGACGACCTCAACGTACGTTCAACCCATATTATCCACCACCCTGCAGTGACCATCTTTCCACGATTTTTCTGCCTGGAGTTTCCGATGGAGTGGCTTTGCCCGAGAGCGTTCGCCGGGTACACCGGACTGCTGTGTGCCCTGGCCGTGCTCGCCGGGTGTGGCGGGAACAGTACCGAGCCCAACGGTCCGGCGAACATCACTCTCGATCCACCATCCCTCTCATTTAACGCCCTCGGTCAGACCCAGCAACTCTCGCCGACGGTTACAGACCAACAGGGAAATGCGATCACGGACGCGGCAGTCACCTGGACCACCAGTGACCCGGCCGTGGCGAGCGTCTCATCCAGCGGTGTCGTCACCGCTGCCGGCAGTGGGTCCGCCCAGGTAACCGCCACGGCGGGTTCAGCCAGCGCCGTTGCGGAGGTCACCGTATCGCAGACACCGGCGCAGGTGGAAAAGAATCAGGGGGACGGGCAGACCGTGGTTGCAGGTCAACCGGTGCCGACGCCGCCTTCCGTCCTGGTGACGGACGCAAACCACAACCCCGTTCCGGGGGTCGAGGTGACCTTCCAGGTGACCTCCGGGCGAGGACAGGTGACCACGGGTGTGGTCGCCACGGACAACAACGGCATTGCCCAGGTGGGCAGCTGGAGTCCGGGCAGCAAAGGATCCAACGTTCTCACCGCCACAGCGGCGGGAGCCGGAATCTCGGGTAACCCCGTCACGTTCACGGCCACAGGAACCAGCGCTTTCGACATCGAGATCCAGTTCCTCAGCTCGGCAACGGCCAGTCAGCGCCAGGCTTTCACCGATGCTGCGGAGCGGTGGAGAGCCTGGTCACCGGAGACATCGAGAACATTCCGCTCCAGACCCTGGCAGACCATTGTGGCCAGGGCTCGCCGGCAGTTGAACCAGACCATAGACGACCTGCTGATCTTCGTGACACTCGAGCACATCGATGGACCGGGCGGAGTGCTCGGATCGGCCGGTCCCTGTTTCATTCGGAATTCCAATAATCTCAGCGTGCTGGGAGCCATGATCTTCGACAAGCAGGATCTGGCGAACATCGAGGACGCGGGGCTGCTGCAGGTGCTCATCCTGCACGAAATGGGGCATGTGCTTGGCTTCGGGAGCCTTTGGCCAACCATGGGACTGTTGGCCGATCCGTCCTTGCCGCCGGCAACCGGTACCGATCCGCATTTCACCGGTGCACAGGCAATCACGGCCTTTAACCAGGTCGGGGGCAACGCCTATACCGGCGCCAAGGTCCCGGTCGAGAACACCGGCGGAGAAGGCACCGCAGATGGTCACTGGCGGGAGTCGGTCTTCATCAACGAGCTAATGACCGGGTTCGTGGACCTGGGAGAGAATCCCCTGAGCGTTGTCACCGTGTCTTCCCTGGCCGATCAGGGTTACGTCGTGAACAAGGTTGGGGTCGACCCGTACTCCCTGACTCTGAGCCTCAGAGCTCTGGGCGGACGGCACCGGTTCCAGCTGGGAAGCGATCTGCTGCGGATTCCGATCAGGAAGGTCGACCGAGCCGGACGGGTGACTGGATACTTCCGGCGATAGGATCAGCAGGAGAAAAACAAAAGGGACTCTCGGTCGGGAGTCCCTTTGTTGCTGATGGAGGCGCAGGGAATCGAACCCTGGTCCGAGTAAGCTTCCAGAACCGCGTCTACGTGCGTAGGCTCGACTTCTTGCCGTCACTTCGGGGCGGTGCCGAGCCGACCTCCCCGAAGCCTATCTCCTGAAGATCTCGCCGACCGCGCCGGAGCGACGCGGCCAGCCAGCCCGGATTTGCGATTCGACGCGCGGCGCCCCAGGCGGGCTCCGTCTGCCGAAGGTGCGTAAGCGAGCTTAGCTCAGCTTACGCAGCCAGTGCCAGTTCAGTGTTGGCAGTTGAATCATTCCAGACGGTTTTACCAGGAACCTGGACCTGGGCACGCTGCAATTCCTTCATCAAACCCGTCGAAGCCAGTCGCCCCCGGGTGGTGGAATAATAGACGGACAGTCGGTAGGGACAGGATAGGCGGGACGGACGAGTAAGGCAGTAAGAAGGGCTGAGCAGTGATTGGTACCATATCACGTCTCACTGACGTGTCACCGGCTCATCCCCTTCCGCTTCCCGTCCTCCGCCCCTACCGCCCCGCCGTTCCACCCGGTTCCGGCCGCTGCTCTTGGCCACGTACAGCGCGGCGTCCGCCTGGGCCGGCAGGTTGTCGAGGCTGCGGCTGGTCTCGGGGCAGGCGGCCACTCCGAACGAGGCGCTGAGCGGCCAGGCCGGCCCCGCCAGTCCCAGGGGTCGTTCCCAGCTTGAGCCGGATCCGCTCGGCGATCCGGGCGCCGAGCTCGAGGCCGGTGCCCGGCAGCCAGACCGCGAACTCCTCGCCGCCGATCCGGGCCGCGGCGTCGCCGGTCCGGATCTGCTCCCGGATGATCCGGGCGAAGTGCACCAGCGCCGCGTCTCCGGCGGGGTGACCCAGCGTGTCGTTCAGCCTCTTGAACCGGTCGAGGTCGGCGTAGATCAGCGCCCCGTCCCGGCCGTGTCAGGCGGAAGAGCCTCGTCGAGCCCGCGGCGGTTGAGGAGCCCGGTCAGCGGATCGATCGTCGCCGCGCGCTTGTGCTGGTCGGCCTCGAGCGCGCGGTCGATACGCGCGGGCCGCATTGCTGAGGGCCTCCATGATCTCGGCGCGCACCGAGCCGGTCGGCTCCCGGCCCGGCCGAGAGCCAGAGCGCCACGGCGCCGACCGGACCGGGTCCCGGCCATCGGCAGCACCAGGACGGGCTCGGGCTGCTGCCGCCGGTCGGCCACGACGCCGCCGAGGGGGTCGCCCTCGGAGATGTGATGACTCGAGCTCGCCCGCGCGACCCGGGCGAGCTCGCTCTCCGGCGGGCAGCAACGTGTCGAGCAGGCGCCGGTCGCCTCGTCCCGAGACGCCGATCACCCGCGACGTGCCCGCTCGGGCTGTCGTCGAGCGCCGCGACGACCACCTGCGCATCGAGCGATGCGCTCCAGCTGGTAGGCCAGCCGCAGCCCACGCTGCCCACCGACTCGAGCGACGCTTCCTGGGCTGCGCCTGGGCAGCGCGATGATCTGTGGCCGCCGGCGCACTCCTTCCAGCAGGCGGCGAAGGTCGTCTTCCGCCCGGCCAGGCGCGCCGGCCCGCCCCGTCGGGCAGCAGGAGCCCGACGGCCGCGCCGCCGCGCGTGGAACACCAGCGTGCCGCCCTCCATCCGCTCGGCCCCGCTCTGCTCCTGGTCCCGCGCCCGCTCCAGCCGGCGGTCCACGGCGACGATCTGCGCCACCGACAGCCGCTCCGGTCCACGATCCGCTCGGCCCGGGGGCCCTCTTCGCTCGGGATCCAGCTCGGCGATCCACACGCCCATCGCCTGGTGGGCGCGGCGCAGCCAGTCCAGCGCCGGATCCGGCAGCAGGTGCGGAGCCACGCCGGAGCGAGCACCCAGTGCCACTGCCGGCGGCCCAGGAGCCACCCAGCCACGCCGCACCCGCCAGCAGCGACCAGGAGGAGCCGAGGCCGTCATTCCCGGAGCCAGCCCCGGCGGCGGAACCAGAGGTAGATCACCAGGGTCACCAGCACCATGGCCGCCAGGACCGCCGGATACCCCAGCGCTGCGCGAGCTCGGGCATGTACTCGAAGTTCATCCCGTAGACGCCCACGATGAACGTGAGCGGCAGGAAGAAGACCGAGAAGACCGTGAGCACCCGCATGACCTCGTTGGTGCGGTGGGAGGCCAGCGCCAGCTGGATGCTGAGCAGGTTGTTGACGTCCTCCAGCAGCTCGTCGGCGTAGAAGTGCATAGCTCTCCGCGTTCTCCCGGACGTCCTGGAACAGCGGCGCCGTCGGCTCCGAGCCGGGCACCAGCGCTGGACGACGTCCTGGGTCTGCCAGAGCAGGCGCTTGATCAGGGTCACCCGGCGCTTGAGGATATGGATCTCGTGCAGCGTCGCCGCGGAACTCCTGGCATCGCCGAACAGCGTCGCCTCGAACGCGTCGATGCGTGCTCTCGGCCTCCTCCAGCGGCTCTCGATAGGTCGTCGAGCCGCATTGAAGAGCTCGATCAGCAGCCGGGGCATGAAGCCCTTCCGCCGCTCGCTGGTTGCCCCGCGGATGGACCGCGCTCGTACTCCTCGCATGGCGCGTGAGCAAGGCTGGTCCTTCCGATGGATGGTGATGAGGAAATCGTCGCCGTAAGAAGATCGCGATCTTGCGGGTCAGCTCCTGCACCGTGACGCAGTCGGCGGTCCTCGTCGTCCAGGCCCGCAGGATGATGAACGTGTGGAGCCGAACCGCTCGAACTTGGGCAGGTGCTCGGGGTCGAGGCAGTCCTCCACCGCGTCGGAGTGCAGGCCGTACCGCTCGGCGATGTCGGTCCAGCTCCTCGCGGGTGCGGATGCACCACGTCGATCCAGATGAACGCCGGATCCGTGCTGCTGCAGCACGGTGCGGAGCGTCATGGGCGGCAGATCCGGCTGGCGGCGGCCGCGGCGCCGAACCCGTTGTCGATGTTGACCACGGTGACCCCCGCCGCGCAGGAGTTGAGCATGCCGAGCAGGGCCGCGAGTCCGCCGAACGAGGCCCCGTAGCCGACGCTGGTGGGCACCGCGATCACCGGCACCGCCACCAGCCCGCCCACCACGCTGGGCAGCGCGCCCTCCATCCCCGCCACCACGATGATCGACTCGGCCCGCCGGAGCTGCTCGCCGCCGCCAGCAGCCGGTGCAGGCCGGCGACGCCCACATCGGTGAGCCGCTCCACCGGGTGCCCGAAGGCCTCGGCCACCACGGCGGCCTCCTCGGCCACCGGGAGGTCGCTGGTGCCCGCGGAGATCACCAGAATGGTGCCCGTCGGCCGTGCGCGGGCCGCTTCGCCGGCAGGTGCACGGTGCGGGCCAGCGGGTTGCCACGACCAGCCGGGAAAGCGCGCCGCAGCCGCTGCGGCTCGCTCTCGCTGGCGCGCGTGCCGAGGAACGTGCCGGTGGCCGCGTCGAGCCGCTCGCAGATGGCGACGACCTGGTCGGTGGTCTTGCCCGCGCAGAAGACCACCTCCGGCTGACCCTGGCGCAGGGCGCGGTGATGATCGATCCGGGCGAAGGCGAGATCTTCGAAGGGAAGGTGGCGCAGCCGCTCGAGCGCCGCCGCGGGGGCCAGTCGGCCCGCGGCCACCTCCGCGAGCAGGGCCTCGAGCTGCTCGGCGGTCACGCCACCTGGGCGACCGGCTCGAGATAATCGAGGAAGATCGCCTCGGCCTCCGCGATGGACTCGACCTGGAAGAGCCGCTGGCGGAGGGCGCTCGAGCCGTGCAGCCCTCGGGTGTACCAGCCGAGGTGCTTGCGGAACTCGATGACCGTCTTGCGGGTGTCGCCCTGGAGCCGGAGCGCCAGCCGGGCATGCTCCAGCGCCACCGCGAAGCGCTCCGGCCGCATCGGGCGCGGCGGCAGCGGCTCTCGCCGCCAGCAGCGCCTGCCCGTCGCGGAAGATCCAGGGATTCCCGAACGCGCCCCGCCCGACCATGACGCCGGCGCAGCCGGTGTGCTCGCGCATGCGCAGGACGTCCTCCGCGGTCTCGATGTCGCCGTTGCCGATCACCGGAATGTCGAGCGCCTCGACCACCCGGGCGATCTCGTCCCAGTCGGCCTTGCCGGAGAACATCTGGGTGCGGGTGCGCGCGTGCAGCGTGAACGCCGTGGCGCCGGCGTCCTGCATCCGCAGCGCGATCGCCACCGGGTCCCGCGTCTCCTCGTTCCAGCCGCTCCGGGTCTTGACCGTCACCGGCAGGTGGGTGGCGCCGATGACCGCGCGGATGATCCGGTCGACCAGGTCCAGATCGCGCAGGCAGCCCGAGCCGCCGTTCCGCTGCACCACCTTCTTGACCGGGCAGCCGAAGTTGATGTCGATGAACTCCGGCTGGTAGTGCTCGGTGATGAGGCCGGCGGCCTCCGCCATGGCGTTCGGATCGGCGCCGTAGATCTGGATCCCGATCGGCCGCTCGACCGGCTTCGAACTCCGCGCCTTCGAGGGTGGTCCGGATGCGCCGCCGGATGGCCTCGGAGGACAGGAACTCGGACATCACGACGTCCGCGCCCATCCGCCGGCAGATCTGCCGGAACGGCGCCTCCGAGACCCCGGCCATCGGGGCCAGGATCAGCGGGAAATGCATGCGCGGACGGATAGGGCAACTGCATGGGGAGAAAATACTTGGCCTATCGATTGCGAGGCTTTGACACGTCATGCAGCGCCGATGTAGGTTGCCGGGCCATGCAACTCAAAGATTTCTTCAGCCTCGACGCCATCTCACTCTTCGCTCCGTGGAAGCTCCAAAGACGAGATCTTGGCCGAGATGGTGTTGCTGCGAATCGATGAGCGGTCCGCCGGAACCCTGCTACGCATCCTTCAGCGGCGGGAAAATCTGGGCTCCACGGGAGTGGGACGAGGCATCGCCATACCCCACTGGTCGGTCGCTGGTGGTCAGCCGATTACGTCTGGCGTTCGGGCACAAGCGAGGGCATCGAGTTCCAGGCCATCGATGGGCAGCCGGTCTTCAGCCTGTTCCTGATCGTCGCCCCGCCGCTCGAAATCTCGAATCAGTACCTCCCGTACTAGGGAAAATCGCACAGTTCGCCGGAGGGAGGACGTTCCCGACCGGCTCGCCGCCCTGCATCCCACGACGACTTCTTTCGCCTCCTGGAGGAGAAGGGGGTGTAAGTAGCGCGGCCTGAGACGTCAGATACAGAGGGATCTCCTGGCACCGATTGCCCAGTGGCCTGCTGTTCCTGCTTACGCTACCGACACCGCTTCTTACCGGCCAAACCTCGAGCTCGCGGTCCGAGTTCGAGCGGCTCAAAGACTCAGTCGCCAGTACCAGCCGATACGCTTCGGCTCCTCCCGCATTACCGGCACAGCGATGGACCACTCCGCGCCGGGATCATTGGTATCCGCCTGGGTGAGCTGGGTGCCGATCCCGATTTCAGCGAGGCACTCTCGCTTCCCGCGAGGCCGCCAGCGCGCCTCTCACCGGCCGGAACCGTGGTACTGGCCTGGGACTCGCCCAGGAAGGGCGGAGCGCAGTGGGAGATGCAGGACTGACTCAGCTGGGCAGTCGCGTGGGCGGTGAAGGCGCTGGAACGGGCCAGCGCTCACCACCGCAGGGCCCTCGTAGCATCGATCCCTCGCTACACAGCGGCCGCGCATCGCATGGCGCAGTTCGACCTTTCGCTGCAGCGACACACGCCCGCGACTTGCCCAATCCATACCCGCCCTTCGGAAAGCCGCCGTAGGTCAGCCGAGGCTTCGGCGCTGACGTCGTGCTTGCCTACGGGGGCGGGTCGAGAGAGCCGCTGGGAGCCTCGCGTGGCAGCTGCGGGCGCTTTTCGCCAGTACCTTCACGCCGGGCACGAACCGCGCCCTCGGACAGCCTAGAGCTAGCGCGAACGCTGCCTGGCACTGGGTGAAAGTCCTGAGGGACAGATCGCGTATTACGAGGGTGCTTCCCTGGCTGATGCCCGTAGCCCATCATCAGATTACCAGGCCAGACCTCGTAGCCCCTGGCGGGTGACTACCGTCCGTCGTCAGTTGGACACCTCGTGGGACTCACGGGCGAGCGCCTCGCGCTGGCGCTTGCTCCATCGCTTCTGGAACGATCGCGATCGCCTGGAGTTTCGGTCCCGAGGGAGAACGGTTACGCGAGCATTACCGCCGGCTTCAGTATGCTCGGCTTCACTTCCCCCTGACTATCAGCCGCCGTTTCTACGGCGGGCCGATGCCTATAGGTCCGGGGAGCCTTCGAAGCTCGACGACCGCGGGATCATCTACATTCGCCAGGGCGAGCCCTCGAGCGGCTTCGGCCGTTCGTGTTCGGCGCCATGCCCAACGAGTCCTGGAGCTACAGCCGGGCGGAAGGCGATTTGCTTCTGCATTTCAGCGGTGGCTTCGACGGAACGGTGGAGGCGACCTGTACGATTATCGGCTGGTTCAGAGCGTGCTCGATTTACGCGGTGCTGCCGACGCACCCCGGACCAACTGATCCTGTCTCGGCAGACATTGTCCCCCGTTTACGCCGCATGCTGAACTGGGGTCGCTTCGGCTCGGCCGACGACGCGGCGCGGGAGCGGCAGCATTGGGGCGGCAAGCATCTGGGTAGGCACTACCAGCGATAGCTACGAGCTTCAGTTCCGCCGCAGGCTGGGGGCGGTAGCCGATCTCATCGCCGTTGGCGGAGTCCGAGGAGGCGTTAGCCCACTTCGTCTTGGGATCGCGGCACCCGGCACAACGGGCAGAGATCGCGCGGGAATCCAATATCGTGTCGAGCTCGCCTCGTGGCCCTGGACCGCCACGAACGGGCGGTCGCCACCCTGGATACGACCCTGGTGATCCGGCACGACCATGCCGCTGACTGAGAAGGAGTTCGTCGTCGGTCGGGTCGAGCTGCCGCTCCCGCCGGGCGATGGGGCTACCGCTCGGCCATGCAGGAGGGAGACAGCGGGGGCGTGATCGTTCCCCGCGACTCCGTATTGGTAGCCACCACGGTGGGTGCCCCCGCCCTGAGCGACTCGCGCTGGGGTCGCCCGGCCGGGCCGTTCCCTGGATAACCGACGCCGGGGACACCGTACTGCTGGCGCCGTCGAAGATCTTCCGGGAAGATTCTCAAGTGGTGATCTACTATGAGGTCCGTGGTGTCAGGACTGGCGCCGGGTATCGCCACCAGATTGCCGTACTTCGAAGCGGCCGTGAAACCGGCGCCGGCGTCCGCTCGTGGCGTTGTCGTTCGAGGAAGTCGCCGCAAGCCCGGTGATCCGATCTCGCCGAGTGGTAAAGCTCGAACGGCTCAAGCAGGGCGGCTACATCGTAGAGGTGAAAGTGAGTGGTCCTGGAGGGCAACAGAGGTCAGACGGCGGCTCATCCACATCATCGGCAACTAAGCCCGTCGTCTACTCCCACTCGATCGTGGCCGGCGGCTTGGAGCTCACGTCGTAGACCACCCGGTTGACCCCGTCCACCTCATTGGCGATCCGCTGGATATCCGGGCGAGCACCTCCGGCGGGAAAGGGAACCAGTCCGCGGTCATCCCGTCCCGGCTGGTGACCGCGCGCAGCGCGATGACCTGATCGTAGGTCCGCCCGTCGCCCTGCACGCCGACCGAGCGGATCGGCAGCAGGACGGCGAACGCCTGCCAGATGTCGTCGTAGAGTCCGGCCGCGCGGATCTCCTCGATGTAGATGTGGTCGGCCCGCCGGAGCATGTCGAGGTTCTCCGGCGTGACCTCGCCCAGGATGCGGATGGCGAGCCCCGGCCCGGGAAACGGATGCCGGCCCACCATCTCCTCCGGCAGTCCCAGCTCCCGTCCGACCTGGCGCACCTCGTCCTTGAAGAGCTCGCGCAGCGGCTCGATCAGCTTGAACGGCAGCCGCTCGGGCAGCCCGCCCACGTTGTGGTGGGTCTTGATCGTGACCGACGGACCGCCGCAGCGGCGAGAGCGACTCGATCACATCGGGATAGAGCGTGCCCTGCACCAGGAAGCCGACGTCCTTGCCGACCGCACTTGGCCTCGGCCTCGAACACCTCGATGAAGGTGTGGCCGATGCGGCGCCGCTTCTCCTCGGGATCGGCGACGCCGGCCAGCCGCTCGAGAAAGCGCTCGCTCGCGTCCACCACCCGGAGGTCGATGCCGAGGTGGCGGCGGAAGGTGGGCTCGACCTGCTCCCGCTCGTGCAGCCGCAGCAGGCCGTGGTCCACGAAGATGCAGGTGAGCCGATCGCCGACGGCGCGGTGCACCAGCACCGCCGCCACCGACGAGTCCACGCCGCCGGACAGCCCGCAGATCACCCGCGCGTCGGGACCGACAGGCTGCGGATCCGGGCGACCTCGGTCTCGATGAAGTGCCCCGGCGTCCAGTCCGGGGTGCAGCCGCAGATCTCGAACAGGAAGTTGTTGAGGATCTCGCCGCCGCGCGGCGTGTGCGCCACCTCGGGGTGGAACTGCACGCCGAAGAGCGGCCGCTCGCTGTGCTCGAACGCCGCGATCGGGGAATTCGTCGCTCGACGCGGTGACCGCGAACCCCGGCGGCGGCACATCCACGTGGTCGCCGTGGCTCATCCAGACCGGGGTCTCCTCGCCCCGGCCGAACCCTGGAAGAGCCGGCCGCCTTCGACCCGGACGTTGGCCCGGCCGTATTCCCGCCGGTCGGCCCGCGCGACCTTGCCGCCCGCGAGGTGGGCCATCAGCTGCATGCCGTAGCAGAGGCCCGAGCACCGGCGTGCCCAGCTCGAGCAGCGCGGGATCGGCGGTGGGCACGTTCTCGCCGTAGACCGAGTTGGGGCCGCCGGAGAGGATGATGCCCTTGGGCTTCCAGTCGCGGATCCACTGGACGGTGCGGGACGGCGGATGGATCTCGCAGTAGACGTGCGCTTCGCGAACCCGCCGCGCGATGAGCTGGGTGAACTGGGAGCCGAAATCGATGATCAGGATGCCGTCGTGATGCTCATGGCGAGTCACCTCGCGTCTGCGCGGCACGATACAGGTCCGCTCGACCGGTCTCGTCCTCGCGGTCCGCGCGACCGACCACGCGGCCGCTCGTCCACCACCACCTCCGCCGGCCGGGGGCGGCTGTTGTAGTTGGAGGCCATCACGAAGCCGTAGGCCCCGGCGCCGAGCACGGCGAGCCGGTCGCCCCGCTCGAGGCCGGGCAGCATCCGGTCGCAGGGCCAGGAAGTCGCCGGTCTCGCACACCGGGCCCACCACGTCCACCGGCGACTGCGGCGGCCGCGCTGCCTCGACCTCGACGATCTCGTGGTAGGCCTGGTAGTGGCTGGGCCGCACCAGGTCGTTCATGCCGGCGTCGACGATGACGAGATCCTTGCCGCCGGAGTGCTTGCGGGAGAGCACCGCGGTGAGCAGCACCCCGGCGCTGCCCACCAGGTATCGCCCCGGCTCCAGCACGACCGTGAGCCCGGTCGGCGCGCATCAGCGGCACCACCGCCGCGGCAGCCGGCCGGGTCGAGCGGCGCTCGTCCGGTAGCGGATCCCGAGCCCGCCGCCGATGTCGAGTGACGCGGAGCGTCGTCGATCCCGCCTGCGCGGCAGTCGCGCCGACCAGCTCGAGCAGCCGCCCGATGCCCTGCGATACGGCGCCGGGATCGAGCAGCTGGCTCCCGATGTGCATCGCGATGGTGTCGAGCTCGAGCAGCTGGTGCCGGGCACCGCGAGCGCGAGCGGCGACCACCTGGTCGAACGGGACCCCGAACTTGATGCCGCCCTGGCCGGTGGCGATGTAACGGGTGGGTGTCGGCGGTGACGTCGGGATTGACCCGGATGCCGACCGTGCGACCGCTGCCGAGCCGGCTCGCGATCGGTCCGAGCGCTGCGAGCTCCGCGGCCGACTCGAGGTGGATGTGCCCGATGCCGGCCTCCACCGCCGCCTCGCAGCTCGGCGGCGCGTCTTGCCCACCCCGCTGAAGACGATGCGGTCGGGCGGAAATCCCGCCGCCAGCGCCCGGGCCAGCTCGCCGCCGGAGACGATGTCGGCGCCGGCGCCCAGGTCGCGCAGGACGCGGAGCACCGCGAGGTTGCTGTTGGCCTTCACCGCGTAGCAGATCCGGTGCGGCACCGCCGCGAGCGCCGCGTCCAGCGCGCGGTAGCTGCCGCCGGATGACCTCCGCGTTGTAGACGTAGGTCGGCGTGCCCGACGCGCTCGGCGATCGTCGCCAGAGCGGAACGCCGCCAAGCAGCAGCGAGCCGCCTCGCCGCTCAGCCCGGCGTCGGCTGAGCAGCTGCGCGCTGGTCGGCCTGCGCTCCGCCGGCGCCGCTGTCCCCCTGCCGCCGCTCAGTACGCCTTCGCCCACACCGCCTCGGCCGTGCTCGGCCGGCCGCACCACATGCAGGTCGTCGGCGCTCGGGCGAGCGGAACTCCTCGTCGGGCAGGACCCGGATCGTCGCCTTGGTCTGCTCCTTGATCTCCGCCTCGCAGTCGCCGTCGCCGCAGAAGCCGGCGTAGACGAAGCCGCCGTCGCCCTCGCATGCCTCGAGGAACTGCTCCTTGGTGGCGCCCGCGGATGCTGCTGGCCTCGCGCCGGGCGCGCGCGGCCTCGAGCAGATCGCGCTGCATGTGCTCCATGCGCCTGCACCGCGCCGGCACGATGCCCGCCAGCGGCACGGCTTCCTTCTTGCCGCCGGTGCGCCGCGCCAGCATCGACCGTGCTTGGCGGCCACGTCGCGCGGGCCGATCTCGAGCCGGAGCGGGACGCCCCGCGCCCTCCCACTCGTAGTACTTGGCGCCCGGCTTCATGCCGTCGCGCGCGTCGAGGTGGACGCGGATCCCGGCCGCCGCGCAGCTCGCCTTGCAGCCGGTCGGCGGCCTCGAGCACCGTGGTCCGCTCCTCGTCGTTCTTGTAGATCGGCACGATCACCACCTGGTACTGCGCCAGCCGCGGCGGGCAGACCAGCCCGGTGTCGTCGCCGTGCGTCATGATCAGCCCGCCGACCAGCCGCGTGGACACGCCCCAGGACGTGTTCCAGACGTGGTCCAGCCCGCCCGTCCGCGGTCTGGAACGTGACCTCGAACGCCTTGGCGAAGTTCTGCCCGAGGTTGTGGCTGGTGCCGGCCTGCAGCGCCTTGTTGTCCTGCATCAGCGCTTCGCAGCAGTAGGTGCGCAGCGCGCCGGCGAACTGCTCGCTGTCGGTCTTGCGGCCGGTGACGCACCGGCATCGCCATCCACTCCTCCATGAAGCGTGCGGTAGACGCCGAGCATCTGCCGCGTCTCCTGCTTCCGCCTCGGCCTCCGTGGCGTGCGCGGTGTGGCCCTCCTGCCAGAGGAACTCGGTGGTGCGCAGGAAGAGCCGCGTGCGCATCTCCCAGCGCACCACGTTGGCCCACTGGTTGATCAGCAGCGGCAGGTCGCGGTAGCTCTGGATCCACTTGGCGAACATCGAGTAGATGATCGTCTCGGAGGTGGGCCGGACGACGAGCGGCTCCTCCAGCTCCTTGCCGCCGCCGTGGGTGACCACCGCCATCTCCGGCGCGAAGCCCTCGACGTGCTCCGCCTCCTTGCAGGAAGCTCTGGGGGATGAACAGCGGGAAGTAGGCGTTCTGGTGCCCGGTGTCCTTGAACATGTCGTCGAGCGCGCGCTGCATCTGCTCCCAGATGGCGTAGCCGTTGGGCCGGATGACCATGCAGCCGCGCACCGGGCAGTAGTCGGCCAGCTCGGCCCGGGTGATCACCTCGTTGTACCACGCGCTGAAGTCGGTGGCGCGGGTGGTCAGTTCCTTCTCGTCAGCCATGCACGCTGCTCCTTGATCGTCAGTCGCCGAGGTCGACTGCCGGCAGCGCGTCAGTGCCGTCACCGCTCACCATCGGTCTCGCTGCACGCCGCCTGGTGCGCCTTCAGATCCTTGAGCATCACCTCGCCCCGGGCCCGATCGTCGGGGCCGATCACCACCGCCAGCCGGCGCCCCGCGCGTCGGCCAGCTTGAGCTGCTTGCCCAGCGCCTGGGGCGCCAGCGCGTACTCCACCCGGAGACCCGGCGTCGCGCAGCTCGATGCGCCAGGCCCAGCACGTGCGGCACGTCGTCGCTCTGATGACCGCGCACGAAGACGTCCAGCCGTCCGGCCGCTGCCGGCAGCCAGCCCGCGGTCCTTGAGCAGCTCGCCCAGCACCACGTCGCCCATGCCGAAGCCGAGCGCCGGCAGGTCGACGCCGCCCAGCGCTCGAGCAGATTGTCGTAGCGCCCGCCGCCGCAGATCGCGCGGAGCTCGCCCCGCGCATCGAACAGCTCGAACACCGTGCCGGTGTAGTAGGCCAGCCCGCGCACGATCGAGAGGTCGAGCTCGACGAACTCGCCCAGCCCCATGGCGTCCAGCGCGGCGATCGTGCGCGCAGCGGCGCCGCCGGCCTCCGACCGCTCGGTCGATCGCGGCGAGCGCGTTCGCCAGCTCGTCCCAGCTCCGGATCCGCGCCAGACGCGAACACCGCGTCGATCGGTCGGTCGCGAGGCCCGCCTGCCTCAGCCGCTCGACCGCGAGCCGTCCTCGCGGCATCCGCTCGAGCTTGTCGATCACCTGGTACAGACCGCCGCCCGAGCTGTCGTCCAGGCCGACGCCGCCGCGCAGCAGCGCAGTGAGCAGCCGTCGGTCGGAGAGCCGGACCCGCACATCGCGTCGGTCCGAGCCCGAACGCGCGCATCGACGTCGACCGCCAGCGCGATGATCTCGGCGTCGGCCAGCGGGCCGGCCTCGCCGATCAGGTCGCAGTTGAGCTGGAAGTGCTCGCGCAGCCGGCCCCGCTGCTGCCGCTCGTAGCGGAAGAGCTGCGGAATGGAGAACCAGCGGATCGGCTTCTTGCAGCCCGTTGGCGCGCGCCGCCACCATGCGCGCGAGCGTGGGCGTCATCTCCGGGCGCAGCGCGACCTCGCCGCTCGCCCTTGTCGGTGAAGTTGTAGAGCTGGCCGACGATCTCGTCGCCGCTCTTCGCGGTGTAGAGCTCGAGCGGCTCCAGCGGCGGCCCGTCGTACTCCTCGAAGCCGTAGCGGGCCGCGACCGCCCGCCAGGTGCCGAAGATGTGGGCGCGGAGCGCGAGATCGGCCGGGATAGAAATCGCGAAAGCCCGGGAGGGCCTTGGGTTTACATGGGGCGGAATAATACGGTACGGGCGTAGCGAGGAAGCTGGTCCGAAGCGATGCCGGCTGCTCAGACACTCGCAATCCCGAGCGCGCTGCATCACGTCGCCGACGGTGTGGAACGAGCCGGTCACCAGGACGGTCCCCGCGCCCTCGCTGGACCGTGCGCGAGCGCCTCCTCGAAGTCCGGCACCAGGGTCCACGCCGCCTGCGCCGGCGGCCGGGCGGGCTCGGCGCAGCCAGCGGCCGAGCCAGTCGAGGTCCCACCCGCGGCCGGCCGCGGTCGGCGCCATCGTGAGGATGCCCCGGTCGACGCCCGGTCGAGCTCGACCAGCATCTCGGGCCAGTCCTTGTCGCCCAGGATCGAGACCAGCGCGTGGAGCGGCCGCGGCGGGCCGAGTCCTGCGAGCGCTCGCGACCAGCGCGCGCACGCCGTCGGGGTTGTGGGCGACGTCGAAGAGCCAGCGGCCCCGCCGGTCGAGCCGCCCGGCGATCCAGGCGCACGCCGAAGCCGCGCGCTCGACTGCGTCCGGGGCGGGCCGGTAGGGCGCCGGCAGGGCCATCAGGATGCCGTGGGCGACCGCCGCGTTCCGCCGCTGGTGCGGGCCCGCCAGGCCGAGCGGGCCGCGTCCACTCGTACTCCGGCGGCAGCACCCGGATGTCGGCACCGAGCCGCGCCGGGGCCGCCCGCGCCACCGCCCGCCGCGCTTCCCGGCGCAGCACCTCGACCAGGGCCGGGTCGCGTCTCGCCGATCACGAACGGCGCGCCGGGCTTGGCGATGCCGGCCTTCTCGCAGGCGATCTGCTCCAGCGTGTCGCCCAGGTACTTCATGTGGTCGCAGCTCGATCTTGGTCACCGCGCTGACCAGCGGGCTGCACCACGTTGGTGCTGTCGAGCCGTCCGCCGAGGCCGACCTCGACCACCGCGATCTCGGCGCCGCGGGCCGCGAAGTCGGCGAAGGCGATGCGCGGTGGTGGCCTCGAAGAACGTGGCCTTCGCGCTCCGGATGAGCGGCCGGAGCCGCTCGGTCCACATCGCCACCGCCTCCTCGCGCGATCGGCACGCCCGTCCACCCGGATGCGCTCGCGGAAGGAGACCAGGTGCGGCGAGGTGTAGAGCCCGACCCGCCATCCCGCCTCGCCCAGCGCCGCGCGCCACCAGCGTCGACGACGCTGCCCTTCCCGTTGGTGCCGCCGACGTGAATCGATGGGCATGACCGTGCGGGTTGCCCAGCGACCGCGAGCAGGGCGCGCGTGGTGTCGAGCCCGAACTTGATCGTGGTGGTGCGGGGAAAGAGGAAGTCGAGCGCCTCGTCGTAGGTCAGCGACATGTCAGGCTCGGTGAGGTCGCGGTCAGGGGCCCGGAACGACAGGCGCCCCACCCGGCGATCGCGGGTGGGGCGCCGGACACCGATCACGCTGCCGCGCTCAGCTCAGCTTCGGCCAGCTCCGACCGCGGGCGCTGCCCCTGCATGTGCCGGAGCAGTCGCGCGGTCGTGTCCCGGAGCGAGCCGCGCGGCACCACGTCGTCGATCTGGCCGTGCTCGAGCAGGAACTCCGCGGTCTGGAACCCCTCGGGGAGGTCCTGCCCGATCGTCTGCTTGATCACCCGCTGGCCGGCGAAGCCGATCACCGCGCCCGGCTCGGCCAGGATCACGTCGCCCTGCATGGCGAAGGACGCCGACACGCCGCCCGTGGTCGGGTCGGTCAGGATGGAGATGTACGGGATGCGACTCGCGGTGAGCTGGGCGATGGCCGCGGAGGTCTTGGCCATCTGCATCAGCGACAGCACGCCCTCCTGCATCCGGGCGCCGCCCGAGGTGCGAGACCAGGATCAGCGGAAGCTTCTTCTCGAGCGAGCGGCGGGCCAGGCGGGCGATCTTCTCGCCGACCACCGAGCCCATCGAGCCGCCCATGAAGGCGAAGTTCATCACGCCGAGGTTGAACGGCAGCCCGTCGAGCTCGGCCGGTGCCGGTGTAGATCGCGTCGCGCGTCGCCGCCCTTCTTGCGGGCGGCCTTCAGCCGGTCGGCGTAGTGCTCGAACTGCGAGCGGGTCGGCCGAGCGGAGGCCGGCGTACAGCTCGCGCCAGGTGCCCGGCGTCGGTGAGCAGCTCGATGTACTCCTCGGCGCGGAAGCGGCGGTGGTCGCCCGCACTCCGGGCAGACGTTAGCGCCTTCTCGAACTTCTCCCGGATGTCGATGTGCCCGCAGCCGTCGCACTTTTCCCACGCGTCCGGCGGAATCTCCAGCCGCTCGCGCTGCGACGTCGCGGGGCTTGCGCTCCTTCTTGAACCATGCCATCACGGCCATAGGAAGCAGGTGCGTCAGAGGGTCGAAGGGGACCGAGGCGACTCGAAAGGCCCATGGCAATCTCATGCGACCCGGCCTCCGCGCCAGACCCTAACACGTAAGTCGTTGCTCATACATCAGGATAGCCAGACAGCCTCGAGTCCCAGGCCACCCGGAGCGCCAGCCCCAGGCAGAGCGAGCAGATCATGAAGAACGAGCCGCCGTAGGAGAAGAACGGCAGCGGAATGCCGGTGATCGGCATGAGGTTGATCGTCATCCCGACGTTCTCGAACACGTGGGTGAAGAACAGTCCCAGGATCCCGAACACCACCAGGCTGCTGAACGGATCGGTGGCGCGCCGGGCGATCCGGAGCAGGACCAGGAAGAGCGCCAGGAACAAGAGCGAGCGCGACCAGCACGCCGATGAAGCCGAGCTCCTCGCCCACGACCGCGAAGATGAAGTCGGTGTGCTGCTCCGGCAGGAACGCGAGCCGCTTCTGCGGGCCCTCGGTGTAGCCGGTCCCGAACCAGCCGCCCGAGCCGATCGCCGACCTGGGATTGGATCGCGTGGTAGCCCGCCGCCCGGGGGTCGATCTCGGGGTTGAGGAAGGTGAGCAGCCGGTTCTGCTGATACGGCGCCAGCCGGTTCCAGAGCGGCATGGCGATGGCGCCCATGGCCACGTTCGCGGCCAGGAACATCAGCCCAATCCCAGACGTAGGGCCGCCAGACGATCAGGAGCAGCGATGAACATGACGATCCACGCGCCCCAGGCCAGCGTGTTGAACGCGAGGAGCAGGCTGAGCACCGGCGAGGCGAGCAGGAACAGCAGCCGAGGCCGCACGCCGGCCCAGAACAGCATCGCGAAGAGGATCCCGACGAAGACGAGGGCGCTGCCCAGGTCGGGCTGCTTGAGCACCAGCAGGAACGGCACGCCCGACGATGAGCGACGGGGCAATCAGAGGTCGCGCAGCGAGCGCGGCGGCTCCTTGCCGGCTGGAGAGCTAGCGTGCCAGCATGAGCACGGTGGCAACCTTGGCCAGCTCCGACGGCTGCCCGATCCGGTGTCCGCCGATCGAGAGCCAGCTCTGGCTGCTCGCCGCGGTGCCGGCCCCGGTCCCGACGACCAGCACGAGCACGAGCAGGAGCAGGCTGAAGGCGTAGAGCGCCGGGGCGATCCATTCCAGCACCCGGAGCGAGATGTGGAAGATGACCCACGCGCCCACGATCCCGATGCCCACCCAGACGAACTGGCGGTGCCAGACGCCGGCGGCCCGGGTCGGCACATCGGTCTGTCCCGCCGAATAGAGCGTCGCGAGGCCGAAGAGATCAGAGCCCGCGGTCACGGCGATCAGCTGCCGGTCGACCGGCGGCTTTCTCATTGGCTCGGCACCGCGCGGCGGGCCGAGTCGGCTGCCGCCGCGCGCGCCGCTGCCGAATCGGGGTCGAGCTCGATCGGGCGGGGCGCGGTGTCCTGCGAGGTGACGGTCTCATCGAGCAGGACGCCCAGTTTCACCGGGCCGGTGGCGTCGGGACCGAGGATGTAGCGGCGGAGCGTCTGCACCACGTATGGCGCCACGGTGGTGCCGTGCTCGGCGAACTCCATGATCCCGCCCACGATCAGCTCCGGCTTGTCGGCCGGCGCGAAGCCGATGAACCACCCATGATCCTCGCCGTGGGGGTTCTGCGCGGTGCCGGTCTTGCCCCGCCACCGCGAGGTCCGCCGCGGCGGCTGGCCGACGCGGTTCCCCGCTCCACCACGGCGATGAGCGCGCGGCGGAGCCCATCCAGCTGCTGCGCGGCGTGAGGCCGAGCGATCGCGTCCGCGGTCGAGCCCGGCTTGACGATGTACGGCGTGCAGCGGCGGCGCCGTTACCGGCCAGGCCCTGGTAGAACTTGCACCATGTTGATCAGGGTCTGGGTGTTCTCGCCCTGGCCGATCGAGAAGTTCAGCGTGGTGCCGGCGGGCTCCAGCTCCGCGGGCCGTAGAGCGGTCGAAGTAGGCCGGTGGACGACGGGATAGATCGGGGTCAGCTCGTTCTCGAGGTCGACTCCGCTCTTGTCCCGGAATCCCATCAGGACGCCATCCTGAAGGATGGCGTCGAGCCCGAGCCGAAGGCCCAGCTGATAGAAGTACACGTCGCAGCTCGCGGCCACGGCGCCGGTCAGGTCGAGCGAGCCGTGGCCTTCCTTCTTCCAGCAGCGGAAGACCCGGTTGCCCAGCCGCAGGCCGCCGCGGCAGGGTTCGGGCATGGTGGTGTTGAGGTTGATCAGGCCGCGCTTGAGCGCCATGGCCGCGATGGCCAGCTTGAACGGCGACGCGGGCGGATAGCGCGCCTGGATCGCCCGATTGAGCAGCGGTTTTGCCGGGTCGTTGTTGAGCGACCGCCAGTCGGCGGAGGAGATGCCGCCGACGAAGTCGTTGGGGTCGAACGTCGGCGCCGAGTAGAGGGCGCGGATCTCGCCCATCGGGCGTCATCGCCACCAGGGCGCCCCGGACCCCGCCGGCCAGATGCTGTCCACGAATCGCTGGAGATCGAGGTCGATCGTGGTGACGATCGGCTTGCCCGGGGTCGGCGGGAGCGAGGCCGAGGCCGCCTCCTCCCGCACCAGGCGGCCCCGCGCGTTGACCTCGATGTAGCGGACGCCGTCGCTTCCCCGCAGGGTGTCGTCGTACTCCCGCTCCAGTCCGGCCTTGCCCACGATCGAGCCGAGCACGGCGCCCGGGATAGCGGTCGGCGGTCGAGGTCGGCCTCGGTGACCTCCGAGACGTAGCCCACCAGATGGGCGACCGACTTGCCGGCGGGATAGAGCCGCTTCGGCTCGGCCTGGATCACCAGACCCGGCAGCGCGGTGCGGTGCTCCTCGAGCTTGGCGACGACGTCGAAGGAGGCATCGCCAAAGACCAGCGCCGGCTGATAGCGCGCCTGCAGGTAGCGCTCGATGATGTCGGAGACCCGCGCGCTGTCGAGCGGGACGTAGCGGGCGACCCGGGCCAGGACGGCCCGGAGGGAGTCGGTGGACTGAGCGAGCAGCTTGACCGAGTAGCCGGGCACGTTCTCGGCGATGACCCGCCCTTCCGGTCCAGGATCGTACCCCGGGGCGAGGTCAGCGGAATCGGCCGCAGCCGGTTGGTCTCCGCCTTGAGCTGGAACTTGTCGTGCTGTAGGACCTGGGTGCGGAAGAAGGCGCCGCTCAGGACCAGGAAGGCCCCGAGCAGCACCAGCCGGGCAATGTCGGCGCGCTCCCGAATGCGGTAGGAGTCGAAGTTCATGCGTCCAGCCGAACCGAGAACAGGCTCGGAAGGTCACCAGCACCACGAGGGCAAATGCGGCCGTGGTGAACGCCTGGAAGGGCTGTAGAACGGTCAGCTCGGTCAGCAGCTGGTTGTGTCGGTTCCACTCGCCACGAGCACGATCAGGTCACGCAGCCAGAGCCCGGCCGCGACGAATGCCGCGTTGACCAGCAGTTATCGGCAAAGAACACCGCCCGGCCCCACGAGGCCAGGTAGCCGACCAGGGTGTGCGCCAGAGCTGCCCGCTCCAAAGCGGGCGGGGGTCAGGGTATCCTCGATCAGTCCCACCAGGAATCCGGCCAGAGCGGCGGCCCCGGGCCTGCTCCGCATCGCGAAGAGCATCAGCCCGATCAGCAGGAAATCGGGGCTGACCCGCGCAATCCCAGAGCCGGGGACGGAGATAGAACTGGAGAACCAGGAGCAACAGCAGCACGAGAGCCAGCTGCACCCGGGTGACACGCCGGGAACTCATGGGCTGGAGTCCCGGCGCTCGGGCGTTGGCGGTTGGAGGCCACCGGGCTGGGCGAGCTGCCGGGCCGAGCCTCGCCGTGGGATGCTGGCGGTAGCGCCGCCCAGCATGGGCGAGCTCGCGGCAGGGAATCCCGGCGAGCGGCCCGGGCCGCCTTCAGCGCCTGCGCCACCGAGTCGGCCCGCTGCACCCGGGCGATCGAGTCCAGCCGCATGGCCTCGAGCTGAGAGTCGCTGGGGAAGGCCGGGGCCAGATCGCCGCCGCGGTCCCGGTCAGCACCAGCACGTGGGCCGCGGAGCCGGGGTTCGCGGCGGGCCGCAGCCGGTACACCCGCTCCCAGCCCGCCTCCTCGCGCACGGCGCCGATCACCGTTCCGACGGGGATGCCCTTGGGGAACACGCCGCCCAGCCCGGAGGACAGCACCAGCGTCCCCAGCGGGACCGAGTCCCGATAGGGAACGCCGCGGAATTCGAGCGCGCCCTCGCTGTCGGCCCCTGGCTCGAGGGAGCGACGACGCCGAAGGCGTTGCCGCTGACGGTGAACGCGCTGACCCGGAAATCCGGGATGGGCCCACGACATCGCAATGCTGCTCGAGCGGCGACACGCTGAGCATCACGCCGATGAGGCCCTCCGGCGCGACGACCGGATTGAACGGCGCGACGCCCTGCCGCGTGCCCGCGCTGAGCAGCAGGGTGCGGCCGTCGGTGGCCTGCGGCTGATGCAGCACTTCGGCCGGCACGGAGCTGCTGAGCCGGTGGCTGAGCCCGAGCAGCTGCCGAAGCCGCTCGTTCTCGGCCCGAGCGACGGCAGCGACTGGGCCAGGTAGGCGGCGGAGTCGCGCTGCGCCGTGACGGCCCGAAAGCGGGCCCGGCTGGTGCGCCCCTCTTCGGCCCGCGCCTGGAGCCAGACAGCGGCGAGAGAACCGTCTCGCCGCAGCGTCGCGGCAATGCCGTGGCCCAGCGGGTCGGGCGAGAAGAGCGCCACAACGACAGGCCGAGGCACATGAGGAAGAGCACGGTGTCCCGGCGGGTGTAGCGCGGTCCGACGCGCTGGACATGCTCAGGTGGACAGAACGCTCCGGTACTTCTCGTAGTCGTCGAGGATCCGGCCGGTGCCGCGCACCACGCAGGTCAGCGGGTCCTCGTCCACGTGGATCGGCAGGCCGGTTTCCTGCGCCAGCAGCAGGTCGAGCCCGCGAATCAGCGCGCCGCCGCCGGTCATCACGATGCCGCGGTCGACGATGTCGCTGGCGAGCTCGGGCGGCGTGATCTCGAGCGCGCGGCGAACCGCGTCGACGATCTGCTGGATCGGCTCCTGGATCGCCTCGCGGATCTCGCTCGAGTGCACGCGCACCGTCTTCGGGATGCCGGAGACGAGGTCGCGGCCCTTCACTTCCATCTCGCGCTCGTCGCCGACCGGCGCGGCGGAGCCGATCTGGATCTTGATCTGCTCCGCGGTCGGCTCGCCGATGAGCAGGTTGTAGTTCTTGCGCATGAACTGCACGATGGCCTGGTCGAGCTCGTCGCCGCCGGTGCGGATCGAGGTGTCGGACACGATGCCGGAGAGCGCGATGACCGCGATCTCCGTCGTGCCGCCGCCGATGTCGATCACCATGTTGCCGGTGGGCGTCTCGACCGGAAGCCCCACGCCGATCGCCGCCGCCATCGGCTCCGCCACCATGAACACTTCCTTGGCGCCGGCGGTCTCGCCGAGTCGCGCACCGCGCGCCTCTCCACCTCGGTGATGCCCGAGGGCACGCACACGATCACCCGCGGCTTCACCTTGAAGACGTGCTTGTCGATGATGGGCTTGAGGAAGTAGCGCAGCATCTTCTCGGTCACGTCGAAGTCGGCGATGACGCCGTCCTTCATCGGCCGGACCGCGATGATGCCGTCCGGCGTGCGGCCGAGCATGCGTTTGGCTTCGAGCCCGATGCCCTTGATCTTCGGTGGCCTGCTCGATCGCGACGACCGAGGGCTCGTTCAGCACGATGCCTTCGCCCTTGACGTAGATCAGGGTGTTGGCCGTGCCGAGATCGACGGCGATCTCGTTCGCGGGGAGCCAGGAAATCAAATTCAGGCCGGGAACTTTCATCGAGGGGCCGCTAGGCACATGGGCGCTGAAGGTAAATGGCACGCGGTAGTGCCGCTCGAACGCTACCGTCCCGCTGCTGCCGAACCCACCCGTGCCTCGTGCAGTCGGCGGCAACCTCGACCGGCCGGAAGCCACTCGCTCCACCCGCGCGACGATCATCTGCGCGATGCGCATGCCCCGGGTCACCTCGAACGGCTCGGTGCCCAGATTCACCAGCGCCACCATCAACTCGCCCCGGTAATCGCTGTCGATCGTGGCCGGAGTGTTCGGCAGCGTGATGCCATGCGGAGCGCCAGGCCCGACGGGGCCTGATCTGGCACTCGAACCCTCGGGCACCGCGATGCTGAAGCCGGTGCGGAACAGCTGTCGCTCCAGCGGGGCCAGCTTACCATCCTCGGCGCTGGCCAGATCGTACCCAGCTGAGCCGGGCGTGGCCGGCTCGGAAGCGGGAGACCCTCGGCATGGGGCAGCCGGGCGACAGCACCTCGACCGCGCACTCCGGCCACCGCTCAGACAACGGTGTTGACGTCGGTCAGCGGCAGGCCGAAGGCCTCGGCGACGCCGGGGTACACGACCTTGCCGTCGACGACGTTCAGGCCCAGCCGCAGCGCCGGGTCGGACTTGCACGCCGCACGCCAGCCCTGCTTGGCGAGCTTAAGTCCGTACGGCAGCGTAGCATTGGTGAGCGCGAGGGTGGAGGTGCGGGGCACGCCGCCCGGCATGTTTGCCACGGCGTAGTGGAGCATGCCGTCGACGAAGTAGGTGGGGTTCTCGTGGGTGGTCGGCTTGATGGTCTCGACGCAGCCACCCTGGTCCACCGCCACGTCCACGATCACCGACCCGGGCTTCATCAGCTTGAGGTCGGCCCGCTTGACCAGGTGGGGGGCCTTGGCCCCGGGCAGCAGCACCGCGCCGACCACCAGGTCGGCCCGCCGGATGCGCGTCCAGGATGTTGTGCCGGTTGGAGTAGACCGTGTCCACGTTGGCCGGCATCACGTCGTCCAGATAGCGGAGCCGGTCGAGCGAGATGTCCAGGATGGTCACGTGGGCGCCCAGGCCGGCGGCCATCTTGGCCGCGTTGATGCCGACGACGCCGCCGCCGATGATCACGACCTCGCCCGGCGCCACGCCGGGCACGCCGCCCAGCAGGATGCCGCTGCCGCCGAACACCTTCTCCAGGTACTTGGCCCCTTCCTGCACCGCCATGCGGCCGGCCACCTCCGACATCGGCGTCAGCAGGGGCAGCTCGCCGCTCGGCAGCTGCACCGTCTCGTAGGCGACCGCGATCGCGCCCGAGTCGATGACCGCCCGGGTCAGGGCTTCGGCCGCGGCGAAGTGGAAGTAGGTGAAGATCACCTGGCCGCGCCGCATGCGGGGCCACTCCACCGCGATCGGCTCCTTCACCTTCATGATCATCTCGGCCTGCTGCCACACCTCGTCGGCGGTCGGCAGCGATCTTGGCGCCGACCGCGCGATAGGCCTCGTCCGGAGAAGCCGCTGCCCGACTCCCGCCCCTGCTCCACGAACACCGTGTGCCCGGCACCGACCAGCGCCTCGGCGCCGGCGGGCACCAGCGCGATCCGGTTCTCGTTGGTCTTGATCTCCTTCGGGACGCCGATCATCATCGCTGTTCCTGAGGTGAGGTCGATAAGCGTCGAACGGTGAACGGTGAGCGGTGAACGGGCGTTGCACCCGCTTACGCGTTCACCGCTACCGTTCACGTTTGTCCGGCCCCAAACGCACCACCGTCTGCCGCTCCGGCGCGAAGAACTCCGCCGCCACCGCCGCGACGTCCTCCGGGGTCACCGCGTCGATCTCCGCCAGCATCTCGTCGAGCGGGCGATACTGCGTCGTCGTAGCAGCGTCGAAGCCGGCCAGCCGGCCCATCCGGGCCGTCGGGCTCTCCAGCGACAGCATGATCTGGCCCTTGAGCTGCTGCTTGCCGTCGGCCAGCTCGCCGGCGGCAGGCCCTCCCGGGCGAGCTTGGCGTACTCCTCCCGGATCGCCTCGATGGCCTGGTCGGCGGTGGCGGGCTGGGTGCCCGACGTACACGCCGAGCTGGCCCGACGCTCTGGTAGAAGTGCTTGTACGCAAAGATGGCGTAGGCCAGCCCCAGCTCCTCCCGGACCCGCTGGAAGAGCCGGCTGGACATGCCGCCGCCGAAGACGTTGGTCAGGATGGCCAGCGGAAAGCGGCGCGGATCGCGGAGCGGAAAGGTGTCGGTGCCGAAGACGATGTGGGTCTGCGCGGTGTCGCGCGTCCTCGGTGCGGCGGCCCCCGCGCACCGCGGGGCCGGCGTGACGCCGACGCCGGGGCGGCTCGGGCGCGTCGCCCTCGAACCAGCCTTCCCGCTCGAGCACGGTCAAGCAGCTGCTCGTGATCGACGTTGCCCGCCGCCGCGATCACGCAGTTGCCCCGGTAGTAGCCGCCGCTGATGCAGCGCGCGGAGGTCGCTCGGCCGAGAGCGCCGTCCAGGGTCTCGCGGCGTGCCGAGGATGGAGTAGCCGTACGGGATGTTGCGGCCAGAGCGCTCGCGGCGTGGAGCTCGAACACCAGATCGTCCGGAGTATCGGCCACCCCGTTGATCTCCTCCAGCACCACGTTGCGCTCGGACTCGAGATCGCTCTGCCGGAGCAGCGGGCGGCGGACCAGATCGGTGAGGATCTCGACCGCCAGGGGCAGATCGGCGTCGAGGACATGGGCCTGGTAGCTGGTGTAGTCGCGGCCGGTGTAGGCGTCGAGGCCGCCGCCCCGCACCTCCAGCTCCAGCGCGAGCTGCCGGGCGCGTGCGGCGCTCGGTGCCCTTGAACACCATGTGCTCCAGCAGGTGGGAGATGCCCGAGCTGCTCGGGGTCTCGTGCGCGCTGGCGGTGCGGACGTAGATGCCCGACCGCCGCCGAGCGAACGCCCGGCAGCGTTTCGGTGAGGACGACCAGCCCGTTCGGCGCGGTGGTCCGGAACAGCCCTTCGTCGAGTTGAACCGTTTCCACGAGGGCTAGTCCCTGGGCAGCAGCGCCTTCCGGGACAGCTTCATCCGGCCCGCGCTCGTCCACCTCGAGCAGCTTGACCTGGACGATGTCGCCCTTCTTGACCACGTCTTCGGTCTTCTCGGTGCGGCCGTGCTGCAGCTCGCTGATGTGCAGCAGACCTTCGACGCCCGGGCAGGATCTCGACGAAGGCGCCGAAGGCGGTGGTGCTCTTGACCGGCCCCTCGTAGGTCCGGCCGACTTCGGGCTCGGTGGTGATGGCTGCGACCATGGCGCGCGCCTTCTCGCCGGCCTCGCCGCCGACCGCGGAGATGGTGACCATGCCGGTATCCTCGATGCTGATCTTGGCGCCGGTGGCGTCCTGGATCCCGCGGATCGTCTTGCCCTTGGGCCGATGACGTCGCCGATCTTGTCCGGCTTGATCTGCATGGTGATGATGCGCGGCGCGTACTGCGACAGATCGGTCGCGCGGCTGCGGCAGGGCCTTGTCCATCTCCTTCGAGGATGTGCAGCCGGCCCTTGCGCGCCTGCTCCAGCGCCTGCTCCATGATCTTGAGCTCGAGGCCCTCGATCTTGATGTCCATCTGGATCGAGGTGATGCCCTTCTCGGTGCCGGCCACCTTGAAGTCCATGTCGCCCAGGTGGTCCTCGGAGCCGAGGATGTCGGTCAGGATCGCGACCTTGTCGCCTTCCTTGATCAGGCCCATCGCCACGCCGGCGCAGGGCGCCTTCATCGGCACGCCGGCGTCCATCAGCGCCAGCGAGCCGCCGCAGACCGTGGCCATCGACGAGGAGCCGTTCGACTCGAGAATCTCGGAGACGACCCGCAGGGTGTAGGGAAAGTCCTCGTAGTGCGGCAGCAGCGGCTGCAGCGCCCGCTCGGCCAGCGCGCCGTGCCCGATCTCGCGGCGGCTGGTGCCGCGCATCATCTTCACTTCGCCGGTCGAGAACGGCGGGAAGTTGTAGTGCAGCATGAACGACTTGGTGGTCTCGCCGGCCACGTCGATGCTGTCGATCCGCTGCTCGTCGTCGCTGGTGCCCAGCGTGACCGAGACCAGCGCCTGGGTCTGTCCCCGGGTGAAGAGCGCCGAGCCGTGGGTGCGCGGCAGAGCGCCCGGTCTCGATGGTGATCGGCCGGATGGTGTCGAGGTCGCGGCCGTCCACCCGCTCGCCCTTCTCCAGCACCTGCGACCGCATGACCCGGTACTCGATGTCCTCCAGCTCCGTCGGCGATGTCGCGGCCCTGCTCGGCGAACTCGGCGAGCGAGCTCGCCAGCGATCTGCTCCTTGCACCGCCTTCACCGCCGGTGGACCGGCCGGCCTTGTCCTTGGCGTTGATGGCCTGCGCCATCTGGCGTCTCGGCCAGCTGCGCGCACCGCGGCAATCAGGACCTGATCCGGCCTCGGCCTTGGTCCACGCGAGCTTCTTGGATCGGCCCGCCTTGTCGATCAGCTGCTTCTCCAGCCCGATGCAGCTCCCGGATGCCCTTCTGCGCCACCTTGAGCGCCTCGAGCATCTCGGCCTCGGAGACCTCGAGCGAGCCGCCCTCGACCATCACGATCGAGTCGGCCGAGCCGCTGACCACAGGTCGATGGTGGAGAACTCCAGCTGCTGGAACGTGGGGTTCAGGATCCAGTTCCCCTCCACCCGGCCACCCGCACCCGGCGAGCGGGCCGTTCCAGGGCACCTCGAGAGGCTCAGCGCGGCCGAGGCGGCCACCACGCCGAGCACGTCGGCATCGTTCTCCTGGTCGGCCGAAAGCACGGTCACGAAGACCTGAACCTCGTTCTTGAACCCCTCGGGAAACAGCGGCCGGATGGAGCGGTCGATCAGCCGGCTGGCCAGGATTTCCTTGTCGGAGGGCCGGCCTTCACGCTTGAGAAATCCGCCGGGAATCTTGCCCGCGGCGTAGGTCTTTTCGCGGTATTCGACCGTCAGGGGGAAGAACGGGAGGGTGGAGATGTTGGGGGAGACGGTTACGGCGGCGAGAACCATGGTATCGCCAAAGCGGACGAGGGCGGAGCCGGCGGCCTGCCTGGCCATGCGGCCCGTCTCGATGATCAGGGGGCGTCCGGCGAACTCGGTTTCGATCCGTTGAACGGTCACTGCTTTCTCTCTCTCTGTATGGCGTCTTTGCTGCTTAGTCGGGAGTCAGGATCGGGAGTCAGAAGCTTTTCCGTCGGTCGCGACTCCGACTCCCAGCTCCTGACTCGAAACAGAGAGGGCGTCCCGATGCTCGATCAGGACGCCCCCGGTCGTCACGCAGGCTTAGTGCCGGAGACCAAGCTGCTCGATGAGCGCTCGGTAGGTCGGCAGATCACTTCGCTTGAGGTACGTCAGCAGCCGGCGGCGGGTACCCACCATCTTGAGCAGACCGCGGCGGCTGTGATGATCCTTAGGTGGGTGCGGAAGTGATCGGTGAGGGAGTTGATCCGCTCGGTCAGCAGCGCCACCTGCACCTTGGCCGAGCCGGTGTCGGTGGGATGCGCCTGGTGCTTGGCCACCACTGCCTGCTTGTCGAAGCTCATGCCTCGGGTCCTCTGAACAGATGTCTCGCGTCGTAATCCGTTGTAGCACGGGAAAATAAGCCGGGGTGGCAGCGTCCAGGCAACCCCTGATCGGCCCGACCTTGCCCTTGCTCCCAGTCCCTCCAGGGCATGCACTTTAGTCGCCCAGCATGACCACGCCACTTCCGAGGACCAGTCTCGCGGCATTGTCCGGGTGGGACCCTTTGCCGGCTTCTACCAGCGGTTCGAGGAGCTGATCGCCACCTCCAGCCAAATGGCGCTCTACTTCATCCACTCGCGCCGCTGGCGGGAGAATCACTCGGCCGCAATCAAGACCTTTCTCGCCCGCAGGAAACGACGATGGAAATCTTCCTGCCCGATCTGGAGAACCATGAGCTCATGTTCTCGCTCTCCCGCCGCTTCGAGGACGGGCCGCTGACTCCCACCCTGGTGATGGATGCCTACCGGTACTGCTACCGGCTGGCGCGGGAATACGGGAAGCCTGCGGAGATCTGGCTCTTCAGCCGCTATCCCGCGTATTCGTTCTACCAGTTCGACCAGCAGCGCGGTGATCGCGCTCTACTCCAACACCGCAGCCAAGAAAGACATTCCCGCCTTCGAGGTGAGCACGGAAGGATTGTTGGGCAGGTTCCTGGCCAGCGATATCGAGGATCTCAAACGGGAATGCCGGCAGCGCACTCCTGAGCAGCTGGAGTCGGTGATCACCAGCGTCAGCGAGCCTTAGAACGCTACCCGCCGAACAGCCGCCTGAAGTCGTTGGAGAAGGCCAGGCCCATCAGCAGGATGATGAGCACCAGGCCTACTGTCGTGAGGCGTTCCCGCAGCTTGACCGGCAACGGCCGGCGAATCACCGCCTCCGCCAGCAGGAACAGGAACTGTCCTCCGTCCAGTACCGGTACCGGAAGCAGATTCAAAATGGCGAGATTGATCGAGATCAGGGCCATGAAGCCGAAGAACGCGTCCATACCCATCCGGGCGCTCTGGCCGGCAAGCTGCCCGATCAGAATAGGCCCGCCCACGTTTCGCCCCGATATTCTGCCGCTGAAGAGTCCCCGTACTGTACGCAGAACTTGGGTGGAGGCCCCGGCGGTCGCTCGCCCTCCCTCCCTGATAGCCTGAGCCAAATCGAGCTTCTCGGAGACGAAGTCGTTCCCGACCGCGATCCCGATGCGCCCAATTGCCTTGGGTTTGCCATCGAGCCCGGGCACTGTGTCGGTATAGGGCCGCATCCGAACTTCCTGCCGTTCTCCGTTCCGCGACACGGTTATGGCCAGTGTCTGACCGGCGCCTGACTGCTGCACCACCTCCAGCAGGTCGTACCACTGCCCGACCTGCCGGCCGTTCACCGCAACAACCGAATCTCCCTTCCGAATGCCCGCTCGCGCGGCGGGCTTGTCCGGCAGCACCTCATCCGATGACCGGGAGCCCGAAATGGCTGCAGCGCATGGGCGGCCCTCAGCCGGTCCTCCAGGGCGTCAGGATGGATCGGGAGAACCACGGTCTGCCCCCGATCCAGATCGATCCGGACTTCGGGCGCCGAGGCGTTGGCGATCCCGTCCACGATCTCGTCCCAGGACGTGACGGTGTCACCATTGACCCGAGTGATCTTCGACCCGGGAGAAATCTGCGTCAGCGCGGCGGCGTCCTGAGGGAGCCCCTCGGTGAGGACGCGTCCGACGGTAGTGACCGGATCGATCTGCCGGCCGTTCTTGTACGCCAGAAACGAGAACATAGCCCAGGCAAAGAGCGCGTTCATGGTGACCCCGGCGAGAATCACCACCATCCGCTGCCACATCGGCTTCGCCTCGAACACCCGATTGGGCGGCACCATCGCGGTGGGCGCGCCACCTTCGAGCGCACTGCTGCCGAGGTCCTCCTCCCTGCTCGCCATCTTCACATAGCCGCCGAGGGGCAGCCAGGAGATCGAATACTCGGTCTCACCTCGCCGGAAGGTGAGCCACGGGATGGGGGGACCCAGACCGAGGGAGAAGCGGTGCACGTAAATCCCGGCCCATTTGGCGGCGAGGAAGTGTCCTGCTTCGTGCACGAACACGAGGACACCGAGGACGACGATCAACGACAGTACGGTGATCAGCATCAGCCTCTACTCTCCGGCGAGCCGTCGCACGGGCCCAGCGATCGGCGGCCTTCACCGCCTCCACCGAGGTTGCCGGTCCCGGCTGATGGGCCTCCAGCGTCATCTCGATGGTCTCGCTGATCCGGCCGAAGGGAATGGCGCCCTCGAGAAAGGCAGCAACCGCAACCTCGTTGGCTGCGTTGAAAACGGCCGGAGCGGTACCGCCGGCCCGGCCCGCGGAAATCCCGCACTGCAGAGCTCGGAACACCTCCGTACGCACCGGCTCGAACGTGAGCGGCCCCGCCGCGATGGGATCGAACCGGCGAACCCCGGAGTCGGGCAGCCGTTCAGGATGGGTCAGCGCGTACAGAATCGGCAGCTCCATGGAGGGAAATCCCAGCTGAGCCAGAACACTGCCGTCACAGAACTCGGTGAAGGCATGCACCACGCTCTGGGGATGTACCACCACGTCCAGCGCATCATAGGGCAAGCCGAACAAATAGTGTGCCTCGATCAGCTCGAGCGCCTTGTTGGCCAGAGTAGCACAGTCCACTGTGATTTTGGTGCCCATCCGCCAGGTCGGATGCTGCAGTGCTTCCTCCACGGTAGCATGCCACAGCCGCTCCGGCTCCCATCCCCGGAAGGGACCGCCTGATGCAGTCAGGATCAGTCGTGCAAGACCGTTGTCCCGCCCGGTAACGCACTGCAGCACCGCGCTGTGCTCCGAGTCGATCGGGACGATCTCGCCGCCCCCGGCACAGGCGGCCTGCGCCACCAGATCTCCGGCCATCACCAGCGTTTCTTTGTTGGCCAGCGCCACCCGCTTGCCGGCCTGAAGCGCGGCGAGCGTAGCCTCGAGACCGGCGGCCCCAACGACCGCGTTCACCACGATATCGGCATCCGGGTGGGTTGCGGCCTCGATCAGCACGTCCGGCCCCGTAGGCCAGCGCGAATCGCTACTCACTCCCGCAAGGGCAGCGTACGATGGTTGCCACTCCGAGACCTGCGCCTCCAGCTTTGCCCGGTTCCGTCCGGCGGTGAGCGCCACCAGCCGGAAGTGCTCCTGCTGCCGCCGGAGCACATCCAGGGTGCTGTGACCAATTGACCCGGTCGAGCCCAGGAGAGCCACACCTCGCTGGGTGCGAGTCACGGTCATCAGATCACCCCAAAGGCGCGGTACATTGCCGCCGCCGTGGGAATGACGAAATAGAGAGAATCGAATCGGTCCAACACGCCCCCGTGTCCGGGAATAAGGTGACTCGAATCCTTGACGCCTGCCTCTCGTTTGAACAGTGACTCGGCGAGGTCTCCGACCTGACCAATCACCGACAGCACGCCCGCGATGGCGACCAGCTGCCAAAGTGGAATGTCCAGACCCACTCGGGGAAAAATCAGGAGACCGAACACCGGGGCCATCAGTATGCCCCCGAGCACGCCCGCGCTACTTCCCGAGATGGTTTTCCCCGGACTGACCGCCGGCGCAAGCTTGGGACCACCTATAGTGCGGCCGCCGAACATGGCCGCCGTGTCACATACCCAGGTGACAACCAGCGGGAAGAATACCAGCCAGGCCCCGGACCAGGACTTCAGCGCGAAGCTGGTGTGTCGAATGGCCAGGAGGAAGGCGGGGAGTGCTCCGGTGTATGCCACTGCCAGGAAGGTAATGCTGGCCGCGGACAATGGCCGTTCACTGGGCGCCCGGGCCGCGAGCACCCAGCTGAGGAGGAGCAGCAGCCAGAGGGCAGCGAGATACGGCCACCACAGTCCTACCCACCGCCGCACATCGGCGGTCGCGATGACTCCATACACCAGTAGCGGGAGCGCCGCGGCACTCAGCAACGCGAGCGGCCTCACCGGGCGCACGTTTCCGCGGTTGGCCAGATCAAGCAGCTCACCCGCGCCGAGCGCCCCCACGACGGCCAACACGAATGCCAGCGGGGCTCCGCCGTACCAGATGAGGGCCAGGGCCAGGGGAATTGCGAACACCGCAAATCCGACCCGCCGGACCAGATTGGCATCCATGCTCATCCGGCTTCGACGCGGCCAAACCGCCGTTCGCGCCGCTGAAACTCCAGAATGGCTTCGAAGAGGTGCCGCCGGGTGAAGTCCGGCCAGAGCACGGGGGTGACGTACAGCTCGGCATAGGCGAGCTGCCAGAGGAGAAAATTGGAGATCCGCATCTCGCCCGAGGTCCGGATCAGCAGATCGGGATCGGGCCACGGAGCGGTATAGAGCATCCGGCCAACTGCCTCTTCGTCGATGTCGGCAGGGTCGAGATTCCCTGCGGCCACTTCCTGAGCCAACATCCGGGCCGCTCGGGCGATCTCGGCCCGAGCGCTGTAGGAGATGCAGAGGTTCAGCGCGAGCGAGCTACCCCCGGCCGTTTCCGCAATGACGCGATCGACCGCACGGCGGGCCCCCTCTCCCAGCTGGTCCAGGTGGCCCAGCACCCGGACCGACACTCCCTGTTCGCGAAGCTCGTTGGCCTCTCGGGCGATGTATTCCTCCAGTAGCTTCATCAGCGCTTCGATCTCTCCGGCCGGGCGCTTCCAGTTCTCCTGGCTGAAGGCGAAGAGCGTGAGCACGCCGACGCCGGCCTGGAGACAGCCTTCGACCACCTCCCGGACCGCCTTCATCCCGGCGTGATGGCCCAGCGGACGAGGCAAGGAGCGTCCCTTGGCCCAGCGACCATTGCCATCCATGATGATGGCGATGTGGCCCGGAACCGCACCGTGAACCCGCAGCCGCTGCAGCAAATCGTTGCTCATCCGCTCAGACTTCCAGGATCTCCGCTTCCTTGGAATGAATCAGCCCATCGATCTGCTTGATGTGCTCGTCGGTCAATTTCTGGATCTCCTTTTCAGCGTGCCGCTTGTCGTCCTCGGAGATTTTCTCGAGCTTCTTGATTCGGGACAGCGTGTCGGTCCGGGCATGCCGCACCGCAATGCGCCCTTCCTCCCCCAGTTTGTGCACCACTTTCACCAGATCTCTGCGGCGTTCCTCCGATAAGGCAGGAAGCGGCACCCGGATCAGATTGCCCTGGGTCGCTGGATTGAGCCCCAGATCGGAGTCGCGGATGGCCTTCTCGATGGCGCCCGACAGGGACTTGTCGAAGGGCTGGACCGTCAGCAGCCGGGGCTCGGGAGCATTGATCATGGCCACCTGATTGAGGGGCACATGGCTCCCGTAGGCTTCCACCCTCACGATGTCGAGCAGCGAGGTGCTGGCCTTCCCGCTTCGGATGGAAGTGAACTCCCGCTTGGTGCTTTCGACCGCCTTGTGCATGAGCTCGCGGCCATGCTTGGTGAGTTCCGGAATTGTGCTCATCGCACGATCGTCCCCACGCGCTCGCCCTGAAGCACCCGTGTGATGGCGCCGGGCTGATTGATATTGAAGACAATGATGGGCAGCTGGTTGGCTTTACACAGACCGAACGCGTTCGCGTCCATGACCGCGTAGTTCTTCACGATGGCTTCCTGAAAGGTGAGCTCGGGAATGAACGTGGCTGAGGGATCTTTTCGTGGATCACCGGTATAGATGCCGTCCACGTTGGTAGCCTTCAGGATCACCTGGGCCTCGATCTCCAGAGCCCGTAGGACCCCGGCGGTGTCGGTGGAGAAAAACGGGTTGCCGGTACCCGCGGCAAAGATGATCAGCCGCCCCTTCTCCAGGTGTCGGACGGCTCGCCGGCGAATGTAGGGCTCGGCCACCGACTCCATGCGTATGGCCGTCATGACCCGGGTATCCACCCCTATCTTTTCCAGCACGTCCTGCAGCGCCAGCGCGTTGATGACCGTGCCGAGCATTCCCATGTAATCGGCAGAGACCCGGTCCAGTCCCTCACGGCTGGCAACCGTGCCCCGGATGATGTTGCCCCCGCCTACCACCAGAGACAGGTGCACGCCCATGGCGTGTACCGCTTTGATTTCCTCCGCGAAGGCCTCGACCATATGGTAGTCGAGGCCAAAGCCCTTATCGCCGGCCAGCGCCTCGCCCGAGATCTTGAGCAGGGCGCGGGTGTAGGCGAGGGCCATCAAGCTTCTCCGATTTTGAACCGGGCAAAACGCCGGACCGAGATCACCTCGCCCAGTTTGCCCGAAGCCTCCTTGATGAGCTGGCCGACGGTCTTCTTGTCGTCGCGCACGAACGGCTGCTCCGTCAGTGTGCGCTCGGCCACGAATTTCTTCAGCTTGCCTTCCACGATCTTGCTCCGGATGTTCTCCGGCTTGCCTTCCTGCGCCACCTGCTCTTCGGCAATCCGGCGCTCCCGCTCGAGCAGGTCGGCCGGTACGTCCTCCGGGTTCACCGCGATCGGATCGGCGGAGGCCACGTGCAGCGCGATGTCACGGGCAAGCTGCTGGAAATCCTCGGTACGAGCAACGAAATCGGTCTCGCAGTTGAGCTCCACCAGCGAGCCCACCTGCCCGTTGTGATGCAGGTAGCTCACCACCAAACCCTGCGACGCCACCTTCCCGGCCCGCTTTTCGGCCTTGGCGATTCCCTTCTTCCGGAGAATCTCCGAGGCCTTGTCCATGTCGCCAGCGGACTCCTCCAGGGCGCGTTTGCAATCCATCATACCGGCGCCGGTGCGCAGCGCGAAGCTCGCTGACGTCCTTCGGCGAAATTGTCGTGCTAGCCATAGTCTCCAACCAGGGGTTCACGCTGGGGTGAATAGTCAAGCCGCCGCTCGTGCCCGGCAGGCTGAGCGGCGGCAGACTGCCTGCGGGGCCGTTGTCTGCTTACGCGCCCGTGTCGCTCACGGCACCGGGAGCCGCAGCTTCCGCCACTGCCTCGGTGTCGGCGTCGGTCTTGAGCCGGGCCGCAATGGCCTCCGGCTTGGGCCGGCGCTTGCGGCGGGGACGGCGGCGCTTGCGATCGGCATCGGCGTCGCCCTCACTGCCGGCGTCCGTGCTGTAGGTCTCCGCCTCGAGATCCTCGGTGACCTCCCGCATCGGCATCTGAGACCGGGCCTCCTTGATCACATCGGCCAGGGCCGCGGTAATCAGAGAGACCGACCGGATGGCGTCATCGTTGCCGGGGACCGGCACGGTGATCACGTCGGGGTCGGCGTTGGTGTCCACGATGGCGACCACCGGTATGCCCAGCTTGTTCGCCTCGGCGACCGCGATTTTCTCCTTCTTGGCATCGACCACGAACAACGCGCCGGGCAGACGCCCCATGCCCTTAATGCCTTCGAGGTTGCGGCTCAGCTTCACCCGCTCACGCTCGAACAGCAGCTTTTCCTTCTTGGTGTAGTTCTCGAAATCGCCTTCGGCCGCGCCCTGCTCCAGCTCCCGCAGCCGCCGAATCTGCTTCTTGAGAGTCTGGAAGTTGGTGAGCATTCCACCCAGCCAGCGCTCGGTCACGTAGAAGGCCCCGCAGGTCTGCGCCTCGGCCTGGACGATGGCCTTGAGCTGCTTTTTGGTGCAGACGAAGAGTACGCCATCGCCCTTGAGGACGACGCTCCGAAGTAGCTCCTGCGCCTTGGCGATCTGGCGGAGCGTTTTCTGGAGATCGATGATGTAGATGCCGGAACGTTCGGCGAAGATGAAGCGGCGCATTTTCGGGTTCCACCGGCGAGTCTGGTGACCGAAATGCACCCCAGCTTCGAGCAGGTCCTGCAATTGGGGCTGTGCCATGCTGTACTGATTTCCCGTCCGTGTTGGGGTTAGGCGTCCACCGCGTTCATCTCCGGCTGAGACCCCCGCAGGGGCACCCGCAGCCGAATCCCGCGATGTGCGGTATTAGCGGGGCAGAGAGGCCGCGGGGCAGTTCGGCAGTTCGTTTCGGGACGATGGCACCGCCCCGCTGCCCCGCTGCAACCTGCCCCGCTTTAGACTAGCGCTTGCTGAACTGGAACCGCTTCCGCGCTCCGGGCCGTCCCGGCTTCTTTCGCTCGACAGCTCGGGGATCGCGGGTCATCAGGCCGGCAGCCCGAAGCTTGGTCCGGTGCTGCCCATCGGCCTCCACCAGCGCGCGGGCGATGGCGTGGCGCAGAGCGCCGGCCTGCCCAGCCTGTCCGCCCCCGTTCACGTGCGCCTTCACGTCAAAGGCACCGAGAGTATCGGTGGCGGTGAAGGATTGCTGGATGTGTTGCACCAGCGACGGCCGCGGGAAATAATCGCCCAGCGTGCGTCCGTTGATGTCCCACTTGCCGGTGCCCGGCGTGAGATACACCCGGGCAACGCTGGTCTTGCGCCGGCCCACCGCCTGCCAGCGAAACTGGGGTGTTGCGGTCATGCGGTTGCCTTCGACGGAGTAACGGTGAACGGCTTGGGCTGTTGCGCCGCGTGCGGGTGCTCCGGCCCGGCGTACACCTTGAGCTTGCCCCGAAGCTTCTGCTTGGCCAGCGACGTCTTGGGCAGCATGCCGTAGACCGCCTTTTCGATGACTCGCTCGGGATGCTTGGCCAGAAGATCGCGCGCCTGGGTGAAGCGCTCGTGACCCATATATCCCGTGTGAGCGAAATACACTTTGTTGGTCAGCTTGCGCCCGGTCAGCCGGACCTTGGCTGCGTTGACGACGACCACGAAGTCGCCACCATCCATGTGCGGCGTGTAGGTCGGCTTATGCTTCCCGCGAATCAGCTGAGCGATGTTGCTCGCGAGGCGGCCAAGCGGCACGCCGGCCGCGTCCACGATGTGCCACTCATGACTGATGTCCGCTGGTGTGGCGGTAAAGGTCTTCATGAATTCCGCGCCTTGGGCTCGAACAGGTCCAAACCAAAACAGACCCCGAAGATAGCTGGCCTATCGCAATCGGGTCAAGGTGGCGGGCTGTCCTCGAACTCGACCAGTACCTGCCCTTTTTCCACCGCTTCTCCGGCCGCGGCTCGCACCCGTTTCACGACGCCTGCCGCCGGGGCCTTGAGCTCGTTTTCCATCTTCATGGCTTCGAGCACCACTAGCCCGTCTCCGGCAGAGACCCTGGCCCCCGGCTGCACCTGAACCCGGACCACCAGTCCGGGCATCGGGGCCTTGAGCACTTCAGCCCCTCTACGCTGGTCCGCGGCACCGGTGAGACCTCTGATGTGGTGAGCTCGCTCGTCCAGTACCTCGAGGTCCACCCTCTCCCCGTGCTGCATCAGCGCCCAGCGGCCACGGCCCAGCGACGCGACCGACATGGTTGATGGCTCGTCGTCCAGCAAGAGCTGCCGGAGCGGGGTGCCCGGGATGACGCCAAGACTCGCCTGACGAGTGCGTCCCGCCACCGTCACCCGGTCGCCCTCGATCTCCACCTCGATCGAGCGTCCGTCCACCAGCACGACGTATTTCATGTCGGCTCCAGGGTAGCGACCGTCTCCACATGGGTCGTCTGAGGAAAGAGATCGAAGGCGCGCACCGTGGTCGAGCCGGAAGCTGGGGAGCCGCTGGAGATCCCGGGCCAACGTCGCCGGATCGCAGGAGACATAGACGATCCGGTTGGGACGCACCCGCTCCAGCTCGGTTGTTACCCGCTGGTCCATTCCGGTCCGAGGCGGATTGGTGATCACGCCGTCCGGGCGCCGCAACTGAGTCATCAGGTCCTCAACCCGGCCTGCCAGACGCCGAGCCGTAGGGCCCCGGGCTTCGGCCTCGGCCACCGCGCGACGGTCGAGCTCGACGCTTTCCACCAGGGCGCCGCGCGAGACCAGCTGCGCGGTGGTCTCTCCGATGCCGGCGTACAGGTCCCATAGCTTGCGCCCGGCCACTTCGCCGAGTTGTTCGACCGCAAAGCTGCGGACCCTATCGCCCATGTTCGGATTGACCTGCTCGAATACGGTGGCCGGGAATGCCTCACCCGCGCCGGCGACGGCACGAGCGACTCCCTCGGGAGGTTGGTACCACAGGGTAGCTCTCGCGCCCTGGCGCTGCAGCTCGCGATGGAGGCGATCGGCCCCCGACCAGACCTCGCCCTCCCCAACCCTGATCACCAGATGGCAGTGCCCCTGGCGGTCGAGCCGAAGCACCAGCTGAAGCAGCTGAGGGGGAAGAAGGGGACGCAGGCGGCTGACCAGCTGCCATAGTTCCATCAGCGGTGGAGCGGTGATGTGGCACCAGGCCAGGTCGAAGATCTGGTCGGGCCTGTCATAAGGATGCAGCCCGATGCGGCGCCCACCCGAGGCCACATGGAGCGTCAGCTTGGTTCGGTAGTCGTAAGTCTGCTCGGAAGGAACGATGGAAGGATCGGAGACATCCCGCTTGCCGATCCGCCGGAGCGCATCTCCCACGAAGGCGCGGCGACTCTCGAGCTGGGTCTCGTTGTCGAGATGCTGGAACTGACACCCGCCACAATCGTCTCGCGTGTAATGAGGACAGCGGGGCTCAACCCGGCGCGGAGAGACCTCGATCAATTCTCCCAGCCGGGCCCGGGCAAATTTCTTGTGCTCTCGAAGGCCGGTGATCTCGACGAGATCTCCCGGCGCGGTCCGCGGAACAAAGACCGTCCTGCCATCGTCCAGCTTCCCTACCCCGTCGCCTCCAGCCGCCAGCCGCAGAATCCGGATCGAGGTCACCGCAGGGCTTCGCTCCGCGCTTGCCTTCCCCACTCACTTCCCCGGCTGGCATCGGCCGTAACCGGCGGAAGGCGGGATTGGCGGGCGGCGTCCTCGGCCAGGGCCGCCGCGATGGCCAGATGCTCGACCTGATTCAGCGCCCGGTCCGGCCCGGTGAGATCCGGACGCCGGTCCAGAAACTGGATGTCGATCTCCCCCCGAGCGAAGGCGGAGTCGGCCATCAGCCGGCGATGAAATCCCTGGTTGGTGGCCACACCCGTAATAACCAGCTCATCCAGCGCCCGAGTCATCCGGGCCAGCGCCTGCGGCCGATCGGGCGCCCAGACAATCAACTTGGCCAGCATGGAATCGTAGTACAGCGTGACCTCATCGCCGACTTCGATCCCACTGTCCCAACGAACGCCCGGCCCCGCCGGCGGTCTCAAGTAGTCGATCTTGCCGGTAGATGGCAGAAATCCATTGGCGGAATCCTCACTGGTGATCCGGCACTCCAGGGCCCATCCGCGGGGGGCCAGCGTCCCCTCGGGCACCCGCATTGGCTCGCCCCGCGCAATCCGCAGCTGCTCCCGCACCAGATCCACTCCGTATACCAGCTCGGTGACCGGGTGCTCGACCTGGATCCGGGTATTCATTTCCAGGAAATAAAAGGAGCCGTCCGGAAGCAGGAGAAACTCGCAGGTCCCGGCGCTGCGATAGGAGACCGCCTTTGCCGCTGCGACGGCGGCCGCTCCCATTCGCTCCCGGAGCTCGGGGGAGACTGCGATCGAGGGCGCCTCTTCCACCAGCTTCTGGTGACGCCTCTGGACCGAGCATTCCCGCTCCCCGAGGTGGACGGTCCGCTGTCCGTCGGCCAGGACCTGGATTTCCACGTGACGCGGACGCTCGATGAACTTCTCGAGATACACGGTGGCGTCGCCGAAGGCCTTGAGCGCCTCTGACCGTGCGGCCTCCAGCGCATTCGCCAGCGCTGCTGCTTCGCGCACCACCCGCATGCCCTTGCCGCCGCCGCCCGCCGCGGCCTTGACCATGACCGGATACCCGATCTTGTCTGCAGCGCTGCGAGCGGCTTTCAGGTCTTCGCTCTGGGCACTGGCCCCGGGCACGATAGGAACCCCGGCCTCCTGCATGCGACGTCGCGCTTCCGTCTTGTCCCCCATCGCCCTGATAGCCGACGGTGGAGGCCCCACAAACACCAGACCGGCACGCTCTACCGCCTCCGCAAACGCGGCTCTTTCGGCCAGGAAACCATAGCCTGGGTGAATGGCCTGGGCACCGGACTTCCTGGCTGCGTCTATCAGGCGTTCGATCGAGAGGTAGCTCTGGGCCGGTGCCGCGGGCCCAATTGCAACCGCATGGTCTGCCGCGCGCACATGGGGCGCGGCTCGATCCGCACTGGAATACACTGCCACCGCCTCGAGACCCTCCTCATGACAGGCCCGGATGATGCGGAGCGCGATCTCTCCGCGATTGGCGATGAGGACGCGGTTCATAGAAGGACGGGAAGGACGGGAAAGACGGGAAGAGCGACGGGAACGACGGGAGAAAAGATGTGGCCCCGGACCGTCAGGGACGGCACGCCGGCGGCGGCGAGTCGCCGAACACCGGAAGCAAGCTGCCGCAGAGCAGGCGATTGAACCGGGCGGCGCGATCGTACACCACCCGGACATCTCGTACCCAGACCGAGCTGCCCTGGCGCGAAGCCTCCAGGAGCTCCGTCACCGAGAGGGCTTCAGGTCCGGCGGGGACGACTCGGCTGACCCGGGTGAGGCGGAACGGCCGCCAGTCCAGTGTCGGAGCCGCGGCACTGTCTGCCGTCGGCGTGAGGCACAGAGTCCGGTGGCCGGCCACGTCTTCCAACGCGTTGCGCACCGGCAGGCCGGGATCGATGCCCATCGCCTCCGCCATTCGCCGGCGGTAGACCGAATCAGTGGCGTAGCGGTCAGGGCGAATCGGGAGGATGTCGCGGGTGCGGAGGTCCAGATCGTCATACCAGACCGAGAGCGCTTCCAGATCGCTACCGAGCAGGAGCACCCCGCCCGACGGACAGGAGCTCAGGAGATTGGCTCCCAGCTCCAGGATGAACGCCGGCATTTCCGTGGCGGTCCGACGAGGCTGCCCCGGGCCGGTCATCTTCCACCCCGAATCTTCGAGCGCCACGACTGAGCGTTCCAGCTCGGCCAATCCGCGGAACACGATTCCGGAGTCGACTGAGAGCCGAATGGCCTGATCGAATGCCGTGGCGGCGAAATCCAGGTATAAGAGCCCGTCCGGATCACCCTTGTGTCCCTGCAGGTGCCAGTCACGGGCATCGAGGAGGTAGAATCGGCCCAGCTGGAACCAGGCGCGCCCATCGTCCGGGGCGGTCGCGAGGTACCGGCCCAACAGATCGATGGCCATCTGTCGTTCCCCGCTTCGCTCCAGTGCGGCGGCTTTGGGCGCCACATTGGGGTCGATCGCAGCCTGTGCCCGGAGTCCAGCCGGGGCCAGCGTTCCTATGAGGAACAGGCCAGGGCTACCGGGGAAAGCCGGAGACGTGCCGCACTGGGGGGAGTGGTCTGCACCGAAGCAACCTGAAACATGTGTGACAAAATGCCCCCCGGAGTACCTCTTGGCTAGGGGACGTCGGGGCCGGGAGACGCTGCACCGGATCGTACTGGGTCACGAGTCGCGAGTCAGGTGGGACGCCGTTCGACTTACCATGGTCTCGTGTCTCGGGACTCGGCACTACAACGGAATATTCCCGTGCTTCTTCGGCGGGTTCCGATCCCGCTTTCCCCGCAGCGTCCGCAGCGCCTCGATCAGGCGGGGACGGGTGTCCCGGGGATCGATCACGTCATCGATATAACCCCGGGCCGCGGCGGCGTACGGGTGAGCGAACTTGGCGGTGTACTCCTCGATCAGGCGGTCGGTAGCGGCGGTGCGATCCTCGGCCCGGCCGATCTCGTCCTTGAAGAGAATCTCCACCGCGCCTTTGGGTCCCATCACGGCAATCTCCGCCGAGGGCCAGGCCAGGTTCACGTCGCCCCGAATGTGTTTGGAGCTCATCACGTCATACGCGCCGCCGTACGCCTTCCGGGTAATCACCGTGACCTTGGGAACGGTGGCTTCGCAATAGGCGTAGAGCAGCTTGGCGCCGTGCTTGATGATGCCGCCATGCTCCTGGGCTACTCCCGGCAGAAATCCCGGCACGTCCACGAAGGTCACCACCGGAAGGTTGAAGCAGTCGCAGAACCGAATGAACCGGGCAGCCTTGAGCGACGCGTTGATGTCCAGAACCCCGGCCAGGACCGCCGGCTGATTGGCGACTATCCCGACGGGAGCACCGCCGAAGCGGGCAAACCCCACCACGATGTTGTCCGCGTAGCCCCGCTGCACCTCGAGAAAGGCGCCGTCGTCTACCACCCGCCCGATCACCCCATGCATATCGTAGGGTTTGTTGGGACTCTCCGGGATGAGTTCCAGGAGCGCCTCGTCCCGGCGGTCGGACGGATCGGCAGAGGGACGCTGGGGCGGCTCGTCGAGGTTATTGAGCGGGAGGAAGCCCAGCAGCTCCCGGACCGCCTGCAGACATTCCGGCTCGGAATCGTGCACGAAGTGGGCAACACCCGAAGTGCCGCCGTGGGTGTCAGCACCGCCTAGCTCGTCAAAGCTCACCTCTTCATGGGTCACCGTCTTCACCACATTGGGGCCGGTGACGAACATGTAGCTCACGTTGCGAACCATGAAGATGAAGTCGGTGATCGCGGGGCTGTACACCGCCCCACCGGCGCACGGGCCGAGGACCACCGAGATCTGGGGTATCACTCCGGACACCAGGGTGTTCCGGAGGAAGATGTCGGCGTAGCCGCCCAGCGAGACCACACCCTCCTGAATTCGGGCACCCCCCGAATCGTTCAGCCCAATGACCGGAGCCCCGGTCTTGAGCGCCAGGTCCATGATCTTGCAGATCTTCTCCGCGTGCGCTTCCGAGAGCGAGCCTCCGAAGACCGTGAAGTCCTGGGAGAATACGTAGACCAGGCGGCCATCGATCCGGCCCGACCCGGTGACGACGCCGTCACCGGGGAAGATCTGTTGATCGAGACCAAAGTCGCTCGAGCGATGGGTGACGAACCGATCCAGCTCGACCAGACTGCCCTCGTCCAGCAGCAGATCGAGGCGTTCCCGGGCGGTCAGCTTCCCTTTTTTATGCTGTTGCGCGATGCGGTCGGGGCCACCGCCTTGCTCGGCGAGCGATTGGCGGTGATGCAGGTCGTCGAGCAGCTGTCGGGGGTCGGACATGGGGGATGAATGTAGCGCGGGCGCGACCTGGGTCACAACGCCGCTTCCGGATTTCGAGTCGGCCTGAACTGCTGTTGGTTAGATTGGCGGCTGCTAAAGGTGGGCTGGGGCGGTTAGTTGGAGACGGGCGTCCAGGTTGAGTCAGGGTTATACACCTCCATAGCCTTGAACTGCTCGAGCGTCTTGGGCCCGAGGTCCTGCTCGTACACGATTCCGCTGTGGCTGACGATGAAGGTTTTGACTCCGCTCACCCGGTATTCCGCGGGGGCCGCTGCCAGGGCAAAGCCGCCGATCATGAGGCCCTTGGTGACGAAGTTGAGCTCGCCCAACGGGGCCGCGGGGCCCTGGCCTTTCAGGATCTTGAAGTAGTAGCCGTGATACGGCTGGAGGTCGTCCGTATAGCCCTCTGCAATCACCCGCGCGATCGCCTCGCCCACCGGACCCTGCCAGATCCCGTTACTGTCTTTCCAGGCAAGACCATCCTGCTTCCCCGGCGAGCTGATGATGCGCTGCGCGTACTGGTTCACCTCGGCGCCGTCGTGCAGCGTGCTGGCGTACGCCCGCTGAGCCTCCACGTACCCGCGACACACCTGGATGGCGTCGAGCTCGTTCTGTCCTATGCGGCGGATGAGGATCTCGTCGGCCCCGGCCTCGGCATCGAAACGCCAGGCGCTGCTGTCCTTCACGATGGGGATAGGCACGGGCCAGTCGGTGGGGCCCACCGTCAGGGTGGCAACCGTGCCGGATGAATCCAGTTCCAGCCGGTGCTGGATGCGCGCCTCCGAGGCAAATGCGAGAGCACGCTGCCGGTCCTGAACCGAGTCCTTCGAGAAGATCAGAGACCTTCCCTTGCTGCCGAGAATCTCCACCAGCGCCTGCCGGTCGAACCGCTCAGCGGCTAAAGTGAAGGCAAGTGCCGCCTCTTCCGGCGAGGCGAACTGGCGCTGCTTCACATCTCTGTTGCAGGCGCCCAGTGGAACGAGTGTTGCCATCAGCCAGGCTAGTCCCAAGACGCGGTTGACGACACTCATCTGCGACGCCCTCCGCCCCCACCCCCGCGAGACATTCCACCGCCCCGGGAGCCGCCCATGCTCGACATTCCGCGCGAGCTGCTCGACCGAGCGCTTCTCCCGTCGTACCCGCCTGACCCACCGCCGAAGCCGCTGCTCGACCCACGGTTTGATGGAACGCTGCGATTTCCTATCGGATCCCCGCTGCGACCGCCGCTTGCATTGGGTACCCGGTCGCCCCCGCCGGCACCGCCGCGCTGTCCCTGACCGCCGGCGGAAGCCCGGTTGCCTGCACCAGCTCCACCCGGTCCCTGACGGTTACCGGCGGCCCTGTCGCTAGCCCCGGCACCCCGCTGCCCCTGTTGTGCCCGGGTTTGACCACCGAACTTGTCGGCGGTCCGCTGGTCGGCGTAGGGGGCACCGCCTCGATGCGAAGGGTTGTGAGACCACGCGCCGCCACCCCCCTTGGGCTGGGCACCACCGGGCCTGCCAGCACCGCCTGCGCCGCCAACACCACCAGGCTTGCCTGCGCCACCAACGCCACCAACTCCGCCTGCGCCCCCAACGCCCCCTGCTCCGCCAACGCCACCGACACCACCGACGCCGCCAACACCACCAACGCCCCCAACACCGCCAACACCGCCGATGCTGTTAAAGTGGTTGCCGTCGTTGATGTAGACGTTGCCGCCGCCCCAGCCGGCATAACAGCAGGCACCACCCCACATCGCTGCCCCCCACATCATGCCCACGCCGAACGAAATGAATGCGGCGCCGGGCGGATAGTACGGGTAGTAAATGGGCGGATAGGGATACACTGGAGGCCCGTATACGACGGCCGGGCTGTAGGACGGTACGTACACCACTTCTGGGTTCGCCGACTCGATGACGATCACTTCCTTCTTCTCGACCACCTGGGTCTCAACCTTCTGCTGCTCGTTGGTCTCCAGCGTGCCTTTGTCCTTCGCCTTCTTGCGCATCCGCTGGACAGCAGTCATCACGTCGGCCTGTTGGGCCAGAAACGCATTGCCCAGCTCGGTGGTCCATTGGATGTCGTCGGCCAGACGCTTGACCAGATCCGGTAAGGGGGCCATCGACTGGATGCTCGGGTCCCACGGCTGCTTGGCCACGGAGTCGGCGAGCGCCTTGTCCTTGAGTCCGGGGTTCTTGGCGAGCCACTGTTGCAGTTGGACGATCTCGAGCGGATAGGTGGACGCCACGAGGGTCTGGGCCAGCAGCTCATCGGGATACAGCGCGATGGGAGCCACCAGGGCATCGAGCTGATCGGGTGTGCTCAGCTGAACCGAGTCCGAAGTGGCCTTCTTCCCGGTGTCCGCAGTGGCCTTCTTCCCGGTATCCGCCACCGTCTTTGCCGGAGTCTGCTGGGCTGGAGCCTGCTTGCGGAGCCGCAGTTTTTTCCTGGGACAGCGCGAGCGGCACGCTACCCAGAAGCTGGTATGCGCCCAGTGAGGCAGAACAAGGCTCGCCCGACCTGCGCGAGCGCGCGGAGATGATGCAAGACCGGTATCATGAGTTGAGGAGCTCCTCTCCGCCCCAAAGTCGGGGCCAACCGACGGTAGCGCAACCTGACCAAAGGTTTAGGTCATTTCATCGTAGCCCGAAGTTCCAGAAGGGCACGGTCGAAACGATCCACCCGAATCAGCCCCAAAGTTGGGTACTCGAGGTCGAGGATAAGATACGCCGAGGCCGCAATGGTGAGAGAAAAGGCAACCATGTGAAGCCAGCTTCGCCGCTGGTATCCCGCCATTCCATACCCTGCAAGCAAGGCTCCGGCCAGCGCAACCAGTGCCAGCATGACGTAGATGATGACCGGTGGGTGGATCCGGGTGGCCAGCCTCCGCGCCTGCGAGATATCGAACATTTCGTTCATGGGGGGAAGAAGGAGCAGCATCCTGGGAGCGGCGCCGGCCTCCGGGCGGCTGGCGGCGGCCGCCTTGGCCCAGACATCATCGGCCGCCTGGTCAGCCTTGGCAAATTCCTCAGCCGTCAAATCCGGCAGCTTTCTGTAAGCCGCGATAGTGGCATCCACGTAACGCCGGAACCCATCACGGATCTCGGGTTGAGCATCCGGCGGCAGCATGTCGATGCGCTTCCAGGCCGTGCCGATCGCGTTGACCTCTTCCACCACCAGGTGGCGGCGCTCATCGAATCGCCTGGCCGCGCCGGAAAAGGTGAAGGCCAACATCAAGCCGAGCAGCCCGAAGACGGATCCTTCGACCACGCCCACGCCGGCGTTGGAGCTCTCCGCCCGGTTCCCGTTCTGCCGCAGGCCGAGCATCCGGCCTACTTCTATACACGCCAGCATCCCAAGGAACAGCGCCAAGCCAAGTGCGAGTGCGAGAAACGTGAAACTCACATCTCACCTCCGCAGGACGAATTGCTGGAATGAAAAGGGCGACAGAATTTTGGGATTCCGTCGCCCTTTGCGCTATCTAGCCTTTCGCGCTATTCCGGGGTGGTGCTCTCCTCGAACGCCGGCTTGACCGGCGGAATGATCGGCTCGTCCGGGAAGCCGATCACCGCCAGCACGATCCGATGGTGGATGGGATCGACCTCGAGCACCTTGAGGTCGAGCGCCTGGCCTTCCTTCACCGCGTCGCCCGGGTTCTCGATGTTGGCCACGCCGAGCTGCGACATGGGCACGAAGCCTTCGATGTCGTTGCCCAGATCCACGACCACGCCCTTGTCCATCAGCCGGACCGCGCGGCCCCGCAGCTCCATGCCGATGGGATAGGTCTCGCCGATCTTGAGCCAGGGATCTTCCTCGGCCTGCTTGAGGCCCAGGGAGATCCGCTTGTTCTCGGCGTCGATGTTGAGGATGACCACGTCCACCGCGTCGCCCTTCTTGACCACCTCCGACGGATGCTGCACCCGCTTGGTCCAGGACATGTCGGAGATGTGGATCAGGCCGTCGATGCCGGGCTCGATCTCGACGAAGGCGCCGAAGCTGGTGAGGTTGCGGACCTTGCCGTTGATCCGGGTGCCCACCGGGTACTTGAGCGGCAGCACCATCCAGGGATCCTGCTCGGTCTGCTTCATGCCGAGCGAGATCTTCTCCTCCGCCTCGTCCACCTTGAGCACCACCGCCTCGATGGTCTCGCCGATGCTCACGATCTTGGACGGATGGCGAACGTTCCGAGTCCAGCTCATCTCGGAGATGTGCACCAGCCCCTCGATGCCGGGCTCGATCTCGACGAAGGCGCCGTAGTTGGTGATGGAGACGACCTTGCCCTGAACCCGGGTGCCCACCGGGTACTTGGCCGCCACGTTCTGCCAGGGATAGGACTGCAGCTGCTTCATGCCCAGGCTGATCCGCTCCCGCTGCCAGTCGATGTCGAGGATCTTGACCTCGACTTCCTTGCCGATGGCGACCATTTCGGTCGGGTGCGACACCCGGCCGTAGGACATGTCGGTGATGTGCAGCAGGCCGTCGACGCCGCCGAGGTCGATGAAGGCGCCGAAGTCGGTGATGTTCTTGACCACGCCCTTCCGCACCTGGCCCACCGCCAGCTCCTTCATCAGGTGCTCGCGCTTGTGGGCCCGCTCGTTCTCCAGGATGACCCGGCGGCTCACCACGATGTTCCGGCGCCGCTTGTTCAGCTTGATGATCTTGAACTCGTAGGTCTGACCCAGCAGCTCGTCGATGTTGGGCACCCGCCGGAGCGCGATCTGGCTGCCGGGCAGGAAGGCATCGACACCCATCAGGTTCACCACCACGCCGCCCTTGATCTTCTTGACCAGGGTTCCCTCGACCGGCTGATCGCTCTCGTGGGCCACACGGATCTTTTCCCAGACCCGCATGAAGTCGGCCTTCTTCTTGGACAGGACGACGGCGCCTTCCTGGTCCTCGAGGTGCTCGAGGAAGACCTCGACCTCGTCGCCTTCTTTGAGGGACTGGGGGTCCTTGAACTCGTCGAGGGGAACGGAGCCTTCGGACTTGAAGCCGACGTCGAGGATGACCGCGTTGTCGGTGACCCGGAGAACCTTCGACTTGACGATCTCGCCCTCGACGATCTGCGACATGGTGCCCTCGTACATCGAGAGCATCTGCTCGTAGTCTTCGTCGGAATAGTCTTCGTCGTAGAGGTCCTGCCGAACCCGGAGGCCGGTGGGGGAGATGAACTGGTCGCTTGAGGGATGAAGTTGATCGAGCATGCGAAGGCTGGCCGTCCTTTGTACTAGCCGCGCCGACCAGGCCGCGGGAAGAAGTGAGCCCGTCCGTCGGCGGAAGTGCCGAGCGAGGAGAGCCCGTAGATGGTAAACCGCGGTAGGTGGCAACGCAAGGTGGGACAAGCCTTGAAGCGAGACTCGACGGGCAGGCTCGACCCGCGGCTGCCCTACGGCCGCCCGAAAATCGGCCGGGCCAGCTCCACGATGATGCCGGACCTGCTCGGCGAAGGTCGAGCCCGGTCGTGTCGAGCGGCACCGCGTCGTCCGCCGGCCGGAGCGGCGCCACCGCGCGGGTCGAATCGGCCTGGTCGCGGGCCGCGAGCGCCGTCCGCCTCGGCCTCGAGCTGCGCCGGCTCGGGCGCCAGGCCGCGCTGGTTGATCGCGGCGGCCCGCCCGGGTCTCGGGCGACGCGGTGAGGAAGATCTTGAGGTCGGCATCGGGAAAGACCACCGTGCCGATGTCCCGGCCATCCACCACCACGTCCCGCCCCGCGCGCACCATGGCCCGGAGCCGGGTGTTGACCCACTCCCGGACGACCGGCACGGCCGACACCGCCGACACGGCGCCGGTGACCTCGGGCGCCCGGATCTCGGCGTCGACCGGCTCGCCCTCGAGGTAGGCCGCGAACCCGGCCCCGTCGGGCTGGAGCATGAGCCCGCGGTCTTCGGCGGCGCGGAGGATGGTCTCGGCGTCGAGCACCGCCAGCGGGTCGCCGTCCGGCCTGGCCGCGGCGGGCCGCCTCCCGCAGCGCCACGAGCGTCACCCCGCGATACAGCGCGCCCGAGTCGAGATGGGCGAATCCGATCGCCTCGGCCACGGCCCGGGCCGTGCTGGACTTGCCCGAGGCCGACGGTCCGTCGATGGCGATGACGCCGCCCTTCACGGACGGGCCCTCCGGGCCAGCCCGCGCAGGGTCTCGGGGAAACGCGGGAAAGCTCACCTCCGCGCACGCCATGTCGTCCACCCGGATCCGGGCGCCCGGCACCGTGCCGAGCACGGCGAACGCCATGGCCAGCCGGTGATCGGCGGCGGTCCGCACCGCCCCGCGCGGCGGCGCGCTCGCCGCCCTCGACGTGCAGATCGTCGCCCTGACACCTCGGCCCGGCAGCCCACCGCGCGCAGGTTTTCCGCGATCAGGCCGAGCCGGTCGCTCTCCTTCACCCGGAGCTCGCCGACCTGCCGGAACACCGTCGTTCCCTCGGCCCGCGACGCGAGCACGGCGAGCAGGGGGATCTCGTCGATCAGCGCGGGGATCTCGCCGGCCGCGACCTCCGTGGCGCGGAGCCGCGCCGGCCGCACGACCAGGTCGGCCACCGGCTCGCCGAAGTGCTCGGTAACGTCCTCGACCGCGACCGGCGCGCCCATCCGCGCCAGCACCGCGAGGAACCCGGTCCGCGTCGGGTTGAGCCCGACGCCGGCGATGCGGAGCTCGCCCGCCTCGGCCAGCACGGCCGCGCCGACCAGGAACGCCGCCGACGAGGGGTCGCCGGGCACCTGCAGCTCGAACGGCTCGAGCCGGCCGGTCGGGCGCGAACCGGATCCAGCCGTCGGTCTCGTCCACCCGGTAGCCGAACGCGCGGAGCAGGCGCTCGGTGTGGTCGCGCGAGCGGCCGTGCGGCTCGCGGAGCGCGACCTCGACGCCGCCGGCGAGTCCGGCGAGCAGGAGCGCGCTCTTGATCTGCGCGCTCGAGACCGGCAGCTCGTACGTCAGCGGCGGCAGCGGCCCGCCCCGGACGGTGAGCGGAAGCCCGTCGCCGGCCTGCTCGGTGAAGCGCGCGCCCATCCGCGCGAGCGGCACCGTGACCCGGCGCATCGGCCGGCGGCGGAGCGAGGCATCGCCGGTGAGCGTGGCCGCGAAGCGGTGTCCCGCGAGCAGGCCGAGCAGCAGCCGGGTCGTGGTGCCCGAGTTGCCGCAGTCGAGGGTCGCTCCGGCCGGCGCAGGCGGCCACGGCCCGACGACGGACGACGACGCTCGCGGGGCGGAGCGGCGAGATCTCGGCGCCGAGCTGGCGCAGCACCCGGGCGCTGCACCGCGCATCGAGCGAGGTCAGCGCGCCGCCCACGTGACTCTGTCCCCGGGCCAGCGCGGCGAACAGCAGCGCGCGATGGGTGATGCTCTTGTCGCCCGGGACGCGGACGGTGCCGCCCACGATCATCGGTCGAGTCCTTGGCGGAAGCGCTGCGCGGCCGCCAGGTAGGCCCGAAGCCCGTCGGCGTCGCCGGCGGCGAGCAGGCGCCGAAGCTCGGCGAGGCTGTGCTCGGTCGCCTCCAGCGCCTCGACCACCGCGGCGCGATTGTAGAGGAGGATGTCGATCCACATGTCCGGGCTGCTGGCGGCCAGGCGGGTGGTGTCCCGGGCGCCCGTCCCGAACGAGACGCCGGCCAGCCCCCGGTCGGCGAGCGCCTTGGCCAGGGCCGAGGCGACGGCCTGCGGCAGGTGGCTGGTCCAGGCGAGCTGCCGGTCGTGCGCCGCCGCGTCGATCAGGACCGGCTGGGCCTCGAGCACCTGCTCCCAGAAGCTCATCACCCGCCGGGCGGCCTGGTCGCCGCCGGGAGCCGGTCTCGCAGACGTAGACCACGCACCCGCGCAGGCGGTCGGGCGCGGGCCGCGGCGAATCCCGAGCCGTGGGTTCCCGCCAGCGGATGGCCGCCGGCGAACCGGTCGCCCAGGCCCTCGGCGATGGCCCGGGCCACGACCGGCGCTTTCACGCTGCAGACGTCGGTCAGGAGGGCGCCGGGCTCGAGCAATGCGTGCAACCGGCCGATAAGATCCAGCGTAGCCTGCGCGGGGACCGCCAGCACCACGAGCTCGGCGCCCCGCACCGCCTTGGCCGGGGTGTCGGCGAGCTCGGTGATCGCGGAGGCCTGGAGCGCCTGGACACCCTCGGCCCGGGAGGCCGAGACCCCGACGACACGCGGAATGCCTGCCAGGCGCGCCTGCCAGGCGAGCGAGCCGCCGATGGCGCCCAGGCCGATCACGGCGAGCGACGATGGACGCACGAGTCAGGTCCCGTTGGACGAGGTCACGGAATGCATGCGGCCGCCCGAATGAGGCGGCGCCAGCCGCCGTGAATGCCCAGAGGTCGGCCCGCATTGTATCGACATGACGGTTGATTCTCAACGGAGTGCGAGCACGGTCCACGCGGACCGCGGCGCCGGGTGACGATGGCTCGGCGGCGGCAGACGCCGCGCACCGCGCGCTGCCCGTCATCGTCCTCACCGCACAGCACGGCGAGAGCGAGGAAAAAGCCCTGGATCTCGGCGCGCAGGACTACCTGACCAAGCCGGTCCAGACGCGCTCGCTCGTCGCCCGGGTGCGCGCCGTCCTCAAACGCGTCAACAGCTGACGGGACAACGCTTCGGAAGTAACGCGCGGCCGAGCGTCGCGCCCGGCGGCCACGGTTCGCCACGCTCACTGGCGTATTTCTTGCCCGCGGGAGGGTGACCTGTGCCCAAGATCCTGATCGTCGAAGACAGCCCCGACAACATGAGGCTGTTCCGCACGCTGCTCACGATGCGGGGACACGAGGTCGTCGGGCTGGCCGGCGGCGACGGGTTGCTCGAGACCCTGGACGCGCGACCGCCCGGAGCTGGTGCTGATGGACATCCAGCTGCCCGGCAAGGACGGCTTCGCGCTGCTCGCCGAGATCCGCGCGTCGGATCACCGGGGTCTTGCGGTCCTCGCGCTGACGGCGCACGCGATGAGCGGAGACCGCGAGCGGGCGCTCGCGGCAGGATTCGACGGCTACATCACGAAGCCGATCGACATCCGGGCCTTCCCGGCGAGGTGGAGCGCGCGCTCGCCGGAGAGCGGCCGGCGCGCTAGGCCGGATCCACTACCGGAGTACCGACATGAGCCAGGACACCACGACGACCCCGCCGAACGCGTCCGCCTCGCCCGAGAAGAAGGCGCTGCTGGAGGCCTTCGATACCGTGCTCAAGACGGCGGCGGAGGAGCGCGAGCTCGAGCGGCTGGCGGCCGAAGCGCGGCGGCGCAGCCGCGGCGCCTCCCGGCTGCTCCTCGTCGTCTGCACGGTGATTCTCACTTCGTGTCGGTCTACCTCTACGTCGAGCGCCCCGAGTGGGTCTTCCCGGCGCCTCGGCCCCCGAGTCCCCCGCGGTGCGCCAGGCCAGCCTCCGGATCAGCGTGGCCAACGCCGCGCAGCACATCGAGCGCTACCGCCAGCAGCGGGGCCAGCTTCCGGCCACGCTCGAGCAGGCCGGGGCGAACGGCGCGGGGATCAGCTACCAGCGGACGGCGGCGGGGTATCAGCTCGAGGGCGAGAGCGAGGGCATCCGAGTCTCGTTCACGTCGGGAGAATCGTTGACGCGGTTCATCGGCAACAGCTTCGAAGTCATCGCCCGGAGAACCCGATGAGCCGCCGTCGCCAGGGATTCACCATCATCGAGCTGCTGATGGTGATGATCGTGATCGGCCTGCTGGCGGGCATTGCGCTGCTCAAGTACATCGACCTGCGCCACCGCGCCCGCGCCGTGCAGGTGGCGGCGGACCTCGAGTCGGTCCGGCTGGCGGCCTACGGCGCCTGGTACGAGCACAACACGTGGCCCAACGAGGCCGGCCCCGGGCAGGTGCCCGCCGACCTGGTGCCCTACCTGCCGCAGAGCTTCAGCTTCGACAACCCGGAGTACACGCTCGACTGGGAGAACTTCGCGCCGCCCGGCGGCGGGCCCAGCGGCGGCATGCAGATCGGCGTGGTGTCACCGCCTCGACGCCGCGGCTGCAGACGGCGCTGGAGCAGACCCTCGGCAACAGGCTGCCGTTCGTCTCGTCGGGCGGCACCCTCACCTTCATCATCGTCGGCCCCGACGGCAAGAGCTGAGCTCAGCGCAGCGCCCGCCTGAACTGCTCCAGGCCTTCGGGCGGGCCGGGGTATTCGGGATCCATCCGCTCCAGCCGCTCCGCCACCACCTGCGCCACCAGCACGTCGCGCAGGTACTTCTTGTCCGCCGGCACCAGGTACCAGGGCGCCTCCGGCGTGCTGGTCCGCGCCAGCGCCTCCTCGTACGCCTCGGTGTACGCGTCCCACCGCTCCCGCTCGGCCAGGTCGCCCGCGGCGAACTTCCAGTACTTCTTCGGGTCTTCCAGCCGCGCCAGCAGCCGCTCCCGCTGCTCCTCGCGCGAGATGTGCAGGAAGAACTTGAGGATGGCGACGCCGTTCTCGGTCAGATGCCGCTCGAACTGCATGATCTGCTCGTAGCGCGGCGCGCCAGACCGCCTCGGGCACCAGCGCGTGGACGCGCACCACCAGCACGTCCTCGTAGTGCGAGCGGTTGAAGACGCCGATCGTCCCGCGCGGCGGCACGGCCTGGTGCACCCGCCAGAGGTAGTCGTGCGCCAGCTCGATCGGCGAGGGCGCCTTGAAGCTGGCGACCGTGACGCCCTGGGGGTCGAGCGGCCGAACACCTTGCGGATCGTGCCGTCCTTGCCCGACGTGTCGCGCCCCTGCAGCACCACGAGCAGCGCGCGCCGCCCCTCCGCGTAGAGCGCCTCCTGCAGCTCGTCGATGCGCCGCGCCAGCGCGCTCGGTCTTCCGCCACCGCCGCGTCCTTGTCCGGCGCGCCGGCCGGCGCGCCGCGCCGCCTCGTCGCCGAGGTCCAGGGTCGATCCGGGAGCGACGGGGCTCGAGGCGCATGGCGGCTCCTAGGCGTGCCGGAGAAGGACGAGCGAGTGGGGCGCGAGCGTGAGGCCGGCCGTGATCTCGCGCTCGCCTTCGTGGGCCGTGTCGACCAGGACGGTCCAGGCCCCTCCGGGCTGCTCGGGCAGCGCGAAGGCGCGCGACCGGCCGCCGCCGTTGAGCAGGAGCAGGAGCGGCGCAGCCGTCGTCGAACAGCATGCCCAGGCAGTGATTGGACTCGTGGGCCCAGTCGGCGGCCGTCATCGGCGCCCCGTCCGCGCCGAGCCAGGTGAGCCCGTGCGCCCCCGCCGGCTCGGCCGGAAAGAAGGTGCTGCGGCGCAGCGCCGGCGTGGCGGCGCGGATGGCCAGCACCGCCCGGGTGAACCGCGAGCAGCGCCTCCTGGGCCGGCGTCGAGGTCCCAGTGGACCCAGGTGAGCGGCCCGTCGTGGCAGTAGGCGTTGTTGTTGCCGTGCTGGGTGCGGCCGAGCTCGTCGCCGTGGGACAGCATCGGGCACGCCCTGCGAGAAGGCCAGCGTCGCGAGCAGGCTGCGCTTGACCCGCTCGCGCACGCGCGCCACCTGCGTGGTGGTCGGCCGGCCCCTCGACGCCCCAGTTCCGGCTCAGGTTGTAGTCGGTCCCGTCGCGGTTGCCCTCGCCGTTGGCCTCGTTGTGCTTGTGCTCGTAGCTCACGAGGTCGTGCAGGGTGAAGCCGTCGTGGCAGGTGACGAAGTTGACGCTCGCCAGCGGGCCGCGGTCGCCGGTGGCGAAGAGGTCGCTGCTCCCGCTCAGGCGCGAGGCCAGCTCGCCCACGGCGCCGGTGTCGCCGCGCCAGAAGCGGCGCGCGCCGTCGCGGAACTTGCCGTTCCACTCCGCCCAGCCCCGCGGGAAGGCGCCGACGCTGATAGCCGTCCGGGCCCGAGGTCCCACGGCTCGGCGATCAGCTTCACGTCCGACAGCACCGGATCGCGCGCCACGCGCTGGAAGAACGGCGCGGCCGGATCGAACGCCGGATCCCGCGCGGCCGAGCACCGGCGCGATGTCGAAGCGGAAGCCGTCGACGTGCATCTCCTCGACCCAGTAGCGCAGGCTGTCGAGCACCAGGTCGCAGCGCCGGCGCCGCGCCGGAGGTCGAGCGTGTTGCCGCAGCCGGTGAAGTCGAGGTAGCGGTCGCGGTGCGCCGGGTCGAGCCGGTAGTAGGCGGCGTTGTCGATGCCGCGGAACGCCAGCGTCGGGCCGCGATGGCCGCCTTCGCCGGTGTGGTTGTAGACGACGTCGAGCAGCACCTCGAGCCCCGCCGCGTGGAAGCCGGCGCACCATCGCCTTGAACTCCGTCGACCTGGCGGCCGTGGCCGGCGGTGGCGAAGCGCACGTCGGGCGCGAAGTAGCCGATCGGAGCTGTAGCCCCAGTAGTTGACGAGGCCCAGGCCGGCCAGGCGCGGCTCGCTCGCCTCCTGGTGCACCGGGAGCAGCTCGACGGCCGTGACGCCGAGCGAGCGCAGGTGCTCGAGGATCGGCTCGCTGCAGAGCCCGAGATAGGTGCCGCGCAGCTCCCGGGGCACCTCCGGGTGCAGCATCGTCATGCCCTTCACGTGGCACTCGTAGATGACCGTGCGCTCCCACGGCGTGCGCGGGGCGCTCGTCGCCGGTCCAGTCGAACGCCGGATCGACCACCACGCACTTCGGCATCGCGCCGGCGCTGTCGCGCGGGTCGGCGGAGAGGTCCACGGCTGGCCCGGCGGCCCGTCCGGATGGCTCGCGAGCGCCGAGTTCCAGTGCACCGACCCGCTCAGCGCGCGCGCGTAGGGATCGAGCAGCAGCTTGGCGGGGTTGTAGCGGTGTCCCTGCTCCGGCGCGTAGGGGCCGTGCACGCGGTAAGCCGTAGAGCTGCCCGGGCCCGACGCCCTCGACCGTCGACGCGCCAGATCGAGTCCGGTCCGGCGGCGAGCGGCACGCGCGCCGACGTCCACGGCGTCGTCGGCGGCGGCGAACAGGCAGAGATCGACGGCGGTGGCGTGCGCGGCGTAGAGCGCGAACGTCGTCGCGGTTCCGCTCCAGGTGGCGCCGAGCGCGGCCGGTCGGCCGGGGCCGGTGGCGTGGCATCCGCGAAGTATAGCGGCGCCCGGAAGGCGCTCCGGAGCGCTACTCGATCGTCTTGTGGAAGCGGGCGACGCTCAGGACCACCAGTCCCACCGCGAAGCCCGACGAGCGCGAGCGCCTCCGGCCAGAGCGCGGCGATCCCGGTGCCCTTGAGCAGCACGCCGCGCAGAATCGTGAGGAAGTAGGTGAGCGGCAGCGCGGCGCCGATCCACTGCGCCAGCGCCGGCATCGCCTCGCGCGGGAAACATGAAGCCCGACAGCAGGATGTTCGGCAGGATGAAGAGGAAGCTGAGCTGCATCGCCTGCACCTGGGTCCGCACCACCGTCGACATGAACAGCCCGAGCGCGAGGCTCGCGACGATGAACGGCGAGGCTCAACAGGTAGAGCAGCGGGAGGCTGCCCCGCATCGGCACGTCGAACAGCAGCCGGCCGAGGAGCAGGATGACCGTGATCTGCACGTAGCCGATGAGCACGAACGGCAGGATCTTGCCCAGCATCAGGCTGGTCTTGTCGATCGGCGTGACGATGAGCTGCTCGAGCGTGCCGCGCTCGCGCTCGCGCACGATCGCCATGCTCGTGATCAGCACCAGCGTGAGCGTGAGCAGCACGCCCACGATGCCCGGGACGATGTACACGGCGCTCCGGAGCCCCGGGTTGTACCAGGGCCGCACGCGGACGTCAGCGCGGGCGCGTCCGCCGCCGCGGCCCGCGCGATGGCGCCGGCGCGGGCGGTGCCGGCCTGGGCGGCGCCGGAGATCGCCGCGGAGGACGCGAGCGGATCCGCGGCGTCGACGATCACCTGCGCCTGCGCCGCGGCCGCGCTTGATGTCCGCGCTTGAAGTCCGGGCGGGATGACGAGCGCCGCGCTCGCCTGGCCGCGCTCGATCCGCCGGCGCGAGCTCGGCGCGGTCGCGGCACGTGCCGATGATGTCGAAGTTGCCGCTGTTCGCGAACGCCTCGACCAGCGCGCGGCTCTCGGGCGTGCGCGACTCGTCGAGCACGACCGTCGGCAGGTGCCGCACCTCGGTCCGGATCGCGAAGCCGAACAGGGCGAGCTGGATCGCCGGCATGCCGAGCATCATGCCGAGCGTGAGCCGGTCGCGGCGCAGCTGGACGAACTCCTTCCAGAGCATCGGCCAGAGCGGCGACCTGGCGCAGCCGGCTGGAGCGCGCGCTCATACCGCGGCCCCCTCGTCGCGCCGCTGCAGCTCGATGAACACGTCCTCGATCGTCGGCTGCCCGAACTGCGTCGTGCACCTCCTCCACCGTGCCCACGGCGATCAGCTGGCCGCGCGAGAGGAACGCGAGCCGCTGGCAGCGCTCGGCCTCGTCCATGTAGTGCGTGGTGACGAGGATCGTCGTGCCCTGCTCCGCGAGCGCGTAGATCCGCTCCCAGAAGAGCCGCCGCGACGCCGGATCGACGCCGGCGGTCGGCTCGTCGAGGAAGAGCATCGCCGGGCGGTGCGCCGTGGCGCAGGCCAGCGCCAGCCGCTGCTTCCAGCCGCCGCTCAGCGTGCCCGCGAGCTGGCGCGCTGCGCTCGCGAGGCCGAGCTCGTCGAGCAGCTCCGCGATGCGCGCCCGCCGCGCCGCGCCGTGCAGCCCGTAGATCGACGCGTAGAAGCGCAGGTTCTCGGCGACGGTCAGGTCGTCGTACAGCCCGAACTTCTGCGACATGTAGCCGATGCGCGCGCCGGATCGCTCCGCGCTCGCGCACGACGTCGAGCCCCACGACCGTGGCCGCGCCTCCGCTGGGCACCATCAGGCCGCAGAGCATGCGGATCGTCGTCGTCTTGCCGGAGCCGTTGGGCCCGAGCAGGCCGAACACCTCGCCGCGCTGGATCGTCAGGTCGAGCCCCTCCACCGCCACGAGCGTGCCGAAGGTCTTCCGGAGCCCGTGCACCACGACGGTGTCGGACGCGGAGGGCGGCGTGCCGGTCGGGATCGTGTTCACCGGGACGCCGCCCGCTCGAGCTCGACCGTCGCCGGCAGCCCCGGCCGGAGGAGCCCGGTGGTATCGCTGAGCGCGACCTTCACGCCGAAGACCAGGTCGGCACGCTCCTCCTCGGTCAGCGCGACGCGCGGCGTGAACTCGGCCTCGGGGCTGATCGCGACCACCTGGCCGGAATCGGCCGGTCCGGGTAGCCGTCCAGCCGCGCGACGGCACGCTGGCCCTGCCGCACGCCGGGCAGCTGCCGCGTCGGCACGTACACGCGCACGAACGGCGCCGCGGTCTCACCCAGCGTGAGCACCGACTGGCCGGCGCCCAGCATCTCGCCCGGCTCGGCGTTCCGGGAGATGACGATGCCGTCGACCGGCGCGATGAGCACGAGATCCTGCGCGACGGCCTGGGCGGCCGCGAGCGCGGCCCGCGCACTCGCCACCTCGGCCCGCGCCGCCTGGATCCGCTCGGCGCGCGTGCCTTCCTGGAGCAGCCGCAGCGCTTCGCGCGCCGCGTCCCGCCGGCCCACCGCGGTCTCGGCGTCCGCGCGCGCCGCGTCGAGGCTCTGGCGGCTCACGGTCCCGCTGTCGGCGAGCGGCCGGATGCGCTCGAGATCGCGCGTGGCCCGCACCGCCTCGGCCTCCGCGGCGCGCAGGTCGGCCTCCGCCCGGTCGATCTCCCGCGGCCGGGCGCCCGCCACCGCCTCGCGGAGCGACGCCTCCGCGGCGCGGACGCCGGCCTCGGCCTGGGCAATGTCGGCGCGCGTGGTGGACTGCGTCAGCGTCGCCAGCGTATCGCCGGTCCGCACGGCGTGGCCATCGTCGACCAGCACCCGGACGACGCGCGCGGGCACCAGCGGCGACACGTCCACCTCGCGCACCTCGATGGTCCCGGTGGCGCGAACCGCCCCGTCACCGGGCCGGCCGCATGCGGCGGACAGGGCGCAGAGGCCGAGCGAGAAACCAGCGACGGCGGGTCATGACTTCCTCGATCGGGCGCGGGGAGGACGGCGCGCGGCGGCGCGCGGCCGGCCGGCGGGTGCGGTCAGCGCGGCCACGGCGAAGTCGGCGGCGTGACGGCCAAAAGCGCGGATGACATCGCCTGATGGGCCGTCGGGACCCTGGCTGGAGCAGGATCCGCACGGCCGGGCCGCGCCACGAAGAACCAACCCACTTGCGCGATGATGGAAATGGCCGCGAACCGGGGGTCGAGGTCATTGCGGAAGAGGCCGGCGCGCTGGCCCTCCTCGATCAGGTCACACAGCCGGCGGAAGCCGGTGACGGAGAGGTGCTGGATCTGCTCGACGGCGTGGGCGGCATCGTAGTCGATCATCTCGCGCACCAGCAGCCGGGGCGCGTGGGGATGCTCCGCCAGCGTCTGGACCTGGGCCTCGACGAACGCGCGGAGGCGCGCTTCGGGCGCGCCGCCCCCGGCGCTGCCGCTCATGGTCCGGGCCACCAGCCCGGCAACGAAGCGCTGCAGCACCTCGCGGTAGAGCTGGTCCTTGTCGGCGAAGTAGTAGTAGAGGAGCGCGCTGTTCACGCCCGGCGGCGCGGCCGATCTGCTTGATCGTGGTGCGCGCGAAGCCCTGGCCGGCGAACAGGCGCTCGGCGGCGTCGAGGATCTGGTCGCGGCGGGAGGGATCGGGCGGCTCGGTCGGCATGATGCTTAATTAATCGATCAATTAAGACAGCTGTCAAGCGTCCGCGCCTCAACGCTCCGCGGTCGTCGGCCACCGGGACGCCAGCGAGGCGCACCACGCCACCTCGATCTCCAGCCGCTGGATCTCCCCTCGCGCCTCGGTGAGGCACTCCTGCAGCTCGCGGCCACCGACCGTGTTCTCGAGCGCCGCCACGACCTCGCGCAGCCCGGCGAGCTCGTAGCGAAGGAGCTGCTCATACCGCTGGGCGGCGTCCGCCCGAACGGGCGCGAGCCGGCGCAGATCGGCCTTGCGATCGAGGGTGTGCTCGATGGAGTGGCGGGCCGCATAATCCTCCGCGGCCAGGCGGGGGCGCCGCCGCTCGACGGCCGGCGCGAGGAAGGCGGCAGCCGCCGCCGATGATGGGCGCGCAACTGGTGCAGTGTGCGCGCGATCTGCTCGAGGATGGCCACGGGCGCGCCCCGCTCAGTCCCTGCCCTGCCAGAACGCGCGGAGATACAGGCTCGTGGCGAGCAGCATGAGGCCCGCCAGCATGGACCCCGGCCCGCCGTAGTTCTCGTACGTGAAGCCGAGCGGCCCGGTCGGACCGGGTGCCGCGCGCACGATGGTGAGCACGCCGAGCACGATGCCGGCGAGTCCGATCAGGGCCAGCAGGGCGAACAGATTCCGCATCGAAGCCTCGTCACGATGGAAGGAGGGCGCTCCGCCACGTGCGGATCAGCATGGATGAAATCGTGGTCGGGGCCGCTCGGCAAGGTCCCCACCCGCCGAGGTCAGTCGCCTCCGGCCTCGGCGATCGCCTGCGCCGCGCCCGCCTCGAGCGCGGTCACGTAGCCGGGCGGCAGCGACGAGCCGCCCGCCCGGGCCGTCAGGCCGATGGGCGAGACTCCGGCGGCCCGGGCGTAGATCACCAGCGCCACCCCGTAGGTGCCGGCCACGGACGGATGGAAGCCGTCCGCCTCGAACAGGGGAATCGAGGGCGCGTCGGCCCGCACGGCGCGGAGGGCCTCGCCGGCCGGCAACAGCAGCCCGTCCACCGCCTCCGCCGCCGCCGCGTAGGACGCGCTCACGGCACTCCACTCCGCCTCCCGGTCCAGCTCCGGCCACACCATGTACATCGCCGGGCGGCCGCCGACCTTCCGGATCTCGCCGGCGAATCGCGTGGCGTACTCGATCAGGTTGACGCGGCTCTCGGGAAGCGCGGAAGGGCCCCTGCTGCAGCACCACGAGATCCCACTGCGCGCTCGCGATGGCCTGCTGGGCGTCGCCCCGGTTCCAATGGTCCTCGAGGCTGTAGCCGCCGACGGCCACGGACGAGACCACGACGGCCCGGCTCGGGATCGCTCTGACCCAGGCGCTGCACGGTGGCCGGGAGATCGTTCGCGTACGTGAGGCTGTTCCCGATGAAGAGAATCCGGAGGGTGGGATCGGTGTCCGGCGCCACGCTGGTGGAGCCGCAGCTCGCGACCGCGGCCCCGGCGATCAGAGCGACCAGGGCGAGCCGGACAAGACGCAACGAAGCGACGGCGATGCGGTCGATCAGAAGTCCGGCCTTGTCAGGGGATACGCTCGCCCTACGCCCCTCGCGCGCGGACCGGTTTCGGGCGGCGTCCGGTGAAACAGCGGGGCGAACACGGCACCCGCCACCGCGCCCGCCAGCAGCGGGACCACGTTGAGCAGGCAGATCACGGTGGCGCCCAGGCCGGCCAGCAGTCCCCAGGGGAACCAGTCGGCGAGGTAGGTCACCCCCGCCGCCGCGAGCGCGCCGGTGAGGATCGCCGGAACGAACACCGCCGCGACCGCCCGACCGACCGTGCCCGCCTTGACGCCGCCCACCACACCCGCGATGAGCGGCCCCACGACGGGGAGCCAGAACAGGACGCAGCGTCAGGCCACCCATCCAGTTGACCGCGGCCGCGAAGCTGCCGGGCGGGCGCGGGCGATCGACAGCCATGATCAGCGGTTGTAGATGAGACCGCCGCGGTCGCGGTAGAGGCGCAGCACCGCGGCGGCCTCCGCGCGTCCGATCTCGCGATCGATCCGGATCCCGCGCTGCTCGAGGTAGGCGTAGACTCGGGGAAGACCGGCCCTTCGTCGAACGCGAGCGCGGTGGCGTCGGCCCGGCTCGCGGCGCAGACCAGCCGTCCGACGCCGCTCCAGAGCGTGGCACCGAGGCACATGGCGCAGGGCTCGCAGGAGCTCACCAGCTCGCGGGCCGGCGCGCCGGGCCCGCCCAGCGTGAACGAGCCGACCCGTTGCTGGGCGAACATGATCGCCACGACCTCCGCGTGGAGCGCCGCGTTGCCCAGCCGCTCCACGCAGTTCACGCCCACGCCCACCAGCGCGCCCGAGACCGACTCGAACACCGCGGCGCCGAACGGGCCGCCCGTGCGGCGCTCGACGTTCTCCCGGGAGAGCGCGATGGCGAGCCCGACCCGCTCGGCATCGCCGGCATAGCGGCGTTCCCAGTCCACCACCTCGTCCACCCAGGCGGGGAGCGAGATGGTGAGGTCGCGGGGGCCGGCGCCGGTCACGCGGGTGCGTCGGCTCCGTACTCGGCGATGAACTGCACGGCCGTGTGCACCCCGCCCTCCGGCGACGCCGCCACCTGAAAGGCCCGCACCAGCAGCGCGGAGAGCGCCGCCGCCTGCGCCTGGTCGAGTCGCGGCGCGTCGGGCACGCGCCCGGGCAGGTCCTGCAGGACGCCCGTCAGCTTGTGCGTCAGGTGCTCTGCCGTGACGCTGTTCCACATCGCCATGAATTCGCGGGTGTTCGACGGGTGGTCGACCTGCTCGTCCATGAGATCCTCCTCGGGGCGGGATGGGACAGGCACCGGAAGCTACGGCCGGAAATTACAGGCCGGAAGCACCCGCGCCAGCGGCGGCGCTCGTGGAGGACGGCCGTGGAGCATGGATTTTGCCCCTTCCAGCGATGACCCCACGTCAATCCTTGCAGTCTCGAGCTAGGCTCCATCGGCATGGAGACTTCCATGAACTACCGGCGGGCGCTGCTGGCGCTTCTCCTTGCAGGCTGCGGTGCCTCCGGGCCGGGCTCCGACCCTGCCGGGCCGGGAGGCCCTCGGGTCCGCCGCCGGCCTCGCCGCCCGCGCCCCCGGTGCCGGGCGCCGCGGCCAGTATTGGCGGGTGCCAGATCTTCCCCAACGACAACGCGTGGAATCGCGACGTCAGCGCCGACCCGGTGGCCGCGAACTCGGCCGCGCTCCTGGGCGCGATGTCGCCGGGCAACGCCGTGCATCTGGATCTGGGAACCACCGAGGAGTACTACGGCATTCCCTACACGGTCGTGCCCGCCGACCAGCCCCTGGTGACGATCGAGTACGGCACCGACGGCGCGGACTACGGCGACGAGAGCGATCCGGGCCCGATGCCGATACCGCCGAACGCGCCGATCGAGGGCGGCAGCACCGCCGATCCGAATCCCGGCGCGGGCGACCGGCACGTGCTCGTCGTCCGCCAGGGCGAATGCGTGCTCTACGAGCTCTACAACGCCGTCCGCACCGCCGGCGGCTTCCGGGTGAGCTCCTCGGCGCGGTGGGATCTGACGGTGAACGCGACGCGCCCGGCGGGGTGGACCTCGGCGGACGCGGCCGGCCTCCCGATCCTGCCGGGACTGCTGCGCTACGACGAGGTGGCCGCCGGCGCGATCAGGCACGCGCTCCGATTCACCGTCCCGCACGTGCGGCGCGCCTACGTGGCGCCGGCGAGCCACTGCGGCCAGTACGCCGACGCCACCCTGCCCCCATACGGCACGCGGGCGCGGCTCAAGGCCGACTTCTCCCTCGCGCCGTATACCGGCGACGCGCTGGTGCTGCTGACCGCGCTCAAGACCTACGGCCTGATGCTCGCCGACCAGGGCAGCGCATGGTACGTGACGGGGACGTCGGACCCGCGCTGGGAGGACGCGCTGGATCAGCTCCGGGCCCATCCGGTGCGCGGCAGCGACTTCGAGCTGCTCGCGAGCGGGGCGATGACGACCTGCTGAGCCGCAGCCTCGCCACGCCGATCGCGCTCAATCCTTCCTCGCGCTCCCGAGCTCGTGCCGGCTTGACCGCCCCGACGCCCTCGCCGTTCCCCGTGACCACCCGGCGGTGAGCGTCCACCTGGCCGAGGTGATAGGCGAGGTGCACGGCGGTGTGCACCAGGAAATCCCCGGTCCGGATCCGGCATCCCGCCGATGAGCTCCGGGATACTCCGCGTCGAGCTCCTCCGCGGCCGACGGCGCCGAGCCCGGCCGCCACCGCCGCCCGGGCCCGCTCGATCTCCGCGATCAGCTCGGCGCGCGGCACGTCGCGCCGCGCGAACTCCGCGTCCCGGTTGCGCACGTACCCCGTCCCGCCCCAGCGCGCGCCGACGTAGTGCTGGAGGTTCCCCGCGAGATGCAGCGCGAGCGTGCCCGCCGTGTTGGGCAGCCCCGGGACCGGCTGCCAGATCTGCCGTTCGTCGGGATAGGCCTCGAGCTCGCGCCGGAGGGTGCGGAGATCGCGATCGAGCATGGCCGCCAGGTCGGCGGCGAGCGCAGCGGGCATGGTTCCTCAGGCGGTCGAGGCAAGGAGCCGGCGAAGTCCGGTCAGCAGCAGTGCCAGGCCGACGAGCTGCACGAGATGGAATACGCCGTTGTGATCGAAGTCCCACACGAGGCGGACGGGTCCCACGTCGCGAGGCCTGCACGGCGCCGGCGGCGAGGCTCACCGCCAGCGCAGCCGCCATCGATGCGGCGCCGGCGCGCGCGGGCCCGTCGCCAGCCGTAGGTAGACTCCGAGTGAGAAGAGCAGCGCGGCCGCCTCGTACACGACGAAGGCGAGGAAGCTGCCGCCGGTGAGCCGGGTGATGCCGTAGAACACGACGGCGAGCGCGAGCATCGGCAGCAGCACACGGCGGCCGGCCGCCTCTCCGCGCCAGTCGCGCACGGCACCGACCACGAAGAGCGCCATGGTGACGCCGAGGGCGAGGTACAGCGGCTGCCAGAGCAGCTCGCGCGTGGCGGGCCGGCAGCTCGAGCCCGTGGGCCACCGCGCCGAGCACCGAGGCCAGACGCGAGCGCCGCGAGGGCGGCCTGCCATACCGCGCGCCCGAACGAGGGCGGCGTGGTCCGGCGCAAGCACCAGGATGGCGGCGGCGGCCGCGAGGGCCAGCACCGCGTCCGTCGCCGCGGTGGTGCGCTCGGTGGCCACGCCCACCAGCTCCATCCGCTCAGCCCTGCTCGATCTCGATGTTGGCGAGCTCGCGGTCGGTGGCGCCCTGCCGGAGCCTGCGGAAGGCGCCTTCGAGCAGCTCGACACCCAGCAGGATGCCGAGCGTGGCGAGGGTGAGCACCATGGTCGCCCGCAGGTGGCCGAGCCCGATCATCGCGCCGAGCGCGGCGAGGATCCAGATGACGGCGGCGGAGGTGACGCCGGTGACCAGCCCCTTCCGCGCCAGGATGACGCCGCCGCCGAGGAAGCCGATGCCGCTCACCACCTGCGCCAGCACCCGCGTGGGATCGGCCGTGCCGGGCGCGAGCGACGCCCCGAGCGCCACGAAGATCGCGGTGCCGAGGCAGATCAGGATGCTCGTCCGGATGCCGGCCGCCTTGCCGCGGAGCTGCCGCTCGATGCCGATGATTCCGCCGCACAGGATCGCCGTGCCCAGGTGCTGCCAGAACTCGCGCGTCTCGGGATCCAGCGCCGGCACGGTCATGAGCACCGCTCCTTGCGAGAGCATCAGCTGGCGGCCAGCGTCGGGCGACGCCTGAGCGCGCGCTCGTAGCTGTGGGCGACCTCGGCGGCGTTCGACGCGGTGAACGCCAGGTCGCGCAGCAGGCCGTCCTCGAGGCTGTAGACCCACGCGTGCACGGTGACGGTCCGCCCGCGCCGCCACGCGTCCTGCATGATCGTCGTGCGGCACACGTGCACCGCCTGCTCGACCACGTTGAGCTCGCACAGGCGGTCGGTGAGCGCGGTCCGTCGCCCAGCGCCTGCAGCTCGCCCGTATGCCGGGCCGCGACGTCCTGCACGTGCCGGAGCCAGTTGTCGATCAGGCCGAGCGGCCGGGCGTTCCACGCGGCCCGGACGCCGCCGCAGCCGTAGTGGCCGCAGACGATGACGTGCTCCACCTCCAGCACGTCGACCGCGTACTGCAGCACCGAGAGGCAGTTGAGGTCGGTGTGCACGACGACGTTGGCCACGTTGCGGTGGACGAACATCTCGCCCGGCGCGAGCCCGACGATCTCGTTGGCCGGCACGCGGCTGTCGGAGCAGCCGATCCAGAGGTACCGGGGCGTCTGCTGGTGCGTGAGCTTCCGGAAGAAGTCCGGCTCGTCGCGGACCATCGCCTCGGCCCAGGCGCGGTTGCGCTCGAACAGGTCGGGGAGCTCGCGGTCGGCGGGCGGCGGCGAAGATGCAGGCATGCCACAGAGTACAGCCGTGCCGGCCGGCAGACCAGACCGGCGGGCGCTCAGCTCCGACCGCCCGCTACGCGCCGCCGCCCGCGCGCGCGATTCCGCCGAGCCGCGCGAGCAGCGGCAGCTCGCGATCGGGCAGCCACTGGGCCACCCACCGCACGGTGCGGCCGGCCCACTCGCGGTCGAACGGGGCGCCGGCGGCCACTTCGGCCCGCCGCGCGACGAGCTCGTCGAGCAGGCGCTCGAGCTCGCGGCCGGCGGACGCGCCCTTCGCCGTGCGCAGCCCCTCGGCCTCGAGCCGCCGCACGGCCGCGATCGTCTGGTCGAACGCCTCGAGCAGGCTCGGCGCGGTCACCGCTCAGAGCCCCAGCTCGTACCGGAGGAACTGCTCGTCCTGCCGCCAGCCCAGCGACTCGTACAGCCGCTGGGCCGGCGCATTGGTGCGCGCGGTCACCAGCTCGAGTCCGGCGGCGCCGGTTTCCTCGCCCAGGCGGCGCGCCCGGTCCATGAGCGCGCGCGCCACCCCGCCGCCGCGGGCCGACGGCGAGACGAACAGGTCGTTCAGCAGCCAGAGCCGCCGCGGCCGCGCGGCCGTGGAGGAGAACAGCGGATACAGCTGCACGAACCCGACGGCCTGGCCATCGCGCTCGGCCAGGAAGATCACCGACTCCGAGCGCGCCATGCGCTCGGCGATGAACGCGCGGGCGAGCGCGGGATCGGACGGCTGCTGGTAGAACTGCCGGTAGGCGTCGAACAGCGGCGCCACCGCGTCGACGTCGGCGGGGCCGGCCTGCCGCACGATGTCAGCCACGCGAGCGCCCCCGATCCAGCGTCGCCCGCTCCTGCCACAGCCGCTTGAGCAGCTGGATCTGTCCGGTGTGATACGCGTCGTGGGCGGCGATGCCCAGCACGATTTCGCCGTAGGTCCACCGCTTCCCGCCGGGCGGGACCGCGCCGAGCCGCCGGGCCGGGAAGGCCCGCACGGCCTCCACGAGGCGGTCGTGCTCGGTGCGGAGCAGCGCGACGTCGCTCGCCCAGGCGCGCTCGTCGGCTGGATCGGGCAGGCGGGGAAAGTTGGCGGGGCTCCGCGGGAACCGGGGCTGCTCGCCCGGCACCAGGTGCCGGCGCACCGCGTACTTCCAGTAGGCGATGTGGAGCGCGAGCTCCCAGACGCTCTTCCGCCGGGGCGTCGGCCGCCACGCGGCCTGCTCGGCGTCGACGCCGCGGAGCGCGCCGACCGGACTCGGCCCGCCGTGCCAGTTCTTCCGGCCGGGCGCGGGCTGGAGGTTCCAGAGCAACAGGTCCATCGGCGGTGATGCCATCGTCGGTCCTCGTCGGGTATCGTGCCGCTCAGTCGAGCGGCCGGGCGAGCACAAGGTCGCGCTGGTGGTCGGTGCCCAGCACGAACGTCTGGGTGCCCACGTCCGCGAAGCCGCTCTTGCGGTAGAAGGCGATCGCGCGCTCGTTCCGCTCCCAGACGCCGAGCCAGAGGGTGCGCGCACCGGCCGCCGCGCGCGGTCTCGACGGCCGCGGCCATCAGCGTCTGCGCGACGCCCTGGCCATGCCACGGCCGGTCGACGTAGAAGCGAACCACCTCCAGCGGCGCGGGGCCGGTCACCGGCGGCGGCGGCTCGCTCCGCGCGAGCTGCGCGTATCCGGCGGCCCGGCCGTCCACCTCCGCCACGAGCGTGCTCATCCGCGGGTCGCGCAGCTCCGCCTCCTGACGCGCGGGGCCGAAGTGCTCGCTCACGTACCGCTCCATGTTCTCCGGCGTGTTCTCGGCGGAGTACGTCTCGCGAAAGGTGCGCTCGGCGAGCGCCGCCAGCCAGGCCGCATCGGCCGGCCCGGCGGGCCGGACCACGACGCTCACCCGGCGCTTCCGGCACGCGTAGACGATCCGGCGCGTGCCGCACGACGTCGATGCGATGCGGCAGAGGCCGTCCGGATTCCGGCCGCCGCGCGGCGGTCAGCGGAGTGGGACGACGGCGCCCAGCCCCGCGTAGACGTACCGGGCGCCGAAGGTGCGCGCGAGCGCGTCGAAGGCCGGCTCGCCGGTGCAATGGCCCGGCGCGATCAGGTCGAGCCGCCAGGCGTCGCGGAGCTCGGTCGCGATGCGCGCGATCGCGGTGTCCGGCGTGGTCACGAGGTGCAGGCCGCCGAAGATCTCGTGCACGTGATCGCCGTACGGCCGGGTGGCCTCGAGGATGGTCTCGATCCCCGGATGCGAGCAGCCCACGAAGACCACCAGCCCCTCGGGCGTCCGCAGCACCAGCGAGAGCTCGCGCAGCTCCAGCGTGCCCGGCGTCCGCGAGACCGTGGAGACCAGCGCCACGCCGGGCGCGATCTCGGTGAGGGTGTCGACGTGCACGAAGTGCGCGCCCGGCCACACGGTCGAGCTCGACAGCTCCGCCGGCACCACGCCGCCGAAGTACCGCATCCGGGCGGGGAGCGCCGTGTCGGGCCGGATGATCGTGGTCGGGATCGTCGCCGCCGAAGATCCCGAACCGCTCGTTCGGCGCGTAGATCGTCACCGCCGGGTTGACGCGGAGGAGATGGGCGAGCCCGCCCGTGTGGTCGGCGTGCCGGTGGGAGATGACGGCGAAGTCGAGCCGCCGCAGGTCGACGCCGAGCCGGCGCACGTTCCGGGCGAAGACCTCGCCGTCGTTTCCGGCGTCGAAGAGGATTCGGCGGCCGCCGTACTCGATGAGCGCGGAGAACCCCCAGTCGCGCTCGAGGCCTGGCCGGTCGCCGAAGGCGTCGTACAGGATCGTCACCCGGCCGGCCGGCGGCGGCGGGTCCATCGCTGCCGCAGCGACGGAGGCCGCGCCGAGGGTCGAGGGCCACGGCGAGCCCGACGGCGGAATGTCGCATCACGAGTGCTCCGAGCGGCGAGAGGCGAGCGAAACGGACGAGTCTGCGACCAATCTATGGCGCCCGAGTCGAGCCCGCCACCGGCTCCGACCGCGTCTGCGTGCGCGACATCAGACCCCGTAGCGCTCGGCGAGCGTCCCCAGGTGGTGCCGTTCGTGCCCCGCGATGATCCACGCCAGGGCCCGAACCGTCACCGGCGCGCCGCTCGCGGTCCCGCGACGGGTCCATGCCTCGGGCGCCAGGTGGCGAAAGAAGGACAGCGTGGCGCGGCGGACGTCGCCCCATTCCTCCGCCAGCGCGGCCAGCGGGTGCGCCTCGGCGTTCGACAGCGGCGCGTAGGCATTTTCGTCGAAGCCGGGCAGCGGCGTCGTGTCGCCTCGGGCGACCCGGAGCGCCCGATAGGCCATGATCCGCTCCACGTCGCTCAAGTGGACCACGACCTCGCGCACCGTCCACTTGCCGGGCGCATAGCGGTGGGCGCCGCGGGCCTCGGGAACGGCGGCGAAACGCGCCAGGGTGGAGGCCCGCTGCCGGGCGAGCAGATCGAGAATGTCGGCGCCGGCAGGCACATGGGCGATGTATCCGGCATAGTACGTCCCGTATTCGTCGGGGCCGGGAGGCGCGAGCACGGTCATCCGGAGCTCCTTCGTGGGCGGCAGGGATTGCGGAAAACGGTGCGCTGTTTTACCATTGGGTCGCGAATTGGCGCGTTGAGGCATCGCGCGGCCATAGTCCAGATTCGACAGGGGGCTGGCGGAAACTCGCGCTGGCTCCCTTTTTGTTGGCTGCTCCCGGGGATCGCATCCCGCAGGATGCACCAGGGCAGCTTCCCCGCGTGAGGGCTCATTTCACGCACATCGCGTAGTCGGTAGGTGCGGCATGGCCGAACTCCGATTACAACACACTCAAGGAGTAGGAACAATGCGCACCACCGGCACGGTCAAGTGGTTCAACGACGCCAAGGGCTTCGGCTTCATCACGCCCGAAGGCGGCCAGAAGGACTGCTTCGTCCATCACTCGGCGATTCAGGGTCAGGGCTTCAAGAGCCTGGTCGAGGGTGAGCGGGTCGAGTTCGACGTCGTCCAGGGCCAGAAGGGCCCGGCGGCGGAGAACGTCGTCAAGCTGGGCAAGTAAGACCGCGCGCCGCGGCTGACGCCGCGGAACAGACGGCCGGTTCGAGTTCGCTCGAGCCGGCCGTTCGTCGTTCAGTCCCACCGCACTTCGGCCCCGACCTGGATGACGCCGTCGTCCAGCACTTCCGCGAACGCTCCCCCGCCCCAGTCCGCCTCCATCGCCGTCCTCAAGCCTTCGAGGGCCTCGTCCATCCGTTCGCACGGCCGGGTCTCGCCGGCGATCCGGAGCCGGCAGCTCCCGACCCGGAGGACCCGATTCCGCGTCCCCAGCAGACTGCAGCCACTCACCATGAGGTTGGCCCGCCGGGCGCTCGGCGGCACCTGCCCGCCGGTCTGCGCCATGAGGCGCTCCCACACCTCGCGCTCGATCAGCGTCACCTGGCGGCTCCGCCCCTGGTCGGCATTGCCCACCAGCCCGCGTCCCGCGACCAGCGTGGCTTCGGGCACCGGATCCATCGGCCCCCGGTGCGCGCGCTTGATCCAGATCGCCTCGAGCCGGCCGGCATCCGGCGGGCTCATCGGGACGCCGGGTGCGAGCATGTTCCGCCGGCGGTAGGGCCCGCAGGGCGGGTCGCCGGGCCGCTGCTCGCCGTGCAGCGCCGGCTGCCAGGCGTCGGCGGCCGCGGTGTCCGCGGCGGTGCGCGCGGCGCCGTAGCGCACGCGGCACTCCTGGAGCACCTCGGTCAGGTCGGTCGCGCATCGTCTGCACGCGGCGCGAGCGCGCGAGGACCGCGGGCAGGAGCGCCACGACGGCCGCCGCCGACCAGCAGGACGACGATGAGCGTCCGCGAACCGGGGCCGCGGGCGCCGCGGGCGGCGTGCGTCATGACGCCGCGTCCCGGTGCACGGTGTCGGGCGAGAACGCCGGCAGGCAGATGGCGACATACTCGGCGCCGCCGGGCGCTGGGCTGGCATAGCGCACCCACTCGCCGGGCCGGGTCACGATCGCCTGCCCGGCGGAGACGTCCAGCGACGCCACCGTCATGCTCGACCCGCAGCGTGCCGCGCAGCACGAGCGTGATCTCCTGGAAGTCGGGCCGCTGGCCGGGCTCCGCCCAGCCTTCGGGCGACACCATGCGCGCCACGCTGACGTCGGCCTGCGCGGTGGTGACCCGGCCGGCATACTCCTCGATCCGCTTGGGCTTGTTCCCGGCGGCATGGATGATCGTGGGCGCGGGAATGAGGGTCGGCATCGACGGTCTCCGTGAGAGGCGGCGGACTTCGAGACCGAAATTTAGGCGGGTCGGCGGGGCCTGCCTATGCGGAGGCTGAGGGGCCAGCGCACTCGCCGGCGACGGTCGGCGGCGCCCCACGCGGGCGCCAAGCTCCTCCGCGAGCGCCGTCACCGGGTCGAAGCCGCGCGCCTTGACGAACGCGGACGTGGCCGACCAGGTGCGCAGGTAGGCGAGGAGCTCGGGCAGCCGCCACTCGTGCGCCATCTCGAACGCGGGCGCCTCGAGCTCCTCGAAGGGAAACGGCACGGTGCGGTAGCCGGTCTCCACCAGCGTCCGCTCGGGCGCCCAGTACGGACCCACCACCGAGCCGTAGAACCGAGCCAGCCGCTCGTCCACCGCCTCGTCGTCCAGCCGCTGCAGGCCATAGCACCAGACCGCGAGGACGCCGTCCGGCCACGAGCACCCGGCCCACCTCCTCGTAGAATCCGGGCAGGTCGATCCAGTGGAGCGCCTGAGCCACCGTGACCAGATCCACCGAGGCGTCGGGCAGGCCGCTCTCCTGGGCGAGCCCCGCGCGGTACGTGATGCCGGGATGCCGCGGCGCCTGAGCAAGCTGCGCCGCGCTGGCGTCGGTCGCCGTCACGCGCGCGAAGCGCTCCGCCAGCGCCAGCGTCGCCTGCCCGTTCCCCGCCGCGCAGTCCCACGCGTGCGGCGCGCGAGGGCGCGAGGCCCGCCAGGTGATCGAACAGCGCCGGCGGGTAGGTCGGGCGCGCCGCGGCGTACGCTTCCGCGACGGACGAGAAGTGGTCGGAGAAATCGGCGCGCTGGCTCATCGGGGCTCGTCCGAGCCGTTCTCGCGCTCGATGCGCTCGATCAGATCGGCCACATCCTCCGCGGAGAGTCCGACGTCCTGCAGCATCGCCTCGGTGCTCGGCCGGCTGAAGTCCTCGCGCCGCGCCTCGAAGATCGAGCTCGAAGGCGTGCGGGCCGTCGAGCGCCTGCTGCTGGCGCAGCACCCAGCCGCTCTCGTCGACGAACAGGTGCAGGGCGTGCTCCAGCGACTCGAACGGCGTCTCGTTCCAGCGACGCAGGGACGGATGCCAGAACCGGGCGATGAGCATGGCGCCGGGCGGCGCCTGGACCTTCGCGGTCACCGCCCGGGTCACCACGACCACGAGGTGAACGCGTCCGGGCCGGTGCGGCTGCCCGGGCGCCGGCGCGGTCTCGGGCTGCAGCTCGAGCACCGCTTCGGGCGTCTCGAAGCGTCGGCTCCCCGGGCCGCGGGTCCCGCTCGTCACCCGGCCGGTGCCGTCCCCGCCGCTCGCTCACGGCGCCACCAGCTCCACGGCCCCGCGCGTGAGCGCGTCCCACCCGGCGGCGGAGGCATCGGCCCGGGCCTCGTTGGTGGTGTTGAGCACGCCTACGACCGCCGAGGTCGAGGCCGGATCGAGGAAGAAGAAGGTGCGAAATCCCGACTGCTCGCCCGTGTGCCCGACGATGGTGCGGTCGCCGCGGCGGTAGAGATAGAACGAGAGGCCGAACGCCTCGTCGAGGCCGCCGGCCGCCGCGAGCGGCACCACCGGGCCGCCACATCTCCTCGAGCGTCGCGTGCCGCAGGACGCCGTCGTATCGCGCGGCGAGCGCAGAATCCCCGTGATCCGCGTGCGTGAGAAACGCGAGGTACTTGACCAGGTCGGCCACCGGCGCGTTCCATCCGCCGTTGGGGATGGTGATGCCGGGATCGAACTCCGGCGGATTGGCGTCGGTCCGCGCCGGCCGGCGCTGTCGGCGCGCACCGTGTAGCTCCGCGCGCGACGGCGGCGAGATGATACGGCGACCGCCCCACGAAGCTCTCGGTCATGCCGAGCGGCGTCCAGATGTTCTTCTGGACGTAGGACTGGCCCACGGATCGCCGGTGAGCGCCTCGATCACGCGCGCCAGATAGATGAAGCCGGGATTGCTGTAGCCGAACCGCGAGCCCGGGCGGAAGCCGAGCTCCTGGTACGGCATCATCGCCACGAGCTGCTCCCACCGCGTGGGCTCGAACGGCTCCCAGGGCGGCCCTCGCCGTAGGGCCAGGTCGGGTTCTGGAAGCCCGCGCTGTGCGAGAGCAGCATGCGGATGGTGATGTCGTCGATGGAGCCGTACGCGTCGTGCACCTGCCGGAGCTCGGGCACGTAGGCGCACGATGGGGTCGTCGAGCGAGAGCCGGCCGCGGTCGCGCAGCTGCATGATGGCGATGGCGGTGAGCGTCTTGGTGATCGAGGCCCAGTGGTACACCGCGTCCTCCGCGGGTGCGCCCGCGGCCCGCAGGTCGCCACGGCCATAGGCGTGACGCGCCAGCACGCGGCCGGCGCGGAGGACCACCACACTTCCGCCGACGACGCCATCCGCCCGGGCATAGCCGTCGAACGCCGAGGTGAAGGCGGCCCACCGGGCGGGCGGCCGCGAGAGCGCGGCCGGGCGGGACTGCGCGGCCGCGCCGCGTGCGCCCGAGAGCGCGATCGCGCCGGCGAGGACGCCGGCCGCGCGGAGGGCCCGAAGCACCGGCGCGCTAGTCCGCCGAATTGGCGAGGATCTCCTCGCCGTACTTGCCGGGTTGGAAGGGGCGCTCGTTGTAGCTCACGGGGCTCCGGATGATGCGGATCGCCCGGATGGAGGGATCCGCCGCGTGGGTGTCCGCGATGTCGCCGTCCGAGTCGCCGTAGGACACCGCGGGATGCACCGAGCGGATGGCCTCGGTCTTGGGCGCCTGGGCGCGTGAAGAGCACCGTCGGCGGCGTCGGGAAGGCGAACAGGCGCTGCAGCAGGCGGCTGGTCCGGTCACTGGCGGGCTCGCTCGGGAAGCGCGAGGTCACGAAGACGATCGTGTCGCCCCGTGCCTGGTGAAACGCGATGAGCTCGCGCGCGATCCGCTTCGGCTTGCTGAAGCGCGCATCGAGGCTGTCGTTGATGAGCGTCCAGAACGCTCGATCGTCACGGAACCGTCCGCCGTCCTTCTCCTCGAGATACCCCTGCGCGAAGAGGAAGGCGAGTCCGGTGTACAGGGTCGTGTCGTCGATGTCGAACACGACCGTCGAGGGTTTCAGCGACGCGAGGCTCGCAGTGAGGGCGGCCAGCGTGATGACGCGCGCCCCGCCGGCAGACGATGCCGGCGGGGCGTTGGTGGCCGGCGCCGGCTGGGTGCCCGGCGCGGAGGCGGACGGAGCGCAGGCCGCCGCCGAGGCTACGGCCCAGGCGGCGAGGACCCTCGAGATCCCACGCGAGCGCATCCGACCTCCGGCGCGGCCAAGAGGTGTGATTCGTCCTACGGCCCGCCCTGGCTCAGGCGCGGTAGGCGTCCACCGAAACGTTGAGGTCGCGGCGCAGCTCGGCGTCTCCGCTCAGGAGCGTGGCCCACGTGATCTCCTGGCCCTTCCGCGCACCCTTCGCCGTGATCTTCACGCCCTCGGGCGACATGGTGACCGTATAGAGCTTGCCTTCGAGCTCGAGCTCACGCTTGATGGTCTTGTCGAGTTTGGTAGCCATTGGCTCCTCGGATCTCAGGGGGTGCCGCGGGGCGGCGAGCCGGCACGGCGCCGGTACACGAGTCAAACTAGGCTGGCCGTCCCACGCAAGGAACCGCGCCGCCGCCGTCGGGCGCCCTCAGGCGCCGCCGGCGAGGGCCAGGCACTCCAGCTCCACCCGCGCCCCCAGGGCCAGGCCGCTGGTGCCGAAGGCGCTCCGCGCGGGGAACCCGGCGGGAAAATGCCGGGCGTACTCCACGTTCATCGCGGGCCATTCCGCCATGTCGGCGAGCATGGCCGTACACTTGACGACCCGATCCATCCCGGACCCCTGCGCGGCCAGCAACGCGCTGACGTTGGCCAGCGCCTGCGCCGTCTCGGGTCCGATTCCCCCGGCGACGAGCCGGCCGGTGCTGTCCGTCCCGAGCTGCCCGGACAGGTAGAGCATCGGCCCCACCCGGACGGCCGCAGAGAAGGGGAGCTTGAGATTGCCGGGCATCGGCACGCGCTCCAGCGTGAGCGGCGGATTGGCGGCCGGCCGCTCGCGAGGCCCGCAGGCGAGGAGCGCGACAAGACCGGCGAGCAGGGCGATATGGTGGCGCGAGCGCATCGATCCCTCCAGGAGGCCGGAACGCGTCGATCGGGTCTGAGAAGGCTACGCACGGCCCTGGCGAAAGCGAAGAGGGCCGCGGCCGGCACCTCGAAACCACTTGAGGTCGCCGCGCCGCTTGTCAAACCATCTAAACGCTGTGCCAGACAATACATGGTCGATCCTATCTCAATCCGTTTCGAGTTGCTTCGGTTTTCGTTCTGACGCCGCCATTTGCCGGCTGCCGGTGACTCAGCGCAGCCTGATGATTCTGGCCTTCGACGGCACCCCGTTCGAGGTCAGGATGAACAGCATGTAGTAGCCCGGGGGCGCGATGTTCCGGCTGGTGGGCGCCTTGACCGTGAGGCCGCTCGAGGTCCGGCTGAACGTCAGCCACATGAACCGCTGGCCCATGTCGAACGCGTGGGTGACGGAGCCCAGAGCGATGAGGCTGACCTTGGTGATGCCGCTCGCGTTCGGAGTGCGCGACGGTGAACGACGTGCCGTAGCTGATCGGGTTGGGCGCGCTCGAGATGCTCGGCCGGGCACCCTGGAACAGGTACGGGGGCGAGTAGTACTCGGCGTTCTTCTGGTCGGGCGCGGGCAGCCGTTCGTCATCGTCGCGTTGCCGCTGCCGGCGTGCAGGACCCGGCCGTCGGGCATGAGGAGCGACGTCGAGTGGTACGACCGGTTCACGCTGTTGCTCGCCACCTGGCGCCAGGCCCCGGTCGTCGGGGTTCCAGATCTCGGCGACGTGCACGGCGAGGCTCGGGTCGTCGAAGCTCGTGCCGCGCGTGCCGCTGGTGACCAGCACCTCGCCCGTCGGCAGCATGGTCGCGTTGAGGTGGCGGCGGGGGTACGCCATCGATCCGGTCTACTTCCAGGCCGGGGCCGCCTGGTTGAGATCGATGATCTCCGCCGTGGCCGTCGTGCGGCCGCCGCCCGCGTAGAGGATCTTGCCGGGGAGATACATGACCGCGGCCCCGTAGTCCCGCACGCCGTAGCGCCGGTCGCCGACCGTCGTCCAGCTGCCCGACCCCGACGTGTTGAGGTACCGGGTGGTCTTGAGTCGCCGGCGACGAAGAGCTTGCCGTTGGGCGCCAGGAACTGGCGCGGGTAGTACGGGAGGGTGAGCGACGGCCCCGGTCAGCGCCCGCCAGCTGCCGCCGCTCCAGATCTCCGGTACTCTCGCCTGGGCCGCATTTTCGTCCTTGCCGGCGAGCGTGACGATGCTGCCGTTGGCCAGCTCCGTCGAGCTGGGGTACCACCGGCCCTGGCGCATGTCCGCGGTCTTCGACCACGTCAGCGTGCCCGGGTTGAACAGGTGCCCGTCGGGCAACCCATGGTTGTCGCTGATATGGCCGCCGGCCACGAAGAGCCGGCCGTCCGGGAGGAACGCGTGGCCGGAGCAGAAGAGGTTGGCTCCGGCGGGCACCGCCTTGAAGCTGCCGTTGGCGGGATCGTACACGTAGGGACTCTCCGAACTTCCCCCACGCGAGCACCTTGCCGGTCCACAGCAGGTGCATGTGGACCGCGACGATGGGCCAGCTGAAGGGGGCGCTCCACGATCCTGCGCTCGCGCTGGAAGCCACGGAGAACGACGGTCCCATCGTCGGCTCGCAGGCGAGGCGCTCGTTGTCGCGGACGGCGAGCAACTGATCGCCCCGGTACAGCTCGAGCGGGCCCTGATGCCGTGCCGTGACCTCGATCTCACTGAACCCCGGATCGCCCTCGGGCGCGGCGGCCAGGGCTTGGTCGCCCTGCTCGTCGGTTCCCTGAATCCGCCAGGTCACCTGCACAGGGAACGGCTGGGCGTTGATGAGCACGAACCTGTTGCCGCACAGGTACAGCGCGCGAACGGGGGCATCGTCGCTCTCCTGGGGAGCGGCCGCAACGGCGCCGCCACCCGGAGGGCCGGGAGGCCCTTCACGATCGCACGCGAAGATTATCGGAAGGAGAACGGACAGGAGAGGGAGACGACGCACATAAACCACCGTGGAAGAAGTCGAAGCCACGATAGTGCATGCCGCCGCTATCGGGTGTGAGCGCGAGCACAGACCGTATGCGCGTGTGCCGTACGGCGGTCAGCCGCGCGGACGCGAGAGTGACCGCTAGCCCGGCTGTCCGATCCGCGGGTGTCGAGCGAGGCGGAACAGCATCGCCAGCAGGTTCGACCCGGCGCACGCCGCGCCCAGCAGGATGAGCCACCGGGCCAGGGTTCGGAGGAAGTTGACCCGGTTGACGTCCACGATGACCAGCAGGAGCTTCGCGCTGAGCAGCGTGGCCGCGGTCGAGAAGATGAACAGCTGCAGCAGCAGCAGCGGGCGATACCCCATGCCCTCGTAGAGCCAGTAGATCGCGAGCCCGACGAGCAGCCACGCGAGCAGGCCCGTCCGGGTGCTCTTCCCCAGCGGCAGATCCCGGATGATCGGCGTGACCAGCAGCGCCAGCGCAAGCAGCATGAGCAGCAGCCGGAGCGAGGCGCGGCGAAGCTCGCTCGGCGTGGCGTCTTCGGCCGTGTGTGGGATCTGGCCGTCCATCAGGCGCCGCCCTCACGAGCACACCCATGCGATCCCTCCGATCTGCGGGTTACGGCGAACGGGGCACGCACTCGCAGTCTCGCTCGTAGCGCTACTCGTAGTTCGTGAATGGCGGCGTCTCCACGGTCGCGGCCGAGCGGCGATCGCGGAAACGGTGCACCAGCGTCACGCGGTCCTCGCCTTCCCGCCGCACTCGCGTGTCCAGCAGCTCCCAGTGCTCGGCGTCTCCGAACCCCGCGTCGTTGAGGCGCTCCGCCTCGCGGCGCGCGACGTCGCCGGGCGTCGGGCGGCTCGCAGGGTAGGCATCCTCGTGGTGGGCCACGAGCGCCGACGGCAAACAGCGCGGCAGCGAGTCGGCGGCATTCATCGCCACGCTGGAGGCCGGCGTGATCTACCTGGCCGACCGCAACTTCATCGACTTCGAGTTCCTCCGGGCGGTCATTGATATCGGCAGCGACTTCGTGGTGCGCATGAAAACCGGACAGAACACCGCCAACGTGGCGGTAGCTGCTGCAAACGCGCTGACCGCCAGGGACGTGGACGCCGGCGTGCTGGGCGACCAGATCGTCACCCTCCCCGGCAGCCGCTGGACCGCGGACTGCCCGATGCTGCTGCGTCTGGTGACGGTCCTGGACCCGGTGCGTCAGGAGGCGACTGCTCACCACCCTCCTGGACGTGCCGGCCGCTCTGATCGGGCAGCTCTATCGTCAGCGCTGGGCCATCGAGTTGTTTTTCCGCTGGCTCAAATGCGTCGCCAAGGTCAAGCACCTGTTGAGCGAGTCGACAACGGGATCACCCTGCAGTTCTACACGGTGATCATCGCGACCCTGCTGATGTACCTGCACACCGGCCAGCGTCCCAGCATCTACAGCTTCGTCTTGCTCAGCAGCGCCGCCAGCGGCGACCTGCTGCTGGAAAGGGTACCGGAGATTCTGGACGAATCGCCCGCGAACGCGAGTTGGAACGACTGTGCCGGCTGAAAAAGAAACACGCCTGAGCGACCGGGTCCCTTTGCGCCGACAAGACCTCGAGCTGCCGCCTGCCTGCTGAACCAATCGGACGATCCTTTCCAAACCGAGGATGCATCAAAAAAACCGTTCATCGCGTTCCAATCCCACCGTACAACGGCCCAAAGTGCCGGACAGTATTGGCAGCTTGCCCGTGCGAGAACCGGCACGGGCAAGATACCCGTGTCACAATCGAACCGCAGGGTGACAAAGTCGGAATGATCCATGCGGCGACCGTAACTACAACCCGCTGATTAAGAGCTCAGCTGCTCTGCCAATTGAGCTAATGGTGCGAGGCGTCGATGGAACTCTAGCCCTGCGCGTTTTCCGATGTCAAGTAATCACTGGGCCGCGGCGGTGCGCGGTTTCTTTCGTGCTTGCCGGTGGCGTCGACGTAGCCAAGGCGGTCCATGACCGAATAAAGATTCAACATCCGCTCAAAAGCTGGCGATATTGGAGCATCATCCTCTCGCCGAATTCGGCGTACAGCAGGTCCATGTTGTCCGTGGGCAGGAAGAAATCGACGGTCAGCCTGGCTACGACGACTTTGATGTCCGGCGGCAGCTCGATCAGCGCGACGGGCTTTTCGCCGCTGGGTTTGTTCAGTTGCTCGTAGTAAAGCAAAGGCCTTGTCGACAAAGATGGCCTGTGGTGCGTCGAGAGCGTGGAAGTTTTCGATCGGGAAGTTGGGGAATTTCGGGAACGCGCCGGTCAGGATGAGCTTGAGGTTTTGACTCTTCGCGGCGGACTCCAGGCCCGACGTTCGGGCGGATTCGTGCAGCTTCTGCGCCTGGGCCTTGGCCAGCTCGAAGGCCGCCAGACGCCTGAAGTCGAACGCGACTTGTTCCTTCACTTCCTCAAGCGTCGCCGGCTTGTGGCGCTCGGCTCGGCGGCGGTGATGCGGAAGACGTACGTGTTCTGCGCCTTATCCTGCATCGGCCTGGAGGCTTTGAACAAAGCCAGCACGCCGGGTTCCTTGCGTTTGTCGGCGGGAACAAACGGTTCGGCCGCGATGGTGGCCAGGTCGGGAATGGCGGGCACCTGTCCGATGCCGGGGAGCAGCGCAGTTGGCGCTGGTCTTGAACGAATCGGCGATCGAAGCCACGGTCAGCGTGACCTTGTGCCGTGCTTCGATGTTGTGCGCGATGGCCTGAAGGTACGAACTCTGGAATCCCGCCTCGGCCGTCGCCGTCGTGGCGCTGGGCGCGCTGATGCATGATGCTTCTCAAATCGAAGTTCAGCTTGTTGGTGATCTCGGTAGCGATCTGCCGGTGCAGCCTTTCGGCCAGCGGGTCGATCAAACCGTTCACGATCTGCTCGCGGACGTCGATGAAGGGCTTGGTGGTCGGAGTCTTGGGTTCGGGCCGGCCCGAGCAGATTGGAGGACTGCGTTGTCGCCGGTGGGGCGGCGACGAATTCTTCCTGGTGACGCTGATAATACTTCGCGGCCTCGACGTCCCAGTCGTAGTCCGTTTTGGTGCGCGGACGGCCTGACGGACCTGCGCCCGCGGCACGCCGGTGTACTGCAGCTTCACGCGGTTGGGAAACTTGTAGCCAAAGCCAAACGGGTTCTTGTCCCGATCCGACGGCGCCGGCCTCAAAATCTCCAAACGATCAAACTGCGCCTGGAGCTGCTCGGTCGTCGCCGGCGGGGCCTTGTCCTCAAAATCCTTGGCGGCAAACTCGACCAGGTACGTCTTGATCTGCTGAAACTGCCAGGCCAGCTCGAGCTTCGCCAGCGGCTGCGAGATCTTGGGTGCCTCGCGGCGGCTGGAATGCCGAGTTGACCATCAGCAGATAAGCCATCGTCTGCTCGATCTGCGACTTGCGGGTCTCATCGGTGAAATTCTGCCAGTCGACATGCGCGCCGTTGGGCTGGCGGATGGCGATGTTGGGATTGCTCAGAAACTGGCGGGCCTCTGCCAGGCTGGACTCAGACCCATCTTCCGAGCTTCCAGTTGCAGGAGGTAATACAGCTCGGCGATCGGCGACTTGCGAAGAGCCGGTTGAACGCCGATTCAAACGGCTCGTTGCGCCCCGGAGTTGCCAGGATGCCCACGCTGGGCGCCCAATCCATGTGCCGCACCTGGTTGCGGTAGGGAACTCGACATTCTTGTCCAGGAAGTACCAACCCTGCTCAGCGGCATCCACCTCGTGGCGATAGACCTTCTCTGTGCCATCTTCGGCGACCGGATTGGAGCGTTCGTCGAACCGGTTGAAAGTCGTGGGCAACGATAAAGGCGATCATCAGGAACACCATGAAGATCGCCAGCAGGGTCTTGTTGTACTTCTTGAAGAATTCACACTAGTAGTGGTCTGCGTGGTCAGTTGTCTGGGGTCAGTTGGCGGCGGCTTGTTTCTTGAGTCGTTCCAGGCCGTCGTGTGCTTTCGGCGCCGAAGGGTCGTCAGGATATTGGGCCACGACCTGCTCGAACAAACGGGCGGCGGACTGCGGCTCGTTGAGCGATTCGAGGATCGCGGCGGTTTTCAAAAGCGAATCGACGACGCGTGGCCGGCCGGGCTCGTCCTTGGCGACGGCGACGACGCGCATGTACGCCAGTGCGGCGTCTTTCAGGGCGTCCTTTTCGTTTCCCGCCAGCGCGGGGCGGCATTCGGCGAGGATGAACAGCGCTTCGGCCTGTTGCGACGCGTCGATGAACATGGCGCGGTTGTTTTCGATCTCGTCGATGGCCTGTCGGAAGTTTTTGGATTGCGCGGCTGGCGACGGAGATCTTGCGGCGGGCCAGGACGCGACGGGCGTTGGGATCATTCGTATCAGCGCCGGGCAGTTTCACGAGCTGTTCGTAGACCAAATCCTTGGCGGCGGGGTCCTTTCGGGCCTGATGAATCTCGATCAGAAATCCCAGCAGGCGCGGCGCCGTTCGGCCGCGATCTTTGGGTCACTTAAGGCATTGTTCACCTCTTTGACGGCGGTATCGAGATAGCTCGACTTGGACTGGATGGTCGTCGTAGCGACGCGGCGGCGGCGGGGTCTTTCAGGAGCGTCAGGACATACGCCGCGACGGCCGCGTCGAACCGGCCGGATTTGCTGGCGGCGTCGATCAGCCGGATGGCCGCCCAATCCCTCACCCACGGCTTGCTGGCGGTGCGAATCGTCTTCTGATAGCCATCGACGGCCTGGTCCCACTTGCCGCTGGCGTATGCCTCCTTGTGCTGCTCAGGGGGTGCTTCCGAGGGAACCAGCGGTGTGATCTTACCCGCCTGCATCTCGCTCTGGCGGGCGTTGATCTCGAAGACGAGCACGTCGCCCTTCACTTCCTTGATGACGGCGTTGGTGCGCTCGATGGCGCCGATGAAAATCGAGTCCGCACGCCAGCGTGCGGAAATCCCAAGACAAATGACAAATCCCAAAAAAGCTCCAAGGGCAAAGTTCCAAGCGAGGCGGATCGCTTGGCCGTTGACACTTGGGGAATTTTGGAGCTTGTCATTTGACCCTTGGGATTTCCGCACCCGCAGGAGAGGGGACTCGAACCCCTACACCTTTCGGTACTGGCTCCTAAGTCCAGCGCGTCTGCCAATTCCGCCACTCCTGCGCTGATTCAGATTCTAGCGGCTAGACGTGTGTGCGGCCACAAGGCGATCCACTCCATGGCATCCTTGCGGCAAATGCACGCTCAACTCACCTTTCGTTTCTTGCTACACGGAGAGTGGACCAATAAACCTAGGGTCGGGTGGATCATCTAGTGGGGTGATGAACTCGAGCGAATGACCGTCCGGGTCGCGAAAATAGGAGTTCGCAGATGGCATCACCGATGACAGAGGGTTCGGTGGTTTCCTCGCCGGCGAAGTTGCGGGTTGAAACGCCCAGATGATTGAGACGCTTACCGATCATGAGGGAGGTCTGTTGAGCGGCATCGCTATGGCAAGGTGGCATTCATGAGGATCACTGCCGCATGTGGTCGTTGGACCCCAGAGTCCCAACATGGACCTTTGCCTGTGCCGATGAAGAGAAAGACGACGTCCCGGCCCGGGTCCCGATAGCCAAGCTCCAGGACCCACGATGTCCACGTAAAACTTCCTTGACGTTTCGGTGTTCGCAACCGGAAGATGTGTTTCGTAAAGGCGACGAGTTGTTTCGTTCTCCGTCACGGAGTCAGAATTCCCCAGCCGCCACCCCATGAGGTCGGCGGGGCCAAGCCGAACAACATTGCCTGCCGGATCACGAAAATAGATCGAACGTCCGGCCGCATAAAATCAACTTCGCGTTCGATGGGGACTCCAGCCTGGCGCAATTGTTCCCTCCACGCCGGGAGATCGTCCGGCTTTGCCGCGAACGCAACATGTCCGGCGCCTGTAGTCCCGTGGGAAGGAACGTCTCTACCCGGTACGCCGCTCTTGCGTGGATCAAAGACGAGCAGGACTCCACCGCCACACCGGAAAGCCACAACCAAAGCACTGCGCCTCCAATACCTCCAACCCAAGCGCTTCGTGATAAAACCGTTCCGGGCAGCCAAGTCCTCCGCGTACAAGACCGTCTCAAAGATTCGGGTTGGTTGCATCGCAGGAATCCCAACACGCCGCGGCACCTTCGGTGCTGATGAATTACAGGCCATCCTGGGCGGGACGCCAATTTGCGCCGGTGACCACGGCCCAGCTGTGGCCGAACGTCAATTCGGCGGCATGTATCCTCCAGTCTACTCCACGTTCCTACGAACATGCGAATAGCACCGACCCGTAACGGCAGGGGAACGGCGGATGCTACTCTAATGTTCGTACGAACACGAGAATAGCCCTGATCTGTAACGGCAGGAGGACGGCGGATGCTACTCTAATGTTCGTACGAACAATTCAAGTACGGGAGCAAGACGCAACCGAACCAAGCAACAACTACATAACAA
>CAWJIM010000017.1:0-7504 GCA_963842945.1 uncultured Gemmatimonadales bacterium
CGTCGAGAGAAATCTCCTGCTGGTCAATACCTTCCATCTCCTCGAAAAGTTGCAACCGCGGCAGCGCCTCCAGCAGCTACCGCCGCGTCGCCTGCCCGGCGGCCAGGGTGTCGCACAGTGACTTGAACTCTCCGGTCATCAGGCCACGGGGGGCCGGAATCTGAAGCAGTGAAGTGGACCACTGGGGGTTTCCTTCGATAAGGATCGGTCCCCTATCAGAAATGGCAATGTCCCACCCAATGGCGCGAGCCCAGGGCAGGACGCTCGCGGCCCTCAGTGCAATCTCTTTGACCTGGGACCAGTGAGGAAGCTTGAACCCCACAAAGGTTTTGTCGGTGCCGGGAATCACGGAGGTGTAGCCGAAGTGATGGCGGGATCGCCCCGGACTGAGGGCGCCGGACTCCAGATCGACCCAGCTCCCGATGGCGCCATAGCTCAAGTGATCCACTCCCAGCGGTTCCGGCTGGAGCTTGTACACGGCGCCGAGAATTTGCGGAACACCGTTCAGGCCGATGAAGGTGACCACCCGGACGCAGCAGAGCGTAGGCCCGACCAGCTCCGCCAGCTCGGGATGGGGCAGGATTCGCTCTTCTATCAGGTACGACTCGGGGTCCAGCGCCCCCCGACGCTCCAGCTCCCGGGTGTTTCGGGTAAACTCCACCAGGCGTTCAGCATCAAAGCGGTCTCCCGAGAGAGTGATGAAGCTGGGAGGATCCTTCGTCCCCCGGCTGGAGAACACCAGGACCTGGTATCCCTCGATGCCGAACAGCGCCTTGAAGACAAAGCCATGGTCCGGCGCCCGGCTCATCCAGCGTCTGAGATCGGCAGCGTTGCGAAGTTCCTCCCCATCCACAGTGAAGCCGACCTGTCGATCGTAAACTCCAAACACTTGCGCGACCGGCAGCCCCTGACCGCCGAAGACGCGGTTGAACACCAGTTTGTTCCGGAAGGGAAGGCGGTATTGCACCGGAGTGAGCAGCGACCACAACCGGCCCGTCGCCCGGCCACTGTCGGGGAGGTAATCCTTCTTTTCGAGATATGGAATGCGGGGATCGAACAGGCGGTATTGAAAATACGCCCGCACGCCGAGCTGGTTGCGAAGGTTGAGGGCGACCAGATCGCGGGCGATCGCCCCCACGCCGACGCCATCTTCAGCCGACGCGGTCCGAATGTCCCGGGCCAGCTTGGTCAGCCATTTGATACTGAAGGGGCGAGTCACCGGCCGCCGGCCTGGAAGATTCGCACGCTTCCCGGTTGTAGGGCTACTCCTCGAATGACATTCCCCTCGACGTTCTTCCACGGACTGCTGCGCCCGTCAATGGCATAAGCCGTGATGGTCCCGAGTGCAGCCGGAAGCCTCAGCTCCACGGTGGGGCTGCCTGATTTGTCCCACACGAAAGCCAGCTGCCGGCCGTCCGGCCGGATGAAGAGATGATGATACAGCTGCCCGGCGGACCCGGCGGTCACCCGAACATCGAGCAAGGGATCGGCCACGGTGATCGAGTCGCTGTTGAAGAGGCGGACAAGCAACCTGATGGTCTCGAAGGCGAGCTTCGGGGTCCCATCGCGCCGGATGAGCCCCAGATAATAGTTCGGTGCGTCACCGATGACTTCCGTCCCCAGTTGCTGGTCCTTGATCTCATAGATCCCAATCTGCTCTACCCGCGGCTCCGCCAGAAAGGTCGCCAGCGCGCGGGCCCACCACTCCGCCTGGTCCTTTTCGCTCTTCCCCGGCGTGGTGGCAAAGCCGGTCTCATTGATCCAGATCGGTTTCCGCCCGCACCGGCGGTCTGCTGCCGGAACGAACCCGCCCCGGAATGCCGGGCCGAGATAATTCTCGACTGTTATCGAATCGGGTGTCCAGGTCTCGGGGTACGCGTGGAACGGGAGCACATCGAAGGGGGCACGTCCGTCCTCGCACGCGTGCTCGAGCCACTCGAGATCAGGCCAGACCATGCCGCCCAGAAAGACCTGTGCATCGGGATCGGCCCGGCGAATGGCCTCCGCGCCGTCCCGAAGGACCCGGGCATACTCCTCGGCGCTGCCGTCCCACCAGAGGGCCGTGTTCGCTTCGTTATAGATCTCGTAAGAGACGATGCTGCGGTATTTCCGGAGCCTGCCGGCGACGGCGCCGGCAAACCGAGCCCAATCCTGCTCGCTCCGCGGAGGATCGTTCCACACATGGTCGTCCTTGCCGCCCCGCGCCGCCCAGGCAGGGGTGTAACCCAGATACGGGCGAAGAGAGATCCCCATGGTGTCAGCCAGGGCGACAAACCCTTCCAGCCAATCGAGGTCGTACCGGCCAGGGCTGGGCTCATAATCGTCCCAGCCAAAGCTTCCCCGCCACTGTAGGATGCCGAGCTCGCGGAAATGGCTGAAGTCGCGGGCGACCTCGCGCAGATCCTGGCCCTTGTCATAGTCCTCGAGAATGGCGAACGAGACCGGCTTAGTGACGGCGCTGGTGCTTGGCGCTGCGGAAGGGATTGGACTGCCGCTGATGCAGGCGGAGAGCACGGCAACAGCAAGGATGCCTGCTCCCCTCGCGCCTCATTTCACCCGGGGCGGGCTGTTTCCGTCCTTCCCGTCCTTCCCGACATTCCATATACTGTTTGTGCTTCTCCGTCGTCTTTCGGATCCCAAAAAACCCGTTCCCGCCCCAGCCATCATCACATTCGGGAGATGAGAGCGCTGTATGCTATCAACAGTGTCGGCCATGCTCCGCCAGGGTTTCATCGTAGTAGCGACGTTCACGCTCGCATTCGTCCTCCCCAGACCGGCATTGGCCCAGGAGTCTGGGACCGTCACCGGCTTGGTGACCCGGGAGGGTGAGGGCTCTCCCCTGCCCAGCGTGTCGGTGACGGTCCAGAGCACAGGCCTGAGCACGATAACCGGCCCCGATGGCCGATACACCTTGCGCCGGGTGCCCGTGGGCGCTCAGACCATCGTGTTCCGCTGGCTGGGCTATAAGCCGATCGAGATCCGGACCACTGTGGAAGCCGACCGTACAGCGACGGTGTATGCCGCAATGGAGCCGGTACCCGTGGCCCTCACCGAGATGGTGGTGTCCACCGCATCCCGCACCCCGGAGCGAATTGTCGAAGCACCGGCCGCGATCTCGGTGGTTGAGCCCCAGGTGTTGGAAAACACCTCGATCACCGGCCAGGCACCCCTCGCGCTTCAGACCGTGCCTGGAGTGGATGTGGTGCAAAGCGGGGTAAACGACTTCAATGTGAACGCCCGCGGCTTCAACTCGTCGCTCAATCGCCGAGTGCTGGTGCTGCAAGATGGACGCGATCTCTCGATTGCCTTCCTCGGCGCCCAGGAGTGGAATGGCATGACCCAGCCGCTGGAAGACCTCGGCCGCCTGGAGATGGTACGGGGGCCCGGCTCGGCGCTCTACGGCGCCAATGCGTTCAGCGGGGTGATCAACATCATAACCCCGGAGGGTCGGGAGGTGGCCGGCACCAAGCTCAGCTTCGGTGGCGGCGAGCTGGAAACGATCCGGGGCGACTTTCGCCAGGCTGGCGTGTTCGGGAACGACCGTTTCGGCTATCGGCTCAACGTCGGCGGCATGAAGAGCGATACCTACACCCGCTCGCGAACATTGACCGACGGCACCTCTCTGCAAAAGGAATATGCCGATGCCACCGATGAAGCGGTGGGGCTCACCCGGGAGACAATCCCGCTGACCGGCCAGTCCGTCGACCCGGTAACCGGCGAACCGCTGGGGGATCGCGCCGGCCCTCAAGAACGTGTACGCCTCCGGTCGCCTGGATTATTACCTCAACAACGGCTCGGTGCTCTCCGCCGACGGGGGGGCCTCACAGGTCGAGAATGAGGTGTTCGTTACCGGCATCGGACGGGTGCAGGTGCTCAAAGCGGTCAAGCCATACGCCCGGGCGGCCTTCGCGGCAAACCACACCAACATCTTCGGATTCTGGAACAGCAGGACTTCGGTCGACCCCCAGATCGCTCTTTCCAGCGGCGCTCAGCTCGAGGAACGGTCCGACATCTTCCAGCTCGAGGGGCAGCAGAACTGGGACTTCCATGCAGGACCGTGGCCGGGTGGTCTACGGCGCATCCTACCGCAAGACCATGGTCAATACATCGGGCACGCTGATGAATCCGATCAACGATGATCGGAGCGACGATTACTACTCTGGCTATGGTCAGGTCGAATACAATCTCATCCCCCAGCTCCGGGTGGTGGGCGCAGCCAGGGTGGATGACGGGACACTGTTCGAGACCCAGTTTTCTCCCAAGGGCGCGTTGGTCTATAGCCTCAACGAGAATAACTCGGTTCGATTCTCGGTGAACCGCGCGTTCCAGACGCCGAACTACTCCGAGTTCTTTCTTCAGGCTCCCGCCGCCGCGCCCACCGCGGGTCCGGCGACGGTAGAAGGAGGAATCGAGGCGTACTACACTCAGGTGCAGGCAAGCCTGCCGCCGGCCGCGCTTGCGGGGCTCACGCTGCATCCGTCGCTGCCCTGGAACTTCTCTCCCACTACCCAGGTGCTGGCCCTGGGCAACGCCGAATCTGGATGTGGAGACGGTGCTGGGGTGGGAACTGGGCTACAAGGGGAGCATCTCCAATACGCTCTATTTCACCGCGGATCTCTACATCAACAAGCTGGAGAACTTCGTCACCGATCTCCTGCCCGGAGTGAACCCCGCATACCCTACGTTCCAGCTCACTGACGGCGGGATCAACATTCCCGGCGACCTCACCGCCCTGGATCAGCGGATCCAGCAGCTGGAGCAGGGAGGGCAGCTTACCCCGGCCCAGGCGGCGGCGCTGCGGGCGCCGATTCCAACGCTTCAGGCAGGCTACGGCAGTGTCGTCGCGGGCACCACCATCTCCGGCGCCCCGGCGCTGGCCACGCTGCCGGACGGCAGCCGTGCCGTGGTGCTTTCCTATACCAATGCCGGTGAGGTGACGGAACGCGGGATAGAGCTGGGACGTGGGCTATCAGTTCACGCCGGAGCTTCGAGCAGATGCCTCTTTTACCGGCTTTGACTTCGAGGTGGAGTCGCAGCAGGCGGGCGATCAGCTCCTGCCCAATACGCCGAGCAAGAAGGCCACGCTGGGGCTGTCGTACGTCGGAGAGCGGTTCGACGCCAACGGATCAGTCCGCCTGATCGATGGCTACCAGTGGGCGGCTGGGGTGTTTCAGGGATACGTCCCGTCGAGTGAGCAGATCAGCCTGGGAGCGGGATACCGGATCAACAACTATGTCAGGATCAACGCTAGCGCCACCAACCTGCTGGATCAGAAGCGTTTTCAGCTGTACGGCGGGTCGGTGATCGGACGCCGGGTGCTGGGAGGGCTTACCGCGAGCTTCTGACGGCGGTAAGGCGGTAAGGCGGTAAGGCGGTAAGGCGGTAAGGCGGTAAGGCGGTAAGGCGGGACGGTAAGCCCTCCGCCACTCCGCCCGCTACGGCGACAACCGCTCGATTCGCCAGCGGTCTCCGTTGCGGACGTAGCGGATCCGGTCGTGCAGCCGGCTGGCTCGCCCCTGCCAGAACTCGATCGAATCGGGGCGGAGCCGGAATCCGCCCCAATAGGGCGGCAGCGGCACGTCATCACCCGGGTAACGACGCTCCAGCTCGGGAACTCGCTCGTCCAGCTGCTGCCGGCCAGCGATCACCTGACTCTGATGCGAGATCCAGGCGCCCAACCGACTGCCCCGAGGCCGGCTCCGGAAATACGCTTCTGACTCCTGGCGGTCCGTCTGTGTGGTGCTGCCGACGATTCTGACCTGCCGCTCCAGCTCGCCCCAGTAGAACACCAGCGCGGCCCGCGGGTTCTCCGCCAGCTCGGTCCCCTTTCGGCTGCGATAGTCGGTAAAGAAGACGAACCCCCGCTGGTCGAAACCCTTCAACAGCACGATACGCGCCGAGGGAACGCCTTCGGCGTTGGCCGTCGCCAAGGTCATGGCGTTGGGCTCGTGCAGCTCGGCTTTGACCGCCTCTTCGAACCAGCGGGCGAACTCCACGATCGGATCGGCGCTTACGCTGGACTCGTCCAATCGGGCCTTGGCGTAGTCACGACGCAGATCGCCGATGGAAACGGGCATGCCGGCTCCTAGTAGACCGATCGGGCCGGCGAGGGTTCGCCGGCCAGCAGTTCATTATAGATAGTGAGGTGCCGGTCGACCGCCGTACCCAGCTCGAAGGTGGAGCGGACGTGCTCCCGGGCCCGCTCTCCACAGCCGCGCCACCGGTCTCCCTGCAGCAGGGTCTCCAATCCCGCCGCGAAATTATCACCTTCCACCTTGGCGCCGAACCGGGAGGCGAACCCGTCCGGATCCACCGCGCTCAGGATGGCGCAGCCATGCGCAGCCGCTTCGAGGAATGCGTTGGGCAGTCCTTCCCGGACCGACGTGTTCACCAGGATCCAGCTCTCGGTGAGGGCGGAGGCGACGGCGACGGACGCGAACTGATCCACATGCCCGGGCATCTCGAGGTTGGGGAGGCCGGCGTAGCGGGCCCGGAGGCCGCGTTCATACTCGGCGTCGCGCGAGGTGCCGAAGGCGATGAACCTGATCTGGGGAAAGTGTCGGGCCAGGGCGAGGAAGAGCTCCGGCCGCTTCCGCCGGTCCCAGCGGGCGAGATAGCAGACCGTGGGGCGTTCCGCCTTCCGAACGTGGTGAGGTACTGAGACGGGCGTCGGCAGGAATTCCGGTGTCGACTTCAATCCGTACTTGCGTTGCGCCTTGGCCCGCAGGAACTCGGCGGCGCAATACACCCGGTGGGCCCGGCGCACTGCTCGTTGGACGAGCGGATTGTCCTCGAACAACTTGTTGGCCAGCACCTGCCTTCGGTTGAGCGACGGGTGCCGGAGCTCGGCCAGCCAGTCGCTCCACTCGTGGGTATCGCGCAGGGTCACCAAATGCTTGCGGCCGGGCATGACTCGCTGGGCGAGATACGTGGTGAAGGAGGGCTCCTGCGAGTGATAGATGTCGGCATTGGCTTCCTGGAGGAGGCGGGCCGCCTGCCAGGGTGCCCGGGGCGGAAAGCCGAGCACCTGGATCCCATCCAGTTGTTCAACCGGCCGCTGGTTACCCCGAAGCGGGACAACGGCGGAGACTTCGACGCCCCGGCGGACCAGCTCGCGGCCGATCACGCGGGTGGCCCGGCCGTAGCCGCCGTGCTTGCCCCAGGCGAAGATCTCCATGCTGAGGAGGCAGACTCGCATCGGGTGGCAGCATAGCGGCGTTCCGGTCGGCGGTCCATGTGGTGAGACAAAACAAAGGCCCGGCATGTGCCGGGCCTTCGTTCTGTCACTATGGGCTGACTTATTTCTTGAAGGTGAAGTATGCGCGCCGGCTTCTCGGTGTAACCGAGACCGCCGCTGCCGAATGTAAGCGCGATCTTCTTACAGCTGTTCAGATAGCTGCTCGGTGTCTTCCAGTTGAACTGGTAGTAGCCGTCTCCCAAATCCTGGAGCCCTGAGTTACCCGCGTATTCCTCCACCACGTCGGTGGTGCTCCCGAGGGAGCAG
>CAWJIM010000018.1:0-148549 GCA_963842945.1 uncultured Gemmatimonadales bacterium
TCACGACCGTCGACCACAAGCGGATCGGAATCCTCTACCTCGTCACGTGCCTCTTCTTCTTCGGGGCAGGCGGGATCCTCGCTCTGCTCATGCGCTCGCAGCTAGCCCAGGCGGATCAGACCTTCCTGACGCGCGACTCGTACAACGAGGTGATGACCGTCCACGGGACGGCCATGATCTTCCTGGTCGTCGTTCCGATTCTCGCGGGCTTCGGAAACTTCCTCGTGCCGCTGATGATCGGAGCGCGCGACGTCGCGTTCCCGCGACTGAACGCGCTCTCGTACTGGCTCTTCCTCTTCGGCGGGATCACGCTCTTCTCGAGCTTCTTCGCCTCGGGCGGGGCAGCCAAGACCGGGTGGACGATCTATGCGCCGCTCTCGAGTCGGCTCGGCGGGGACGGCGTCGACATCCTCATCCTCGCGCTGCACATCCTGTCCATCTCCTCGCTCATCGGAGCAATCAACTTCGTCGTCACGATCCACCGGCTCCGGGCGCCCGGGATGTCCTGGATGCGCGTCCCCTTGTTCGTCTGGTCGATCGAGGTCTATGCGGCGCTCCTGATCGCCGTCCTGCCCGCGCTCTCCGCGGGCTTGACGCTGCTGCTGCTCGATCGTCAGGCCGGCACTCATTTCTTCGATCCGGAGGGCGGCGGAAACGCGGTGCTCTTCCAACACGTCTTCTGGTTCTTCGGGCACCCCGAGGTGTACGTGATGGTCCTGCCGGTGATGGGGATCGTCTCCGAGGTGATCCCCGTCTTCTCGCGCAAGCCGATCTTCGGCTACACGGCGATCGTCTTCTCCACGGTCGCGATCGGCTTCTACTCGATGCTCGTGTGGGCCCACCACATGTTCGCGGTCGGCCTGTCGACGCCACTCCTGGGCTTTTTCATGATCTCGTCGATGATCATCGCCGTCCCGACCGGCGTGAAGATCCTCAACTGGATCGCGACCACCTGGCGCGGCAACCTGATCTTCCAGACGCCGATGCTCTTCGCGCTCGGCTTCGTCGCCCTGTTCACGATCGGCGGCCTCTCCGGGATCTTCCTCGCGGTCTTCCCGTTCGACTGGCAGGCGCACGACTCGTACTTCGTCGTCGCCCACCTGCACTACGTCCTGTTCGGCGGGTCGATGTTCGGGATCTTCGCCGGGCTCTACTACTGGTGGCCGAAGATCTTCGGGCGGCTGCTCGACGAGCGGCTCGGAAAGTGGCATTTCTGGCTGATGTTCATCGGCTTCAACCTCGCGTTCTTCCCACAGCACATGCTCGGCCTGATGGGCATGCCGAGGCGGATCTACACGTACGGCGAGCGCTCGTGGGAGACCTACAACCTGATCTCGACGATCGGCGCGTTCGTGATGGCGGCCGGGATGATCGTCTTCGTGGTCAACATCATGTGGACGAGGAAGCGGCCGGGAGTGCGCTCCGGCAACGACCCGTGGCTCGGCGATACCCTTGAGTGGTACACGACCTCGCCACCGCCTCCGCACAACTTCGACAAGGTTCCCTACGTGACGAGCGCAAGGCCACTGCGAGATTTGCGACGCCGGATCTGGGAGCGGCGAATATGAGACCGGGGCCCTGGTTCCGGCTGACCGCGCTCGGTGGCGCGGCCGGGACGCTGCTCGCGGTCGTTTCCGGCACGGCAGCGCTCGGAGCCGGGCATCGCGTGCTCGCCGCTGTCGCGTTACCGCCTCTCGCAGCAGTCGTCGCCGCAGCGTGGGTCAGCTATCGACGCCTGCTTGCCCCGGCGCTTGCCGCCCTCGTCCTCTTCGGCCTCGCCGCGGCAGTCACGGCGCCGGGGCTCCACCTCGCCCTGGCCGCCGCGGCTTTCGCGGCTTCACTGGTGACGGCAGCCCTCTCGTGGCGGGGAGCGCCTCAGACCTCGCAACAGACTGTTGCCAGGTCTCGAAGGGAGACGGTTCGCGACTACGTGACGCTCACCAAGCCGCGGATCATGACGCTGCTCCTGCTGACGGGCTTCTGCGGGATGGTGATCGGGGCACAAGGCCTGCCGCCGGCCGGGCTCGCCGCGGCGGCCATGGCCGGGCTCGCTCTCGCCTGTGGCGGAGCAAGCGCGCTCAATCACGTGCTCGACGCGGACATCGACCGGCTGATGGGCAAGCGGACCCGCTCGCGCCCCGTCGCTGCGGGCCGAGTTCCGGAGGCCTACGCGCTCGAGTTCGGGCTCGCCCTCTCCGCGCTCTCCTTCGTCCTGCTGGCGGGCTTCGTCAACGTGCTGGCCGCCGTGCTCGCCCTCGTTGGCAACCTGTTCTACGTCCTCGTCTACACGCGTCTGCTGAAGCGCACGACGCCGCAGAACATCGTCATCGGCGGAGCTGCCGGTGCGGTGCCGCCGCTCGTCGGGTGGGCCGCGGCAACGGGCGACCTGACGCTGCCGGCTCTCGTCCTGTTCGCGATCGTCTTCCTGTGGACGCCGCCCGCACTTCTGGGCGCTCGCCCTGCTCATCAAGCGCGACTACGCAGCAGCCGGCGTGCCGATGCTTCCGGTCGTCCGCGGCGAGGACGAGACCGCCAAGCAGATCGTGCTCTACACCGTCGCTCTCGTCGCCTTCACGCTCGCGCCGGCGCTCTGGGGCCAGTTCGGAGCCGTGTACCTCGTGGCCGCGGCCGCGCTCGGGAGCTGCTTCCTCTTCCTCGCCTGGTGGCTTCGCCGTGAACGAACCCCGGCCCGCGCGGCCCTGCTGTTCCACTACTCGCTGGCGTACCTCGCGCTGATCTTCGTCGCTATGGCCTTCGACTCGGTGCTCGCGTGAACAAGAGACGAGAATCCGGTGCTCTGGAGCGGACGGCATCCGGCGCGATGCGCACGATGACCGGAACATTCGTCGCGCCCGCCGAGGCGGAGCCACGCGAGCCCACGCCCGAGGAAGGGCGCAGCAACTCGCTCTTCGGGCTCGGCCTCTTTGCGATCTCCCTGCTGCTCTTCGCAGGGACGGTCGGGATCGCGCTCGTCTATCTCGCGCTCGACTAGTTAGCTACACCTGAGCCGGCTCCGGGTCGGGCCGAACGATCACCGTGTCGGCGACGCGGATGATCTCGTCGACCGGCAGCTCGGCGCGCGTGGCGTGGTCCCGGATCGCCTCCGGGCTCGTCGCCTGGTAGATGCAGACGGTGCCGACGGAGCCGCCGTTCTCCTCGAGGACGTAGGAGCGAATCCAGCGAATGTCGTCCGACATGTCCTCGCCGACCTGGCTCGAGCGCCCGGCTCCTTCCTGGAGCTCCTCGGGCGATTGCCAGCCGCTTCTGCGCAGAATCACGTACGTGTCCATTTACGCCTCCTCGGATCGGGGATCACAGATCCTATGACTGTCGGCGCCGCTCCTCAAGGCATCTTTCTCGCCCGCCCGGCCGAGGTCGGGGACGGAATCCCGCTCGCCGTCAAGGACATCTTCGACACCGCGGGGCTCACGACCACATACGGCTCGATCGTCTTCGCCGACCACGTCCCCGACACGACGGCCGAGGCCGTGAGCCGGCTCGAAGGCGCCGGCTATGCGAACGTCGGAAAGACGAACCTGCACGAGTTCGCCTACGGGATCACGTCGGCGAACCCCCATTACGGCACCGTGCCCAACCCGGCGTTTCCGGGCAGGATGGCCGGCGGCTCGAGCGGAGGCTCGGCGGCGGCCCTGGCGGCCGGGCTGGCCGATGCCGCGCTCGGGACCGACTCGGGAGGCTCGGTGCGCATCCCGGCCGCGTGCTGCGGCATCGCCGGCCTCAAGCCCAGCTACGGGCTCGTCTCGCTCGACGGCTGCTTCCCGCTCGCCCCCAGCTTCGACCACGTAGGCCCGATGGCGCGGACGGTCTCCGGCTGCGTCGAGATGATGCGTGCGCTCGTCGACGGCTTCGAGCCGATCGAGCTCCAGTCGCTCGAGGAAGTGGAGGTCGGGATCGCGTGGCTCGAGGACGCAGATCCTCTTGTCCACGCGCGTGTACGCGAGGCCGCCGACCTGTTTCCCCGCAGCCGCGAGCTCGACTTCCCGTTTCTGAGCGAGGTCGGCGTCGTCTTCATGCGCGAGGTCGCAGACGTCCACCGGGATCTCTTCGCCGAGTTCAAGGACTCCTACGGCGACAACGTGCGGACGAAGATCGAGCGCTGCCTCGAGGTGACCGACCCCGACTACGAGCGCGGAGTTCGGGCGCGGGCCGAGTATGCCGAGCGTGCGCGGGCCGCACTCGGCGGCGCCGATCTCGTGCTGACCCCGACCCTCGAGTTCGTCGCGCCTCCGCTGCCGGCGGACGACCTCGAGATCCGAGAGCGAACAGTCAGGCTCACCTTGCCGTTCAACGCCCTGGGCTGGCCGGCTCTCGCGCTTCCGTGCGGCGCCGCCGAGGACGGACTGCCCGCCTCGCTGCAGATCGCGGGCCCGCCGGGGTCCGACGCGCTTGTCTTGGCGGTCGGAGAACTGGTGGAGTCACTCATTCGAGGGACGCTCGAATGAGCCATTCCTGCCGAAGAACAGTCTTGCCATGCCTGTCCGACTCACGATCGCCGGAGTTCTTGCGCTGCTCGCGCTCACCGTGGGCGCCGAGACCGCGATGGCTGCTCCGACTCCCAGGGCACCGCAGGGCCTGAAAGCTTTCCTGCTACGGGTCAACGAGCCCGAGTCGCTCAACAACCGAAGCTTCCCCCGCACACCGGCCTTCGCCTGGAAGCCCGTCGCGGGCGCGAAGAAGTACGAGTTCGAGCTCTCGACGAGCGAGAAGTTCGCCGAGGGCGCGCTGATCTGGTCGAGCCAGAGCTCGGCCGTGAAGCTGACGAGCCCCGCGGCCACAGTCCCGATTTCCCTTCCCTGGATGACCGGCAACCCCTACGCGCTCTACGCGCGGGTTCGCGGCATCTCTCCGAGAGGCCACGAAGGCCGCTGGAGCAAGCCATACGGCTTCAACATGCGCTGGCGCGACCGGCCGAGGCCGCTCGATCCGCAGTTCCCGGGTCTGATCCGGTGGACGCCGATCGAGGGCGCAACCATGTACCAGGTCTGGCTCGAGGGCTCGACGACGTCGTTCTTCACGATCACGAACGTCGCCGACGAGCGGGAGTTCTACGCCTTCCACCACCAGGCTCCCTGGATCCAGTCGGTGAACTGGCGCATTCGCGCCGTCCGCAAGGTCTACGGCGACATCCCGACGGGCATGCCGCGCGTCACCTACGGCGCCTGGAGCGACTGGTTCACGAACGTCAACCCGCCTTTCACCGTCGACTTCAACCCGCCGTTCACCCAGACGCCCGCCGAGATCGCGCTCGCCGGCACGGTCTCCGGCAACGACGTCAGCACGCCTGGGAGTCCTCAGGCGCACGAGTTGCTCCCCGCCTTCCGGTGGACGGGCAACTACCGCTCCTGGGGCAACCCGGGCTTCCTCGACACGAACACCGAGCTGTTCCGCGTCTACGTCTACACCGACAGCGAGTGCGTGAACCGCGTCTACACGAGCGCGCTCGTCGGCGGCCCCGCGTACGCACCGCGGCTCGGGCAAACGCTCGCCTATCCGGGGACGTTCGCCAACATCAGCGCCGCCCGCAGCGAATGGCTCAAGTACGGCGGCGAGGGCACGAGCGTGATGTGGGACGGAACTCCTGTCGCCCCCGCCGACGCGTCCACCACGGGGATCGACCTCTGGGACACGTACTGGCCGAGCGGCGGGTACTACTGGACCGTCGTGCCGGTCTTCCCGCGGCCTGACCCCATCGACGGGTCGAAGATCATGGAGTACCGCGACATCCAGCTTCCGGAGGACGTCTGCCGCGCAGGCGGCGCCGCCCGCTTCGGCAAGGTGAGCAAGCCGGTGCTGGTCGGAGACAAGGCGCCGTACGCGTCCGGTCTCTCGCCCGCAGGGAAGCTCGTCCCGGCCAAGCGCACCGTCTCCGGCTTTCTACGGAGCCCCGCTCGTCGCCTGGGAGCCCGTCCTCGGCGCCCACGAGTACGAGGTGCAGTGGAGCCGCAAGCTCAATCCCTGGCGCACCGAGCCCACCCCGCTCAAGACGGGGGCGACCTCGGCCGTGCTACCGCTGACCGTCGGCCGCTGGTACTACCGCGTCCGCGGACTCAATTACATGCTCCCCGCGAAGCCGGAGATGACCTGGTCGAAGCCGGTCAACGTCCGCATCGCGAAGCCGCGCTTCAAGATCGTCAAGCGCTAGTAGCAGCGAGCGCCGCGGCCTCGTAGATCGGGTCCCGCCGAACTCGTCGAGCTCGGCCGAGAGGAGATCGCTCCCGCGACGGCTGCTCGTGAGGGACCGGGCAATCCGCACCGTCGACGGCGACCTGCTCCACCTGTTCGGCGCTCTCGTGGACGAGGTCGACCTTGCGATCGAGGCGCGAGCGCAGCCAGCCGGCGAGAAGGGACGCCTCGGCCACCGGGCCGGTGACCTTCAGCTCGCTCGCCTCCGCGATTCCCGGCCAGAGGCCGGCCAGCGCGCGGCGCCACGGCTCGGTACGACGCCAGGCGATGTCCGAGCAAGCGGCGCGGTCGAATGGAAGGTCGGCGTACGCCTCAGGCGTGTCGGGCCATTCGCCGGAGTCGACGATCAAGCGGTCGCAGAGATCCACGAGCTGCTCGACTGCGGGGTCGCCGAACGGCGGGCGCCCGCGCCAGCGGAGAAAGACGGGGAGCCCGGTGACGAGCAGCGGCATGACGATGCTGGCCGGCGCCTCCGCCCTCTTCCCGCGTAGGTGCAGCTCGATCACCTCGGCAGCGATGTGCCTCCGCTGATGCGAGAGGGGGAACGCGAGCACCGACACCCTCGCGTCGATCCCGTCGGTTCCCGACTCCTCTGGGAAGAGGAGGATTCCGCGGGACGGATGGCGCTCACCGAGCCCGGCGAGGGTCTCGACGGCCGCCTCCTGCCATTCGGGAGGAACCCAGGCGAGGTGCGTCATGACGCTCGTCCGCAGGTCCGGGCCTTCCGTCTCCCCGGCGGACTCGTTCCGCAGCCGGTCGAGGGCGCCGGCCACATCGCCGATCGAGACGTCCTTCGCGCTCCACTCCGCGGCCTGGACGTCGGTCGCGCTCAATGCCGGAGCCACTCCCTGCCGTCGCGGCGCATGAGCTCGGTTGCAGCCACGGGGCCCCAGGTGCCCGCCGGATAGTTCGGGAAGGCGGGCCGGTCGCGGGCCCAGGTGGCGACGATCGCGTCGACGAGCGCCCATTGCTCCTCGACCTCGTCGGAGCGCGTGAACAGCGTCTGGTCGCCCAGCATGGCGTCGAGGATCAGCCGCTCGTACGCCTCGGGCAGATCGGTGCGGAAGGCACCTCCGTACATGAAGTCCATGTGCACGGTGCGGATCCGCATTCCCTGCCCCGGCACCTTCGCGCCGATCGCGAGCGAGACGCCCTCGTCGGGCTGGACGTGCACGAGCAGGAGGTTCGGACGCAGCTCCTCGGTCGCGGCGTCCTCGAACGGCGGGTGCGGAGCCTGCTGGAACTGGATCGCGATCGTCGTCTCCCGCCGCGCGAGGCGCTTGCCGGTGCGAACGTAGAAGGGAGTGTCGGCCCAGCGCCAGTTGTCGACGAAGAGCTTCGCTGCGACGTACGTCTCGGTCATCGACTCCGGAGCGACGCCCTCCTCCTCGCGATATCCGGCCACCTCCTTGCCCTCGACGTAGCCCCGCCCGTACTGGCCGCGCACGATGTGCTTCGGGCCCGGCGTGTGGATCGCCTTCAGCACCTTCACCTTCTCGTTGCGCACCGAGTCGGCCGTGAAGTCGATCGGCGGCTCCATCGCGGTCAGCGCGACGAGCTGGAGCATGTGGTTCTGGACGATGTCCCGGATCGCGCCCGCCTGCTCGTAGAAGCCCGCCCGGCCCTCGATCCCCAGCGACTCCGCGACGGTGATCTGGACGTGGTCGATGAACTGGCGGTTCCAGATCGGCTCGAAGATCCCGTTCGCGAAGCGAAGGGCGAGCATGTTCTGGACGGTCTCCTTGCCGAGGTAGTGATCGATCCGGAAGACCTCTTCCTCGGTGAAGTAGCTGCTGATCAGCTCCGTGAGCTCCCGCGCCGAAGCGAGGTCGTGGCCGAACGGCTTCTCGATGATGAGCCGCACCAGCCCTCGGTCTTGCGCCGCTTGCCGAGCTCCTCGACGATCGTCGGCATCGCCGCGCGGCGGAACTGCGAGGTAGTAGACGCGATTGCCGCGTGTGCCTCGCTCGTCGTCGAGCTGCGTTCAGGGTCTCCGCGAGCTTGTCCTCGCCGCTCTCGTCCGCGAAGTCCATGGGGAGGTAGTGCGTCGCCGGGGCGAGCCAGTCCCAGACTTCCTGCTTGAAGTCGTCGCGGCCGAACTCGCGGACGGCGTGCTCCATCCGGTCGCGGAACTCGTCGTCCGTCCACTCGCGAACGTGCGGTGCCGACGACCGCGAAGCGCTCCGGCAGCAGGCGCCGGCAGGCGAGCGCAGTAGAGCGCAGGGAAGATCTTGCGATGGCAGAGGTCGCCGGATGCGCCGAAGACGACCATCGCGCACGGCTCGGGAGCGCGCCGCGGGCCGAGGCCCGTGAGCAGCGGGTTCTCGGCGAGCTCGGTGTCGGTCATTGCGTCTTCACCGCGTGCCCGCCGAACTGGGCGCGAAGGGCGGCGTTGACCTTCGCTGCAAACGACTCGTCCTGCCGCGAGGCGAAGCGCGCGAAGAGCGCGGCCGTGATCACCGGTGCGGGAACGTCCTCGTCGATCGCCGCGGCGATGGTCCAGCGACCCTCGCCGGAGTCCTCGACGTAACCGGCGATGTCCCTCAGGTCGCTCCCGTGTGCGTCGAACGCGTCGTGCAGAAGCTCGAGCAACCAGGAGCGGACGACCGAGCCATAGCGCCAAATGCCGGAGATCTCCGCAAGGTCGAGGTCGAACTCGGAGGCTCGCATGATCTCGAACCCCTCGCCGTAGGCCTGCATGAGGCCGTACTCGATCCCGTTGTGGACCATCTTGGTGAAGTGGCCGGCGCCGGCTGGGCCGACGTGGGCCCATCCGTCCTCGGGAGCAAGCGTCTGGAAAGCCGGCGCGAGCAGCCCGACGGGCTCGTCTGCGCCGCCGGCCATCAGGCAGAACCCTTCCGTCAGCCCCCAGATCCCGCCGGAGACGCCCACGTCCAGAAAGTGGATCTCTCGTTCCGCCGCCTCCCGGTTGCGCCGCTGCGAGTCACGGAAGTTCGAGTTGCCGCCGTCGACGATTATGTCGCCGGCTTCGAGGATCCCGAGCAGCTCCCGGAAGGCGCTCTCCGTGGGATCGCCCGCCGGGATCATCATCCAGACGGCTCTCGGCGGCTCGAGCTGAGCCGCGAGCTCCTCGAGCGAGGATGCTGTCGACTCCTCTTTCGGGTCGTAGCTCATGACCTCGTGACCGTCCAGGCGGAGCCGCTCCGTCATCCCGGAGCCCATGCGTCCGAGGCCGACCATTCCGAGTTTCATAGCTCGTCCAGTTTCACACGGCAGACGCGCCGACCCCGCTCCTTGAGCGCTTCGAGGTCGCCCGCGGCCTGGGCGGCGATCAGCCGCTTGAAGCCGAAGTCGCGACCCGGGATCTCGAGCTCTTCTCCGAAGTCGTCGACGACCTGAATCGCCAGGATCGAGTTCGGGCCGCCCTTGTGCAACTGGCCTGTCGAGTGCAGGTAGCGAGGCCCGAGGCCCTTGGTGACGACGCAGCCCGTTTCCCGCGCCCTGTGGACGAGCTTGTCGAGCTCGCCCTCCCGCTCGGGGTCGATGAATGCCTGGATACAGATGTAGTTCGGCGGCTCGCGCCTCTGCGAGCAGCTCCTCGATCGACCCTTCGGGACCTGTCTCGGGGTCAGACCCCTGGCCATGGCCGGAAGAGAGGAGGGCGCTCGTCCGGTCCTTCGCCGCCTGCACGTCGGGCTGGTCGAACGGGTTGATGCCGAGGATCGACCCGGCGACCGCAGTCGCGAACTCCCAGCGGAAGAACTCGGCGCCGAGGTCGTACGGGTCGTCGAAGCGCACCTGCCCCTGCTGGCGGTCGGGTCCCGCGGCGGGGTCTTCGTCGGGGGCGGGGACGAGGCCCTTGCCCTCCTTGCCGGTCGACTCCGCGATGAGCTGCTCGGCCCAGAGCCCGAACCCGCCCGGGGTCTCGTCGATGCAGATCTTGTCGCGCCCATCGCTCCAGCCCTCACCGAACTGCAACCCGAACGCGAAGCCCGGATTCTCCTCGCCGAGCCGGCACCACTGGGCCATCGAGTCGGCTCGCTCGAGCAACATCCTGACGTCGAGGTCCATCAAGGCCGCGGGCACCATCCCGAATGGCGAGAGCACCGAGTAGCGCCCGCCGATCGTCGGCTCTCCGTTGACGACCCACGCGAAATCGCGCTCGCGCGCGAACTGCTCGAGCTCGGTCCCGGGGTCGGTGATCGCGCCGAACGACCCCTTCCCGCCCTTCAGGAAATAGTCGAGCTGAGAGCGCGTCTCGAGGGTCGTTCCCGACTTCGATGCCGCGACGAAGAGCGTGCGGTCCGCGTCGATCTGCTGCTCGAGCCGGCGGATAGCGGTCGGGTGGGTCGTGTCGAGGACGTGCAGACGTTCGATTCCGAAGGTGCGGCGAATGACCTCCGGGCCCAGGCTGGAGCCACCCATGCCGAGGAGGACGACGTCGTCGAAGTCGCGGTCGAGAGCCTCCAGCTCTTCGACGCGCTCGAGCATCCTTCCGGGCTCGTCGAGCCAGCCGAGCCAGTGTGCCTCGTCGCGACCGGTCCAGACAGTCGAGTCCCGGGCCCAGATCCGGTCGACGAGCTCGACTGCTTCCAGCGAGCTCACGAGAGAAACTCCAGCACCAGCCGGTCGAACTCGGCAGGGCGCTCGAGGCTCGGGACGTGCGCGGTCGCGGGGATCGTCGTACGGCGCGCATGGGGGATCGACGCTTGGAGGCGGTCTGCGATCGAATGCATGTCGGGACGATCCTCTACGCCGACGATGATCAGCGTGGGGACATCGATCTCTCCCAGGCGCTCGACGAGATCCGGCACGAGCGGCTCCTCCTCTGCTTCGTCGCCGAGCGGAATCTGCAGCTCGAAGGCCCGCCGCTGCATCTCGCCGACCTGGTCTCGCACGGTTCCGTCGACGTCTGCGGGCTCCCGCCCGGGGCCGTCGACCCACATCCGGAGGTTGACCTCGACCGCGGCGTCCAGGTCGCCGGCCTCGATCGCGGCTCCCTCCTCGGCCCAACCAGCCTGTGTCTCCTCCGTCCAGTCGTGGCCGGGTAGGCCGGAGCCCACGAGCACGAGCGCGGACACGAGCTCCGGCCGGGCAACCGCGACCTCGAGCGCCACGCGCCCTCCCAGCGACACGCCGACGAGCGCGGCCGGGCCCAGCTCGAGCCGTTCGAGCAAGCCGACGAGGTCACCCGCGTGCGAGTACGAGCCCGGCGAGATCGGCGTCTTGCCAAAGCCGCGCATGTCGTAGCGAACCGTCCGGTGCCGGGGCGGAAACGTCGCCCACTGCGGCTCCCACATCCGGCTGTCCGCGATGCCCTCGTGGACGAGGACGACCGGCGGCCCCTCGCCCGCGACCTCGTAGTGGAGCTCAGCTTCCTTCGTTGCGGTCACGCCGGCGCTAGCTGCCCGCGCTTGGCCTCGATGCCTTCGAGGAGCTCGGTGAACGAGTCGCTGAACTTCTGGACTCCTTCACGCTCGAGCGTGTCGCTGACGTCGTCGTAGTCCACCCCGGCTTCGGCGAGCTGCTCGAAGAGGCGATGCGCCTCGTCCACGTCCTGCTCGAGGGTGAGCGCGACCTCGCCGTGATCCTGGAAGGCCTCGACCGTTTCCTTGGGCATCGTGTCGACGGTCTCGGGCCCGATCAGCTGCTCGACGTACATCACGTCCCGGTAGTCCGGGTTCTTCGTCGAAGTCGAGGCCCAGAGGCAGCGCTGCCTGGTCGCGCCCTTCGCGGCGAGCGCCTCCCAGCGCTCGCCCGAGAAGATGCGCTTGTAGTTCTGGTAGGCGAGCTTCGCGTTCGCGATCGCGAGCTTGCCCTTCAGCTCCGGGTGCCCGACCTCGTCGAGCCGCCGGTCAGCCTCCGTGTCGACGCGCGAGACGAAGAAACTCGCGACCGACGCGACCGTCGACGGATCGCCTCCGGCCTCGACGAGCCGCTCGAGCCCGCGGATGTAGGACTCGGCGACCTCCTCGTGGCGCTGGAGGGAGAAGATCAGCGTCACGTTGATGTTGCGGCCGCGCGAGATCATCTCCTCGATCGCGCCGAGACCAGGCTGCGTGGCCGGAATCTTCACGTGAAGGTTCGGCTTGTCGACCCACTCGTGGAAGCGGATCGCCTGTTGGATCGTCGCGTCGGTGTCGTACGCGAGATTGGGGTCGACCTCGAGCGAGACGTAACCGTCCTGGCCCTTCCCTTCGTCCCAGACGGGCCGGAAGAGGTCGCACGCGTCCTTGATGTCCTGGACGGCGAGCTGGAAGAAGATCTCGGTCGGATCGTCGTGCTCACGGACGACCTCCTTCAGCTGGTCGTCGTACCAGTCGCCTTCGGCCATCGCCTTCTGGAAGATGGTCGGGTTCGAGGTCACTCCGACGACGGCGTCCTCGCTCATCATCCGTGTGAGCTCACCGGTCTTGAGCCATTCCCGCGAGAGCGAGTCGATCCAAACGGACTGACCCAGCTCGGAAAGCTGGTGGAGTCGTGAGTTACCCATGTGCCTTCTCCATTTCTTCGATCTTCTCCAACCTACGCACGTACCGTTCTCCGCCGTCGAACTTGGCTCCCAGAAAGGCCCGGACGAGCTCTCCGGCGAGCTCGGCGCCGACTATCTCGGAGCCGAGGCAGATCACGTTCATGTCGTCGTGCTCGACGCCCTGGTGCGCCGAGTACGTGTCGTGGCAGATGGCCGCGCGGATCCCGTCGACTTTGCACGCCGCGATCGACGCGCCAACGCCGGAGCCGCAGACCAGGACACCCCGCTCGGCCGCACCCGTCTGGATCGTCTCGCCGATCTCCCGCGCTTTATCGGGATAGTCGATCTTCGGCTCGGGCGCGTTCGTGCCGAGGTCGACCGGCTCGTGGCCTGCGCGAACGATCTCTTCGAGGACGCGCTCCCGCAGTTTGACGCCACGATGGTCGAAGGCCGCAGCGACCTTCATGAGATCTGCACGTGCGCACCCTCCACAACCCGTTAGGTTAACCCGATGAGCAACTCAGAGCTATGGCGCGAGCTGGGGCAGCAGCTTCGCGTCGACTCGGTCCGGGCAGCCGCTGTCACGAACTCGGGACATCCCACCTCCTCGATGTCTGCGGCGGACCTGATGGCCGTGCTGTACGCGAACTACCTCCATTACGACTTCGACAACCCCGACGACGCGCGGAACGACCACGTCGTCTTCTCCAAGGGCCATGCCTCGCCGCTCGTCTACTCACTTTTCAAGGCCGCCGGGGCGATCACGGACGAGGAGCTGCTCACGTTCCGCAGGTTCGGCAGCCGCTTCGAAGGGCATCCGACGCCGATCATCCCCTGGGTCGACGTCGCCACCGGCTCGCTCGGGCAGGGTCTTCCCTTCTCCGTCGGCATCGCGCTCGCCGGCAAGCGGCTCGACCGCCTTCCCTACCGGGTCTGGGCGCTGTGCGGCGACAGCGAGATGGCCGAGGGCTCGATGTGGGAGGCCTTCGAGCACGGCGCCTACGAGAAGCTCGACAACCTGACCGCGATCATCGACGTCAACCGGCTGGGCCAGCGGGGCGAGACGATGCACGGCTGGGACCTCGACTCGTACGCGAAGCGGGCCGAGGCCTTCGGCTGGCACGCGATCGAAATCGACGGCCACGACGTCGAGGCGATCGACCAGGCATACGCGGAAGCGATCGCGACGAAGGAGCAGCCGACGGTGATCGTCGCCAGGACGGTCAAGGGCAAGGGAGTGAAGGCCGTCGAGAACCAGGAAAACTGGCACGGAAAGGCTCTCGACGATCCCGAAGGCGCGATCGAAGAGCTCGGCGGCATCCGCAACATCGTGATCGACGTCGCCAGGCCGGAGATCGAGGGCGAGCCTCACGTGTTCGAGACCGGCCCGCTCGAGCTACCGACCTGGGAGCTCGGCGAGGAGGTCGCGACGCGCAGGGCGTACGGTGACGCGCTCAAGGCACTCGGCGACGGCCGCGGCGACGTCGTTGCGCTCGACGGCGAGGTCTCGAACTCGACCTACGCGGAGATCTTCGCCAAGGCCCACCCCGACCGCTACTTCGAGATGTTCATCGCCGAGCAGCAGCTGGTCGCGGCGGCCGTCGGGATCCAGGTGCGCAACTGGAAGCCGTTCGCATCGACGTTCGCCGCGTTCTTCACGCGTGCCTACGACTTCGTGCGCATGGCGGCGATCAGCCGCGCCGAGATCAAGCTCTCGGGCTCGCACGCGGGCGTCTCGATCGGGGAGGACGGGCCTGTCGCAGATGGCGCTCGAAGATCTGGCGGCTTTCCGGGCCGTCCATAGCTCGACCGTCCTCTACCCCTCCGACGCGAATCAGACGGCGAAGCTGGTCGAGGCGATGGTCGACCTCGGCGGGATCTCGTACATGCGAACGACTCGTGCCGCTACGCCGGTCATCTACGGGCCGGACGAGGACTTCCCGGTCGGCGGTTGCAAGGTCGTCCGCTCGTCGGACTCGGACGACGTGACGATCGTCGGCGCCGGGATCACGCTGCACGAGGCGCTGAAAGCCGCAGACAAGCTCGCCGAGGAAGGCGCTCAACGCACGCGTGATCGACCTCTATTCGGTGAAGCCGGTCGACGTCGACACGCTTCGCGCAGCGGCCGAGGCCACCGGCGGGCGCTTCGTCACCGTCGAGGACCACTGGCCGGAGGGCGGCCTCGGCGAGGCCGTGCTCTCAGCGTTCGCCGACACGGACGAGCGGCCGCGCGTCGTGAAGCTCGCCGTGCGCGAGATGCCGACCTCGGGCAAGCCGGCGGAGCTGCTGGCAGCGGCCGGCATCGACGCCGACCACATCGTGGCCGCGGCGCGTCAGGTCGTCGAGAACGGTCGGAGCCGCGGTCGCGTCGAGCTGAGCCTTGGCGGCTGCCACGAGCGCGTCGGGCGTGAAGCCGAACTTCGTCTGAAGGTCCTTGAGCGGCGCCGAGGCGCCGAACGTCGTCATGCCCACCATGTGGCCGGTCAAGCCGACGTAGCGCTCCCAGCCGAAGGTCGACGCCTGCTCGACCGCGACGCGCGCGGTCACCTGCGGCGGCAGCACCTGATTGCGGTACTCGGCCGGCTGGCGCTCGAAGAGCTCCCAGGAGGGCATGCTCACGACCCGCGCGCCGACGCCTTCGGCGACGAGTTGCTCGTAGGCGCCGACCGCAAGGCCGACCTCCGTACCGGTCGCCATGAGGATGACCTCGGGCTCGCCGCCGTCTGCGTCTGCGAGGACGTAAGCGCCCTGGCGCAGGCCGTCGGCCGCCGCGTACTTCGTGCGATCGAGGGTCGGCATGTTCTGCCGGGAGAGAACGAGCGCGACGGGATCGTGCTGAGTCTCCATGATCAGGCGCCAGGCCTCCGCGACCTCGTTCGCGTCGCCTGGACGCAGCGTGATCAGGCCGGGCATGGCGCGCAGCGAGGCGAGGTGCTCGATCGGCTGGTGCGTCGGGCCGTCCTCGCCGACCCCGATCGAGTCGTGGGTGAAGATGTAGATGGCCGGGATCTCCATGATCGCCGCGAGGCGGATCGGCGAGCGGCCGTAGTCCGAGAAGATGAGGAAGCCGGAGCCGAAAGCCCGGATCTTCGAGAGCGAGAGCCCGTTCACGATCGCGCCCATGGCGTGCTCGCGGACGCCGAGGTGCAGGTTGCGGCCGCTCTGGTCCTCCGCCGAGAAGTCGCCCGCGCCTTCGAAGGTAAGCCGCGTCTTCGTCGACGGCGCGAGGTCGGCGGCGCCGCCGATCAGCCAGGGGACGTTCTGGGCGATCGCGTTCAGGACCTGAGCGGACGCGTCGCGCCCGGCCACGCCCTTCTCGTCGGGCGGGAACTCGGGCAAGTCGCTGTCCCAGCCGTCCGGGAGCTCGCGCCGCTGCATCTTCAGAAGCTGGTCGGCGAGCTCAGGATGCTCGCTCGCGTAGGCGCCGTAGAGCTCGAGCCAGGCCTCGCGCGCCTCCTGGCCGCGCTTGCCGATGCCGTCGGCGAAGTGCTCGCAGCACGCCGTCTGGGACGAGGAACTGGGCGTCCTCGGGCCAGCCGTAGTTGCGCTTCGTCGCGCGGATCTCGTCCTCGCCGAGCGGCTCGCCGTGCGCAGCGCTCGTGTCCTGCTTTGAGGGCGCGCCGTAGCCGATGTGGCTGTCGACGACGATGAGCGTGGGCGCTCGTCCTCCTTCTTGAACGTCTCGAAGGCGCGGGTGAGCATCTCGAGGTCGTTCGCATCGCCGACACGCGTGACGTTCCAGCCATAGGCGATGAAGCGCGTGGCGACGTCCTCGGAGAACGCGAGAGCCGTGTTGCCCTCGATCGTGATCTTGTTGTTGTCGTAGATCCAGCAGAGGTTCGAGAGCTTCAGATGCCCTGCCAGCGAGGCCGCCTCGCTCGAGATCCCCTCCATCATGCAGCCGTCGCCGCCGAGCGCGTAGACGTCGTAGTCGAAGAGCTCGTACCCCGGCCGGTTGAAGTACGCGGCCTGCCAGAGGCCGGCGATCGCCATCCCGACGCGAGGTCGCGACGCCGGCGCCCAGCGGGCCTGTCGTCGTCTCGATCCCCGAGGTCCAGCGGTACTCGGGATGTCCCGGGCACTTCGAGTCGAGCTGGCGGAAGCGCTTCAGGTCGTCGAGCGGGACGGTCAGCTCGCCGAGCGTCTCGTAGGCGGGGTTGACCGCCTTGACGGCGCTCAGGTGGAGGAGGGCATAGAGAAGCGTCGAGGCGTGACCCATCGAATGCACGTAGCGGTCGCGGTTCGGCCAGATCGGGTCGTCGGGGTCGAAGCGCAGGAACCGTTGCCAGAGCGTGTAGGCCACGGGCGCCATCGCCATCGGCGTCCCGGGATGGCCCGAGTTGGCCGCCTGGACGGCGTCCATCGCCAGCGTCCTGATCGTGTTGACACATAGGGCGTCGAGTTCGGTGCTCATGGCTGCCGAAGCTTCACACAATCGGAACCCCGCGCGCGAGTCCGCGGCACATCCAGCGGCACATCCAGCGGCACATCCCCACCCGGGTGGGGAGAGCTCCACCCGCCACCCGCTCCGAGCGTACCCCGGCACCTGAGGCACGTCTGTGCCGGCAATGCGGCAAATCTGTGAATCCGCACATCTACGCTTAGGGCATGGCCGTCGTCACCGCAACCAACCTCCGCAAGGAGCTCTCCGGCGACCTGCTCTTCGACGGCGTCTCATTCAAGGTCGAGCGCCGCGACCGGGTCTCGCTCTCCGGGCCGAATGGGGCCGGAAAGACGACCCTGCTCCGGATGCTGAACGGCGAGACCGAGCTTCACGGCGGCAAGCTCTTCATGGCCAAGGGCACACGGATCGCGCTCCACGACCAGCGACCACCCGCCGAGAGCGGTGCTTCGCTCCGCGACTACGTCCTCTCCGGCGCCGCCGATCTCACCGCCACCGAGCGCGAGCTCAGCCGGCTCGAGGAGGCGATGGCCGCGGGCGACCACGAGGCGGCGACGCTGCGCCGGTACTCGGAAACGCAGGCCCGCCTCGAGCACGCCGGTGGCTATGCCTGGCGCGAGCGGCTCGACTCGGTCACGCGCAACCTCGGCTTCTCGGCAGCCGATCTCGAGCGTCCGCTCACGACCTTCTCCGGCGGAGAGCTCACCCGCGCCTCACTCGCCCGGGCGCTCGGCGGCGACCCCGACCTCCTGCTGCTCGACGAGCCCACCAACCACCTGGACGTCGCGAGCCTCGAATGGCTCGAGCGCGAGCTGCAGTCGATCGACGCCGCCATCGTCCTCGTCGCGCACGACCGGTGGTTCCTGGAGGCGGTGACGACCGCGGTGCTCGAGCTCGAGGCCGGCCGCTCGACGTACTTCGCGGGGCCCTGGCACAACTGGCGCCGCGAGAAGGCCGCGCGCCTCTCCGCCGCGACGACGACGGCACACCGCGTCGACGTCGACATCGCTCGCCTCGAGCGGTTCGTCGAGCGCTTCCGCTACAAGAAGAATCTCGCAAAGCGCGCCCAGGCCAAGCTGACGCACATCGGGCGACTACAGAAGGAGCGCGCCGAGCTCGGGGGCGAGATCGCCCTCCTGACCCGTCGGGCCAAGAGCCTGGGCTTCGAGTTCCTCCAGCCGAAGCGAAGTGGGCGAACGGTCGTCGAGGCCGATGGTGTCGAGCTCGCCGCAGGCGACAAGGACTTGCTCGCGAACGTCGGGTTCGCCGTCGAGCGGGGTGAGCACGTGGCGCTCGTCGGCCCGAACGGCTCGGGCAAGACCACGCTGCTGGAAACCCTGCTCGGACGTCGAGAACCGGTTGCGGGAAAGCTGAAGCTCGGGCACGGAGTCGAGGCGGCGTACTTCTCCCAGCACGAGATCGAGCTCGACGAGAGCAGATCCGTGCTCGCGGTCACGCAGAACGCCACCGGACTGCAGCGCCCGCAGGCCCAGAACCTCCTCGGCCGGTTCCTCTTCACGGGCTGGGAGATGCACGAGCGCTCGGTCGCGGTTCTCTCCGGCGGCGAGCGGCGACGGCTCGCCCTCGCGCTCGTCGTCGCTTCCGGCGCGAACCTGCTCCTCCTCGACGAGCCCACGAACCACCTCGACCTGGAGAGCCGCGAGGCCCTGGAGGCGGCCCTCGACGCGTTCCCCGGCACCCTCGTGCTCGTCTCCCATGACCGAGCCCTCCTGGACGCGATCGCCGATCGAACGCTTGCGCTCGAGGACGGCACGATCCGCTCCTACGACGGCGGCTGGGCAGAGTACGTTGCTGCTCGCGACGCCCGACTCGCGCCGCCCGAGCGCGAGCCCGAGCCCGCGAAGCCGAAGAAGGCGAAGGCCCGGCCACCGAGGAAGCAAAGGCCGTCGGAGCTCGAGCAGCTCGAGGCTGAGATCGCAAGCCGGGAGTCCGAGATCTCGGAGCTCGAGCGCCAGCTCGCGGAAGACTGGGCGAACGTGGACGTCGTCGCCGCCCACCGCCGCGCGCGGGACGAGCTTCAGGCCCTGCTCTCCCGCTGGGAGCAGCTCTTCGACCGCTCCGGCGCCTAGTCGCCCGAACTCGAGCGCAGATACGCGCGCTGCGCTCGGCGGTTCTGGTACCAGATGACGAGCGCGATGATCACCGGAATTCCGATGATCAGCGACAGCAGGCCGATCGGAACGGCCCACCAGTAGCCCCCGAGCCTCCCCTGCTCGGGGCGGAACGGCTCCGGCTCCACCGCCCGGCGCGCTCTCCGCTCCGCCCTCGCAGCCCGCTTGGCCTCGGCGGCCGCCTTCTTCTCCTCCGCCGCCGACAGGTCGGGCGGGCCGTGAAATCTCTTCGGCAACCAGTAGTCGACCTTCCACTCGCCGCCCTTCGTCCTGACGAGCTCGACGTCGGCCGTCACCGCCGAGTAGCCCGAGTCGGGCTTCGGGAAGAGGAAGACCTCCAGGCCGACGGTGTCCTTGTACGAGTACTGGACGAGGCTCCAGTCCCCAGGCCGCGGTCCGCCGCTGGGTACGGGACGACGGGCAGCTGCCCGCTGTTCCACTCCTTCCGCGTCAAGCCTTCCTTGAGGCTCGGCCCGGCGAGGTCCCACGAGCGTGAGACATCCTCGCGTGCGACGGCCGACTTGATGAAGTCCCTGAGTACCGGCCGGACCGCCCGCCTCTTCGCCGCGGTGAACGGCGCAGCCGTCGGCTCCGCCGGGAAGGAGCCCTCAGGCCCCGTGGGGTTGCCCGGATCGCCTGGATTCGAGTAGTGCACGCCAAGGAAGACGAGCGGCGCGATCACGAGCGGGATCGACAGCCAGATGAGCCGGCGGCGCCAGCGAGGTGAGCGGAGGATTCGCACAGCGTGTCATTGTCGCTACGCCGTCAAGCGTCGGCGCCGAGGGTCGCGAGCACGGCCTCGGCGACGACCTTGAGGGGCCGGCCCGAGACCTGGCTCGCCTTTCGTAGCCGCGCGAAAGCCTCCTCCTCGGACAGGTTCTCCTTCTCCATCAGGAGCCCCTTCGCCCGCTCGATCACCTTGCGCGCGGCGAGCGCCTCCGAGAGCGAGTCCGCCTCCTCGCGGAGCGCGGTCAGCTCGTCGTGCCGTGCGCGGGCCGCATGGATCGCGGGCAGGAGGTCCTGCTCGCGAAACGGCTTGACGAGGTAGCCGAAGACACCGGCCTCGACCGCGCGAGAGACGAGCTCCTCCTGGCCGTAGGCGGTGAGCATCACGATCGGGATCGGCCGCTCCTCGAGGATGCGGCGGGCCGCTTCGATGCCGTCCAGGCGAGGCATCTTCACGTCGAGGACCGCCACGTCGGGCTCCTCGCGAGCGCGCGAGCTCGACCGCCTCCTCGCCGTCGCGCGCCTCGGCGCAGACCTCGAACCCCGCCCGTTCGAGCAGGGCCCGGAGGTCGAGCCTGATGATCGTCTCGTCCTCGGCGATCAGGACTCTCACACGCGGAACTCTACGAAGGAATCTCCGAGGTGAGGCTCTCGGCGAGCATGAACGGGTTGCCGTCGGGGTCGTAGAACATGCAGAGCTTGACCATGCCCTCGATCTCGTAGGTGTCGCCGTCGAACCGCACGCCGTGCGACTCCATGTGCTCCGGGCCGCGTCGATGTCCAGACGCCGAAGGTCGGGGTCGTGCCGCCCGGCTTGACCTCCTCGACCTGGCCGAGCCCGATCGCACGGCTTCGATGGCCGTCGCCAGCTCGCACCAGCCGTACTCGTCGATCATGTAGACGGCTCGAAGCCGAGCACGTCCCCGTACCACGCGATCGAGCGCTCGAGGTCGGACACGTTGACCGAGAGACGATGTTCTCGTCTTCTCGAACGGCGTGTTCGTCGCCACTGGGCTGCCTGGACCTGCTCGCTCATCGCGACTCCTCCTCCGATGGCGGTTCTGTCTTGTCCTGTTTTTATACTAAGCATACTTCTATGTCAATCGCGCTCTCTTCCACCACCGCTGGGCCGCGCCGATCCTCGCGGAGCTGCACCGCCAGCGGGGAAGCCGCTTCGTCACGCTCCTCGAACACTCGGCCTCGGGCGGGAATCGCTGCGCCGCACGCTCGCGGCCCTGATCGACGCGGGGCTCGTATGACGAAACCCCGGCTACGGCCACCCACTGCGCCCGGAGTACGTGCTCACCAGGGCGGGACGGCCGTCGCACCGGCGTGCCTGCCGCTTGTCGCAGCGCTGCGCCGCGGCGACTCGACGACGTCGGCCTGAAGAAGTGGTCGATGCCCGCGGTGCTCGCCTGGCCGACGGCGAGTGCCGCTACTCGGAGCTGCGCAAGCGGCTCCCGGGGTCTCGCCGAGGGCGCTTACGCTCGCGCTCAAGGATCTCGGGCTGCCGGCCTCGTCGAGCGGCGCGTCACCCGCGACTACCCGCCCGCCACGGGCTACCGCCTGACCGCCAGAAGCTCGCCGGCTCGCAGCCCTCGCGAGTCGCGTCGCCGGCTGAGCTCGCGCCAGGTTCATCGGCCAGCGTTCCAGGCGCTGTCCGCCAGGTCATGACGTCCACGGCCATCCGGCCTGCTCGGACGGACGAGGTCGGACTCGGCGAGCCGCCGCGTCTCTTCGCAGATCCGTGCGGTAGAGGCAGAAGCCGCGCATGGTCTCGTCCGCCTGCTCCGAGAACGGCCCGGCCAGGACGAGGACTCCTCGCTCGTCCATGGCTCCGAGGTGTGCCAGGTGCTGCGCCTGAAGGACCTCTAGCTCGTCGTCGGAGAACTCGAGCGCACGTGGGCCGCGTCGGAGCGAGAACGAAGCTGTAGCTCTCGAGCTCCAACTAGGGCGGGAAGACCACCTCGGCCCGAAGGCCGTCGCCTTCGAGCGAAGGTCGAGCTCGCCGCCGAGCTCGTCGCGGACGAGCGCCCGCACGATCGAGAGGCCGGTGCCCGCTCTCGCCGCGCGATCCCGCTGCCGTCGTCGGCGATCGCGAGCACGACCTCGTCGTCCCGCTGCGTGAGCTCGACCCGGATGCGGTCGCCGCCGTGCTCGAGCGCGTTCTGCAGCAGCTCGCTGAAGACGAGCGCCAGGGCGGTCGCCTTGTCGCCGGCGAGCGAGACCGAGCTCGAGCGCGGTCTCGACCGTACTTCTCGGCGCCCAGCCCCTGGACGAGCATCGAGCGCAGCCGGTCGAGCAGCTCGTGCGAGGTCGACCTCCTCGTCGCCGCTGCTCGGTGAGCACCTCGTGGACGGCGGCGATCGCGAGGATGCGGTTGACCGAGTCCTCGAGCGCCCGCCGCGGCTCGACGCCGTTCGCGCGCGCCTGCAGGCGCAGCAGCGAGGCGACCGTCTGGAGGTTGTTCTTGACGCGGTGGTGGATCTCCTGGGCCAGGACGCCGCGCATGACGGCCCGGCCGTGCTCGAGCGCCACCGCCGCGTGGTGCGCGATCGACGCCGAGCAGCGCGCGGTCCTCGTCGGTGAAGGGCGTGTCGCGGTCGCAGACGAGCTCGCCGATCACGCGCCGCTTCCAGCGCAGCGGCAGCCGCACCGCGTACGCGCCGGCGCGCCCCTCGGGCCAGGCGATCTTGCCGTCCTCGAGCACGAGCGCCGCGCCGGTCGCGCCGACCGCGTCCATCGTCGTCTTCACGATCGCCTCGAGCGACTCCTCGAGGTAGAGCGACTCCGAGACCGCCTCGGAGATCTTGGCGAGCGCCTCGAGCTCGCCGACCCGGCGCTGCGCCTGCGCATAGAGCTGCGCATGCTCGATCGATCTGCGCGACCTGGGCGGCGATCGCGAGCAGCAGGTCGATCTCGCCCGGCGAGAACTCCCGCGGCGTCGCGCGTGCGCACGTTGAGCGCGCCCTCGAGCTTGTCCCGCGGCGACGATCGGCACGGCCAGGATCGACTCGTACTCGTCCTCGCGGAGGTTCGCGAACGCCTTGAAGCGCGGGTCGAGATGCGCCTGCGACGGGATCATGATCGGCGCGAGCTCGGCGGCGGCCGTGCCCGTGATCCCCTCGCCCGGCCGCATCCGCGGGCGGCGGGTCATCTCCTCGACCCGCGTCCCGTGCGTCGCCCGCAGGACGAGCTCGCCGGCCGGGCGTCGTAGAGGTAGACGAAGCACGCGTCGGCGTCGAGCGCCTCCGCGACCCCGCGGGCCACGAGGTCGAGCACCTCCTCGAGGTCGAGCGAGGAGTTGACCGCCGCGATCGTCTCGGTCAGCAGGCGCAGATGGCGCCGGACGCGTCCATTACCGATTGTAGGAAGCCGAGCAGATCGTGCTGGCACCGTCGAGATAGCGACCGCGGACTCCGGATGCTTAACAAATCTTTACGTCCGCCGACTTTTCCTCAACACGGCCCTCGTAGGTTCTCGTCGTGAACCTCGAGCTGACCTATCCGACGCGCGGCTACCTCGTCGCCGACACAGCGGCCGGATCGTCGGCAAGGTCGAGTGCCCGATGTACGGCCGCGAGCAGGACGTCCCGGACGCGCTCGCCGTGCGCTCCGGCTTCCTCTCCCGGCGCCGCCGGCTCGTGCCGGCAGAGGCGATCGTCGAGATCGACGACCGCAGCCGCGTGATCGGCCTCGGCGTCGAGCGCGAGGCGATCCGCGCGTTTCTTTGGGACGGCTTCCCTGCGTAACGACTACGAGCTGCCCGAAGAGCAGCTCGCGGTCGGCCGTCAGCGGTCTCTGCCGCTCCGCCAGTCGGCAAGGACCGGTGAGGCATTCGATTGTCCTACTTGCGCTAGAGAACGCGATCCGCCTAAGTACCGCCAGGTAGCGCTCGTGCTCCCAGTCGGTGAGCTGAACCCGGTACTCGTCCCACTCCTTGCGCTTGAGCTCGACGTAGCGGTCGAAGATGTGCGGGCCGAGCGCCTTGCGGGCGAGCTCGGACTCCGCCAGCTGCGTCGATCGCCTCGCCGAGCGTCTCCGGGAGCGAGACGATCCCGCGCTCCTTCCGCTGCTCCGGCGGTCAGGTGGTAGAGGTTCGTCTCCATCGGCTCGGGCAGCTCGTAGCCCTGCTCGATCCCCTCGAGCCCCGCGTGCAGCAGCGACGCGAAGGTGAGGTACGGGTTGCAGGCGGGGTCGGGACAGCGGATCTCGGCGCGCGTCGCCTGCTCCGAGCCCGGCTTGTAGAGCGGGATCCGGATCAGCGCCGAGCGGTTCCGCTGCGACCACGCGACGTAGACCGGCGCCTCGTAGCCCGGCACGAGCCGCTTGTAGGAGTTGACCCACTGGGCGAAGATCGCCGAGATCTCGCGCGCGTGGCGGAGCTGCCCGGCGATGAACGCCTTGCCGACGTCGGAGAGGTGCCACTGGTCGTCGGCGTCGAAGAAGCTGTTGCGCCCGTCGGTGAAGAGCGACTGGTGCGTGTGCATGCCCGAGCCGTTCTCGCCGAAGATCGGCTTCGGCATGAAGGTCGCGTGGAAGCCGGCCTTCTTGGCGATCTCCTTGACGATCAGCCGGTAGGTGAGCGTGTGGTCGGCCATCTCGAGCGCCGGCGCGAACTCGCATGTCGATCTCGTGCTGCGACGGGCCCGACCTCGTGGTGGACGTACTCGATCGGGATGCCCATCTGCTCGAGCGCCGCGGACGGTCTCCTGGCGCAGCTCGCTCGCGGCGTCCAGCGTCGTCATCGCGAAGTAGCCGCCCTCGTCGAGCGTCTCGGTGCCCTTGTCGTCCTTGAACAGGAAGTACTCGAGCTCGGGGCCGACGTTGAACGTGTCGAAGCCCATCGACTGCATCCGGTCGAGCGCGCGGCGTAGGACGTAGCGCGGGTCGCCCTCGTACGGCTTGCCGTCGGGCGTGACGACGTCGCAGATCATCCGGCCGACCTTCGTCTCGCCTTCCTTCCACGGCATCATCTGGTAGGTGCCGGGATCGGGGATCGCGACCATGTCCGACTCCTCGATCGCGTTGAAGCCGGTGATCGACGAGCCGTCGAAGCCCATCCCGTCGTCGAGCGCGCCGTCGATCTCGCTCGGGCGTGACCGCGAAGCTCTTCAGGTGCCCCTCGAGGTCGGTGAACCAGAGGAGCAGGAACTCGACCCCGTCCGCCTTGATCTTCTCCAGCGCGTCCTTGCGCGCCTCCTCGCTCGACGTCGCTCTGTTCTTCGACTCGACCTGCTCTGGCACGAAAAACCTCCTCGCTAGAAATGCAAAAAGCCCCGGGCGAGAAGCGCCCGAGGCCTCGTCGCCTCTACGACGAGATCAGGCTACCACGGCTCACCGCGACCTGTCCAGCGAACTACTCGCTCGGAGCGTGAAATCCCGCTGCTGACGCCGCGGCCCGCGACAGAAGCTCATGAACCGACGGCCAGACGCCGAAGCTCGGTCTGGAGAACGGTCCAGTCAAGGTGCGATGGAGCGAGACCTCATGAGGCAAGTGCTTCAACGATTCGTGCGTCTGTCCCGCCGATGATCGTCGCGATGCGTCGCGCTGTTCGTGGCGTTGTCGGGCGACCGCGATGTGCAGACGTCTTCCGGCGCTGATCACCGGCGCCCAGATCAAGAACAGCTCGATCAGCAGGCCTCGACGTCGAGAACAGGTCGCTCAGGCCGAAGGATCGTCGAGGGTTCGGTGCGGGGCCCGCGCAGGTCGCTCGCGGACTCCAGGGACTGCAGGGCGTCCAGGGCGATCCAGGGCGTCCAGGGCGTCGAGGGCCGCGGGGCCGCTCGGGGTAGCACGCAGCTTTTGCGCCGGGTGCAGGCGGCACGGAAGCACCTCAGCCGGCGCGTCGACAGGACGCCCGTCGCAGGTCAGAGCCGTCGGACGCGACTGACCTCGTCAAGGGCGAGGGATGCCGCAGCCGACCGGGACCCTGCTTCGGCGCCCTCGGTTTCCAGGTCGCGCAACGTGGTGGTCTCGACTCGACAACGCCGACGCTGCCGCTGCCGACCGCAGACCTGATCGCGAGCGTCGCGATGCGACCGCGGTGAGGACCTGGGAGATCTCGTGCCCGCGACTCACAATCAGGCGCGGGTGCGAATCGTCGACGGAAGCACGGCCGCCGCACAGGACGGGCAGTTCTTCATCTGGATCGAGCAGCGTGATCCGGATAAGGTGCTGTCGTCTGACGATCCGCTCGCTGCGATAGCGGTTCACGCCTCTGCACGGGCAGCTCCTCGAGCTCGGGCTCGCGGCCGCCGTGGCGGATCGCGCGCGGCCGTAGAGGGCGAGCGCCGGCGCGATCGCAAGAGCGCCCGACGGCAAGCGCCGTCGCGGATGCCCCACACGTTGCCGATCACGCCGAGCACGGGCCCGCCGCCGGCCTGGCCGATCGCGTCCGCCTGGCCCGCTGATCGAGATCACCGTCGCCCGCACGCTCGAATCGGTGATCTGCTCGTTCAGCCAGATCGTGTAGAGCGGCCCGGCGAGGTTGCGCGCCAGGAAGACGCCGAGCATCGCGACGATCGCGAGCCAGACGCATCCCGGTCAGCGCGAACACGAGCATCGCCGACCATCTGGATGGCCGTGAGACCGAAGAGCCAGCTGGTCACGACCTTCCGCCCGCCGTGCTCGAAGCGCTTGATGAGCCGGCCCGTCGCGAAGAACCCGAACACCATCCCGACGAGCCAGAAGATCCCGAACCAGACGACCGGGTCCAGGCTGCCGACTGCGGGAAGCCCGACGTCGCGCAGGAAGTGCGCCTCCTTCAGGCGGTCGAAGGCCTCGCTGGACATGCCCATGAAGAAGTCGACCCCGATCAGGAGCAGGATCACCGGAGCGGCCCACGCGTAGCGAGCGCCGCTCGCGGCCGTCGAGCGCAGCTCGGTCAGCGCCGATCCGCGCTCGTGCCGCGGCTTGCGCTGGAAGCCGGTCTCGGGCATGCAGCGACGATGCAGAGAACGCCGCACAGCGCCGTGGCCGCGCCGCCGGCGATCACGCCGGCACGGAGGGAGACGAGGCCGATCGCGACCTGCACGATCAGCCCGAGAACGGAGCCGACGTACGCGATACGCGAGCCCTTGCAGGAAGACGCGACCGGACTTTCTCGACTCCCACCTCGTCGGTGATCCAGGCCTGCTCGGCGCCGCTCGTGAACGTGTACGAGAAGCCCCAGAACGCCCAGAGCGCGATGATCAGCCACGGCTGCCGAGACGACGCCGACGAGCATCCAGGCGAGGCCCATCCCGAGGTAGCCGACGATCAGCGACAGCCGCCGGCTGTATGTGTCGGCGACGACTCCGGTCGGGACTTCGAACAGGAACACGGCCGCTTCCATCGCCGTTCCCATCAGGATCAGCTGGAGCGGCGAGAGGTCCAGCTCGCTGACGAGGAACACCGCCATCACGACCCACGTCGGCACGCGAGAGAGGATCTGGATGACGTAGTAGAGCCGGGTCGCGTCCGCGCGCCTCATGCGAGCCCCTCCAGAGGCAGCGGAGCGCGACCATCGTGATCGTGACGTCGCGGTACTCGTAGCCGAGCTGCTCATTGACGCGCCGCATCCCGTCGTTCCCGCGCTGGGTCCACGTGACGACTTCGCGGAAGCCGTTCTCCGCTGCCCACGCGAGCTCCGCCCGCTTGAGCGCCGGAAGCCAGGCCGCGGCGGCGCCAGTCACGCCGGACAACCGTCAGCCCGTCCTCGGCGACCCCGGGTTGTCGTGGCGCATCAGACCGGAGAAACCGACGATCTCGCCGTCGGCCAGCGCGACGAACGAGCCCTCGGGGATCGTCGCCTCGTCGCGAAGCCAGTCCTCGATCGAGACGGCGCGCAGGCGCCTCGAGCGCCATGTCGTGGTAGCCCTCGGACGCGAGCGGGATACGCCTCCCGCAGCAGCGCGGGCCGCTCCGCGACCGTGACGACCTCGATTCCGTCCGGAAGGGGCGGGGCGCGGCTCGCGCGCCGAGACTGCTTGACCTGCTCGACCTGACGATCGTCTCGCGAAAGCCGAACCGCTCGGCGAACGGCTGCGAGCCCTCCTCCTCCACGTGCGCCGCGATCTTGTCGACTCGAGCGTCGAGGCATGCGCGACGAGCTCGCGCAGCAGCGCCGTGCCTACCCCGCGGCGGCGCGCGTCCGGAAGGACGCGGACCTTGACGGAGAAGCGGTCGCCGATGTCCGAGCGGTCGGCGAGCCCGCTGCCGACGACCTCCCCGTCGAGCTCGGCGACGAGGAGGCGCCGCTCCGGCCTGTCGGCCAGCTGCGCACGGAAGAGCTCTGACCGACCCGCCCGACTCGTTCGGGAAGACAGCGCGCGGCGAATGCGGATGAAGGCCTCGAGGTCGGCGTCGCTCTCGGCTCGGCGAACCTCGATCACTATCCCGACCTCTTCAGCTTCCCGTGCTGCTTCGCATACCGCTCGCCGCGGCGGAAGACCTCGAGCCCGAGCGGAATCGAGACGATGCCGATGATGATCAGCGGCCAGATGTTCGGCCACATGTCCGTGACCCCGGCGCCGTCGATGATCGCGTCCCGGATGCCGTCGAGCGCATACGTGGCCGGCGAGATGACCGAGAGCCACTGCATCCACTCCGGCAGGACGCTGACCGGGTAGTAGACGCCGGAGACGACGAGCAGGAGCCCCTGCGCGACGAAGCCGAGCTGCGTGCCCTTCTCGGGCGAGATCAGCGGCAGGACCGCGGTCATCATCCCGATCCCGATGAACGAGATCGAGGCGACGAGGAGCACGACCAGGGCCGCGACGAAGTTGGCGCCCGCGAGGCTCGAGGTCGAAGAAGAGCGCGACGACGCCGAAGAGGAGCACCGCGCGAATGACGCCGTAGACGATCGCGAAGGCGCCCATCCCGAACAGGTGGATCGGGCGCGAGAGCGGCGCCATGAACGTGTACTCGATCGTCCCCTCCCAGCGCTCCCACGCGACCGTCTCCGTGAGGATCTCGAAGATGATCCCGAGGTAGGCCCAGACGACCGCCCCGACGAGCAGGATCGTCGTCACGCGGTCGACGTCGATCGTGCCGCCGCCGGCCTCGATGCCCTTCGGCGATGAAGACGATCGTCAGCGTGTTCGCGACGGTCCAGAGGAAGAACGCGACGTCCCACCAGATGTAGCGCTTGACGAGGTAGACGTTCCGCTCGAAGACGCCGGCGAGGCCGATCAGCTCGTGGCGGAGGGTTGCGGCAGCTCCGGGCATCAGTCTTCGTCCTCCTCTCGCTTCTCGTCCTCGAATGCCTTGCCGGTCGCCGCGAAGAACGCCTCCTCGAGGGTCTCCGCGCCGTAGCGGCGCTTGAGGTCCTCGACCGGCTCGAGCGCAGAGCAGCTTGCCGTCGTCGAGGATGCCGACGCGATCTGCGAGCGCCTCGGCCTCGTCGAGGTCGTGCGTGCAGAGCAGGATCGTCGCGTCGTGGATCTCGCGAATCTCGCGGATGAAATCCTGGACCTCGAGCTTCGAGCGCGGGTCGAGGCCGGTCGTCGGCTCGTCGAGGAGCAGCAGGACCGGCTGCGGTCAGCAGCGCCCGCGCGAGCGCGACCTTCTGCTGCATCCCGCGCGAGAGCTCCTCCATCGCCTCGCCGCGGCGATCGGCCGGGAAGCCGACCTTCTCAAGGATCCGCGGGATCTCGTCGCGCGTGTCGCCGGGCGTCATCCCGTAGAAACGCGCGGCATACGAGAGGTTCTCGGTCGACGACATCTTCTTGAAGAACGACGCCTCGACCGACACGCGGTTGACGAGCCGGCGCACGGCGCGCGTCTCCTTGAAGACGTCGTGCCCGAAGACGTGCGCGCTGCCGCCGTCGTGCAGCAGCAGCGTCGAGAGCAGGCGGACGAGCGTCGACTTGCCCGAGCCGTTCTGGCCGAGGATGGCGACGCATTCGCCGCGAGCGATCTCGAAGCTGACTCCGCGGAGTGCCTCCACGCGCTCGCGGCGCCGGCGCAGGCCGGAGCGCTTACCGTCGCTACGGCGGAACTCCTTGCGCAAGTTTTGGACTTCGACTGCGGGCACGTGTTGCTCCAGACTCGACTTGCAGGGACACCGAACCGGCGCACCGACCCGCTTGAAGGGTGGCGCGCGCAGAAACCGGAATCAGCCGAGGCGCAACATCGCGGGGATCAGCGTAGCTACGACGACGGCCGAGGGCAAGACCGCGGGGTCATCTGCGGCCCATAGTGAGGTTCACGCGCGCGCCCTGGCGAAGGCGCACGCCCGCCCGCGGACTCTGGCGCACGACCCGGCGCCAGCTCTTTCGGGACGAGTGCACGACGCGAACTCTGCCGACCGAGCAGTGCGCGCGCTGAATGCGTCTCCGGGCGATTCCGTACCGCAGATGGATCACGCGGGGCACGCGGCAACGAACCCGTGAGGCCGGCGGTGGCGGCGCGAGCGGCCCAAGGTCCACCCCGAGCGCGATCACGTGGTCGGATGTGCCGTCGGAGCCCTTGCCCGCCACGACGAGCCGACCGGCGGCAGCGGGATCCGAGCCCGGTTGGATGACGACGCCCGTGCCCCACAGTCTCGTCGCGAGCGGGTCGTACGTCGCCTTCCCGCCCATGCCGAACGAGTTGTCCAGCGTCCCGTCTTCGTTGTAGCGCGAGGCCGCAAACTGGTCACCGGGCGGGAGATCGGAGAGCGCGAGGCCGCCCGAGACGACCTTGCCATCAGCTTGCACGGCGACCCCGTGAGCCACCGCGAACACGCGTCCGAACGACGTCGTCACAGTGCCCGAGCCTCCGAATGCATGGTCGAGGACTCCGGAGCTCAGGTAGCGAGCGACGCGGAAGGCCCCGGAGCCGTCACTGCCGGCCACGACGATCTTGTTGCCGGGGGCAGGCGCGAGCGCCCAGGCCCTCTGACTGTAGGAACCGCGGCCGGCGACGATGCCGTCAGAGCCGAAGGTCGGGTCGAGCCGACCCGTCGGCGTGTATCGGACGACAGCGAAGGCGTTCGCGCGGGGATCCGACATGTCAGCGGTGCCGGCCACGACGATTCGGGCCCCGATGAGGATGACGGCGGCCGCTTGGTCACGCGAGGAACCGCCCACGCTCGTGTTGACGACGCCGCCGTTTCCGAACGTCGGATCGAGGTCTCCGTTCGACCTGAGGCGCAGCACGGTGAAGCCATCGCCGCCGGGTCCTACGGCCAGGACCTTCCCGTCGGGCTGAACCGCGACTCCCTCGGCTCCGCCGAAGGCTCCTACGTGGACGGTCTTGACGCCGTCTCCGGAAAAGGTCGGGTCGAGCGCGCCCGAGGGCGTGTAGCGCACGAACGCGAAGTCCGTTCCTCCGGGAACCACGGTCAGGCCGGCCACGACGACCCTCCCGTCGGGACCGACCGCGACTGCCGCTGCGAAATCAGAAGCGGCACCGCCTGAGTCGATCGGCGTACGAACGACGCCAGCGCTTCCGAATCCGCGGTCGAGATTCCCGTCCGGAGTCAGGCGAGCGACGAAGAAGTCGGCGTCCGAAGCCTGCGCCCGGTAGGGAGCGGGCGGTGGCGGAGGCGGGGGCGCCTGGTCGTCGATCGTCCCGGCGAGCACGACCTTGCCGTCGGCCTGCACAGCCGCGGCAGACGCTGCCGACTGGAGCGCAGGCGAAAGGACGACACGGCCGCCGGTGCCGAACGCCGGGTCGAGGTCGCCCGCCGTCGTCGGCGCCGCACCGGCGAAGCCGCAAAGCGCGACGAGAACGCCGACCGCAGCGACGCACACGCCGAGCGGCCTGCGCGCTGACATGACCAAAGCGTAGTCCGCTCTGAGCGGATCGCCTAGCGCTTCGTCCGGCCGATTTCGTAGATTGTCGCCAAGTGCTCGCCGCCGAAGGCGGGCGCTGAGGCAATGGGGCCTCAGGACTTCGAGTCCTGGGCCCTTTTTCTTTGGTCCGAGAAAAGGAGGGGGCACGTGAAGTACAAGCTCGAGTACATCTGGCTGGACGGCTACGAGCCGGTTCCGAACCTACGCAGTAAGACGAAGATCGTCGACTTCGACGCAGAGCCGACAGTCGAACAATTGCCGCTCTGGAACTTCGACGGCAGCTCCACCCGCCAGGCGGACGGCTCGAGTTCGGACTGCTTCCTCCAGCCAGTCGCGCTCTTCCCTGACCCCGCCCGCAACCACGCCCGCCTAGTCATGTGCGAGGTGCTGCTGCCCGACGGGACGCCGCATCCGTCGAACAGCCGCGCCGCGATCGCCGACGACCCCGACGCCTGGTTCGGCTTCGAGCAGGAGTACTTTCTGTACAAGGACGGCGCGCCCCTCGGGTTCCCGAAGGAGGGCTTCCCCGCCCCGCAGGGCGAGTACTACACGGGCGTCGGCTTCAAGAACGTCGGCGACGTCGCGCGGCAGATCGTGGACGAGCACATCGACCTCTGCGTCGAGGCCGGCATCGCGATCGAGGGCGTGAACGCAGAGGTCGCGAAGGGCCAATGGGAGTTCCAGATTTTCGGCAAAGGCGCCCGGCACGCGGCCGACGAGCTCTGGATCGCGCGCTACCTGATGCTCCGCCTCTGCGAGCGCTTCGGCGTCGACGTCAACTTCCATCCGAAGCCGCTCGGTGCGGACGTCGACTGGAACGGCTCGGGGTTGCACACCAACTTCTCGACGAAGCACATGCGCGAGATCGGCGGCGAGGAATACTTCACGGCGCTGATGAGCGCGTTCTCGGAGGCGCGAGACGAGCACATCGCGTGCTATGGGCCTGAGAACCACCTGCGCCTGACCGGCCTCCACGAGACAGCAGCGATCGACGAGTTCACGCACGGCGTCGCCGACCGCGGCGCGTCAGTCCGCATCCCGCACAGCTTCGTCAACGACGGCCATCGCGGCTATCTCGAGGATCGGCGGCCGAATTCGATGGCCGACCCGTACCGCATCACCGGCCGCATCGTGCAGACGATTCGGTCGGTTGCAGCGCACGCGCTGATCGAGGATGCGTTCGCCGCGTAGTGCTCGAGGTGCGCGAGCTTCGGGGAGACGACTGGCCTGCCGTGCGAGAGATCTTCGAGCAGGGGATCGCAGGCAAGAACGCCACGTTCGAGACCGAGGCTCCCTCCTGGCACGTATGGAACCGCTCGCAGCTCGACGGCCACCGCTACGTGGCCGTCGAGGGCGGGCGAGTAGTCGGCTGGGTCGCGGCGCACCCGGTCTCGTCACGACCTTGCTACGCGGGCGTCGTCGAGCACAGCGTCTACGTCCACGACGACTGGCAGGGGAAGGGAACCGGCCGCGCGCTCCTCGAGCGGCTCTTCGAGAGCACCGAGGCGGCCGGGATCTGGACGATCCAGACGGGGATCTTCCCGGAGAACGAGGCCAGCCTCGCGCTGCACGTGAAGTGCGGGTTCCGCGTCGTCGGGACGCAGGAACGGCTCGGACAGCTCGACGGCGTCTGGCGTGACGTCGTCGTCCTCGAACGACGGAGCAAGGAGATCTGACATGACCAAGGTGGAGGCAGTGGTCACCCGCGAGCGAGTCGAGATCGTGATCGATGCGGTCGAGACCGAGACCGGGCATGTGGGCGTGACGGTGGTCGAGGCGATCGGCCACGGGCGCCAGAGGGGGGTCACGCATGAGTATCGCGGCCGCGTCTTCGAATCGCGCTTCCTCCCGAAGGCCCTCCTGACGTTCATCGTCGAGGACTCCCTCGCGACGGCCGTGGTCGCCGCGGTCACCGATGCGGCCCGCTCCGGACACGAGTCCGGTGACGGCATCGTCTGGACGACGCGCATCGAGAACGTGATGCACAACCGCACCGGCCTCTCGCTGGGCGAGGTGGAGGTCGCATGAGGAACGCCGACCTCCTCATCGCCGTCAACACGGTCTGGGTCGTGCTCGCGGCGGTGCTCGTGATGTTCATGCAGGCCGGGTTCGCGTTCCTCGAGGCGGGCCTGACGCGCATGAAGAACGCCGCGCACATCGCGGGCAAGAACGTCCTCATCTTCGGCGTCTGCTCGATCGTCTACTGGGCAGTCGGGTTCGGGCTCGCCTTCGGCGACGGCAACTCGGTGATCGGAACGAGCGGCTTCTTCCCGTCGACGGACGAGCTCCTGTCGATCGGTGCTGCCCCGTTCAGCTTCTTCACCACGATCCCCGCTGCAGCGGGCTACCTGTTCGAGGTCGTGTTCGCCGGTGTCGCCCTCGCAATCGTCTGGGGCGCGATGGCCGAGCGGGCGAAGCTGTGGGTCTACATCGTCTTCGGCGCCTTCTTCACCGTCCTCTACTCGGTGGTCTCGCACTGGGTCTGGCACGCGGGCGGATGGCTCTTCTCGATCGGCATGCAGGACTTCGCAGGGTCGACGGTCGTCCACTACCAGGGCGCGCTGGCTGCACTGGCCGGCGCGCTCTTGCTCGGGCCTCGCATCGGCAAGTTCGGCCGCGACGGACGCGCGAACCCGATCCCCGGCCACAACATGCCGTACGCCGTCCTCGGGACGCTCATCCTCTGGTTCGGCTGGTTCGGGTTCAACCCCGGCTCGACGCTGGGCGTCGTCACGGGCGAGAACATCGGCTACTTCGGCTACGTGGCCCTGATCACGAACGTCGCGGCAGCCGCGGGAGCGCTCGGCGGGATCGGCGTGGCCTGGCTTGTCCTGCGCAAGCCGGACGTCTCGATGATGCTGAACGGCGTCATCGCGGCGCTGGTCGCCATCACGGCAGCCTCAGGCTTCGTTGCGCCGTGGGCGGGGGTCGTGATCGGCGCCGTCGCCGGCGCGATCGCAGTCGTGGGCGTCCTCGGGGTCGAGCGGCTTGGGATCGACGACCCGATCGGCGCAGTCGCCGTCCACGGGATGGCCGGAGTGTGGGGAACGCTCGCCACCGGCCTCTTCGCGGTGCCCTCGCTCGCGTCCAATCTCGCGACCGGGACGGGCGGGCTCGTCTACACCGGGAGCTTCCACCAGCTCGGCGTGCAGGCGGTCGGGCTCGTCGCTGTCGGAGCTTTCACCTTCACGGCTTGCTTCGGCTGCCTTTGGGCGTTGAAGGCGCTTTGGGGGATCCGGGTCGAGGAGCACGTCGAGACCGCGGGCCTGGACGTCGCCGAGCACGGAATGTGGGGCTACCCCGAGTTCTACATCCCGGTCCCGGGTGGTTATGGAACCGAGTCGCACTCACACTTGATCGGCCGGCAGCACAAGCACGAGACCGAAGCGGAGCTCACGCCCGAGCCCGCGAAGGAAGCCGCCTAGGTCGCTCCTTCGAAGGAGCGAAGCGCATCTGCTCCCGCGGCCAGCCAGCGGCGCGCCCGGTTCACGTTCGGGCCATCCGGCGCGAGAGCGACGGTGTCGGATTGCAGCTCGGTCAGGACGAGCAGCGCGCGCCGCGGGTCTGGCTCCGAGAGAGCGCTCCTCGATTCGCCCCGCAAGCCGGTCGGGCTTCACGGCGAGCGGCGCTACACGGGCCGCCAGGCGCTTGTGCGTCGGCTGCCAGACCCGGTTCAGCGCATAGACGATCTGGAGGACTCGCGACGCGTCGTCGACCATCCGCTCCAGGCGTGAGAGCCGCTCGCCGGGACGAGCGATGGTGAGCAGTCCCTCCGGAGCGAAACCGCCCCAGGTCAGAGCAGCGTCCTCGATCTGCGCCCTGGCAAGCTCCTCCGGATAGTCGCCGAGCCGGGCTTGCCACCGCGACAACGAGCCGGAGGTCCGCAGCGGCAAGCCGTTGGCGATCGCGTCGGCCGCGGACGACGGGCCGCCGAGGAGGATCGCGTCGACGGTCGGACTCCGCGTGCTCGCGCGACCACCAGACGAGCTCGAGAGGCACGCCCTCACGCCGGCCGGAAACACGCTGGGTCGGCCCGCCCTGCTCGCCCCAGGTATCGAGCTCTTCGAGCCCCGCAGCGGCCGAGCGTGGTCGAAGCAAGCAGCGAGCTCGAGTGGCTCCGGCGTGACGATCAGCATCTCGATGTCGGAGATCTCGTCGGCGACGCCGCGCGAAACGCTGCCGGTGAGCACGACCTCCTCCGCCACCTCGCGCGGAAGCGCATCCGCGACGCGCTGGGCGAGATCCTGCAGCTCTTCGGCTCGGCTCCGTCGCCACGACGGAAGTCTTCCGGACCCGAAGCTAGTCCTGCCGAGGATCGAGTTGATCGGCGAGCTCTCCGGCCTCGCCGAGCTTCTCGACGAGCTCGTACCGCGCACCTTCGCCATCGGTCTCGACCACGCGCTCCACGTCCGAGTAGACGTGGCCCGGCCTGACCAGGAAGTGCGTCGACGTGTCACGGATGTGCTCGTACTCCTCGAGCGTGAGTGAAATGCTCTCGGTGCACCCCGTATCCGCGCACTCGCAAGAGAACACGTGAAAGGTCGAGGTCTCGTCGCGTGACACGGCCTCGATCTTCTCGTTGACCTCACGGAAGAGGCTCTGATTCCGAGCCGCGCGCTCGTGCCGGTCTTGAGCTGTCCGTTGCACCCTCACGTCCTCGCTAGCACGTCGATGATTTGGCTAAACGAGGAGGAGGCCGCAGCTCGTCTGCCGTCGATGGTAACACCACTCCGGTTTGGCATCTATCCCCGAGAAGGACTGGTCAGCGGCCTGAGAGGGGGGCGCGACTACAGCTTCTTGAACGTGACGCTCACCCGGCGGGTGACGTCGTCGGTGCAGCTCGTGTCGCCTCCGCACTCGGGGTACGACGTGACCTTGTGGCTCGTGCCGGTGACGATCAGCGTCCTGCGGCGCGCCACGGTCGCGATGCTGGGCATCTTCATGAGGAGCTCACCGAGGCGGGTTCCGCCAGCGAGCCGCTCGGTGAAGAGCTCGCTCTGGCCGAGATGGCACTCACCTTGCCGAGAGGCGAACTGGAAGCCGGCCACGTCTGCTTGGAGAAAGCGGCGGTTGTAACCCGAGATGCGGCTCACGGCGCGGCGCGGGATCGCGAACGTGCCGCAGCCGGCCTTACCGATCGGCTCGCAGTCGCCGCTGTCGGGCTCCGGAGGGTTCTGCGTCGTGTTGTCGACGAGCGTGATCGTGCCCTTGGCCGGCTGCCACCCGATGTCGCGGATGCCCCCTCCGCCCGGGACCGGGAATACCGACGACCCAGCTTCCCGGCTTCCCGGGGATGTTGCCGGCGGCCCACGGGTGATAGATCAGCTTCACGAGCTTCGTCTTCACGAACTGGAACTTGAGCGTCATGGTCCCCCCGCCGGTGACATGGCAAGGCTCGGAATCGGTGACCGTCCACCGATCGACGAGCTCCCCGCTCACCACCGTCAGGCGATGGCTGTAGCCCCGGCCCTCGGTGGCAGCGTCGGAGGAAGGCAGGACGCTGGCCGCGCCCGCGATGCTCAAAAGCAGTAGAGCAATCGCAATGCGGACGCGGACCATGTCGACCAGCCTCGCACAAAGACCCGGCGGCTGCGTTTACGCGATGGCAAATGTCACTGTCACGCTCGCCTGGACGTCCTGCGTCCCAGGCTCGATCGGCGCGGCCTTGTCGAGGACGGCCCGCTCTGCTCCGCCTGCGTAGTAGGGCTCCGGGCCGCCGCTGAAGCCTTCCGTGATCGCCGTCACCGAGCCGAGCCGTACCCCGGCCGCGCCTGCGAGCGCTTCGGCCTTCTTGCGCGCATCGGCGACCGCGTCGCGGAGCGCCTTCGCCTGGAGCTTGTCCTGATTCGAGCGCGTCAGCGAGGGGCCGTAGACCTCGTTCGCCCCGGCGTTCGACGCTGCGTCGAGCACCGCCCCGGCTCTGGACAGGTTGTCGATCTTGACCGAGACCGAGTTCCTGGCCATGTAGCCCTCGATCCGGCCCTCGTCCGCGTAGGAAGGTGACACCGAGACGTCCTGCGTCTTGATGTCGCCGCGGTCGACACCGGCCGATTTCAGAGCTGCGATCACCCTGTTCATCTGGTCCGAGTTGGAGGCAAGCGCCTCGCGGGCCGTCGAGCCCTCGCTCTGGACTCCAACCGTGAACGTGGCCTCGTTCGGCACGGAGGTGACGGTCCCGACGCCGGTGACTGTGATGCCGCCTGCCGGCTTCGAGGCGCCACCGGCTGTCTCTGGACGGCCAACGCCGGCGAGAGCGACGACCGCGGCGCCGACCGCGACGAGGACTGCAATTCGGATCAGTTTCATGATCTTGCTCCTTTGAAGGGTTCGACTAGATACGGCGCCGCGTCGGCTTCCCGTCACAATCGCGGCGTGCGCTACCAATTCGTCGACTGCCGCTGGCAGCTCGGAAGCCCCGACCGCGGGCGGGAGCTCTACCTCGCCGACCACATCCCCGGTGCCTCGTTCCTGGACGTCGACCAGGACCTGTCGGCTGCCCCCGGCGAGCGTGGGCGACACCCACTTCCAGACTCCGACGACTTCGCCGCCGCCGCCTCGCGAGCCGGGATCGGGGAGGGGGTCTTCGTCGTCGCCTACGGGCCGCTGGGCGGCGGGGAGCGCCTCTGGTGGCTGCTCCGGCACTTCGGTCACGAGGATGTAGCCGTCCTCCGTGGCGGCATCGAGGCCTGGCGCGGGCCACTGCGCAAGGGCGAGGAAGAGGTCGAGCCCGCGCGATTCGAGCCGCGTCTGCGCGAGGGCGACACGATCGAGGCCGCAGAGCTCGCCGAGCGGCTCGAGGATCCGGCGCTGCTCGTCCTCGACGCCCGTGTCCCGGAGCGCTTCCGCGGCGAGCCCAACCCGATCGACAAGGTGCCGGGCCGGATCCCCGGTGCGCGGAATCTGCCCTTCACGTCCGAAGATGCGATCCCAGACGAGGTCCTCGCCGCGGAGGAGATCGCCGTCTACTGCGGGTCGGGCGTCACCGCCTGCGTGCCGTTGTTTGCGCTCGCCGAGGCCGGCCGCCCCGACGCAAAGCTCTACCCGGGCTCGTGGAGCGAGTGGGAGGGCCTAGGTTTGCCCGTCGAGCGCGGGTAGGTAGGGGCGCCAGCCGTGTGGGATCTTTGGAGCCGCCAGGCGGATGAAGAGAACGGGCTGCGGTGGGCGCGGCTGGTGGACGAGCGTCATCGCAGCCTCTTCGAGCGACCGGTTTCCCTTGCGTAAGTTGCACGGCGAGCACGAGGTGACGACGTTCTCCCAGACCGAGTCGCCGCCGCGGCTGCGAGGGACGACGTGGTCGAGCGTGAGCCGACCGCTCGTGGTGCCGCAGTAGACGCAGCGCCAGCCGTCGCGGGCGAAGAGCGCCCGGCGGGAGATCTTGCGCTGGACGGCGCGCGGCACCCGCACGTACTGGACAAGCCTGATCACGTGCGGCCAGGGGTAGGTGTCGCTCGCCGAGCGGAGCGGCTGGTTGAGCTCCTCGAGCACCTCCGCCTTGCCCTTGAAGACGAGCACGTGGGCCCGCCTCACCGACGTGACGTTCAGGGGCTCGTAGCTCGCGTTGAGCACCAGGACCTGCGTCATGACACAAAAAATGTAGCGACTCGCGCGCAAATCACGGCATCGCTTCTAGGATTTCCCCTCGATGGACCTCTCTGCGGCTGCCTGGATTGCCGTCGGCGCGGCCTGCGTGGCCGGGGCGGCGCTTGCGGTGTCCGTCTATCTCGCCCTCCAGATCCGGCGAGTTCGCGCGGCCCAGCTCGTCCTGCTCGGCGGAGGCAAGGCCGACCTCGTCGACTTCGCGGTCTCGCTGCAGGCCCGCATCGACGACCTGCATCGAGCCGTGGACGAGGTCGCGGCCGCTCTCGCCCGGGTCGATCGGCGAGTCGACGGGTCGGTCACGAACACCTCGCTCGTCCGCTACGACGCGTACGAGGGTGCAGGCGGGCACCAGTCGGCCTCGATCGCACTGCTCGACGCCGGCCGCTCCGGAATCGTCGTCAGCGCGATCCAGGGACGCGACTACGCGAGGATCTACGTGAAGGAGCTCGATCGCGGACAGCCGAACGTCGGGCTCTCGCCCGAGGAGCAGGAGGCTGTCGAAAAGGCGATGGCGGGCTAGACGCCTAGCCGACCGAGAACTGCACCGGATAGCTGGCGGTGTTGTTGTCGACGCTCTGCTCCTGGGGCACGGGGTCGACCTCGATCGGTCAGCGACGTCCGCTGGTCGAAGCGCGGCAACGTGATGTCCCGGAACTCGACGGTCGTCTCGTCGCCGGAGTTGAGCAGCGCGATCGTCGCCTGCTTGGTGATCGGCTGAGTCTGCTGGATCGTGAGCCTCACCTTGAGGCCGACTTCCTGCGCGCAACCGGAGTTCTCGACCAGGACGGCGAACCCGAGATCAGTCGATGCCTGAATGGTGTTCGTCTCGTCCGCCGAGAGCTCCCGGCCGGATGGAAGCACCTTCGTCGAAACGATGCCCGTGCCCCGTGGAGTGCACGTCGGACTGCCGGTTTCCGTACCGTGAATCCGCTGCCAGACCGCCTTCATCGAGGCTGTCGTCGCGATGTCGGCGTTCGGGAGGAAGGTCGAATCCGGCACGTTGACGCCCGTGATGCTGAGGTTCTGGAGCTCTTTGATCGTCGGATCCTTGAACAGGTCCTCCCAGATGACGTCGCTCGCCACGAAGCGATTCATCTGCTGCCCGAGCAGCGGCCCGGCCTGATTTGCGTTCGTCGAGGCGGCCGTGCTCTTGAAGGCGTCGGTCATCCCTTTCAGGCCCTCGAAGCGGAGGTCGAACGAGTCGAGCATGTGCGCGTGCTGAGCTCGCAGCCGGCCGGGCGGTTCGAGCCCTCGCGCCTGGGTTGCGATCTGGTTCTGCTGATCCGCGAGCCCCGAGAGCTCGTTCTCGACATCCGATTCCTTGGTGCCACGCGTCGTGAGAAGCGTGTTGAACTGCCTGCCAAGCTGCTCGGAGCGCGTCGCGTAGCCGGAGACGTCCTGGACGTAGTCCCGGTAGGCGTCCTTGCGCTGGTCCTCGCGACAGCCGTTCACCCAGAGGATGAGCAGGAGCACGATCAGGATGGCGAAGCTGATCAGGCCGACGAGGCGCAGAAGCGGCGTGAGCCCGGTTGGTGGCCGGACGGGAGGGCGAGGCCCTCGGCGACGCGGCCGTTCTTCGGCTGATTCTCGGGTGTCCGACTCCTCGAAGAAGTCGAACTCGATGTCGCTCTCGCGGTCGCTCATCAGGAGTCGGCAGGGCTAGGAGCCGGGTCACCTTATCGCGTTCCCCGGCTAGTGCAGGAGTTTTGGCGGCGGACGCCAAATCGGAGCGGCGAATGTCGAGCGCCGTCGAACCCATGGACCCGAGCGGCCTCGTCCTGGGCCGTTACCGCCCCCTGCGGCCCCTCGGGAGCGGCGGCTCGGGCACCGTCTGGCTCGCGCGCGACGAGACCTCCGGCCTCGAGGTCGCCCTCAAGATCATCGCCAAGGAGGGAAGGGCAGCCCCGCGCGCGGAGCGGGAGGCCGAGGCTGCGACCCGTCTGCGCCATCCCCACTGCCTTCGCGCGTACGGCCTCGAATCGGACGACAAGCATCTGTACATCCCGTACGAGTACGTGCCGGGATCGACTCTCCGTCAGGCCCTGCGCACGGGCGAGCTCGGGGACGACGGCGCCGTCGAGGCGGCCGCCCAGATCCTCGAGGGCCTTGCCTTTGCCCACGCGCGCGGGATCGTCCACCGTGACGTCAAGCCCTCGAACGTGCTCGTCACCGACGAGGAGCACGTCTCGGTACGGCTGTTCGACTTCGGCCTCGCCCAGCTCGCCGATGCGGAGACGCTCACCGCCGTCGGCGACGTCCCGGGAACGCTCGCCTACATCTCTCCCGAGCGTCTGCTGGGCGAGCAGGCGGGGCCGCCGGCCGACATCTGGGCCGTGGGCGTCCTGCTGTGGGAGGCGCTTTCGGGGCATCACCCGTTCTGGCGCGCATCACCGCTCGAGACCGGAGAGGTGATCAAGGCCGGGGCTCCTTCGATCGGAGAGGCGCGGCCCGACCTTCCCGAGCCCCTCATCGCCGCCGTCGACGCCGCGCTATCGGTCGATCCGGCTCTGAGACCCTCCGCGGCGCGACTCTCGAAGACGTTGCGGGCCGCCTGGCTGGAACGGATGCCAAGCCGTGCTCGGCCGAAGACGAACGTCAAGATCGATCCGAGGCGCTTGCTCGCGCGGAGCGCCGCTCCCGCCTTGGCAGCGCTCTCGGCGGGCTGGGTGGCCGCCGCGCTTCCCTTCTATCCGGCCAGATGGCCGCTCCTGCTCGCCGCGGTCGCCGCAGCGCTCACGGCCTGGCGCGCGAGGCTCGGGCTTGCGTTCACGCTGGCGGTGCCTCTGTTTCCGCTCGGCAACGTGTCGCTCGGGCTCGCTTCGGCCTTCGCGGGGCTGGCAATCGTGTGGCTCGCGCTGATGTGGGGCGACGCGCGGCGCGGGCTCCTCTTCGGGTCCGGGATCGTTCTCGGCGCACTCGGCCTGCTGGGGCTGATTCCACTTCTGGTGATGCACGTTGCGAGCACGGTGCGGCGCATGGCGCTCGCGCTCGTCACGGTGCTCCTGGCGGGCGCCGTCGCCGGCATCCACGGGTCGGCGATCCCGTTCGGCGGCAAGGAAGCGGCTGCTCTCGGCGTCGCCGGCAGCGAGCATCCGGTCGCGGTTCTCGAAGCGGTCTGGCAGTGGCTCCTGCAGAACCCGGCTCTGGGTGTGGAAGCGCTGATCCTCGCCGCGGCTGCCGGGGCGCTCCCCCATGTGACACGAAGAGCCGACCTCTCGATCGCGACCTTCGCGGCCCTGTTGCTGGGAGCAACCCTGCTCGCGGCCCCGCGCGCCGGAGCAGTGGCGCTCGTCTTCACGGGCTGGCTCACGTATCTCGCTCTCACCGTCCAGTCGCGGCGGCTCCCCGAGCGAGCCGTCGCGCCGCGCCGTCTCGGCGCATATCTGACACAGACAGGCGCGCTCTTCCTCGATAGGCTCAAAGCGGCGGGTGGTCAGCGGTGGCCCCGCGTACAAGGGCGATTCAGGCAGGCAGGCGCTCGGTAAACTCGCCGGCGGGGTAGGACCCGCCCGTGACCGTGCTTCGAAACATCGAGCAGAAGATCGAGGCGCTTTTCGAGGGCGTCTTCGGCCGCGCGTTCCGTACCAACGTCCAGCCCGTCGAGCTGGCGCGGAAGCTCGCGAAGGAGATGGACGACCACCGCATGGTCTCGGTCTCGCGCGTGTATGCGCCCAACGAGTACTCGGTCTACCTCTCCCCCGGCGACCGCGAGCAGTTCGACAGCTACGAGGAATCGCTCCTGAGCGAGCTGCAGGAGTACCTCGCCGAGCACGCGCGCCGCGAGTCGTACGTCCTTCTCAGCTCGCCGAAGGTGCTCCTGAACACCGACTCCGACCTCGAGGTCGGCGAGTTCGGGATCGCGACGCGCATGGTGCAGCCCGAGCCCGGCCAGGGGCCTTCCGAGCCCTTGCCGGAGGCTCCTCCCGGCGCAACGATGGTCTACAAGCCCCAGGGCCCACCGACCGAGGCGGCCACCCCCGGCGAGCTGGGCGTCGTCCCGGAGGTCGTCACGCTCGACGAAAACGGGACCAAGCACGAGATCGACAAGGTCAGCGTCGTCATCGGCCGCTCGAAGGAGTGCGACATCCGCCTCGCCGACCCCAACGTCTCCAGACGGCACGCCGAGCTGCGGCAAGAGGGAACCGCATACTGGATCCTCGATCTCGGCTCGACGAACGGGCTGACGGTCAACGGTCGCCGCCAGCAGCGGGCGAAGCTCGAGAATCGGGACCGGATCACCATCGGATCGACCGACCTGGTCTTTCACAGAACGGGCTCATGATCGCGGCCTCAGTCGACGTCGAGGGCGCGCTCCTCATCCTCAAGGCCTGCTTCCTCTTCCTTCTCTATGTCTTCATCTGGCGCATAGTTCGTACCGCCAGCCGTGATCTCCGCCTCCCACAAGAGAGCTTCGTGCTCGGCCCACAGCAAGCCGCAGCCGTCGGCCTGCAGCCCGAGCCCCAGGTGAACATGGGCCGCCTCGTCGTCCTGAAGAGCACCGCCATCGACGAGAACACCGAGTTCGTGCTCGACTCGGCCGGCATCTCGATCGGACGGGGTGGGCCGAACGAGGTCCGGCTCGACGGCGACGACTTCGCATCCGTGCAGCACGCACGCGTGGAGCCGCGGCGCGACGGCGTGTGGATCGAGGACGTCGGCTCGACGAACGGCACATACGTCAACGGCGTGCGGCTCTCTCGGGCGCGCAAGCTCACGGCCGGCGACCTCGTCCGCGTCGGCGAGACCGACCTGAGGTTCGAGACATGAGCGTGTTCCTCGGCCGAAGCACGGGCCTCTCCCACCCGGGACGCAAGCGGCGCCGCAACGAGGACGCCTGGGTCTGCCAGCCGCCACTCTTTGCAGTGGCTGACGGCATGGGCGGCGCCCGCGGCGGCGAGATCGCGTCCCGCCTGGCCGCGACCGCACTTGGCGAGAGCGTCGACGGAAGCGGCGAGGAGAGGGTGGTCGCGCTCATCCAGAAGGCGAACCAGCACGTCTATGAGCGTGCCCGTGACGATGCAGAGGCCTCCGGGATGGGCACGACGATCACCGTCGCGCTCGTCGAGGACGGCGTCGTCGCGATCGGTCACGTGGGCGACTCGCGCGGTTATCTGATCCGCGACCGAAAGGTCGAGCAGCTGACCGAGGACCACTCGCTCGTCGCCGAGCTCGTCCGCAGCGGGCGGCTCTCGCCGGAGGAAGCCGATACGCACCCGCAACGGTCGGTCATCACCCGCGCCCTCGGCACCGATCCCGACGTCGACGTCGACTCCTTCTCGATCGAGGCGAAGGCGGGCGACGTCTTTCTCATCTGCTCGGACGGGCTGACCTCGATGGTCGGAGACGACACGATCCTCGGCATCGTCGAGCAGAGCCGGGACAACTTCGACGCGATCGCGAAGGAGCTCATCGGAGCGGCGAACGAGAGCGGAGGCGAGGACAACATCACCGTCGTCTTCTTCGAGATGACCGACAAGGCGCCCGAGCCCGTGGCCGAGACGAAGACCATGCCGGCAGTCCAGCCGCCCTCCGCCACGGATGCAGACGAGGACACACTCTCCGGCCTCGAGGGCGTGCCGACCGTGCAGACGATGGTCGTCCCGCCCGACCAGGTGCACTCGGTCGCAGTGGACGGAACGCCACCAGCGGCGCCGCCCGTCCCCGAGGAGCCGAAGGAGCGGTTCAGCGTCCGGGCCGCTCGTCTCATCGTCGCGCTCGCGGTCGTCGCCGCCATGGCTCTCCTCGTGTACTGGCTTCTCGGCCAGAGCAGATGAGCTACCGGAACCGCGAGCTCGTCAACCTCGTCGTCGTCGCAGTCATCACCGGCCTCGGCTTCGCGAGCGTCTACATCGCGCGCCAGGACATCGTGTCGACCGGGTCGCTCTCCTACGCGCTTTTCTTCTTCGCGATCTTCCTCGTCGCGCACGTAATCGCCCGCGTAGCCGTGCCGCAGGCAGACCCGTACCTGCTGCCGATGGCTGCGCTCCTGGCGGCGATCGGCGTGACGGAGATCTACCGGCTCGACCCTGACAACGCTTTCCGGCAGGGCCTCTGGATCGTCGTCGGGGTCGCCGCGTTCGCAGCGACTCTGCTCCTCCTCCGCCACGACTACCGACGCCTCGAGAGCTACAAGTATCTCTTCGGCCTGACCGCCGTCGCTCTGCTCTTCCTGCCGGCTCTCCCGCTGATCGGCGAGCAGATCAACGGAGCCCGGCTCTGGGTGCGCTTCGGGGGGATCCAGTTTCAGCCGGGCGAGCTGGCCAAGATCATGTTGATCGTCTTTCTCGCCGGTTACCTGCGCGAGAAGCGCGAGGTGCTCGCCCAGGGGCGCCTGAAGGACTTCGGCCCGCTCATGGCGATCTGGGGCGCGGCCATGCTCGTGATCGTCCAGACGAACGACCTCGGGAGCGCGCTTCTCTACTACGGGATCTTCCTCGCGATGCTGTACGTGGCCACTGCGAAGGCCTGGTTCGCGGCCGCAGGCCTCGTCCTGTTCATCGGCGGCTCTTCGCTGCTCTACCAGGTCGTCCCCAGGGTCGAGGAGCGGGTCTCGATCTGGCTCGACCCCTGGGAGCAGAGTCACGCGGCCGGATACCAGATCGTCCAGTCGCTCTTCTCGATCGGGAACGGGGGCTTCGCAGGCAAGGGTCTCGGAAAGGGCGTGTTCGCAACGACCAACGGCCGTGACCTGATTCCCCAGCTCAACACCGATTTCATCTACTCGGCGCTCGCGCAAGAGCTCGGGCTGATCGGATCGGCGGCGCTCGTCCTCGTCTACATGCTGATCTGCCTGCGCGGCTTCCGGATCGCGCTCCTCGCGCAGGACGGCTTCTCCAAGCTGCTCGCCGTCGGACTGACGTTCGGTTTCGCGCTCCAGACGTTCATCATCGTCGGCGGCGTGCTCCGCCTGATCCCGCTGACCGGGATCACGCTTCCCTTTGTGAGCTACGGCGGGTCGAGCGTCGTCGCGAACTTCATCCTGCTCGCAGGCCTCCTCCTCATCTCCCATCGAGCGAACTCGTTGAGCCAGATCTCGATGGAGGGCCGGCCGTGAACCGGCAGATCACGCGGATGGCCGTAGTCGGCCTCATCCTGCTCGCGGCGCTCGTCGTCGGCACGACCTACTGGCAGGCCTGGGCCGCGAGCGGGCTCGCCGACCGGCAGGACAACTCGATCCAGCTCGTCGCCGAGTTCTCGGTGAAGCGCGGAAAGATCTTCGCCGCCGACGGGCGGACCGTGCTCGCGGACAACGTGAGGCGCAAGGTCGCCGGGCAGACGCTTTTCTTCAGGAAGTACCCGCAGCGCGGGCTCGCGGCGCACATCGTCGGCTACTCGACGCAGGTTCGCTCCCGGGCGGGCCTCGAAGCCTCGCAGAACGACTTCCTGACGGGCTCGAACACGAACCTGAACACCGTGCTCGACACGACTTTCGACAAGCTCAAAGGCGCAACGATCAAGGGGAACGACCTCCACCTCACGCTGCGGCCGGAGGCACAGCGAGTCGCTCTGAACGCGCTCGGCGGCAAGTGCGGCGCCGCGGTCGCAATCGAGCCGCGAACCGGCCGCGTGCTCGTGAGCGTGTCGAGCCCGACTTACGACCCGAACCTGATCGAAGGCAAGTACGACCTCGCCTCGAGATCGAAGTTCGGCTGCCCACCCCTCCAGAACCGCGCGACCGCAGGCCTCTACACGCCTGGCTCGACGTTCAAGACTGTCACTGCCGCCGCGGCGCTCGACTCCGGCGAGTTCACGCCGAGCTCGACGTTCAACGACCCCGGCTACTGCATCGAGTACGGAGCGCACGTGAACAACTACGACACCTCGTCCCCGTTCGGCAACGTCACGCTCGCAACGGCGATGCAGAACTCGATCAACTCGGTCTTTTGCAACATCGGCCAGGCACTCGGCGGGCTGCGCATCGTCAAGCAGATGAAGGACTTCGGCTTCTACTCGGTACCGCCGCTCGAGACCCCGGTCAACGAGCGGTCGGTCAGCGGTCTCTACAACAGCAAGAGAAAGCTCGTCGACCCGAAGGAAGAGAGCCAGATCGATCCCGGGCGGCTCGCGTTCGGCCAGGGCCCCGAAACGGGCGAGCCGCAAACAACGCCGCTGCAGATGGCGATGGTCGCGGCTGCGATCGCGAACGGCGGCCTAGTCATGCGGCCATACGTCGTCGAGAGGATCACCGCTCCGGACGGGACGGAGGTCACGAAGACGAAGCCCGACATCCTCGGTCGAGCCGTGAGCGCCAAGACTGCGGCCGAGGTCACCGCGATGATGGAATCGGTCGTCAGCGGCGGAACCGGCACCGCGGCGCAGATTCCGGGCATCTCGGTCGCAGGCAAGACCGGAACGGCCGAGGGCGGTGTCGCCGGCCGCAACACGACCTCGTTCGTCGCCTTCGCGCCGGCCGACAACCCGAGAGTGGCCGTCGCGGTCTTCCTCGAGCGCCAGAGCGGCACCGGCGGGACGACAGCGGCCCCGATCGCCAAGGCGATCATGGAGGCGCTGATCCGGTGAGCGCGAACGTACCCTGATTAGGACATGGCCTACGTCGACACCCTGATCAACACGCTCTTCGACGGGCGCTACCGGATCGTCCGGAAGCTCGGCTCGGGCGGGATGGCGGACGTCTACCTGGCCGAGGACGAGGAGCTCGGGCGCCGGGTCGCGGTCAAGATCCTGAACGACCGGCATGCGAACGACGAGTCGTTCGTCGAGCGCTTCCGCAGGGAGGCCAAGAACGCCGCGGGCCTCTCGCACCCGAACATCGTGTCGATCTACGACCGCGGCGAGGCCGAGGGCACGTACTACATCGCGATGGAGTACCTCGACGGGCGGAGCCTGAAGGAGCTCGTCGTCGCCCGGGGGCCGCTGCCGACCGGCGATGCGATCCAGTTCACCCGCCAGGTGCTCGGCGCACTTCGCTTCGCCCATCGCAAGGGCGTCGTCCACCGCGACATCAAGCCGCACAACGTCATGGCCGACGCGGACGGGCGCCTGAAGGTGACCGACTTCGGCATCGCGCGGGCGGGCGTGAGCCAGATGACCGAGGCGGGCTCGATCATCGGGACGGCGCAGTACCTCTCGCCCGAGCAGGCCCGGGGCGCCGCGGTCGATCAGCGCTCGGACCTGTACTCCGTCGGGATCCTGCTCTACGAGATGCTGACCGGGACCGTGCCCTTCACGGGCGACTCGCCGGTCGAGATCGCGATGAAGCACCTGTCCGACACGCCGCGGCCGCCATCGCTCCAGCGCCCCGAGATCCCGCCCGACCTCGACATGGTCGTACTCCGCGCGCTGGCGAAGAACCCCGACGACCGCTTCCAGACCGCCGAGGAGATGGACGCAGAGCTCGACCGGGTCGCTCAGGGCGTCGGCGTGACGGCCGAGACGGCGGATGCGGCCACTGCGGTCCTCTCGGGCACGGCGCTTTCGAACGCCCCGACTGCGGTCGTGCCCCCGCGCCGCCCGCCAGCGGCAGCGCGCCCCTCGTATCGCTACGCCGACCCTCCGGCCCGCCGGCGACCCATCTGGCCGTGGCTGCTCGCATTGCTCCTCGTCGTGCTCGCCGGCGTCGCCGGCGTCTACGCGTACGGGCAGATCCAGGATTCGCTCGGCAGCTCGGCGACCACGTCGGGCTCGTACGCGGCTTTGTCTCGCACCGTGATGTCTACCACCACATATGCCGGCATCGAAGCCTCGGTAATTCGGGGAAGCGGGGTCAGGGCCGGGGAGCACCGATGCCGCGCGCCATGGCCGTTGCTGCGAATACCATGAGGACCACAAGAGCGACCTGAACGTTGCTGATGGTGGCCAGAGTGCCCGCGCCAGCAGTATCCACCGGCCGGCCGGCTGCCGCTGCCCGGCGCCACCGCATCAGGGCCATCATGGGCCGGAGCTCAAGGGCGAGGATCAGGAGCAGCAGTCCCATCTTGGTGAGAAAGACGTGGTTCTGGAGATAGTAGCTGGTGCTCTTTTCCAATCCCCCAAGGAGCCGCCATACCCCGGTGCTGATCCAGAGGGCCGCTGCCCCGCCCCACCACGCATCGGCCAAGAAGACGCTCCTCAGGCCTCCGGCGTCGAGCTCGCGACGCAACCCTCGCCCCCGAGCCCACACCGCCCCCAGCCCAATGCCCAGCGCCAGCAGGTGAAGTGAGGCCAGCACCCAGCGCAGCATCACGGACAGACGCTCCATATAGGTGAGCGAACCCGGGCCTTCGGTGAACCCGATCCTGGTGTAGAGCTCGGCGGCATCCCGGGTCAGCAACGCCACCCGGCGCAGACCCCGAAGATCCGGGTGGGCCAGCATGCACTCCGACAGCCACCGGCCCAGGCCGCGTCCGCGGTAACTGGCCAAGATTACCACGTCGGTCCAGTAGGCGTAGGTAGCCAGGTCCGAAACGGCTCGTCCGAAGCCCGCCAGGATCGGCCCATCCAGAAGGGCAAAGCAGACGGAGTTCTGGATGGCCCGCGCCAGGACCTCACGCTTCATCTCGCGGGCCCAGAAGGTCGTTCTGAGCAGTTCCAGGGCGGAATCGGGATCGATGCGCCGACGGTCAGTGGTGATGACCAGCCCGTCGCGCCGGTATTCCACGGGGGCGTCAGCCAGCATGGGGGAACCGGCTCCGATGGCTACCTCAGGCCCGGTGATCCGATACCGGAGCGGCGCCCCGCCAGCGGCGCCAGAGCAGGAGCAGCATGGCCAGCAGGTTGGCCCCGGCAAGGCCGGCGCCGATCAGGATCATTCCTCGGGCCACGGCTCGAAGCAGGCCCAGCTCGCGGACATCCATCACGCCGAGGAGGACTCTGGCGGTGAGAAACGCGGCCGCTCCGGAGAACAGGAGGAGTTGCAGCAGAAGCAGCGGGCGGTACCCCATGCCCGCGTAGAGCCAATAGAGGGCCAGGGCCACCAGCATCCAGGCCAGCAATCCGGTTCGAGTTCCATGCCCCAGCGGAAGCTCACGCAGCAGAGGTACCACCAGGAGAGCGAGTGCCACCAGCATCAGGAGCAGCCTCCAGCTGGCCCGCCATAGCTCTCGGGGTGACGCGTCTTCCGCGGTATGCAGATTCGGCTCCTGATCCACTATGCCTCGCTGGTCATGGCAGGTTCATTTTACGCTTCAAGAGTCACCAGGGGAACGGGCGGCTAAGGCTGGACCGATCGTCTGGCGATACTTTAACCGATGACCTCACCCCGTCCTGAGCCCGGAACAGCCCGCGAACGGATCCGCACCGTGATCGTGGACGATCACGATCAGGTTGGGCTGCTGGTCGCCCGGCGCATCGCCGATCTTATTCAGGCCCGGCACCGGGCGGGAGCCCGCGCGGTGCTCGGTCTGGCCACCGGATCTACCCCTGTAGGAGTCTACCGCGAGCTCATTCGGATGCACCAGCAGGAAGGCTTGAGCTTTGCGGACGTGGTCACCTTCAATCTGGACGAGTACTACCCCATGGACCCGGGCAGCATCCATTCCTATCACCGGTTCATGTGGGAAAATCTTTTCGCTCACCTGGATATTCTGCCCCACAACGTTCACCTGCCCCGGGGGGACGTCCCGCGGGATGCGGTGGAAGATGAGTGCCGTTGCTACGAAGAGAAGATCCGGGCGGCCGGCGGAATCGATCTGCAGATTCTGGGAATTGGGCGGACCGGTCACATCGGCTTCAATGAGCCCGGCTCCGGCGCGGAGAGCCGCACTCGGCTGGTGACCCTGGACCTGATAACCCGGAAAGACACGGCAGCCGATTTCTTCGGAGAGGAGAACGTACCTCGAGAAGCCCTGACCATGGGAGTGGAGACCATCTTCGAGGCACGAGAGATCCTGATTCTCGCCACTGGTGAGCACAAGTCCGCCATCGTGCGCCGGGCGGTCGAGGGAGAAGTGGACCACGAGGTGGCCGCGACTTTCCTCCAGAACCACGGCAATACCACCTGCTACCTCGATCGCGCGGCGGCGGCGGAGCTCACCCGGGTGGCGACACCCTGGCTACTGGGGCCGGTTGAGTGGACGCCGGCGGGGGTGGTCCGGGCCGTCGTCTGGCTTTCGCATCAGACCGGAAAGGCCATCCTGAAGCTGACGCAGCGGGATTACGCCGAGCACCATCTGTCTTCCCTGGTGGCTCGCTACGGCACGCCCGGCTCTTTGAATGGTGAGGTATTCAACGCCCTCGGGGCCAAGATCCGGGGACGCTCCAAGCTGCCCCGCCACAGCCGCATCATCTGTTTCTCCCCCCATCCCGACGACGACGTGATCTCCATGGGAGGCATTCTCCACAAGCTCGCCGTCAACGGGAACCAGCTGACAGTGGCCTACATGACCAGTGGCAATCTGGCGGTGTTCGACCACGACGTTCGGCGCCATCTGGACTTCATCCGGCGGCTGGCCGGTGAGCGCCACCTGCCCGACGCCGCCGCGCTGGAGCTGGAGCGCCGGATCACCGAGTTTCTGGCCCGCAAGCGGCCGGGCGATGTGGACATTCCCGAGGTGCAGGACGCCAAGCGCCTGATTCGAGAGTCCGAGGCCGTGGCCGGCATCCGCACGCTTGGGCTGGAGGATCATGCAGCCCGATTCCTGGATCTGCCCTTCTATCAGACCGGCAAGGTGAAGAAGGATCCGATCGGACCGGAGGACATCACCATCGTGCGGAACCTCCTGGAGGAGATTCGGCCCGAGCTGGTCTTCGTGGCGGGAGATCTCTCCGATCCTCACGGAACCCACCGGCTCTGCAAAGAGGCGGTCGAGCGCGCGCTGGAGCTCTATGTCCAGGGCGGCGGCAAACGGCCCGATGTGTGGCTCTATCGGGGAGCCTGGCAGGAGTGGTCGGTCACCGAAGCAACCTGGCTGGTCCCGCTGTCTCAGGAAGAGCTGCGGCTCAAGATCCAGGCAATCTTCAAGCATCAATCACAGAAGGACACTGCCCCGTTTCCCGGACCGGATGAGCGGGAGTTCTGGCAGACGGGTCGAAGCCCGCAATAAGAACACTGCCGCGGAGCTCGACCGGCTGGGCTCTGGCCGAATATTTCGCCATGGAGGCCTATGTAGTCGCCCCGTGACCGACCTCACCTCGAGCGTTGCTGCCAATGACTAGGGTAAATCAGGTCAAATCATCGAGGGTTAGGTGTCGCGTCACGTTCCATCGCTGCTGCTCCTGCTGCTCCTCTCAACTCCGCTGAGCGGGGTTGCCTCCCAGTCCACCTCAGCCCGACCAGTCGTAACCATCACCCCCACCGCCGGCCCCTTCGACTTCGGCGACTATTTCACCGGACCGGTCGGAGTGACCTTTTCCAATCAGGGTGCCCCAGGATACGGCGGAGAGCTTTCGGTTCGGGTCTGGAAAGGCGTGAGCGTGCTCGGCTCCGTGCTGCACGCGAGCTCGAACTGGAGCTTCGACGACATTCCCCTGCTGGGAAGGGTAACCGTCGAGGGAGCAAGCCTCTGGTTCTATGACCTCGGAGTGAGGGGCCAGGCCCGGCTGGCCAGCTCGAGTCCGCTCTCCGCCTTTGCTCAGCTGGGCGCCGGTGCCATCCACTATTCGGTAGACAATCCGCTGTTCTCCGGCAGTGCCTTCAACGTCACCTTTTCGGGGGGAGTGGGCCTGATCGCCAACCTGGGCGAGCGATTCACCCTCCAAGGCCTGGTGAAGGACTACTACGCATCATTCCGGAGTGTGGATGACGCCGCGGCATATGGAGTTGAAGGCCAGCGGGCGCACACGCTGGCCCTGCTCTTCGGACTGGGCATTGGGTTGTGACCCAGCTCGGCGTCAGGCAGTGTCGAGCACACGGTAGACCACCCAGTGTTGAGACCCCGGAACCACGAACGGCGCCAGCGCATCCGAGTGACTTCGGAACTGGGGTGCCGCCATACCCGCCAGGGCGAGCTCGAAATCGGCCAGTGACTCGAACCAGTACTCGTCGACTACGTGCGATGCGGACGGACCAATCATTCCAGCCAGGAGCCGGGTGCCTTTTGCCCGCTTGAACTCCGAGCTGGCGAACTTCTCCTTACCCCACGCCCGCATCACTCGAACCGCATCCGCCTGCTTGCCGTAGAGAATGTCGAGATGCCACTGACACACGAACATTGATCTGCTCCGACTAAGGAAGGTTTCGACCGACTAGGTCCACGGGAGCAACTCTCAGCTGCCGTTCGATGAGCTGCACCGCTTCGTCCGGTGTGGCAGCATTGAGCAACCGGCCGCCGCGCATTCCGCCGAAAAGCTCTCGGGCAGCAGAATCGGCCCCCAGCAGAATCACCGGCTTCTCCGCCTTCAGCGCCAGCGCCACCTCGGAAGCCGTGCCCGGCCCCTCGACTCCACACGCGATGACGACGTCGCTGGTCAACACGTTGATCATGTTCCGGGCCTCACCCATCCCCGTGAAGACGGCAATGTCTACATCGGGACCGGTTCACTCCGCCGGCGCTCGGGAGGATACCGAGCGTCAAACTGCCCGCCACCTCCTTCGCCCCGGCAGACGCGGCGGCCATGACGCCTTCCGGCCGTCCTCCGGTGAGCACAATCCAACCGCGCTGAGCCAGGAGTGTGCCCAGCTCGCGCGCGAAGGCGAGGTTCTGGATGCTCGCCTCACCGGCACCCATAACGCCGATCACCGGCCGGCGGGGCGGCACTAGCTCATTCCGGCGGACATGCCTCGGTCCCCGATCATCGAGTGAGATGTGAGCCTACGGCCGTCTCGGCCGTAGCAGATGCCAGAGCAGCGCCGCCAACCCAATACTGAGCAACGCCGCGGTCGTGTTGACCAGGAAAAACGTCCGATAGGCGTCAGCGCCGGAAGCATCGCGGCCCACCCAGCTGTGCCATTCCTGCCAGGCGCGAACCGCTCCCACGATGCTGTTTCCGGCCAGTATCCCGCCGATCAAGACCAAGCCATAACGTAGCGCCTTCACCTCTTCCTCCGAGGGCCTTGAATCTTGACAAGGCTACCCCATGGGGGTATCTTCTCCCCGTCGCGAGCCCATCCCCTGGGGAAGAGAGATGGCGCTACCCGGGCGTCCATTCCATCGCGAACCGTGCCGTAACTGGCTCGGCGAACACAACTTAAAACCTTGACCGTCCGGCTGGTTGTCAGGCCGGAAATTCCCTGCCGCCGACCATCGTGGTCAGCCTGCTGCTGTCACGGCCCTGCCGCCAAATGACCGCAGCGCGCTTCCAGTGCGTGTGGGGTGTCACGACCCTCCCTCCGGGAGAGAAAGTGTGCGCATGGGCATGAACTCTCACCAGGTACATTGGGGCAGATGGCCCATGCTCCGGACCGTGATGTCTGGAGCATTCCTCGCCTTCGTGGTTGCCTGTAGCGGCAACGAAGGTCTCAGTCCTACGGTGGAGGCTCCGTCTACCACTCCCCCTCCCGTCGACAGCGCCTCTACGCCGGTCGACAGCAGCACCACCGCTCCAACCGATTCGCTCACGCCTCCCGACACAACCGGTTTCAGCGGAGCCGTTGGGGCAATCGATAACCGTTCCAGTCTCCCGGGAATCGTCTTTGCCTCCGGCGAGATGGACAACCAATACCTGAATACCGTCCACACCGGCTCGAAGCGAGGCGGCGGTCTCACTCCGCAAAATATTATCCAGCTGCTGAACGAGGCCCGGGCCCGCGGTGGCCGCATCGTTGTCAAGCTCTGTATGGGTCGTGACAGCTACGTCAAGAACCCGGATGGGACCTTCAGCCTCACCAAGTGGAAGGAGCTGGTCGGCCGGTTCAGAAGCGTGAATCTCACGCCTTATATCAATGACGGGACCATCGTCGGGCACTTCCTGATCGACGAGCCCCACCGCACCGCCAAGTGGGGTGGCAAGATCATTCCTCAGGCCACGGTCGAGGCCATGGCCCAGTACAGCAAGCAGCTCTGGCCCACCATGACCACCTTCGTCCATACCCAGATGGACTGGCTCGCCGGCACACCGGTGACCTACCGGTATCTGGATGCCGGCTGGGCACAGTACATGGCTGGTAAGGGAGATATCAATAACTGGGCGGCGGGTGAGATCACCCGCGCCAAGAGCAAGGGCCTCGGGCTGTTGCTCGGGTTGAATGTGATTGCCGGCAGCACCGCGAGCGGCGGGTTGAGGGGCTACTACCCTGGTTACTATGCGATGAACGCTACCCAGCTCAAGAGCTGGGGGACCGCCCTCCTCAACCAGAGCTATGCCTGCGCCTTCTTCATGTGGCAGTTCAACTCGGCCTACTACGGCCGCTCGGATATCAAGGCTTCGATGTCCGCGTTATCCGCCATGGCCAAGGCCCACCCCAAGACCTCGTGCCAGCAGTAGGCTGATGTCTCCAGCCAGCGAGAGGCCGGTCCACTCGGGCCGGCCTCTCGGTTTCGGGCGAAGATTCAGACGTGGTCGACCGCAGCCGGGACTCCACTCTCCCGCGCGCAGTGAGCACAACAGAAGAACGTCCCCTCCGCTTCGATCCCGTGTCCCACGATCTTGCATCCACAGTGCTCGCAGACGGGCGCCAGTTTGTGGATGGCGCACTCAAAGCTGTCGAACGTATGGGTCTGGCCGGCCGTGACCACCTGGAACGACATATGGTAATCGTTGCCGCACACCTCACATCGAGCCATTGAACCCTCCTGGTCCGAGCCGCACGATACGGCCACCCCGAAGAGTGGCCCGTCGGCTCCGGAAATTCCAGCGGGGCAATCGCTCAGGGCTCGTTGTTTCGGCGGGCCTCCATCAGCTGGGCCAGATTTGATGGCCTGGTGCCCAGCAGGGCGCCGGTGGGGCTGACGTAAATTGCGGCCCCATTCGGCCCGAACTCGCGCGCTTGAGGATAGGAGATGATCCAGCCCCGCGGCTGCCCTCGCAGCACCGAGATGCCCTTGTACGCAAAGCGGCTGGCCGGCGGGCCGAGGCCCTGGGGATTGGGACCCATCACTTTGCCGGCGGTAAAACGCGCGCCGGCAAAGGAGGCACCCAGCAGAGCGGCGGCAATGACCAGCAGAAGGAAGAGTGCCCGCATGGGCTCCCGTCAGAAGAGGTTCAACCGCGCCGTTTGAAGAACTGCACGGCCCGCTCGTGCTTCTCGGCTGCGGCGCGAGTCTTGAACGTGCCCAGATTTCGCCGCTTTCCCGTCCGGGGATCCTTTTTCCTGGAGTACAGCCGGTACTCCCCACTGGACAGCTTTCGAATCATCCTGCTGCCTCCTTCAGCTGCTTCCACATTCCCAGAACCCGTCCGTCCGGGTCCTCGAACAAGGAGAGCTGGCCCACCCCGGGCACGTCCACCTTATCCACCAGGATCTTTCCCCCTGCCCGCCGGATCTTGTCGCCGAAACGATCCAGGTCATCCACGTCGATGTAGAGCGCAAGCTTGGCGGGCCAGGGGCCGGATTTCGGCTTCATGATGCCTCCGCCGATCCCGCCGGGACCACCGGGCTCCACCAGCTGGTAGTCGAGCGCAGGGATCGGGCGGATGTTCCAGCCGAATACCGCACGGTAGAACTCCGCGGTTCCGGCGGGATCCTCCGACCAGAACTCCCAGTGGACCACAGGCTGTCCCATGCCTCACGCCCTCACTTGATTACCACGGCGGTTCCGCTGGCGCTCACCATGAGCATCCCGCCGCCGGAGCCCATCGTGATGGTCTCATAATCCAGATCCACCCCGACCACCGCGTTTCCTCCCAGCCGGGCTGCCTCTTCCTGCATCTCGTCCAGGGCAATGGTCTTGGCCTTGCGCAGCTCCTCTTCGTACGCGGCCGAACGCCCGCCTACGATGTCTCGGATGCCGGCGAACAGGTCACGGAAGATGTTGGCCCCCAGGATGGCTTCGCCACTGACGAGGCCGAGATATTGAGAGATGGCCCGGCCCTCGAGGCTGGGCGTGGTGACGACGAGCATGTGACTCCTCATTGCTTCGGTTGACCTGTACCGGAGAGCCGCCCTCGGGGTTCCTTGCCCAACCTAGCAAACAGATCTCCTACAAGCCACGCCGCATGACCGACTCGGCGCCTGGGCCCTCACGAACTCAGCGGCATCTTTCGCCAGCATCCAGCCTGCCCCGATAGCAATCAGGTAGAGCAGCACGCCGGCCAGATAAACAACGCCTCCGATCAGCTGGTCCTGCTTCAGCAGTCCCCAGTTGCCCAGCAACCAGGCCCAGTCGTGCTCCCCACCGCCCACCAGCGGTAATGCCTGCAGGCGAGCGTCTCGGATATACACCGAAATATTCCAGCAATTCTGGCCCAGCCACCAGAGCGGAACCGTGGCCCCGTGCACGTCACCCTGCCGCCAGAGCGCCCCGGCGAACACCGACGGCACGATGAGCTGCATCAGTGTCCCACCCATCACACCCAGGGTCTCGCCGCCGGCTGCGAAGACCAGATGTCCGGTCTCGTGAATAGCCAGGTCGAGACTATCCAGCCAGCGAAACGCCTCCGGAGACCGGAGGCAGATCCAGCCGTACACCGCAAGGACCAGCGTCAAACCCAGCCGCCAGTGGAACACCGGGGCCGAGGCCTCATCGTGCGGCGGGATAGGCCGGCTCACACCAGGGTGGCGCCGGCCTGGGCTAACAACTCCCGCAACACCGACCGGTGGCAGCTCCGCTCGTCCTCACAGAAGCAGCCCATCGAAAGATTGACGTCGGCGCTGAGAGCGGCCAGAAGCTCGAGTATACGCGATGCGGGCGCCTGCGACATTTCAGACCGATATCGCCGGGCAAAGGTTTCCCACCGGCGGCCGGTCAGCGGCTGGGAGCGCGCCCACTTGAGCAGTGCAGCACTGGGTGCCAGCTCCGGCAGCCACACGTCGTAGTAGTTCAACCGGGAATAATCGGCCTTGGCTACGCCGCGGGGAGGACGCCGCACCGTACCCAGCCTGATGCCTTCCTCCGGGGCACGCGGGGATCCGAGCTGGACGATGCGAATGCCCATGGTTGAATACGGCTAGAACCGGCTGACATCGAAGAAGACCAGCCGCCAGTCGGGAGAGTAATAGAGACTCGCTATCACCCTCGTTTCGGGTCCCTTCCCTATCGCATAACAGGCGCGCGCAACCGGCGAGGAAAGCCAGCTGATATTTCGGCCACTGACATTGTCGCAGCCCAGCGATTGCCAGCCCTCTATCGGTCCCAGCTCCTCGCTGAGCTCGCGCCGGGACGACGGAGACAGAAATTGCTGCAGTCCGGGTGTAGTCACAGCTGTGTCGGCCGCCTTGGCCACCCGGGCCAGCACCTGCTCGTCTCGAATGGGAGGTCTCGGATCCGGTAGCGGCGCGCTCAGCCGGTGAGGCGGAGTGAGTGCCGGCTCGAAGAGCCCAGCGATTCCTTCCGCGAGAGCGCTCGGCTGTGCCTGCGCCAGATTGGCCAGCGCAATCACGGTCAGGCCGTACTCCGGGTACCGATAGATCGCGGTCTTGAAACCCTGCCAGGAACCGGTGTGACCAATCCGCGGATGCCCCCGCTGCGGCGTGAGGTCCCAGCCGAATCCGTAGGGATACCGGCCGCCGCTGTTCAGTCGAACCCGAGACCAGGCGAGCTGCAGCGCCGTCGAGTCCGGGACCCGAAGGTGATCCAGCGAGTGCGCCCATTCCACCAGGTCGTTGATGCTCAGGTACAAGCGAGCCGTCGGCCGTCGTGTTGAGGGAGGGCGCCACCCAGTCCTGGTTCTTGAGCTCGCCCTTGACCAGCTGGTATCCGGCGCTGCGGTTGGGCACGATGTCCGCCTCGGAGATGATCCGGGTGGTGCGCATCTCGAGGGGACCGAAGATCAGTTGCTGCAGAACGTCGCCGTAAAACCGGCCGGTCACCCGATGAATCAGGACCCCCAGGAGGAGATATCCCGTGTTGCTGTAGGACCAGCGATCACCCGGCGGGAAATCCAGGGGCTTCGAAGCCGCGAACTTCACCAGCTGGTCTTCGGTGTAATCCTTTCGGTAGTCGAACGTGGAATCGGTGTACTCGGCCATGCCCGAGGTGTGGGTCAACAGATGCCGCACGGTGATGTCCTTCCATGCGGCGCCTCCCTCCGAAAGCCATTTGCTGATCTTGTCGTCCAGGCTCAGGCGCCCCTGCTCTGCCAGCATCACGACCGCGGCAGCCGTAAACTGCTTACCCAGAGAGCCTGACTGGTACAGTGTGCTCTCGCTGGCCGCTACCTGAAGCTCCACATTTGCCAGGCCGTACCCGCGCCGGAGCAGAACACTGTCGTTCCGCACGACGGCGATGGAGACGCCGGGGATGTGCTGCCGGCTCATCTCGGTCGTGACGTACCGATCGACAGCGCTGAGAGCAGATTGCTGTCCCGCGACGGAGCCCCATGGCACCAGCAACAGGGCAACGACGAATGGTCGAGTCAACGGCTCAGGCCACTCCTGCGGCGGCGGTCCGAGACCGGCGCGCGTATGACATGGGAGACTTGCCCAGCTGCCGGCGGATGAACCCAATCTGGCCCAGATGATAGGAGTCATGCTGGACCAGGAACGCTACCATGCCCAGCCGGGTGGTGTCTTCCGCCAGAAACCGTTGCGCCGTTGGCTCCGCCAGCTCGGTAGTAGTCAACCGGTCGAGTACCGATTGCAGATGAGCGCTCACTCCCGCCCACGCCCAGCGGATCTCCTCCAGGCTGGGCCATTCGGTGATGTCGTCCATGCTCCGCACATCGGCGAGGTAGTGGGCAATGGGATTGACCAGGGTGTGTCCCAGACGTGCGACCAGGAAATGCCTCGAGTCCGTGAGGTGCTCAGCCAGAAAGGTGATGCTGTTTCCTCCGGCTTCGAGTCTCCGTTGCGCTTCGCTGTCGGAGAGTCCTTCGAGGCAGTTCAGCAGCAGATCCGTGTTGAGATCATATAGTGCGGCGAGTGGCCTGACTTGTGGCTCCATGGCGCCTCCTCGTGCAGCGGGCCGTTCGGCGTAAAATACACGCCCTTGTCCCGGTCCAGCGACGGGTCCGACAACTGCTCACCACGGAGGCACGGAATGCACGGAGGTAGCACGGACTCCTGGTTCAGCGTAGGAGTCGTTTGATCCCAAAGGGCAAGATCTCGACATTGAAATATCAAACAACAGTCCCGAGGACACTGTCCCGCAGGCGCATGTCGGTCATCAGCTGGGACGAATGGATAGGCAGGAGGTTTCTCGACCGATTTGATTTCGACGATTACGGCGTTCTCCACCAGCATATCGATGATATAGCCCTTCGGCAGGGTGGACACCCTTGTATTCTATGGGTTGCATCACCTGGCTCTCGTCGAGATTCCCCTTAGGTCCATCTCTCGGCAAAGACACGTCTCATAGCTCGATTCCAGAAGGCCCGGCCCCAGATGCCGGTGACACTACATGCGCCTGCCCGAATGTCTTTGGAGTTGTTGGATTTCGATGCTCGCAGATCTTCCTGCTTTGGAAATGAAACGACTCTTAGCTGAACCAGCAATCCGTGCTCCTTCCGTGTCTTCCGTGTCTCCGTGGTGAGCTTTGTTAGTGTGCTTCCGTGGTGAACAACTTTGTTTACCTTAAGCCCGTGCCCAATCCTATCGAGGAACACCAAGGAGCTGGTGGGCAGTCGGAGGACCGGGATGTTTCGTAGGAGCCAGGCTGCCGACATTCTAACCGGGGGCGTGGTCGCCGGGACGCTCGACATCACCTACGCCTGCGTCTTCTGGGCGCTCAAGGCCGGCGTTCCCCCGCGGCGCATCTTTCAGTCGGTCGCTGCCGGACTGTTGGGGCCAGCCAGTTTCGAAGGCGGAGCGGCGACCGCCGCGCTGGGGCTGGTGCTCCACTTCTTCATCGCAACCACGATGTCGCTGGTGTACTACATCGCCGCCGGGCGCTTCCCGGTGCTCGTGCGCCGGGCTTTTCTGTGCGGCGCGATCTACGGTCTTCTGCTCTACGCGGTGATGAACTACGTGGTGGTCCCGCTCTCCCGAGCCTCGCCCGGGCCCCGGGATCCGCTCTGGATCGGGCTCTCGTCCTGGTCCATATGTTCCTGATCGGGGTGCCGATTGCGCTGATCGCTCGGTCGGGCCGTAGCGCTGTCCGGACTAGCCGATCTGGTTCGAGGGTTCCAAGTTGATGAAGCCATCCTCTGCGGAAGGCCTAGGCGATTATCCCGGCCTTGAAGGCCAGGTGGCCCGCACCGAGCAGCACGATCTCCGACACCTCATGGTCCAGCGACAGGACCTGGCAGGAGCCCCGTGACCTCTCTCGGCACCAGCTTCCTGGAGCAGGTGAACCAGGCCTTCAATCACGCGGCCACGTTCACCCACCACGACCCCACCCTGCTCGCCAACATCCGCGAGTGCAAGAACCTCTTCTACACCAGCTTTCCCATCAAGCGCGACGACGGCCGGATCGAGGTGATGCACGCCTGGCGGGCGGAGCACAGCCACCACAAGCTCCCGACCAAGGGTGGGATCCGTTACGCCGACAACGTCGATGCCGACGAGGTGCAGGCGCTCGCCGCGCTGATGACCTACAAGTGCGCTCTGGTGGACGTGCCCTTCGGCGGGGCCAAGGGCGGGATCCGGCTCAACCCCAAGAAGTACTCGGTGGACGAGCTGGAGCGGATCACCCGACGCTACGTCTTCGAGCTGGTGCGGAAGAACTTCATGGGCCCGGGGCTCGATGTCCCCGCCCCGGATGTGGGCACCAGCTCCCGGGAAATGGCCTGGATCGCCGACACCTACACCCAGCTCCGCCCCGGCGAGCTGGACGCGATGGGCTGCGTCACCGCCAAGCCGGTGAGCGCCGGCGGGATCCGGGGCCGCACCGAGGCCACCGGCCGCGGGGTCTTCTTTGGCACCCGCGAGTTGGTGAGCGTCGCCGAAGACATGAAGGCGCTGGGGCTCAGCCCCGGCATCGAGGGCAAGCGGGTGGTGGTGCAGGGACTGGGCAACGTCGGCTACTTCGCCGCCAAGTTCTTCCAGCAGGCAGGAGCAGTCCTGGTGGGACTGGCCGAGTCGGAAGGCGCGATCGCCAACCCCAAGGGACTCGATTTGGAGAAGGTGATGGCCCACCGCCTGGAGCGGAAAAAGCTCACCGATTTTCCCGGCGCCACCAACCTCGCCCGGAGAGAGGATGCGCTGGAGCTGGACTGTGACATCCTTATTCCCGCAGCCCTCGAGCGGCAGATCACGGCGGAGAACGCCGGCCGGGTCAAGGCGAAGATTGTGGTCGAAGCGGCCAACGGTCCCACCACTCCAGAAGCGGACAAAATTCTGGATCAGCGGAACGTCATGGTCATCCCCGATGCCTACATCAACTCCGGCGGGGTCACCGTCTCCTACTTCGAGTGGGTGAAGAACCTGGGCCATGTCCGCTTCGGCCGGATGCAGAAGCGCTACGAGCAGGCCTCCTACGGCCGGCTGCTGCAGGCAACGGAGCAGCTGACCGGCAAGCACTTCACCCCGGAGCAGGTAGCGCTGGTGACCCACGGGGCGAGCGAGGAGGATCTGGTCAATTCGGGGCTGGAAGAAACGATGATCGGCGCCTATCACCCGATCCGCGAGGTGTGGAAGCAGGAACCCGAAAGAAAACCTCCGGATCGCGGCGATGATCGTGGCGATCGACAAGGTGGCGATGAGTTACGAGCAGCTCGGGATATTTCCCTAGGCGAATGAAGTGCTACCTCGCAATCGTCTTCGCTTTCGGTAGCGGTTTCGCCTTTCCGGTCGCTGCGCAATGGCAGGCTCAGGTCTCGCCCGGGACTCGGGTGCAGTTGCGGTTGCCGGAGGCGCAGTATCAGGCCGGCCCGAAGGGACAGTTCATTCGCGGTCGCGTCACCCACCTTGCGGGGGACACGCTTTACCTCGCCGTGACCGACAGCCTGGGTCCCCTCGCCATTCCTCGCACCTTCATCCAGAAGCTCGAGATCAGCCGGGGCGTTCCCTCCCGCGGCATCAGCGCCCTGCAGCGAGGCTTGATGGGTGCAGTGCTGGGAGCGGCGACCTTCTATGTCGTGACAAAGCTTGACTCCGACGGGCAGGACGACTCCGGAGACGCCGCTCTCATTGGAGGCGCCATCGGTCTGGGGCTGGGAGGCCTGACCGGTGCGCTCTGGCCCCGCGAGCGGTGGAAGCGAGTGCGTCCTGCGTTCTAGGACACTCACCACGGAAGCACGGAAGGCACGGAGGTAGCACGGACTCCCTCGCGAAAGACGGTTACCGGTTGACCGCTGCCACCCGGTAGGATCCCGTTCCCCCTATAAAATTGGTCGACTAGTGGATCACGAGGCCCCATGGCATCTTGGAGCATCGACCATCTCCGAGGATACCATGCTCCGCTTCGCCAGCGCTCTCCTTCTCACTCTGCTCCTCACCACGCGAATCTCGGCCCAGGGTCCGGGCACCAAGTTCGCGGGTCTCATCGGCGGAGCAACCCTGAGTGACATCTCCAACCTGCCTGGAGTCGGGGACGACCGCTGGGGCGGGACCGCCGGCATCTTTGGCGGAGTCAACGCGGGGCCGACCGCCGTGACCCTGGAGGCCAACTGGATCCAGAAGGGCGGCGGCGACACCAAGCTGAGCTATATCGAGTTTCCCCTCACCATAGGCGCCATCTTGGCGCCGGAAGGGAAAACCTACCGGGCGCGGGTCTACTCCGGGGTCAGCTTCGGCTTCAAGGTCGATTGCAACTGTGAGAACGCCAAGGGCAGCGAGTGGGGCTGGCCGCTGGGCCTTCAGATCGCCAAAGTGACCAATACCGGGAAGTTCTTCGGCTTCGACGTCAAGTACACCTGGCCCCTATCTGACGCGTTCGAGTTCGCCGAGGCTCACAACCGGGTGTGGAGCTTCCGGCTCATGTTCGGCAAGGCAGTCGGGCCGTCGTAGGAAGCGGTCTCAGCGGGGCGTTCACGGAGGATTCACAGTATCATGACCCGCCGGAGGCGCACCGATGGATGAGGATTTGGCCGGCCTCACCCGCGAACAGCTGGTGGAGGAGGTCCGCAGGCTTCGCCAGGGCATTCGCGAGCACCGCGACAGCACCGGTCAGCAGCTCTGCTGGCATCATCCCGGCCTATGGGGACTCCTTCCCGAGCAGCAGGACCCGCTTCCCACCGTGCCCGATTGGCCTCAGTTCCTCCGGGGCTGCATTCGCTATCGCCAGTCTCTCGACGAGCAACTTCCCCAGGCTCCCCGTTCCGCGGAGGAGTACGACCGATAGCCTCGATTCGACGCTCTGCCCTGCTATTCGCGCTCACCGCGGCGTGTGCCGGAGGAAGCCAGGGGACTGCCACGCCCGACAGCGAGCAGACCCGCGCGAGAATCGAGAACCGTGCGTCGCTGGATATGGACATCTATGTTCGGCGCAATGATGGCAGGAGCAACCGCCTGGGGTTTGCCACGGGGGGTGAAATCACCTACTTCGCGCTGCCGCCCACCCTGACGGCGGGAGCCGCCTGGGTGCGCTTCGAAGCCAAGCCGGTCCGCGACTCGGGACAACCGGTGGTCAGCGAGATATTCCCGGTGAAGATGGGGGAGGAGATCAGCTGGTCGATTCCACCCCAGTAAGTGGGCTCGCTACCAGGCCGCCCGGTCGGGTGACCGTTCACCGGCGCGGCCGATCCGGCTCCAGATCCACTCCGCCAGCACGGTCAGCGCAATCAGGGTGAACAGGGGTGGCCCCAGAAGCGAGGCCAGCAGGCCCTCCTCCCAGTCCCGGGCCCATCCCTTCCGGGCCACCACCGAAAGAACCAGCCCGAACGCCAGATACGCTATCGCAAGCCCGACCGAGTTTGCCAACATGACCAGAGCCACCGCTAAGAGGTGGCTCTATATGGCGCGAGGCGGTCAAGTGGAAATCAAGGCCGTGGCTTCTCGCCGGCGCATCGAAGAAGCCGGGGGGGGATGACGGGCTTGGCGTCGCCGACGATGACCATCGTCTTGCCCTTGATGGCGCGGATCCGATTTTCGGGCCAATTGTTGGGCGCTGCATCTAGAGCCTTGAGTTCTTCGACCAGGGTCGCGAATGACCAGCGCGACGACGGTCGCGCTGGCCATCTCCGCGGCGGGTTTCAGCTGCGGCTGGCTCCTGCCGGCACCGCTTCGCCTTTCACGGCCGCCTCGATCGTGGCGACGTCGATCTTCTTCATCGTCATCATCGCGTCGAACGCGCGCTTGGCGACGTCGCCGCCTCGGGCCATCGCCTCGGTCAGGACGCGCGGCGTGATCTGCCACGACAGGCCCCATTTGTCCTTGCACCAGCCGCACTCGCTTTCCGCGCCGCCGTTGCCGACGATCGCGTTCCAGTAGCGGTCGGTCTCGGCCTGGTCGTCGGTCGCGATCTGGAACGAGAACGCCTCGCTGTGCTTGAACGCGGGCCCGCCGTTGAGGCCGATGCAGGGGATGCCGCACACGGTGAACTCGACGGTCAGCACGTCGCCCTCCTTGCCGCGAGGAAAGTCGCCCGGCGCGCGGTGCACCGCGCCGACCGCGCTGTCGGGGAAGGTCTCGGCGTAGAAGCGCGCCGCTTCCTCGGCGTCCTCGTCGTACCACAGGCAGATCGTGTTCTTGTTCATCGTGCCCTCCTGTTGGCGAAGCTCTTACTAGGTCTCTCGAATGCGTTCCTGAGCAATCCTAGTTTTGTCAGGAGGCTATCGTCAACCGCCGAAAGCGGTCTACGATATGTGGAACTGCATAAGCCGTGGGCCACGATTGGGCTAACGCGGAGACTGCGGTAGACGCTGGGATGGGCATGATGGTGCTGGATCTAAGGTGGACCAAAGGATAGTTGACGCTGTGGGTACCGCGCCATAAGGTAGCCGCACACTCTGTAACCTCTGCCACGAAAAGAGCACACCCAGCGAAAGCCGGGCCCGCAAAACCACGGGTCCTAGCCTTCCCCGCGACGCTCTGATCAACGCAACGAAGGATTCTGACCCTCACGCTTGGAGGTCTCGATGCGTGACCCTTTACCTCCTGCCCACTACTATCAGTTTTATATCAGCGGCCTGATCACTAATCTGGGGGGGGACGCGTATGAGCAGCTCGTCGTCACCCGACCCGATGGGTCCAACAAAGTGCTGCAACGAGGAGTGGACATATACGTCGTGGCTTGGGAGGTTGCGGGATTCCCGTGCGATCTCCTCGGGGCGCCCCACTTCACCGGTACAGCCAAGGCTGGTGTCCACGGACAGTGTCAGCGGCGGCGCTGACGCCACCGGTTTCAGGCTAATCGGCATGGTTACCGACGAGGACGGCCAGCGGTACCATCTCGTGGTGGATTTCCTCGGCAGCGTGGCGCCCGGTAGCACGCTCGAGGACTTCATCTTGGAGAATCGCGCGGCCAAGATCCAACTGACACCAATCGGACACTGAGCGTCTGTGGGGTTGCTTGTTCCAGGCGCGGCGCTCTAGACAAAGAGGCAGCAAAAGAAAAAGGCGCACTAGGCCAATGACTTAGCCAGTCCGCTATCGCCTTTTGCGACTCTCCGGGTACGTTACGGTCACCCTTGGACAGGTACGCGTCATGGACCCACAGCTCAGCGGCTTCGCTCTCGGGTTGCTCTTTGGAGCGGCTAAGATCGGCGCAATCGGCACCATCGGCTTCGCGATCGCGTGGTGGCGTACTCGCCGCAAGCTCCAGCGCCTCGAACGGGCTTTACCTGATCCGGGAGTCCTGAAGGAGCACCTCGCAAACCTTGAGCAGAACTCCGACTATATCGGGGCGAAACTGGCAGAACTCGGGGAGACCCAGACCCGGCTGCTACAGCAGCTCGGCTCGCCACCCCGTCTTACCGAGCCCTCACGGCGCGAAGGCGAGGACACACGTCCTCCGATCACGCCGCATTGACGCCACTGTAGCCTAACCAGCGCATGCAGCCGATGCGCGATCCGTTAGGGACCAGGTATCCAGAGCACTTCTACGGCCGGCCATTTGGTTTATCCGCACCACCCCGCCCGCCCTTTCCGGGTTTTATCATGAGACGTTAAGCAGCGGAATCCAACTGCCGATCATTTCCAAAGGCGGGCTCCCAGTCGCAACATCCTTCGAGGCAGCCCTGGGGCATTGCGGCCCTGATTGTTGCACACTCTGCTTGCACCTATGGAGGATTTGTGATGCACAAGGTCGTCGCCCACTATATCGGCGGAAAGGTGGTCAAAGGCATCAGCCACGACATCAATGCGCAGAAGCCTTTCTGCCACATCCGAACGGCAGAGCAGGAGTCGATCTCCGTAAAACTCAGCGACTTGAAGGCGCTGTTCTTCGTGAAGGATCTTGCCGGCGATTCCAAACGCGACGAGGCGCAGATGCTCGAAGCGCACGACCTACGTGCTCGGGGAGCGCACCCGATCGAAGTTGAATTTGGTGACGGGGAACGCGTGATGGGACTGACCGCAGGATACCCGCCCCAAGGTGCGTTCTTTTTTGTGCTGCCGGTCGATGCCCGGAGCAACAACCTCCGAATCCTGGTGAACAAGGCAGCAGTCAAACGCATGGCGAATCAGCCCCTGGCACGGGCACCACGATCAGCCTGACTCCTAGCTTCGCCCTTAATAATCGTCTATTGCTGACGGGATGATTTGGAAGCCGACTGACGATGCGGACCGCAGCGTCCGCGAGTGGATGAAGGCCAGAGGCTGGGAGGTCACCCGCACCAACTATGACTCCGACCGAAAGGTTTACGCCTGGCGGCATGATATCCCGGGCGGCAAATCCCCGACACTCCGGATTTCTCAGCAGCTCCTCGAGGACTATCCAGCCTTCATCGTGGTGCACCACCTCGACGAGCTCAAGGTGGCTCGAGCGATCCAGACCCAGCCTGAGATGCGGCTAGTGAAGAAGTCCGTCAATGCGATGGGATGAGCTCAGCTAGCTTGTTGCAGTGTAAGTGCCCGGGGCGGGACTCGAACCCGCACGGCCTTTCAGCCAAGGGATTTTAAGTCCCACTAAGAGCCTGGAGTACTACACCACAAACAGCATCACGGCGCATCTGGCAACGACTTAGCCGGTGCGCCGTTGCTGTTGATGTACTTTGGTGCGCCATGCGTCGGGGGACAGCTCGGGGGACAGTTCGACCGCGACAACACCACGTATTCGAGAGACTCCTAGAAGCCCGCAGGCCGACGAGCAAGGTGCCGCGGACCCAGAGACTCAGCGCGAACGCAGCACACCGAGCTAATCCGTCGCCATGGTACCCGGGGCTTTGGCGGCACCCGGGTTTCCCCTGTCCGGCCCTTTTTTGAAAGGATGGATAGGTCAGAGATAGGGAGTGGTGCCCTTACGGGCAAGCAAGACCTTTGTGCAGGGTGGGACTCGGACCGCCACTACCTCATCAATCGCAACGGCTACCGATTCGTTGGGCTTGTCGATGCCTAAGCCTTACCCCGGGCAGCAAATGTGATAACCTGCACGGTTTCAGAGAGACAGATGTGCAGCCTGCACGTACAGAAGCCCCAAAATGTGCAGGATGTTCAGATCAAGTTGGCACAAAAGTTCGCACATTAGCGCTGGGTGTTTGTCATAACTCTTAGGCTGGATGGTAACTACATCTTCGGGTTGACCAACCTCTCGAAGCGCGGGTTGCCGCGGAGAGGCGCGAAGTTCGGATCGATCTTCAGCCAGCCCGGGGTGAGATAGTACGGAACCTTAAGCAGTGGCTCGAGGTGGTCTAATGCCTGCTCGTGCTCGCCCACCAGGATGTAGATGCGCACGAGCTGGTGCTGCCGGTACGGGCCGTAGAGCGCGTCCTTCTCCATCGGATATAGCGAGAGCCCGAGTCGTCCCTCACGGATCGCCTCACTCTTCCTGCCGAGGTAGGCGAGGGAAAGGCCGTGGACCAGGAGGCGGTCCGGGTTTCCGGGGGTGATCCGAAGCTGCTCCTCGACGTCGATGCGGGCTGAATCGGCGTAGATTCGAGCGCGCGCGGAGTCGCCGCGATGCCACCAGGTCTGAGCCAGGACGATGCCCCAGACGCTCCGATCATCATCGAACGCGTTGGGTCGCAGGCGCAGCAATAGCTGCTGCTGGTCCTCGTTCAGAACCCAGTAGAGGTCGTAGTAAGTAGCGAAGAACGCCGCGAGGGCGGCCTGATCTCACCTCCTTGGGGGCCGAGGCTATCACGGACCGTGCCGCAGGAAGGTCGCCTTCGGCGAGGGCGATCTTTGCCTTGTATTCAATGAGGTCGATGTTATCAGGCGCCAGTGCGAGTGCCCGATCCGCGGCGGCGCGCGCCTCCGGGAGGCGGCGTAGGTGAAGGAGGACCTGCATAACGTTACGCGGCGGATCGATAGAGCGGGGATCGAATCGCTCAGCTTGTCGGAAGTGGGCCTGCGCCGAGTCCCACTGGCCGAGGCTCTGCTCGAAATACCCCGCCGCGTTGAGCAGGTCTGCATCGCGCGGCGCCAGCCGCCTTCCGCGTTCGAACTCTGCGAGTGCGTGTCGGTGATCCCTTACTACCATCTGGTAGTAAAACCCAAGAGCCAAGTGGGTATCCGGACGGCTGGGACCCAAGCGCTGTGCTTGCTCGGCGGCGTACTGCGCCTTCTGGGCCGCCGCCTGAGTCGGGGTGCTGTTGGTGTAGAGAAACGTGTGCGCGATCGAGAGCTGTACCCAGGCTTGGGCGAACCCGGGGTCGAGCGACACCGCTTGCTCGTAATAGGCCGCCGCGCGGCGCAGCATTGACGGGTCACTGGAGAACAGCGTCGGCCAAATCTCCCGACCCCTCAGGTACGCGTCGTAAGCCTCAGTGTTCGCCGTTGGCTTCTCGGCCAGCTGCCGCCGTGCGCTGTCGCCCAGGGCCAGCCCCAGTTCCTCAGCGACTCTACTGCCGATATCGGCGTACATCTGGAACACGTCGGTGAGCGACGCCTCGAACGGCTGCTGCCATTTGATGATCGGCGATGGTCCGCCACTGACCTCCACCAGCTCCGGGGCCACATGCACTTGGCTAGCTCCCCCGGGCGCCTTACTCCAGCGCACGGTGGCGGTCAGCAGGTAGCGGACGCCCAATTCCTTGGCAATCTGCTGTGGTTGCCTCGTCGTCTTCTTATACGGCGTGGAGCTTCCGCGAGCGATGACCTGAATCCCCGGCAGCGTGGAGAGCCTGCTCCGCACTTCGTCGGTAACTCCGTCGGCGAAGTACCTCGCCCTCCGCCGCGCCTAGGTTCTCGAACGGCAACACGGCAAGGAGTCTGGTCTGCTCCTCGCTCCTTGGTGGACGCCACCATGCGAATAGCAGCGTGAAAGCGATCAGGATGGTAAGTGCCAGCGTGGCGGCTGATGCGATGACCATCCGCCGTCGCCTGTGGCCCGCCGAAAAGGCAGAACGGGCACCAGCCTCCATCTCCGGTGCCGGGAAGATTGGGCTGACCGGAGCGAGCTTGGCCCCCAGCAGAAGCGCGCGGCCCATTTCCGCTGCCGTGGCGAAACGATCGGCTGCTAATGGCGCCAGCGCCTGGGTTACTGCACCCTGCACCGCTTCTGGAACTGCCGGACGCACCCGCCGAACCTTTGGGACGGGGTCGCTGAAACGCTTGGCGATGATCGCCTGCGCCGTCGGCCCGGTGAACGGCGGCTCGCCCGCCAGCATCTCGTACAGCACGCAGCCCAGGCTGTAGATGTCGCTCGCGGCCGTCGAGCTCGCTCCGCCGCTGGCCTGCTCCGGGCTCATGTAGGCCGGCGGTGCCGACGCCATCCCGGTCTCGGTCAGCTGCGCGCCACCCGCCTGGCCCAGCGGCGCGGGCGATCCCGAAGTCGGCCACCAGCGCGTGCCCGCCGCAGAGCAGGATGTTCTCCGGCTTGATGTCGCGATGGACCACGCCCTGGCCGTGGGCGTAGTCCAGCGCCTCGGCCACTTCGCGCGCGATCCGCAGCGCCTCGTCGACCGGGAGCTGCGGTCTCGCGCTCGAGCCGGTCCCGCAGCGACTCGCCCTCGACGTAGGGCATGACGTAGTAGAGGAGGCCGTCGGCCTCGCCCGAGTCGTGCAGCGGCAGGATGTGGGGATGCTGCAGCTCGGCCGCGATCTCGATCTCGCGGAGGAACGCTCGGCGCCGAGCGTGGCCGCGAGCTCGGCTGCAGCACCTTGAGGGCGACCTGGCGGTCGTGCTTCAGGTCGTGCGCGAGGTAGACCGTGGCCATGCCGCCCCGGCCGAGCTCGCGCTCGATGCGGTAGCGGTCGGCCAGGGCGGTAATAAGGCGGGGGAGGAGCTCTGCTCAGGGGGTCATCCAGCTAGTGCGAGAAGGTAGAAACATAACTGCTGGCGTTTTTCACGGGCTTTTCACGCACCCATGTCAGCGGCTCGACGGGCTGGAGGGCTGATGAACCCCGAAAACCCCGGTAAAAACCCCGGACGGACCATCCCCATGCGAGTTCAGCCGCATGGTGGAGCCCTAAACAGTGGCGGTCGCTATCCCGGCTCTGGCCGGCCGCCTTCGGTGGTGCGGCAGCGCTGTCGTGGAAGCTTTCTCGAGCGGGTGGCCACCCTGGAAACGATTGCGGACGCAGAGGAGGTGCCAGTGCGAGATCGGATCCGAGCGATAGATGTTCTGGGCAAGTATGGCCTCACCGCCAGGCCGAGTAGACGTGGAAGAGGTGCGGACCATGCTCAGCCGGACCGTCGCCAAGATCGAGGAGGTGTGCGATCCGCAGAGCCTGCCGGAGCTGCTGCTGAAGGCGATTGAACCGATCTGGGACGACTGAGGCTCAAGGGCGTATGAACCAGAATAGTGGTATTGGAGGCTGTATGAACTGGGCCGTCTTCGTGGGTTCCCTCTGGCTCGCGATTGTCCTGGAGGCCTGCTCAGATCCTCATCCCGAGGCGGGGGTCCTTCGAGTAAAGATCATCAGCCTCACGGACGTTCCGGGTACGTGGCGGGAGCGGGAGGCGTGCGTCTCTTCTACCGCCTCGATGGGGATGGTCCGGATACGGTCATGGTGCTCCACGGCGGCCCCGGATTCAATCTGGAAGGGCTCCGGCCGATCTCGGTCAGCTCGCCCAAAAGCACACGCTCCTCTATTTCGACCAGCGGGGGAGCGGCCACTCCGAGATGCCCGACACGCTCCGACTCACCGCCGCGCTCATGGTCGAGGACCTGGAGGCACTCCGGCGGGCCTTCCACCTGGACCTCCTCACGCTGCTCGGCCATTCCTGGGCGGCGGGCTCGCGGTGCTCTACGCGGCCCGCTATCCCGACCAGGTCCGAAAGCTGATCCTCGTCGGCCCTATGGCACCGCGGAAGCATCCCTACACCGACCAGTTCCTCGCCAACATGACGGCGCGCCAAGACAGCGCCGAGAAGGCGCGCATGGCACTCTTGGACACCATGTGGGTGGCCGCCCCAGGCGAGACCTCACTTTGTCGCGAGGGAATGCGGCTATTCCTGCGCAGCGTCGCCGCCACACCCGAGGCCGCGGGTCGCATCAAAGGAGAGATGCTTCGGACCCGGAAAACCGCCGGTCGATAGAGGTGCTGCAGCGCCGGGGGGTGCCTCGATCGCTGCCAACGGAGACCCTGACGGCCCCTACGACTGGCGGCCTCTCGCCCGGCGGTTTCGGCTCCCACTCTGGTGGTACACGGGGATCAGGACCCGATGCCGCTGACCGGCGAGCGAGGAGTGGGTGCGGCGCTTCCCCACGCGCGGCTCGTGGTGATCCGCGGCGCCGGCCATTACCCCCACGCCGAGCAACCAGACCAGTTCTTTCCTGCCGTCGAGGACTTCCTCACTCGATGAGGAACCACAGGCAAGGAGCAGCTTAGGAGAGGACACCCCCCGAGAGAGGGGGAGGGGGGGCCCCCGGGTGTGGCCGTACCCTCAAGCAATCGCGCAGAAATTTTGCAAAAATTTTTCGCAGGATCGAGATATTCGTGAATGAATATCTATCGGAGAAGTCGCAAGTGAACGCAGCGGGACTCCGGGAACTCCATGCGGCCTCGCTGCCTACTGCCACTCCGGTTCCAGTGCCGCGAGAATGGCTGCTGGAGCTGTTGACGAACGGGTCTCCCCAATTGCAAACCAGCCGAGCGGATCTCACCGCCGAGGAGGTGGCTCCGCTTCTCGGGCACTACGGTGCGGTGGGTATACAGCCATGCCGACCAGCTCGGCGGTAAGCGGTTTCGAAGCGCTGCCTCCGGTTCCCAGAGTCAGCTATCCGTCGCCGCATTGAGCGGCGATAAGAGACCTTTGCCAACATCCCGCTCGGTTTTGGCCCTGCTAGGAAGCGCCATCAGTCCCCCCTATAGAAGCCACGCTAGCACCTATGCATTATCATGACACCGTCTGTGGGCTGTTCGTCGCTCCCGTGGCCCACACCTTGATCTCGGCCATAGTAGGTGCCGTCGGGCAGGCCTGTGCCATCTACCCACACCTTCATGGTGGACGGCGCGGTCCCATACCTGGGCGATCTCTTGATCCAGGTCGCACTCTTGGTGGATGTCCAGTTGAGGGTCCCACCCCCAGTGTTGCTGATGGATAAGGACTGCCCGAGCGGCATCAGCACGCGACGAGTGCTGGCGGGAACGAGTAGGGTAGCAGAGTCGGAGGCGCCGCCGGCTGAGCAGCGATAGTGGGGGCCGCCGCCGTCAGGCTCTGGGAGGCTGTGGCGGGGCGGTGGGCGTATCTGAGGAACAAGCTGCCAACACCACAGTGCTGGCGACCGCGAGCGCAGCGTGACCGAAGTACCGACCTTTGGACATATAGGGCCTTCCGTGCCAGGGGATGCCGGAGCGAGTTCCAGGCGTGGCACGAGGCCCGAAAGGCGACATTCTGACGTTCACTAGCTACATCATACTTGTAGAACGGGAAAACTGCGTGAAAAGGATCAAGGCACCTGTCTTGGTGCGTGCCGATGAGGCTACTAGGCGGTGATGAAGTAGCGGAGAAGATGAAAATGAGAGAGGGCTTTGTTCGAGCTACAGCCGTTAGACACCCGCAACTGCTCATTTACTTATGTGCTCATGTGTTTATCCTTGGGTATCGACTTAACCCGAGGCGAGTATGGGCACAAGGCAGAAGGGCAGAAAATCCCAATCACAAAGCGGGCGCTTGTCCAACGCATCAATCGTCATCTCCGAAAGCAAAATGAGGCATTGCGGGGGAAGCGGGGGGAGAATACGGGCGAGTATTACCTTGTGGATACAAACCGGAATGCCTAATCGAGGAGAGCGTAGCGATAGAGAAGCTAGGGCGAGAGCTAGGCGTCCTCGATCCCTATGAACGGCGGAGGACCGAGATAAGACGAGCGAACCAGCATCAGAGCGGCGGGAGTTCGGGACCCTGCGGCTGCGTGGCCGCATCTGGTGGCTACGCTACGTGTCGATGGCCGCGGAGCACGAGGAGAGTTCTCACTCGACCAGCCGCCGGGAGGCCGAGAAGCTCCTTGCCCGTCGCCAAGCGGAGTCGCGGTGGGCAGCTCACTGCTCCAGACCAAAGCGGGTCACGTTTAGCGATCTGGCCCAGATGATCCGCGACGACTACAGGGTCCGAGGCCGGCGCTCCACCGTGACGCTGGAGGGGAGTCTCGCCAATCTGGAAGGCGTTCTTCGGTGCCTGCCGGGCGCTCGCCATCACCAGTGACCGCATTACCACCTATGAGCGGGAGCGACTCGACGCTGGAGCCGCACGGGCGACGGTCAACAAAGAATTGGCCGCACTCCGTCGGGCCTTCAACCTCGCCGTGAAAGCACGTCGGCTCCCCGTCTCGGCCAAACCCGTCCATCTCAACCCCCGACCCACACAACGCCCGGTCGGGATTCTTTGAGGAGTCTGACTTTCGCGCTGTGGTTGGCAGAATTGCCCGAAGCCCTTCGGCCTGCTCTTGAGTTCGCCTACTTCACCGGCTGGCGGGTGCAGGACGAAGTGATGGCCCTGACATGGGCACAAGTCGATTTTGCGGCCGGGACCGTGCGGCTGGAGCCAAACACGACCAAGAGTGGCAAGGGGCGGACGTTCCCCTTCTCTGCTCTGCCCGAGCTGGCGGCACTCCTGGAGCGGCAGCGGGCGCATACCGACACTGTAGAACGGCGAGAGGGCGCGGTGATCCCCGACGTATTCCACCGGAACGGCCGGCCGATCAAGAGCTATCACGGCGCATGGTGGGCAGCGTGCAAGCGGGCAGCAGTGGAGAAGCGTGGCGGGTTAGAGATTGTGGTCCGTCCTCGGGTAGTGGGTCGGACGCCTCACGACTTCCGGCGCACCGCGGCCCGCAATCTCATTCGGGCTGGCGTCCCTCAACACGTCGTGATGCAGCTCTGCGGCTGGAAAACGGACGCGATGTTTAGCCGTTACGCGATCGTTGACGAGCGGGACCTGCAGAGTGCGGTAGAAATGCTGGCTAAGGGGACAACCGGGGGACAATCGAGGGAAAAGGCTTTGAGTGCTGTCCGGAAGAGCAATGCTAAGTGATTGTCGTGTAACATGCCCGGGGCGGGACTCGAACCCGCACGGCCTTTCAGCCAAGGGATTTTAAGTCCCTTGCGTCTACCGATTTCGCCACCCGGGCCTGGGGATGACGAAATATACCGTTTCAGCCCGGGATCGCTTCCCGCCGCACGCCGGCCGACGCGCGCGTGCTCCAGGTCTCGGGCCACCGGCCAAACCGCGACTGAAAATCCCCCGCGATATCCGCCACGATTCTCCGCTCCTCCTCGGCCGGCGCCAGGACTACCACCGCACCGCCCCAGCCGGCGCCGGTCAGCCGCGCCCCATACGCCCCGTGCGCGACCGCAGAGTCCACGATCAGGTCGGCTTCGGGGATGGTGGACTCGTAGTCATCCCGAAGTGACGCGTGGCCCTCCACCAGCAATCGGCCCAGGCCAACCAGATCGCGCGCCGCCAGCGCACGGGCCGCCGCCCGGGTGCGAGCCGTCTCGGTGACGACATGGCGCACCCGGGGCACCAGCGGAGGCGGCAGCCGCCGCTCCACCTGCGGCAGGTCCGCGGGCATGAGCTGCGCCAGATACTCGAGTCCAGGTCTCCAGTCGCGGCAAAAGGCCAACGCCTCCTCGCACTCCTTCCGCCGCTGGTTGAGCGAGCCGCCGGTGAGCCGGTGCGACAAGCCGGTCTCGACGATCCACAGCCGTCCCGGAAACGGCACCCGCTGAGTGGTCATTGTCGCAGTCTCGAACAGAAGGGCGGAACCTCGCTCACCCTGCGCCGCTATTGTCTGATCCATCCGGCCGCAGCGGACGCCCACCTGGAAATTCTCCGCCCGGAACGCCACCTCGGCCAGTTGGGCTGGAGTGAGTCGCTTGCCGGCCAGCAGACTCAGCGCCTTGGCGGCGGACACGGTCAACGCCGCGGAGGACGAAAGGCCAGCGCCGATGGGTAAGGTCGTCGCAATGGAGAGCTCCGCGCCCGGCGGTGCCACGCGCAGCTCCCGAAGCTCTCGGACCACGCCCACGATGTAATCGGTCCACATCTCGCGGGTGGGTGCGGCGATCTCGACCTGCTGCACCGATTCATCGGTGTCTGATGTCAACATCCATCCATCGGCCACCCGCGCCGCTATTGCGGTCCGGCGTTCGATCGCTACCGGCAGCACCGGTCCACCGTTGTAATCGGTGTGCTCGCCGATCAGGTTGACTCGTCCCGGAGCCGACGCGACGATGCTGGGCCGGGTGGAAAAGCGGGAGGTAAACAGCGAACTTGCCAGCCTTGCCGACGACACAGGACTCACGCTGGACGGCTTTTCTCGGGAGGGACTTTGGGGCATTGCGTGCGACGCCTCGGAATAGTGGCTTGCCTGGTACTGCCCTGTCGGGCCGTCGCCCAGCTGCCTCCACTCGGTGTCCCCGGGGGTGTGGTCCGACTGGAGCTGGACGGGAGATTCACGACCTTCGATCGCCGTTTTTTCAACGGCCAGCGGGAGGGCTACGGAGCCGACCTCTCCAGCCCGGCGCTCGGCAGCGACCGCATCCCGCTGCTGGCGGATGCGGATGCACGAGTTGGCCGCATCATCGGCAATGCAGGCTATCGGATCAATCTAGGGGGGCTGACCACCGACGCGCAGGCCAGTGCCGGGACCGGCTTCATCGGCCTGAGCCTCGGGCTCACCAGTCACATCGCCATTTTCGGCCGCGTGCCGCTGGTGCAAACCAAAGTCCAAAGCTCCAGGCTGCTGGACCCGGCCACGGCCGATGCCGGAATCAGCCCTTCGATTGACCAGCAGTTTCCCTTCTTCAGCCAGATGGATGCGTCGCTGTCCACCCTCAGCGCCAGGATCTCGGCCGGCGATTATGACGCCAATCCCTCCCAGAAAGCGTTAGCCCAGAGCACCCTGGCCGATGCCACCGCACTGCGCGATGATCTCTTCGGTCTGCTGGGCGACCCCACCACCGCGGCTCCTGCACTCCCCACGAGCGCGAGCGCAGCGGGTGCCGCAATCGATTCGCGAGTCGTCGCACTCCAGACCACTCTCTCGTCCGATCTCGGGGTAACCGGATTCACGCTCACTCCGGCACTCCCCGCCAGCGCCATCACCGAGCCCGAACTGACCGGCCTGCTGACCGATCCCACGGGGCCGATAGCCCTGCGGCTCAACGACGCGACCCAGACCTTTCGCGGCGATGCGGAGGTCGGCACCTCGTTCACGCTGGTGGATCACTGGGACCGTGGGGCTGATCGGGGTGGGTTCCGCGCTGCCCTCTCGGGACTGGTTCGGCTGCCGACCGGCCTACGGGAAAGCCCGGACCGGCCTCTCGATCTCGGCACGGGTCAGGGTCAGACGGATATCCAGGTGGATCTGGTCACCGATCTGGGAACGGGCGCGTTCGGAGCGCGTCTCACCGGCAGCTACGTGCGGCAACAGGGTTCAGACATCCTCGTCCGGGTCGCCAGCCCCAGCCAGCCATTCGCCGGTCGCGACCGGCTGGCCATCGTTCGCCGCGATCCGGGGGACATCGTCGCCCTGGGCGTACATCCCTTCTACCGGCTGGCTCGCACCTTCGCCCTCACGGCTGGCCTGGACCATTGGACCCACGGCACGGACGTGGTGTCCTATGCCCATCCCGAGCTGCCGGTTCCCGGAGTGGACGCGAGTCTATACGCCGAGGAAAGCAAAGCGAATGCAACGATGCTGACGGCGGGAGTGACCTACGCCAATCCAGGTGGGCTTCGTCCGGGAGGAAACGGCCTGCCGGTGGACGCCACCTTGACCTACGAGCGGGTGCTCCGGGCCGGCGGCGGCCGAGTGCCGGACACGCACGCCATCCGGACGACTCTCAACGTGTACTTCGGTCTTTGGTAGCTCGCTCGCTTCGCAGCATGGCCTGGGCATGACGGCGCGCGGCGTCGCCCTCCGCGTCGCCCAGCATCCGGGCAATCTCGTTGATCCGATCCTCCCCGTGCAGAACCTGCACGTCGCTGGTGGCAATGCCCCGGCGAGCCTCCTTTGAGACCACCAGATGGTTGTCGGCCCGAGCCGCGATCTGGGGAAGATGGGTGATCACCAGCACCTGATGGCGTTCCGCGACATCAGCCAGCGCCCCCCCCACCTGCACTCCCACTTCCCCGCCGATTCCCTGATCCACCTCGTCGAACACCAGCGTTGCGATGGCATCGTGCTTCACCAGCACCACCTTGAGCGCGAGCATGAGGCGGGACAGCTCGCCACCCGAGGCTACCCGGGCGAGGGGCTTGGCCTCGAGTCCCACGTTGAGCTGGACCATGAGCTGGACGGCCTCTTGCCCGTGAGGTCCCGGCTCCGCGGAGGGGACGAGCACCACCGTGAGCTTTCCACCAGGGAGACCGAGCTGGGGAAGCAACCGGTTTACCCCGCGCACCAGACGGTCTGCCGCCGCCTGTCTTTTCGCGCTGAGCTGCCGGCATGCCTCCTCCAGCGTCCGCTCGGCGGCCATACGTCGGGCACCCAACCCGCGCAGGTCGGTGTCAGCGGTATCCAGCAGATCGAGCTCGGCGGCGGACTCCTCCCGGGTGGCCAGTACGGCCTCGAGCGAGGCTCCATATTTTCCGGTGAGGCGAAACAGAAGGTCGCGGCGTCGCTCCACCGCGGCGAGCCGGTCGGGATCTTCCTGAACCGCCGCCGCGTAGTCGGTCGCGAGCCGGCTGAGCTCCGACAGATTGGCGTACGCTCCATCCAGCAGCTCTCGCCATTCGGCAGTGGCGGGGTCGACCCTCTCCAACGAGGTGAGCGCCCGATTGGCCAGGCCGAGAACGCCGAGGGCGTTTCCTTCGTCGCCTTCCAGCGCGTCGACCATGCGCTGGGCCTGCTCCACCAGGGCGCGGGCCTGAGTCAGCCGGCGGGCCTCGACCTGAAGCGCCTCATCCTCCCCGGGCTTGATCCCGGCACCGTCGATCTCATCCACCACGTGCCTCAGATAATCGGCGCGGCGGCGGACTTCATCCCGGCGGGCGGTCAGGGAGGACTCCTCGTCCTTGAGGGTGGAGACCAGCTTATACGTCTCGGCGACCGCGATTCGTTCCGCCTCCGCGTGCGCGAACGCGTCGAGAATATTCCGCTGGGCCTCTGGATGCAGCAGAGACTGGGTTTCGTGCTGGCCATGGAGATCCACCAGCAGTCCGCCCAGCTCACCCAATACCGCTGCGGTGGTGGGGCTGCCATTGACCCAGGCTCGCGATCTTCCCTCGGTGGAGACCTCGCGCCGTACTACCACCCTGCCGTCTTCCACGTCCAATCCCAGATCTTCGATTCTTCGACGGGTATCTGATTCGATTTCCTCGAATGCTCCTTCCACCACGGCTTTGGCCGCGGTGGGCCGGACGCTGCCCGCAGCGGCACGCTCGCCCAGCAGAAGTGCCAGGGCATCGACCAACATGGATTTGCCGGCGCCGGTTTCCCCGGTCAGCACGTTGAGACCGGGACCAAGGTGCAGGCTTACATCGGCGATGGTGGCGAGATCTCGTACTCGAAGCTCGGTGAGCATAGTGCGACTCAGTCCTTCGTCTCCCTCCCGGACAGGTCACCCCAATGCAGCTTATGCCGCATCCGGCTGAAGAAGCCTTCGTCTCCCAGCCGGATGAGACAGACTCGGTGATCGGCGCGGCACACCTCTACCGATTCACCGGGGGCCAGGGTGGTGCCGGTCTGTCCGTCGAACGAAACGAGCAGGTCGTCTGACCAGCCGGCAATCGGCTCAATCACGATGCGATAGGTGGCCGGCACCACCAGCGGCCGTACCGCCAGCGTGTGAGCGGCGATGGGCGTAACCAGCATCGCCTCCACGCCCGGTACCACAATCGGGCCGCCTGCACTCAGGCTGTAGGCGGTCGAGCCGGTTGGCGTGGCGACAATGAGGCCATCGGCACTATACGGTCCGACGTTCTCGCCCTGGATGTAGACGTTCACCCGGATGACCCGGGCCACGCCTCCCTTGTGCACCGCGACGTCGTTCACGGCCATCTGGGTCGAGCGGGTCTCGTTCTCCCCATCCCGGATGCCGGCCCGGAGTGCCTGGCGGCGCTCGATCAGGTAGCGCCCCGTCACCAGCGCATCGAGAGCAGGATCCAGAGTTTCCGGCGTAACCGAGGTGAGGAAACCCACCCGGCCCAGATTGACTCCCAAGATGGGGATCTCCTGAGCATCGAGCAGACGCGCCCCGCGGAGCAAGGTCCCGTCTCCGCCGAAGGTGATCAGCGCATCGAGCCGGACGGAATCAAAGACGGGGACGTCGCGGCCCCAGAAAGGCGCCAGCCGTGATTCGCTGTAGAGGGAGATCCCCCGGGAGGGAGCGGCAAGAGTCAGTTGCTCCAGCATTCCTTTGAGGTCCCCGTACCGCGGGTTCCCCACGACCCCGACCTTCATCGGGCCTCGAGACTTTCCTCGTGCTGCAGCGCGGTGATCCGCCGGGCAATGCCCGCTGGCGTCAGCCCGTAGGTGTCGAGCTGCTCTGCCCGCGGCGCCTGCTCGATGAGGCGGTCCGGCACTCCCAGGGCCACTACCCTCACCTCGGGATGCGTCGTCTGCAGAGTCTCTGCCAGATATGCCCCGAATCCGTTGACGATGGTGCCTTCCTCCACGGTCACCAGCACCCGGTGGTGCTGGGCCAGCGATTCGAGCATGGCCGTATCCATCGGCTTCAGGAAACGGCAGTTCACCACGGCGCAGTCGAGCCCGTCAGGCGCCAGAAGCTCGGCCGCTTCCAGCGCCGGCATCACCATGGTGCCGGTGGCCAGGATGGCGACGTCTTTGCCGCGCCGCAACTGTTCCCAGGTTCCGTAGGGCACATCCGGGATCTCCGAGATCGGACTGAGCTCGGCCGGAGCCTTGTCGCGCGGGTAGCGGGTGCTGAAGGGGCCATGGTGCTGCAGCGCAGTGCGGAGCAGCCCGATCAACTCGTCGCCATCCTTGGGTGCGGTGACCGTCATTCCCGGCACGGCCAGCAGGTACGCGATGTCGTACAGACCCATGTGGGTCTGCCCATCTTCGCCGACCAGTCCCGCCCGGTCCATGCAGAAGATGACCGGCAGCTGCTGCACCGCAACGTCGTGAATGACGTTGTCGTAGGCCCGTTGCAGGAAGGTGCTGTAGATGGCGCAGACCGGCCGAATGCCCTGCGTGGCCAGGCCGGCGGCGAACGTTACGGCGTGCCCTTCGGCAATGCCGACATCGAAGAACCGCTCCGGGTACTTCTCCTGAAACATCGCCGGTGCCGGTGCCGGAGGGCATGGCCGCGGTGATGGCGACCATCTCCGGGTGCTCGACGGCCAGCGCCGTGAGACCGGTCCCGAGGACCTGGGTCCAGGTAGGTGGACCACTCGCCTTCTTTCGTGCCTCCCCGGTGACCGGATCGTACGCCGCCAGGCCGTGCCACTTCTCCTGGTTGGACTCGGCAAAGGAGAAGCCCTTCCCCTTCTGGGTGATGACGTGAACCACACGGGGACCCTCCATGCCACGCACGAACTTCAGGGTATCGCACAGCTTGGACAGATCGTGGCCGTCGATCGGTCCGAAGTACCGGAAGCCCAGCTCCTCGAACAGCATGCCGGGGGAGAACAGGTTCTTCACGCTCTCTTCGACATTGCGGGCAAAATCCACCAGACCTTCTCCGAACACTCCGCCTAGGGCAAAGGTCAGTCCCTTGATCCGCTCGCGCAGCTTGTTGGTACGCGGGTCGGCCACGATCCGTCCCAGCATCTTGCTGATGGCGCCGACGTTGGGGGAGATGGACATCCCATTGTCGTTGACGATGAGGATGATGTCCCGCTCGGAGTGCCCCGCGTTGTTCATGCCCTCGTACGACAGGCCGCAGGTCAGCGCGCCATCGCCCACGATGGCCACCACCTTGTGCTGCTCACCCTTGAGGTCGCGCGCCGTGGCTATGCCGAGCGCGGCCGACATGGCAGTGCCCGCGTGACCGGCACCAAACTGATCGTGCTGGCTCTCGCTTCGCTTCAGAAAGCCGGAAATCCCGTCCCGCTGGCGCAGGCTGGTAAACTGGTCGTTGCGTCCGGTCAGAAGCTTCCAGGCATAGGCCTGATGCCCGACATCCCAGACAATCTTGTCGACCGGAGACTCGAACTCATAGAGCAGCGCGATGGTGAGCTCGACCACCCCCAGGCTTGCGCCGATGTGACCGCCGGTGATCGAACAGCCCTCGATGAGGCGGTCGCGAATCTCCTGCGCGAGCTGGGGCAGCTGGTCGCGCTTGAGACGCTTCAGGTCTAGGGGAGACTTGATTGCGGAGAGCAAGGACATTCGCGAGTGAACCGGTTTCAATCATCCCGAGCGCAGCGAGGGATCCCCAGCCTGGTGCGCTTGCGACCAGCGGGCAAGATCCCTCGTTCGCTGCGCTCCCTCGGGATGAGGAATGGGAACGACAGCGGCTTAACTCTTCTTAGGATGTCCTGTTTACAATATATCCCGCCAGGGCTCCCAGCGCGTCCGACGGGATGCCGGCACGGTCGAGGTGAGCCACTGCCCGGTGAGCCAGCTGTTGGGCCTCCGTCCGCGCCCCCTCGATCCCGAGCAGGGCTACATAAGTGGACTTGGAGAGCTCGACATCGCGCCCCGCGGGCTTCCCCAGTTCCTCACTGGTGCCGGTGGCGTCGAGCACGTCGTCCGCAATCTGAAAGGCGAGCCCGATATCTTCGCCGTATGCCGTGAGTGCTTCGAGCTGGGCTGGGGGAGCCTGGGCGGACATCCCGCCCAACCTGCAGGCCGCGCGGATCAGCGCCCCCGTCTTGCCCCGGTGTACCTCCATGAGCTCCTGCAGCGATAGGCTTCTTCCCTCAGCCTCGAGGTCGAGCCACTGGCCTCCGACCATGCCGGAGATGCCACCAGCCTCGAAGAGCTCCACCGCCATGTTCCCCAGCGCCGAAGCTGGGAAGCCCGAGATCGCGCACAGCGACCGACAGGAGCCACCCGGCAACGGGGACCAGCAGGAATCCGACCCGGGTTGCGGTCGGCACGTCAAAAGCCCGATGCGCCGTGGGACGCCCCCGGCGCAGGTCATCATTGTCCATGCAGGGGAGATCGTCGTGCACCAGGGAGTAGGCGTGAACCGTTTCAACGGCTGCCGCCACCCCGGCAATACCGGATGAGCTGCCGCCGAGGGAACGGTACGCGCCGAGCAGGAGCGCGGCCCGAACCCGTTTTCCTGGAGTTCGCAGCGCATACGCCAGCGCCTGTCCGTTGCGTCCTTCCAATTCGGACTGGAGATGCTCGGACCAATCGCTGAGCAGGGTGTCGATGGACTCCCTGGCCTCGAGCAGCAGATCGGTTGCCGCTGCTGCCGTACCGAAACCCGCCTCACTCATCCAGGTCGGTGAGTCTGATGTCGCCGCCGGCCTCCTCCAGCACCGCCTGGACCTTGAGCTCGGCGGCCGCCAGCCGCTCCCGGGCCGACCGGAGCCGGGCGACCCCTTCCTCGAACAGCGTCAGGGCAGCGTCCAGGTCCACATCGTCAGCTTCCAGCCGGCGGACGATCTCCTCGAGCCGGGCCAGCTCGTCCGCCAGCGGTGCGCCAGTGGATCCACCATTTCCGGTTTTGGCCATGGTCTACTCCACCCGGGCGCGGACGGCGCCGTCTGCTACCCGCAACTGGAAGGGGAGATTCGGGACGAAGTCGGCTTTCTGCTTGAGCACTCGTCCATCCTCTCCCCGCGCCACTGCGTAGCCACGTCCCAGCACTCGCAGCGGACTCAGCGCATCCAACTGCACCGCGAGTCGCTCCGTCTGACTCCGCCGTCTCTGGAGTCCCACCTCGATGGCGGCCTGCAGACGGTCGCCGGTACGCGCGAGCCGGGCCGAGGCCAGCCTGGTCCGAGCGGTAAGCCCGGCAGCGAGTCGGCCGGAGAGATCGTCCACCAATCGCAGCACGTCCCGCCGATCGGGGACAGCCAGCTCCGCGGCGGCGGACGGCGTGGCAGCTCGCACATCGGCAACCAGGTCGGTGAGTGAAATGTCCACTTCGTGGCCCACCGCCGAGATGGTGGGCACGCGTACATCGGCCAGCGCGCGGCACACTGGTTCGCTGTTGAAGGCCGCGAGATCCTCCCTCGCACCGCCGCCGCGCCCCAGGATGCAGAGATCAACCCGGCGCAAGCGATTCACCTGACGAAGGGCACGCACCAGCTCTTCGACCGCGCCTTCACCCTGGACTCTGGCGCCGAGCACCAGCAGCCGGACACCGGGCCAGCGCTTGCGGGTGACGGTGACAATGTCGTGCACCGCCGCCCCATCGCGGCTGGTCACCAGGGCTATCAGGGAGGGATAGGTCGGGAGCCTGCGCTTGCGAGCGGGGTCGAACAGTCCATCCTGGTGCAGGAGGGCTCTGACTCGCTCGAGCTCCTGCTGCTGCCGCCCGAGAGCGGAGGTGGGCAGCATCCGGGAAACGACCAGCTGGAATTCGCCCTTCTCCTCGTACAGCGCGGGCTTGCCCAGCACATACACCTCGGTGCCGTCCGCGGGAGGCTTTCCGGCCCGCATGGTATTCAGCCGAAACATGCAGCAGCGCACCTGGCTGCCCGCATCGCGCAGGGTGAAATACCAGTGTCCGCTGGAGTAGGCCTTGCATTGCACCACTTCACCCCGAACCCAGAGCTGGATGCCGTGCTTCTCGATCAATCGCTTGACCGAAGCACTCAGCTGGGAGACGGACCAGACCTGATCGGTTGCAGCGGGGGACCCCAGGCTCAACGGCAGAGTCATACGGGAAGACTAATCCAGTGCCGCCTGCTGCATGGCTTGCAGCGTGTTCTGCAGCAGCATGGCGATGGTCATGGGGCCGACGCCGCCGGGCACGGGAGTGATTGCGGAAGCGACCTGCGACACCGGGCCGTACGCCACATCTCCCACCAGCCGGTACCCTCGGGGCTTGGATGAGTCGTCCACCCGGTTGATGCCCACATCGATCACCACCGCGCCGGGCCGAACCATATCAGCGGTGACGAACTCAGCCTTTCCGATGGCTGCGATCAGGATGTCGGCGGTCCGGGTGACCGCCGGAAGATCGCGGGTCTTCGAATGGCACACCGTCACCGTGGCATCGCCCCCGGGTCCCTGCTGGATCAGGAGGTTGGCCATCGGCCGGCCCACGATGTTCGAGCGTCCGACGATCACCGCATTGGCGCCCCGTGTCTCGATCCCGGAGCGGATCAGCATCTGCTGCACTCCGTATGGAGTCGCGGGACGGAATGCGGTCCGGTCGCCGACCACCAGCTTGCCTACGTTGACCGGGTGGAACCCGTCCACGTCTTTGGTCGGGTCGATCCGCCGGAGCACCCGCTCCGAGTTGATGTGCTTGGGAAGCGGTAGCTGGACCAGGATGCCATGGATCTGCTGGTCGGCATTGAGCCGGTCCACCGTCTCCAGCAGCTCCGCTTCGCTGGTGGTGGCGGGGAGCCGCAGGGTGATGGAATGCATGCCCGCTTCCTCGCAGGCTTTTCCCTTGGAGCGGACGTACACCGCGCTGGCGGGATCTTCTCCTACCAGCACGGCGGCCAGGCCCGGCTTGCGCCCCTGGGCCGAGAGTTTGCCCACCTGAGCCGCCACTTCGGCGCGGATGGCCTGCGCGATGGCGGTTCCGTCGAGAACTCTGGCCGTCATCGGGCGAAATCGACCGCGCGGGTCTCGCGAATGACCACGACCTTGATCTGACCCGGATACTGCAATTCGCTCTCGATCTTCCGGGCGATCGATTCCGACAGCGTGGCCGCGGCGCCATCGTCGATCCGGTCCGGTGTCACCACCACCCGGATCTCGCGGCCGGCCTGAATGACGTTGCTCTTTTCCACCCCGGCAAAGCCATTGGCGATTTCTTCCAGCCGGGTCAGACGCTTCACGTAGGTCTCGAACGCCTCGCGGCGTGCCCCGGGGCGGGAGCCGCTGATCGCGTCGGCCGCCTGCACCAGGACCGATTCGGCTGACTCGTGCGGCACGTCGTCGTGGTGCGCCTGAATGCAATTGATCACCGCCGCGCTCTCCCCATATTTGCGCGCCACCTCCACCCCCAGTTCCACGTGCGTGCCCTCGGTGTCATGGGTCAGCACCTTGCCGATGTCGTGCAGGAGACCGCCCCGCTTGGCCAGGCCTATGTCCAGGTGCAGCTCGGCCGCCATCATTCCGGCCAGCCAGGCTACCTCTTTCGAGTGATCGAGGATGTTCTGACCGTACGACGTGCGGTAGCGCATACGGCCGATCAGCTTGATCAGCTCGGCGTGAAGCCCGTGAACGCCGGTGTCGTATGCCGCCTGCTCACCCAGCTCCACCAGCTGCCCGTCCAGCTCGCGCTGGACCTTGAGTACGATCTCCTCGATGCGTCCCGGGTGAATCCTGCCATCGGTGATCAGCGCCTCGAGCGAGCGCCGGGCCACTTCCCGCCGGATGGGGTCGAAGCAGGAGATGATCACGGTGTCGGGTGTGTCATCGATGATCACATCAACGCCGGTGGCGGTTTCGAACGCTCGAATGTTGCGGCCTTCTCTCCCGATGATCCGGCCTTTCATCTCATCACTGGGGAGCGCCACGGCGGCAACCGTGCTTTCAGCGGTGTGCTCGGCGCCGAGTCGCTGGATGGCGATGGAGATGATTCGGCGGGCATCCCGGTCGGCGGTCCGGCGAGCCTGCTCCTTGATCTCCCGGACGAGCGCGGCCGCCTGGCCCCGCGCTTCATCTTCTAAGCGTTGAAGAATTTCCCTCTTAGCCTCCTCCGCGGTGAGTCCGGCGATACGTTCGAGCTTGGCGCGCTGCTCCTGGGCCAGCCGGTCCGCCTCGCCCTCGCGGTTGCGGAGCGCCTGCTCCCGCTGGGTGAGGGCTTCCTCCCGGTGTCCGGCGTTGCGCTCGCGGGCTTCGATTTCCTCCAGCTTGCGTTCCTGAACCCGGGAGCGCTCCTCGACCCGCCGTTCCAGCCTTTCCCATTCCTCCCGGCGGCGTAGGATCTCACGGTCGAGATCCTCCCGCAGCTTGAGGGTTTCCATCTTGGCGCTGAGGAGCAGGTCGGACTTGGTGGATTCGGCGTCTCGCTGGCCTTCGGTGCGCAACCGGTCGGCTTCGGCCCGGGCGAGCGCCAGAATGCTGCTGCTGCTGCGCCGCTGACTGCGGGTGTAGAGCAGAATGAACACCAGGGCAGCGGCCAATCCGGCCGCCACCCCCGCGAGCAGTGGCAGGAGCAGCGATTGGAGCATCGATTGGCCTCAGGATGCCGCGCGATTACCGCGTTTGGCCGGCGGCAGCAGTCGAGCCAGATCGTCGGCCATGGCCGAGATCCGGTCGGCTATTTCGCGGTCGCCCCGTCGCGCCTGAAACAGCTCGTCGGTGATGGCGAGTCCGGCGAGAATGGCTGCCTTGTGAGACTCCACCATGGGAAGACTGTCGCGAACGCGTTTCAGGGCTGCGTCGAGATAGGCGGCCACTTCACGGGTGTAGTCGGGAGGCACTTCGGATCGGACGGTATACTCCTCGCCTCCGATGAAGACTCGGACTGCGTTCTTAGTCGTGCTCACGCGGCTGTGCCTCCGCCATGCTGTTCGAGAAACGAGACCCGGCCGGTCAACGCCTGAAGCCGGTCCTTGGCGGCATCGATCCGGAGTCTGAGCGCCTGATTCTCCGTCTCCAGTTCGATGACCCGCTGGCGTGCCTGGGTGAGCTCGGGCCCGGCAAGCACGCCGCCGTTCGCGCGGGCCTGCTGCATTTCGCCTTCCGCCTTCAGTGTTCGCCTGCGCCAGCCGGCCAACTCCTCGGCCAGGTTCCGGACCACCTGTTCGAGGTCGCTCAACGCATTCTGGTCCGGGCGTTCGTAATAGTAAGACACGCTCAGTCTCCGCTGCCTGCCGCACCAGCATCGCGGCGCTGGATGCCGAGCTCCCCGGCCAGGCCGGCGAGCATACGCTTTTCGACTGCATCAACCTCTGCGTCACGCAGGGTCCTGTCCGGCGCCCGGAAGGTCAGCCGAAACGCGACGCTGCGAGTGCCGGCCGGGAGCTCGGGACCACGATAGTCGCTCTGGACAGTAACAGACTCGAGCAACCCACTGCCCTCGCGCCGAAGGAGCTCCTGCACCTGCTGTGCGGTGATGGACTCTGGCAGAAGCAGGGCCAGCACCCGCTCTGACGACGGAGTCACGGGCAGGGCAGTAAATCGGATGGGCGATCGCGGAGTCGGATCGAGCAGCAGCTCGAACCCAAAGAGCGGGTCGGCCCAGGGCGGCGCGTCGGCCTCCAGAAGCCCAGCCTGTCCTACGATATGCCCCCGAGAATCCCGTGCGATCCAGCCGGACCCTTCAACCTGCACCGCGCCTCCGGGAACCGCCAGACCGACCGCGAACTCGAATTGTCCCTTGAGATCCCACAGATCGATCCGTTCCTCCCCCGAGCCGGACCAGTGTGCCGGCGCCCGCCGGCCGGTCAGCACTCCCGCCACGTGTCGTTCCTCTCGGGGCCGCTCCCCTGCCGGTCCGGCTCGAAACACGTTGCCGATCTCGAAGAGACGCACGTCGGGCACGTGCTTAGCCCAGTTGCCTTCCACCAGCCGCACCAGCCCGGGAAGAAGGCGCCGCCGCAGGTAGCCCTCTGTGCTCGAGAGCGGATTGGCCAGGCGCACGCTCTCTGGCCCGTCCGCCGGCGCCGTCGGCAGGGGCAGCACCTCCAATAGCCCTTGCCGGGTGAGGCCGGCGCGCACTGTCGGACGCGACCTGCTCAATGGCGGCGTCGGCCAGATGGCTGGGACGAAATGCGCGAAGGTCGGACGGAAAGTTCTGATACCCGTGGAGCCGAGCTACCTCTTCGATCAGATCGATCTCACGGCTCAGGTCCGGACGCCAGCTCGGCGCTTCGACCGCGATCCTGTCGTCTTCCGGCTTGGGCACCAGAGTGGCGCCGATGGCGACCAGATAGCTCTCCACCGCGTGCCAGGGCAGGTCTACCCCGAGCAGGTGAGACACGCGAGAAGGACGGAGGAAGATGCGGGATGGGTTGCCGGGGCCCGGGCCGAGATCGAGCGGCGCCTCGGCCAGCTTGCCGCCTGCGGTTGCCGCAATGATCTCCACACAGCGGCGAAGCGCTTCGGCCCCACCCCAGCGGTCGATGCCGCGCTCGAACCGGTAACTGGCCTCGGTGGACAGGCCAAGGGCGCGCCGAGTCCGCCGAATTCCGGCGGGGGTGAAGTAGGCGCACTCGAGGAATACGTCCTCGGTCTCAGCGCTCACCTCCGTGTTGGCGCCACCCATCACGCCGGCGACGCCGATCGGTCCAGCCTCATCGGCGATAATCGTCATGCTCGAGTCGAGCGTCCGGGAGACGCCGTCCAGCGTGGTGAGCGTCTCACCGGACTGGGCTCGACGGGCGATCACGGCCGGCCCGCGAAGCTTCCTCACGTCGTAGGCATGCATCGGCTGATTCAGCTCGAGCAGGACGTAGTTGGTTGCGTCGACCACATTGTTGATGGCGCGAACGCCAACCGCCTCGAGTCGCCGGGCCAGCCAGTGGGGCGACGGCGCGATCCTGACTCCGCGGATGACCGCACCCAGCAGCCTGGGACACCCCTCGATGTCCTCGGTGCCGGCCTGCACTCCGCCGACCACACCCCTGTTCCCCACCCGCCGGACCTGAGGAACATCGATGGCGGGCTGGGTTGGCAAGGCAGGGAGACGGAACGGGCATCCCGAACGACGCGGCCAGCTCACGCGCGATTCCCTTGTGCCCCAGGAGGTCGGGCCGGTTGGGACCGATGTCGAGCACCAATCGGTGATCCGCCAGCGGCACGGCCTCGAGCAGCGGGGTTCCGGGAGCGGCGTCGGTCTGCAGCTCCCAGAGACCGTCGCCATCCTGTCCCAGTCCGAGCTCCCGGGCGGAGCACAGCATTCCCTGCGAGGTCTGCCCTCTCAGCTTTCGCTCCTCGATCCGAAGCCCGCCGGGGAGCGTCGCCCCGACGGGGGCAAACGGGTACTTCCGTCCCGCCGTGACGTTGGGCGCGCCGCAGACCACGTGCAGCCGCTCGGCGTTACCCCCGTTCACCACGCAGACGCGCAGCCGGTCTGCATTCGGGTGAGGCTGCACCTCCTCCACCTCGGCCACGAGCACATCGCTCAGGTCGCCGTGCAGCGGCTCCGCCGCATCGACCGGCGCGCCCAGCATGGTGAGCCGCTCGGTGAGGTCGCGCACCTCCAACGGTCGGCGGAGGAAATCCTCCAGCCAGCGACGGGAGACGTTCATCCGCTACTGTGCTCCCCTGCCCCGTTGCCCGCTCCCCCCGCCACGAACTGCCCGAGGAACCGCATGTCCCCGTCGTACAACAGGCGAATGTCTGGTATGCCGTAGCGGAGCATGGCGATCCGGTGCGGACCCATGCCAAAGGCCCAGCCGGTGTAGCGCTCGGAATCGACACCCGTATGCTCGAACACCACGGGATGAACCATTCCGCAGCCCAGGATCTCCATCCATCCGGTGCCCTTGCACGCCGGGCAGCCGCTCCCATGGCAGAGCTGACACTCCACGTCCATCTCGGCGGAGGGCTCGGTGAAAGGGAAGAAGGATGGCCGGAACCGCACCTTGGTAGTTGGGGTGAAGAACCGGTGGGCGAAGTGCACCAGCGTGGCCTTGAGATCGACGAAGGAGATTCCCTCGTCCACGGCCAGGCCTTCAATCTGAGAGAAGGCCGGCGCATGCGATGGGTCGAAGGGATCATTCCGGTAGACCAGGCCCGGGATCACGACTCTGACCGGTGGCGGCGATTCGAGCAAGGTTCGGATCTGCACCGGCGAGGTGTGGGTGCGGAGCAGGAGCCGCCCGCCTTGCTCCCCCGGGATCGGAGGGGCATCGACGTACAACGTGTCGTGCATGTCCATCGCGGGGTGATCCGGGGGAAAGTTCAGCGCGATGAAGTTGTACCAGTCGGTTTCCACTTCGGGGCCGACCGCAACGGTAAAGCCGATCCCACGGAAGATCTGTACGATTTCGTCGATCACTCGGGTGACGGGATGCTCCGCGCCCACCCACCGGTGCCGGGCCGGCATGGTCAGATCCAGGCCGGCTTGCTCCTGCTGCCGATGTTCCGCCTCGAGCGCTTCGCTCCTCCGAGCAAAGGCTTCCTCGAACTGCGCCTTCAGCCGATTGACGGCGGCGCCGTACGACTTGCGCTCTTCAGCCGGCTTGGAGGGCACCGACCGAAGCGCCGCCGTGAGCTCGCCGTGCTTCCGCCCCAGCACGGCCACGATCTCCGCCGCCAAGCGCGTCGGGAGCGAGGCCGGGCACGGCCGCGAGCCGGGGCAGCAAGCCATCGAGTTCGGGATAACCGGTCGGATCAGACATCGGGATCACGGGTCGATACGTCAATTACGTACATGGGGCCGCCCGCCCATCGCGAACGGCCCCACAGGGCACCAGGGGCACGTGCGGCTACTGGCGATCGGCGCCCTTCGCCATCTCGGCGATGCGGGCAAAGGCCTCCAGATCGTGGACTGCGAGATCGGCGAGGACCTTGCGGTTGATGTCCACGCCGGCCTTCCGCAGCCCCGCCATAAATCGGCTGTAGCTCATTCCCTGACCCCTGGCCGCCGCATTGATGCGGGTGATCCAGAGGGCGCGGAACTCGCCCTTCTTTTTCCGCCGGTCCCGATAAGCGTACCGCATGGCGCGCTCGGCGGTTTCCTTGGCGGATTTGTAGAGCTTGCTCCGGCCGCCGCGAGCGCCTTTGGCGGCCTCCATGATCTTCTTTTTTCTGGCGTGATGGGCCACGCCGTTCTTGACCCGGGGCATCGGAGTGTGTCCTTAGGCCTGAAGGAGACGGCTGACGCGCGGGAAATCGGCGCTACTGACGAGGTCGCCCTTCTTCAGCCGGTTTTTCCGCTTGCGCGTCTTCTTGGTCAGGATGTGACTGTGGTTCGCGTGCCAGCGCTTGAGCTTGCCACTCCCGGTGGTCTTGAAGCGCTTCATTGCGGCTCGCTTGGTCTTCTGCTTTGGCATTTTATTCCTCGTCACTGGGCAGATCCGGGTCACCCCATACCGCCGCTGTATCTACCGCCTTACCGCACCAGCTCATCGAGGGCCGGGCTCTATCCCAGCCCATGAGGGCTGGGCTCACTTCGGCGCCAGCACCATCGTCATGTTGCGGCCTTCGAGCTTGGCGTCGGACTCGATCTTTCCCACGTCGGCCAGGCTCGCAGCCACCCGATCGAGCACCGCCTTCCCCAGTTCCAGATGCGCCATCTGCCGCCCCCGGAACATCATCGTCACCTTGACCTTGTTTCCATCGCCCAGGAACTCGCGCGCATGACGGGTCTTGAAGTCGAAATCATGATCGTCGATGCCTGGCCGGTACTTCACTTCCTTGAGCTGAATGACGTGCTGCTTCTTCTTTGCTGCCCGCGCCGCCTTGGCCTCCTCGAACTTGAACTTCCCGTAGTCCATGATCTTGACCACCGGGGGGCGGGCGGTGGGCGCCACCTCCACAAGATCCAGTCCGCGTTCCATTGCCGCCGCCAAGGCCTCTTCGATCGGCAGCACGCCGAGTTGTTCGCCAGCAGCGGTGATCACCCGCACCGGGCTGATCCGGATCATCCGGTTGACGCGGATTCGCTTTTCACGATCGTTTGTGGCCAGTGCATGCCTCCAGGCAATAAAAGAAAAAGAGCACCCGGCAATGACCGGGTGCCCACGACCGAAGCACGGTGGCAGTGCCACCTGAACGCCTCGAAGCCAGGACCCGGCTGCGCTGCGGCATCGGGCCGGCAGGCTCAGGGTGGAGGAGCCTGAGCTCCTCACTTACAGGCCGGGAACCTAGCGGGCAAGCGGAGGAGTGTCAACCGAAAGCTGGGGCACAGGTTCGGGCGCGGCAGTGATCTCCCGCAGCTCGATTCCCTTCCCCTCGCGCACTGGCCGGGCCATGGCCACCCGGGGATCGTGCTCGAAGATCATCCGCCAACCGCCTGCCACCGCGTCGGCCAGAAAAGCGCGCTTGCTTTCCAGCGTGCGAAGCGGCTCGAGGTCGTATCCCATGATCCAGGGAAGCGGCAGATGGGCCGTGGTAGGGAATAAATCGCCGACGAAGACTCCCGTCTCGCCGCCGCTCTCGATCAACAGCACCTGGTGATAGGGCACGTGCCCGGGAGTCACTCGGGCTCGGATCCCGGGAAGAATTTCGCCGTCACCGTCCAGCAGCCGCCAGCGATCGGCTGCCGCGACTGGGTCGAAGTTATGGGGCAGGTAGCTGGCCCGGGTACGCTCGTTGGTATGCCGGGCAAACTCGAGCTCGCCCCGCTGCACGACATAGGTCGCGTTGGGGAACGTCATCCGGATGTGACGACGGGGATCGTTCTCCAGATCGGGATCCATGGTGGTGTTGCCCCCCGCGTGGTCGAAGTGCAGATGGGTGTTGATCACCCACTTCACCTCCCGGGGAAGGAAGCCGGCAGAGGCCAGCGCATCCTCCAGCTGGGTGGCGCCCTCCAGTCCCTGATTCTCCACGCCGTAGATGTCCAGGAACCTGGCGTCCTCCTTGTTACCCAGGGCGGTGTCGATCAGAACCAGACCATCGGGATGCTCCACCAGCACACAGCGCATGGCCAGGGGAATGCGGTTGCGGTCATCGGGCTCGATCCGGGTCTTCCAGAGAGTGCGCGGCACGACGCCGAACATTGCTCCACCATCCAGCCGCTGCCGGCCGCCTTCGAGCGTATGACAGCGGAGCCGTCCTATGGTGAACGACCTCTGCAGAGTCAATGCAGCTCCTCCTGGCAGGAATCCTCGCGGGGAGGCGTAGGCATGGCGCTCCGGCGACGGCGGCGGCGGCGCGAGCGGCGGGACTCGATCGAGGCGAGGTCGTGCAGCGTGCGCGCACCCTCTTCCCGGGCGAGCATCAGCAATCGCGCCAACAGCTCGGCGGTAACCAGGGCGTCGCCCGCGGCCCGATGCCGGGCGTTGTTGCGGAAGCCGAAGAATCGGCAAAGGTTGTCCAGCCCGCAGGAACGCACCCCCTTTACCAGGCGGCGCGCGAGCCGGACGGTACAGAGTCGGGTTCCTCCCAGGGTGAGATCCTGGGACCGCCGCAGCTCTGCGCTGACGAAGTTCCAGTCGAAGCGGGCATTGTGGGCGACGAAGATCCTCCCCGACAGCACCGCCAGAATTCGCTCAGCCAGCTCGGCAAAGCGAGGCGCGTGACGCACCATCTCGTCGGTGATGTTGGTGATGGCGCAGACGGCACGGGGTATCGGGCGCTCCGGGTTGACCAGCGACTCGAACACGATCTCCCGCCGGCTCCCATGGACTACCGCCACCGCGATCTCGGTGATCCGGTCGCCGAACCCCGCTCGCGCGCCGGTCGTCTCCACGTCCACTACCGCAAAGGCGCAATCATCCAGGAGCGGAGATCCATGGGCCTCGGGCACCAGGGACCAGCGCCCGTCCTCCAGCAGCCGCACCCTCGGGTCCGCGCCCAGCAGGGCGAAGGCAAGCCGGTCACAGATGGCCCCCGGGGCGTTGAACAGTCCGAGGATGTCGCGGCAGAGCGCAGCGGGAGCGCGCGGCCCGCCATGCAGCTGGAGCAAGACCCGCTCGAGCAGTGTGCTGTCCGGATAGGCGGAGGTGCCGATCACACCGGCTCCCGGCGGAGCGGAAGCGACATGCAGCGGGGGCCGCCGCCCCCGCGGGCCAGCTCGCTGCCCTCGACGGTGATCACCGTGCGGTGCTTGGCATCGGTCCAGTCGTCGAACGCGAGAAAAGTCGCCGCGGGCAGCACCCGGAATCCCGCTGCCATCAGGGCGCACAAGGTCTGCTCGTTGCGCCGGTAGCTCACCAGGGTACCCGGCCGGACCGCCAGGAAATTGCACGCCGAGCTCCACTGTTCCCGCTCCTGATTGATCCGCCGCTCGCCGCCGGCAAACACCGGCTGGAGCGGGAGGCCGACCTGGCGCAGGGCGGCGAAGAAGTCGGGCTCTTCCGTCACACCGTCGGTGCCTTTGCGCCGGTGAATGACCGGCAGCCGCTCGGGTCCCACAAAGAACGGCGGATACACCACGCACAGCTCCTGGTCGACCTGGCTGAAGATCATGTCGAGGTGAATGGCGGTGGGGGCCTTCGGCATGACCACCACCAGCACGTCGGTGACCTGGCCCCGCTCGAAGACGGTGTCGCACAGGGTGTCCAGCGCCGCGGGCGAGGTGCGCTCGCTGAAGCCCACGACCAGAAGGTCGGGACGGAGATAGTGCACGTCGCCCCCTTCCAGAGTGTAGTTGCTTCGCCGCTCTTCCGATCCGTCGTACAGCAGTCCGGAGTTGGCCAGTTCGGGATGAAACCGGAACAGCGCCTTGATCAACAGCTCCTCGGTCCAGCGCACGCCGTATCGCATCGAGCCGACCACCACGTGGTCGCCGATCACCATGCCGATGTCGCGGGGGAAAAACAGGTTGGGCAGCGGTGGAAACGCAAAACCGACTTCGTTGAGGGCCCGGGCGATCGGGCCGCTCTCCTCCTCCGTCCCCTCGATCAGCATCTGCACGATCTCCTCGGCGGGAAGCGCGCTGAGCCGCTGTCCCAGCTCGTCCGAGGGGACCACGTCCATGGTCTTGCTGATCAGGAAATCGCGGCCGTCTTGTTCATGGAGGATCTCGGTCAGCAGATCCCGTACGTGATACACCCGGGCGAAACGGCGGAGCACGGAGACAAACTGGCGGTGTTCCCGCTGGGCAATCTCGAGGTCGATGATGTCGTCGTAGAGGTAGTCCTCCCGGTTGCCCGGCGTAACCGCCTCCAGCTCGCGACCGGGCGTGTGGACGAGGACCGTTTGCAGCGGCCCGATTTCAGAGGTGACGTGAACCGACATACCACAAACTATTCGGGGACCTGGAGGGAGGGGTAGGCTCCGCCGCTAGTGAGAGGAAGCAGGAGTTGCCGCCCCGGCGCCTCGCAGCACTTTGCCCGGCAACGCGCGGGTTGCCTTTCCCTCCGCGATCACCGGCACCCCGTTCACCAAGACCCAGCGCATGCCTGCACTCAGCTGATTGGGCTTTTCGAAAGTGGCGAGATCTCTCACGCTGTCCGGATCGAACACCACGATGTCCGCCCACATTCCGGCCTTGAGCACGCCCCGGTCGGCTAGATGCATCCGCTGGGCCGGCAGCGAGCTGAACTTGCGGATGGCATCCTCCAGGCTGAGACCGCTTCTCCTCCCGCACATACTTCCGGAGAATCCGGGGGAAGGTGCCGTACGCCCGAGGGTGAGGGTGCTCCTGTCCCAGGATGCCATCCGGCGCGGTCCCCTCCGAGTCATTGTTGATCGAGACCCAGGGTTGCCGCAGCGCCAGGGTCACGTCGCGTTCGTCCATGCCGAAGACCGCCACCGAGGTGAAGGCGCGGTCGGCGATCAGCAGATCGAGCAAGGCGTCGAGCGGGTCGGCCTTCTTCTCCCGGGCGATGGCGCCAAGCGTCTTGCCCTGGAGCGGCAATAACTCCGGATTCTGTACCGCTCCGATCAGGATGGCATCCGGATTGGAAATCTCCTGCCACGCGTTGTTCTCCCACGAGCCCTGCGTCTCCATGTCCCGTCGGATCCTTTTCCGGGCCGCCGGGTCCTTGAGCCTTTCGATCAGCTTCTCGGTGCCGCCATCGTGCGCCCAGGGTGGCACCATGGCCGAGAGCGAGTTGAACCAGGCGGTATAGGCATAGGTGTCGGCCGCGATGTCCACCCCCGCCTTCCGCGCCGAATCGATCTTCCCGATAACCTCCGGCATTCGTCCAAAGTTGCGCTTCCCGGCCACCTTGATGTGCCAGATCTCCACCGGCAGCTTGGCCTCCCGCCCGATTCGGATGGCTTCATCCAGGGCGGGCAGAATCTCGTCCGACTCGGACCGCATGTGGGTGGCATAGCTGCCGCCGTACCGGGAGGCTTCACTCGCCAGGGCAATCAGCTCGTCGGTTTTGGCATAGGGAGCCGGAGGGTACTGCAAGGAGGTGGAGAGCCCCATCGCTCCCTCTTCCATGGCTTCCCGCACCAGACGGCGCATCTGCTCCAGCTCCTGCGGCGTGGGCGATCGATCGTCGTCCCCGATAACTACGCGGCGCACCTGAGTCGCACCCACATAGTCACCCACATTGATGCCGATGCCCTGGCGTTCCAGCCGGGCAAAGTACTGGCCCAGGGTCTGCCAATCGGGTGTGATCTTGAGATGGTCGTAGACGAGGCGATCCGCGGCAATGATTCGGGCGTTCAGCGGGGCGACGCTGCTGCCTTCTCCGGTAAACTCCGTCGTGATCCCCTGAAATATCTTCGACGGCAGGTCGGGCCGGACCAGAATCGTCAGATCCGACTGACCCAGCATATCGATGAAGCCGGGAGCCACGACCATACCGCGCGCATCGATTGTCTTCCCCGCCTTCGCCCCGAGCACCGGTCCAATTGCCGCGATCTTGCCGTCGCGGATAGCGATATCGCCCGCATACCAGGGCGAGCCGGTTCCGTCGACGATGTGGCCGTTCCGGATTACGAGGTCGTAGGATTTCTGCTGACCGGCGAGAAGAGCCGGAGTTGCAGTGATGATGAGAAGCGAGAGAAGCGCGCGCATATCCTGGCACGGGTGAGGGTGGAGATCCACTTCAGGAGAGGTTAGCGGCTGGCCAGCGCGTAACTCAACGTCTCCAGCTCCAGCGCCAGGTTGACCGTCTTGACCACCACATCGTCGGGAACCGAGAGCTGCACCGGCGCGAAGTTCAGAATGGCTTTGATCCTGAGCCCCACCAGCCGATCGGTCACCCCCTGGGCCACATCACCTGGGACGACGAGCACCGCCATGTCCACTGGCCGGTGCTGCAGCTCCTTCTCCAGAGTCGCGATGTCCAGGACCGTGAGCCCGTTCCACTGCCGCCCGATCTTGGCCGGATCGCTGTCGAAGATGGCCACGATATCAAAGCCCCGCTGCTTGAATCCGCGGTACTGCACCAGCGCGCTTCCGATCTTCCCTGCCCCGATCATCCCCACCCGGTAGCGGCGCTTGAGTCCGAGGATCTCGCGCAGCCGATCCGCCAGCTCCGGGACCGGATATCCCAGCCCGCGTTTGCCAAACGATCCGAAGAACGAGAGATCCTTGCGGACCTGGGCTGAGGTCGTCCCACCTCGCGACGCCAGGGCGCCGGAGCTTACAGTACCGATACCCTGTCCTTCGAATTCTTCCAGGAAGCGGAGATACAGCGAGAGACGACGGACAGTAGACTCGGCGACTTTGCGCATGCAGCGTTGGCTTTATGTGAAATGTTTCACAAAGTTACCGCCTCTGCCACCCTCCGTCAACGAGTGCATGGTGAAGCCTCACGAAATCAGCGGGACTCAGCATTTCCGGCCTGGCGGTTGGATCTATGGCCGCACGCTCGAGTCGTTCTCCCGCCCGAGCGGGCTCCCATCCGGTGAGCTCCCGAACCCCGCGGTGGAGCTGCTTCCGCCGAAATCCGAACAGACCTACGACCATCGCCCGAAAGCTGTGCTGCTGACCCAGCGGGATCAGCGGCTGCTCCAGCGGGGTGAGACGAAGCACCGCCGAGTCGACTTGCGGCCGGGGATGAAACGCTCCCGCGGAAACAGAAAACAAACGCTCGGCCCTGGCGACGGCCTGCACTCCGATACTGAGTGCGCCATAGGCCGATGTTCCGGGGCGAGCCGTTACCCGCTCGGCCACTTCCTTCTGCAGCAGAAAGACGATGCGGCGGGGGAGCGGAGGAGTAAGCGCCTTGTCCAGCAGCGGTGACGTGATGTTGTAAGGGATGTTTCCGGCGACGAGATAGGGCCCCCCTGCGATGCTCCCCCAATCGACTTTGAGCGCGTCGGCCTCGACCAGCTCGACGGAGGGAAACCGCGAGCGGAGCGGAGCAATGAGGTCGCGGTCCTTCTCTATGGCAATGACCCGCGCTGCTCTGCTCACAAGTGCGGCGGTGAGGCTGCCCGGACCGGGGCCGATTTCGAGTACGGTCTCGTCCGGCCTGGCCTCGAGTGCGTCGGCGATGCGGGCCAGAATGCCGGGGTCGGAAAGAAAGTGCTGACCCAGGCGGCGCTTCGCCCGGGGCACGTCAGATCCGCAGGACCAACAGCGTGCGATCGTCGATCGGATCCCCACCGAAGGACTCGGCATCTGCCAGGGCGGCGTTGACGATCGACTCAACCGGCTCGGTGCGGTGGGCCGCGAGGCTGGCGAGCAGCCGCTCCTCTCCGTAGGCCTCGCCCGCCTCGTTCCGGGCGTCAACTAGGCCATCGGTCCAGAGCGCCAACAGGTCGTCTCCCGGAATCCAAGGCACCTGGCGGCGCTGTATCGTGCCCATCGCGGCGAGACCCAGCGGAGGCGCCGTGGCCTCGAGCCGTTCGGGCGGCCCGGAACGCGGAATCCGGAACGCGTGCGGGTGCCCTGCGCTGGCGTAGGACAGCCGCCGGCCGCTAGGGTCGAGCACCCCGTAGAACACACTGAAATGCATTTCCGTCGTGGCCAGCTCAGTGGCCAGGCTCTCGAGCAGCGCCGTGAGGGTCTCGTCCGGTGTGGTTTCGGCGGCGGCGTGGATGCCCGCGGCAGACATCACCAGCGCCATCACCAGAGCGGCGGAGAACCCGTGCGAGGCCACGTCGCCCAGCATGACGCCAACCCGGCCCCGTCCCAAGCGACTGAAGGTGTAGAAATCACCCCCGACCGAATCGGCCGGCAGACATCGCGCCGCCACCTCGGCGTCTCCCTGAAGCACGGAAGGAGAGGGCAGCAGCTTCAGCTGGAGATCGTGCGCCAGCTCCAGCTCCCGCTGCAGCCGCTGCTGCTGCAGGTCTCGGTCGACCAGCCGGGCGTTCTCGACGGCCGCACCAATCTGGTTGGCCACCGCACCCACCAGCTTCCGGTCGTCCAGGGTGAAGCGGTCTCCACCGATGCGGTCGGTCAGGTTGATTACGCCGACGCAGCGAAGTGCGGCCCCGTCGGTGCCATAGCAGATCGGCACGCTGATGAACGAGTGCCCCCGGTAGCCCCGGGCATCGCCACACTCGGGCGCCACGGAGTCGGGATTGGTTGGGTCGAAGGTGATGATCCGCTGCTCCCGAAAGACCCGGGCCGCCACCGAGCACTCGTCATCCACTTCGACGGGATCCAGGCCGTGTGTGGCAAAGCCCCGTGCCGCGGCGGTTCGGAGCGTGCGGGTGGCATCTTCATAGACCATGATCGATGCCCGGCGCGCGCCCACCACCGCGCTCACCTCCCGCACGATGATCTGTGCCGCCTCCTCCAGCCGTACGGTGCGCCCCAGGATTTCGCTGATGGCATAGAGGAGATCGATTTCCTCGTAGCGGCCGGCCAGTTCTTCCGCCACGTAGGCCCGCTGCCGTTCCGATTCGAGAAGCGCACCCACTACCGGGCTGACCCGCTGGGCCGCGCGCTCCAGCCCTGCGACATCGCCGTCGGCGATTTCCAGCCATACACCGGGTGCGCCCGGGACCGGCTGGAGCCAGGCCTGACCCTCCGTGGTCCTGGTGAGCCCTGGCTTGGCCGGAAGGACAAGCGACCATCCGGGGTCGGCCCCGGCGACGACCCGGAGACTTCGCTGATCGGCACGCCAGAGCCGCACCCGTCCGTGGACGAGCGCGCCCAATGCGTGCAGCACGTGATCGAGGCGCCCTACCAGCGGCGCAGTATCATGCAGATGGAGTTCCCCTGCGCGTTGAACTGAACAGCGTCGACGAGCTTGCGAATCAGGAAAAGGCCACGCCCGCTTGCCTCGTCGAGCTGCTCCGGACGAAGTGGCTCGGGTATGGTGGAGGGATCGAACCCAGGCCCTTCGTCGGTGACATAGACGCTAATGGCTTCGGGCCCCAGCTCGGCCCGAACGTCCACCCACTTGTTGCAGTCTTCGCAGTTGCCCCGCACGATGGCATTGCTGAGTGCCTCGGAGAGCACGACACGGAGCCGAAAGCGGACGCTCTCGGTGGCCTCGTGCCCGGCCAGGCAGTGGCGGGTGACCAGCTCGACTGCCTCTTCGATGCAGTTGACGTCGCTCGGAAGCCGCAGCGTTACCAGGGTTGCGGCCTCGCGCGAGTCCGGCACCGCGGTGCGGCGGACGCAAAGACGAAGCGGCGAGGTCATGCCCTGGAATTAAAAGCTGGACAGGGCCTGCTCGGGAGTCTCCGTGATGGCGAACAGGGTGTCCAGCTTGGTCAATTCGAACAATGAGCGGAGGTCGTCGTTGAGGCCGGAGAGACGAAGCTCCCCTCCAGCTTCGCGAATCCGCTTGGAGACGGAGACCAGCGCGCCGAGACCCGACGAGTCGATATAGCCGGTCCGGGAGAAATCCACCAGCAGCCGCCGGTCTCCGCGATCCAGCGCCGTCTGGACCAGATCCTTGAGCTCGTGCCGATTCCCGATAATCAGTTGTCCATCCACTTTGACGACGGTGACGCCGCCCGAGTCCTTGCTTTCGCTGAACCCCATCCCGGTTAGTCCCTCACTTCATGGTTCTCCGCACTGCAACGCCACCATTGCGGTGACCTCGACAATATCGTCCGCGGTGGCGCCCCGCGACAGGTCGGCCATGGGCCGGGCCAGCCCCTGAAGGATGGGGCCAATGGCGATGGCGCCTCCCAAACGCTGGACCAGTTTGTAGCCGATGTTGCCGGCATCGAGATCCGGAAAGACCAGAACATTGGCCCGTCCGGCGACCGCGGAGCCGGGCGCCTTTCGCTCCCCCACCTCCGGACTCAGTGCCGCATCGGCCTGGAGCTCTCCGTCGCACAGGATGTTTGGGGCCAGCTGCTGAAAATGGGCGGCCGCCTCCTGTACCCGGGCCACGTGGGGTCCACCCGCACTCCCTTTGGTACTATAAGAGAGAAAGGCCACCCGGGGCGAGTCTCCCACCAGCCGGTGGCGATCGCGGGCAGCGGCAAGCGCGATTTCGGCCAGCTGGCCCGGCGTTGGTTCCGGCACCACGGCACAGTCGGTGAAAGTGAGGACCGTGTCACTTCCGGATAGTACCATATAAAAGGAAGAGCTCACCAGACTCATTCCCGGCGCCGTGCCGATGGCCCACAGTGCCGCCCGAACCACCTCGCCTGTGGGATATACCGCGCCGGCGACACAGCCGTCGGCTTCACCCAATGCCACGAGCGCCGCGCCGAAGTTGACCGGATCGGCCGCGACATCGAGGGCGTGGACTCCGTCTCGAATCCGATCCGGCCTCCGCTCTCGGAGAAACGTGGCGATTTTCCCCAGCCGCGGGTCCTTGGCCGGATCCAGGCCGTCTCCCCCAGAACGATCGGCTCGACCACCTTCCTGGCCCGAAGCTGCTCGATCGCGCTGCGCACCCGCGCGTCCTCGCCCTCACAAAGGACCACCCGGGCCTTCCGGCGGGCGGCGCGGTCGATCAGCTGGCCTCGGAAGCTCACGAGCGAAACCGCCGGCCCAAGGCCTTGGCTACAGCCGGATGCACCAGGGGGCTCACGTCTCCACCGAAGCGGGCGACTTCGCGCACCAGGCTCGAGCTCAGATAGGTCAGGTCCACCGCCGGCACCAGGAATACCGTTTCCAGTGAAGGGTGGAGCTGGCGATTCATCAACGCCATCTGGGTCTCGTACTCGAAGTCGCTCACCGCCCGCAGGCCTCGAATGATGATGGTGGCGCCCACCCCCTTGGCGAACTCCGCCAGCAACCCGTCAAAGGACTCGAAGGACACCCGCTGATCGTTACCGACCGCGGCCCGCAGCATGTCCAACCGCTCCTCCACCGAGAAGAGCGGCTGCTTCATCAGGTTTACCGCCACGGCAACGATCAGCCGGTCGGCCAGTCCCAGGCTGCGCCGAACCAAATCTTCGTGGCCCCGGGTGGGCGGATCGAAGGAGCCGGGATAGACCGCGATGCGGGTCATGAGGCGTGACAGAAGGTGATGGCTGTATCGCCGTAGCGCCGGGTGTCGTCGCCGGCGAGCTGGAGACCGGCCCGGTGCTCGACGGAAAGCATGCGGGCGAAGGGACGGCGGCGGAAGAGCTGCACGAGCTGTGCAGCGTAATCGATGGTGTACGGCGGATCGGCCAGGACGACATCGAAGGCGTGCTCCGGCAGCCGCTGGACGAAGCGGATGGCATCACCCCGGTGTACCGTCACCCGGTCATCTACGCCGAGGGCAGCGATATTGCTCTCCAATGCTTTGAGCGACGGGGGATTCAGCTCCACGAAGGTGGCCGAGCCGGCTCCGCGAGACAAGGCTTCAAGGCCAAGCGCTCCACTGCCGGCAAACAGATCGAGTACCCGCGCGCCCTCCAGCGCGTCACCCAGGATACTCATCCACGCCTCGCGCACCCGGTCGGAGGTTGGGCGGACCCGGGCGTCCTTGGGGGCCGCCAGTTTCCGTCCGCCAAACTGACCCCCCACAACTCTCACTATCCTTTGTGTCCTTTGTGCCTTTGTGGTGAAGATTTTACGGAGATATATGCGGCGTGAGCGCGCAGAGCCGCGCCTGGAGACTGCTCATGCCGTTCCAGTCGTCGCATTCAATTCGGAAGGCCACGTCGACCGGTTCGTCTCCCAGCCAGGGCACCCGGTCGGCCCACTGAAACCCGATGGTCCACAACCGGGTGGTGCCGTCATCCAGAGCTCCCTTGAGGTGGCCGTTGCCCACCACACTGCGGCTGGTGAAGCGCACGCCGCGGATGCCGAACACCGGGCCGGGATTGCCCTGTCCGCAAGGCTCGAGATAGCGGCAGAGCCGCTCGAGGTCCCGGGTGACCTCGCGCAAGGAGACCTCCAGGTCGACCCGCTGCTCCGGGCCGAGATCGTCCGGACCGAGCGACTGCCGGGCCACATCGCCAAACCGCTCGCGAAAGGCATCCAGCTGGCCCCGGCGGATGGTCAGTCCGGCCGCCATATGGTGACCGCCGTAGCGCTCGAGCAAGTCGCCACAGGAGAGCAGCGCCGAATGGAGATTGAATCGGGAGGTGCTCCGCCCTGAGCCTTTGCCGATTTCGCCGTCAAACGCTATCAGAAACGTGGGCCGCCCGTACCGCTCCACCACGCGAGAGGCGACGATGCCTACGACTCCGGGATGCCAGCCTTCGCCCGACAAGACGAACCCGGCATCGCGCTCGGGGTGGGCGGTACGCTCGACCTGCTCCAGAGCCTCGTCGAGAATGCGCTGATCCAGCGCCTGACGCTCCGTGTTGAGCGCCTCGAGCTTCTGGGCCAGGGCTGCCGCTTCTGCCGGATCGTCACACAGGAGGAGCCTGAGCCCGTCGGTGGCGTCGCCCACCCGGCCGGCCGCGTTGAGCCGGGGTCCCAGAATGAAGCCCAGGTGGTGGGCCTTTATCTCTTTGCCGCTGAGGCCGGTGGCGTCGAGCAGGGCCCGGATGCCGGGCCAGCGGCTCTCGTGCAGCACCTTGAGGCCGTGCTTGACCAGGATGCGATTCTCTCCCTGCAGCGGCACTACGTCGGCCACGGTGGCGAGAGCGACCAGATCGAGAAGGTGAAACGGCAGGTTGGCCGGCAATCCCAGGGCCGGCACCAGGGCCTGCACCAGCTTGAAGGCGATGCCCGTGCCGCAGAGCTGATTGGCGCCGGAAGTGTCGTCTTCCCTTTGCGGATCGATGACCGAGAGCGCCGGCGGCAGCTGTTCTCCCGGCAAGTGGTGATCGGTCACGACCACATCGATGCCGGCTGACCGGGCGGCAACAACCGTGTCATACGCGGTAATACCGCAGTCGCAGGTGATCACCAGAGAAGCCCCGGCAGCCCGGGCAGCCTCCAGGCCGGCCGGCCCGAAGTCGTAGCCATCGCGAAGCCGGTGGGGCAGGAATGGGAGCACGTCGGCCCCGGCGACGCGCAAGGCGCGGGTGAGTAGCGTCGAGGCGCACTGGCCATCGACATCGTAATCGCCATGCACCAGAATGCGGCCGCCCGACCTGATAGTGGAGACGATGGCCTCCACTGCTTCCGCCATGCCGGCGAGCCGCCACGGGTCGGAGAGCTCAGCCAGGGCGGGACGCAGGAAGCGACGAGCCGCCTCCTCACTATCGTAGCCACGCTGGACCAGCAGCCCGGCGAGTGCAGTCGGAAGATTGAGCGCGGTGGCGAGCGCCTGAACCTGGGCTGGATCGGGCCGAGGCACGACTCTCCAGCGCAGCACGGGTGGAGGAAAGACGCTCACCCTGGGGAGTGTATCGGTTTCGGGAGCAGTCACGCTGATCCGCTCGGCTCAGATGGGTACAGAATTGCGCCGCAGGCTTCACATCCGTCTATAACCGAACCCGCCTTGATCTGGCTTCGCCGATTCAGCGTCACCGCGGTATGACAACCCCCGCAGGCGCCGCCCACCAGCGGCACCACAACATCGGTGGACCGGCTCCGGCGCAGGCGGTCGTAGCGGGTCCGGAGCGGCCGGTCGATGGTGGCAGCACTCAATTCCCGCTCGCGCAGCGCCGCCGCCCGTTCTACCTCAAGGGCAGCCCGCCGCTGGCCCAGTAAGGCACGTTCTTCGGCCTGAGACGATTCGATCGTCTTCAGGTTGGATTCCTCGGCCTGAACCCTGATCTCCAGCTGTACTACGCCGTCGGCGGTCCGAACCCAGTCGCCCTCCTCCTTGGCCATGACCGAGCGGGCCAGGTCGAGCTCCGCCATCACTGCTGAGGCCTCCTTGGAGGTCTTGACCTGGTCCAGCCGCTGCTTGCGCCGGTCCTGCAGCAGGCGATAGCTCTCGATCTTTGCTTCCAGCTCATCGCGCCGCTGCCGCCCGTCCGCCAGAGCCCGTTGCGCCGCGTCGAGAGTCTCCCGGGCACGCTGCAGTGCCTGATCGAGCGCCGCCGCATTCCGGTCCAGCGCGGTGAGTCGTTGCTCGGCGTCGTGGAGGACGGCGTCCTTGGCTTGGAGGTCGAGCAGCTTGATGAGATCGGCGTGCATTCAGGAGCCCCTGAGCCGATTGGCAGCTCGGACACCGCGCATCACAGTGTACCAGCGGTCCGCCTCGGGATACAACCGCTGGAGCTCCTCTCTGCGCCGCCGCTTCTCACCGGGATCGCTAATGGAGGAGATCTTCTCGTACTCGGGTCTGGCACGAAGGATCTGGGAAGCTTGATCAAAGGTCCCCAACTGATCGCTGCCTACAAGCCTTTGGGAGGCTTCCTTCAAGCGGATCCACGCCGACTCGGCTTCGGGCGACAATGACTCCGGCAGCTGAGCCGTCCCGGCTTCCGAACGCAATAAAGCCTCGAACACTTCCCGCAGTCGCGCGGGACTGGAACAGAGCGGGACTGAGCTCCGTCCGGGCCCGCTCGATCCAGTCGAGCGAGGCAAACATGGCCTTCAACAATTGGGTCTCTGGACCGGTCCTGGTGCGGGCCGGAGTGGCGGGCGCGGCGGCGGGTTGTCTCGGCGCCGGGGCCGGTCCACGTCCCACCTGCTGATATCCACTCCGCACCTCTGCCAGCTCCCGCTCCAGCACCTCTTTGCTGATCTTGGTTCGCTCCGACGCCAACGAAAGATACAGCTCTCGAGTGATGGGATCTGCTGCCGCGCGAATGGTTGGGAGCAGGCGATCGACCGCGTCCCGCAGATGCTCGAACCCATCGAAGTAACCCTTCCGCTCCATGATCTGGATCTTGCGCTCGAACACGTCGACCGCGTCGCGGAGAACCTGGTCCAGCGCATCCACGCCTCCCGACTTGACCAGCGTGTCCGGATCTTCGCCCGGGGGAAGTGTGGCCACCCGGACCCGCACCTGGTGACGCAGCAGCTCGTCGCCGGCGCGGAAGGTCGCCTTCAGTCCGGCCTGGTCGCTGTCGTACAGGAGGGTAGCGCTCGAAGCGTAGCGCTTGAGCAAGGCCGCCTGGTCCGCGGTGAGCGCCGTGCCCAGCGGCGCCACCACATGTTCGACGCCGGCCAGCATCAGCCGCAGCACATCGAAGTACCCCTCCACCAGGATCACCAGTTCTTCTTTTCGGATCGGCCCCTTGGCCTGGTGCAGATTGTACAGCTGCTTCCCCTTGTGAAATATCGGGGTCTCCGGGGAGTTGAGGTACTTCGGCTCACCCTCGGTGAGTAGCCGCCCACCGAACCCGACCACTCTGCCCCGGAGATCATGGATGGGAAAGAGCAGGCGGCCGCGAAACCGGGCGCTCACTTGACCATCGTCCCGCTGGGCCGCAAGGCCCGCTTCAAGCAGGACTGCATGCTCGATCCCCAGTTTCTGCATCGCCTCGAGGAACGCTTTCCCCTGGGGCGCGAAGCCCAGCCCCAATAGAGCGGCCGTGTCCAGAGGCACGTCGCGGCGCTCCAGATACTCCCGGGCGATTCTGGCATCCGGCAGCTCCAGCAGCTGACGGGCGAACCAGTCGTGCGCCGCCGCAACCGCCGTGTACAAGGCCTCGTGCGGATCGGGTCCGGCCCGGTCGGGCCGGTCTGGAATGTTTACGCCCACCCGTTTGGCCGCCTCCCGGACCGCATCGGGGTAGCCCAGGCCCATGCGTTTCATGAACCAGGAGAATACGTCGCCCGACTCATGGCACACGAAACAGTAGTAACGCCCTTTCTTGGGGATGACCGTGAAGTTCCGATTGGTACCTCCGTGGAAGGGACACGGTCCCCGGTAATCGGCACCGGTGCGCTTGAGCGAGACCGACTCTCCGATCAGCGCAACCAGGTCGGTGCTGTCCCGCACCTGCTCGATGGTATCCTCAGGGATCATGCTCACGCGGAGAACTCGACGATGGTGACTCCGGTCCCGCCCTGATTGCGCGGCGCGAACCCGTATCGCGAGATCCGACGGTCCCGCGACACAACTCGGCGGACTCGCTCCCGCACCGCTCCCGTTCCCATGCCGTGAATGATTCTGAGGTACGGCTGTTCGGCCAACACGGCCGCGTCCACCGCGGCGACGGTGGCGGTCTCGGCCTCGTCGCCGGTCATGCCCCGGAGGTCGATTTCCAGCGGGGCAGCCGGGCCGCTGGGCAGATGGGCCGAGTCGCTACGCGTCTTTCGCTGCTCGCGTTTGGACACGCTCGAGACGGTCGAAGGATCTGCCACCATCCTTATGGCGCCGGCAGCAACCACGACTTTCCCATCGGACCGAATCTCGATGACCTCACCGGTACCCCCGGTCTCCAGTCGGACTGTTGAGCCTATCTCCAGCATATCCGCCCCGCTTCCCCGCTGCCCCGCTTCCCCGCTGTTCACCAACGCCTGCCCCTGCTCCACGATTGCCTCTTCCACCAGCCTCCGCGCCTCACGGGCAGCCGCGTCGTCCACCGCACCGCGTGCTTGAGCCAATGCGTCTTCGACCCTCTGCCTTGCCTCCATCAGGTGCGCGCGGGCAAGTCTTCTTCCCTCCCGGTCGGCCTCTTTCTCCCGCCGCTTCAACTCTGCGTCGCGTGCGGTTTGACTCTCTTCCTGGACTCTGAGTCGCGCATTCAGGGAATCCAGCTCTATCGTCCGCTCCTCCAGCTCCTGCTGCCTCATTCGCAATTCTCGTTCGCGCTCCTCGACGGCTGCCAGCAAGGCATCCAATCGCCGTTCCGCATCGGGTACCCGGGCCTCAGCGTCGGCCAGAATTGCCGGACCAACGCCGAGCCGGCGAGCGATGGCCAGGCCATAGGACCGTCCAGGTACACCTTTGAGGAGGCGGTAAGTCGGCGTGAGAGTGGCTGCGTCGAACTGAAGAGACGCGTTCACGATACCCTCGGTCTGGCTGGCCAGCTCTTTCAGGGCGCCGAGGTGGGTGGTGGCGAGCGTTACCGAACTGCGCTCAGTCAGGGAGACCAGGGTGGCCGCCGCCAACGCGGCGCCCTCCACTGGATCGGTCCCACTCCCGATCTCGTCCAGCAGCACGAGGGTGGCCTCGTCCGCCTGATCCAGTACCTGTCGCAGCATGCGAACGTGAGCGCTGAATGTCGAGAGGCTCGCCGCGATCGATTGCTGGTCTCCGATGTCGGCGTACATGCGCCGGAAGACCGGCAGGGTGCTTCCCTCACCCACCGGCGGGATGATGCCGGAGGCGGCAAGCGCGGCGGCCAGACCGACGGCCTTGAGCAGGACGGTCTTTCCGCCCGTGTTTGGACCGGTGACCAGCAGAGTGCGTTCGTCCAGCGCGAGCTCCAGGTCGAAGGGGACCACCTCGATCGTTCCCGGCAGGAGAAGCGGGTGTCGCCCGTTCACGATCCTGAGAGGAGCGGGCGCTTCGGCCACAGCCGGCTTTTCGCCCCCTACCGCGACGGCGTATCTGGAGCGGGCGACCAGATCATCCACCCCAACGCACATCTCCACGATTTCCCGGAGTACGGTGAAATGCGGTCGGAGCAGGTCGGTGAGCTCCCGGAGCACCCGGAGCGTCTCCCGCTCCTCCTCAACCTGAGCCTCACGCAGCGCATTGCCCAGTTCTATGGTCTCCGAGGGCTCGATGAACAGGGTGCCCGCGCTGCCGGACTCGTCGTGGATGATGCCCGGGGGCCGGCTCCGGGAATCCCGCCGGACCGGGATGACGTAACGGTTTCCCCGCACTGTCACCGAGGCGTCCGAAGGAGTCGAGCCGCTCTCCAGACCGCGAAGCAGCGTGTCGAGCCGGCGGAGGAGGCGCTGTCGGGCGGCCTGGACTTCGCGCCGGGCGGCGGCCAGCCGGGGACTTGCCGTGTCCAGCAGGTTTCCATCGGGGTCCACCGATTGATCCAGCCTCCGCTCCAGCGTCTTCTCCGGCAACGGACGCAGCAACTCAGCGGTAAGCGGCGCGAGATGGGCAATGCGCTCGAGATCGGCGTGAACCGTTCGCGCGGCTCGGAGGACTTGGAGCAGGGCGACCAGGTCCACGCCTTCGAGCACGCTTCCATTGATGCGTAGCCGGGCGAGGACCTGGGTGACGTCGGGGATCGCTTCGGAGACTAAACCGTCACCCCGGCGAAAGAGGCCGGCCACCTCGCCCACCCGGTCAAGCTCGGCTCGAATCCAGTTCAGGCCTTGCGTGGGGCGCCGGCTCCGGACCCGCGCGGCGCCGAGCGGGCCCGCTGCGTGCTCGGCGACCAGATCGAGCACCGCCTGGAATTCGATGGTCTCCAGCGCGTCGGCAATCTGCGTCTCCGGCAACGGCGACGGGGTGCCGCCCTTGATCTGGGCCGGCACCCCGTCGGGAGAGAGGAATTCCACCTGCGCCATCAGCCGGCCTGCAGCTCCTCACGCACAATCTGGTTGATCAACTTTCCGTCGGCCCGGCCCTTGTACTTCGGCAACACTTGGGACATGACCTTGCCGATGTCCTTGGCGCCAGCCCCGATCGCACTCCGGACTGCGGCGCGAATCTCCTCCGGATCGACCGCCGGTGGCAGGAACTCCTCCAGAATCTTGATCTGGCCCGCCTCGGCCTCCGCCAGATCCGGCCGGGCGGCGCTGGTGTACTGCTCCACGGCCTCCCGGCGGATCTTGATGCCCTTGCGGAGGACATCGGTTACCTCATCGTCGGTGGCGGGCCGGCGGAGCTCGATCTCTCGATTCTTCAGGTTGGCCAGGATCGTACCGAGGACCAGGGTGCGTACTTTATCCTGCGCCTTACGCGCGGCGTTCAACGCGGCGCGCAGGGTTGAGGCAAGGTCAGACGCGGGGGACACGCGGACCACGGCGGCTCTTGCGGACTGCGGCGCTCATTTTCCGCTTCCGCTTTTCGCTCGGCTTTTCGAAGTGACGGTGCTTGCGAAGATCCGACAGAATTCCGGCTTTTTCGCACTTCTTCTTGAACCGCTTTAGTGCCCGCTCGAAGCTCTCGTCATCGTGAATGATGACCTCTGGCATTCGCTTACTCACCCCTCTCGGCCCGGTAAGGGCAGAAATTCTAAGAAGTTGGAAAATTATTGGCTGTCCGGCTGGAGTCAAATATTGTGCGAGAATGATGCCATCACCCTGGAGGCCAACTCAACTTTCTTCCACCAAGCAAATGAAAATGCAGATGATCGACGCTCTGGCCAGCATTCTTTCCCGTGTTCGTCACAATCCGGTAGCCATCACGGTCGAGACCTTGCTCGGCTGCCACCTCGGCGGCAAAGGCGAGGAGCCGGCCCAGCAAACGCTCTCCGTCTGGGCCTTCAGCGTTCCGGACGGCTGCCACGTGGCTGGTGGGAATCACCAGCACGTGCACCGGCGCCTTGGCATCGATGTCCCGGAAGGCCAGCGCTTCGTCCGAACGCTTGACGATCGTAGCCGGAATCTCTCCGGCCACGATCCGGCAAAACAGGCAGTCAGCCATGGGCGCTCCGCATCCGGGCGTGGGTCACCGCCGCAGCGGCGGCAAGGGCGGCGGTCTCGAAGCGAAGGGTGTGGAGGCCCAGGCTCACGAGCCGGTAGCCCGCCGCAACTGCGGTCTCCCGCTCAGTCGAGGTCAGTCCGCCCTCCGGGCCTATGATAACCGTCACCGCCCCAGCATCCAGCGATGCCGGAGCCGGAGCACCGCACTCATCCGCCAGCCACGCCGTGCCATCCACCGGTTCTCTCGCGAATGCGCCGAGCGTCTTGGGAGGATCGACGGCGGGGACCCAGGCGGCGCCACATTGTTTGATGGCGTCCAGCGCCGAGCGGCGGAGCCGGTCCAGGTGAATGTCCTTCAATCGGGTGGCCACTCCGCCAGTCCGCTCGCTCTGGAGCGGGACGATTCTGGTCACTCCCAGCTCGACCGATTTCTCCACCATCCAGGAAAACCGGTCCCGGTCGCCCATGGCAACCGCTAGCGTGAGGGGCGCCGAAGGGGGCTGCAGCTGGGCGGAGCCAATCTCCACCATCCATTCACGCCCCGATTGGATCAGGGTTCCCGTTCCCATGAAGCCAGCGCCATCCAGGACCTCTACCGTTTCTCCATCCCGGGCGCGCCTGACCTTCAGATGATGTGCCTCGTGTTCATCCAGGCCGACCCGCTTCCCCGCTCCCCCGGTTCCCCCCGGTATGACCACCTTCATTCCGGGCGCTCGGCAGCCACCCCCCACCACCCTGCGTCGAGTGTCTCCTGAACTACGCTGAATCCGGCGGCGATGAGATCGCGGCGGAACTGGTCGGCCTCGCTCTGCTCCATTCCGGAGAAGATGGCAAGGGCTCCCGGCCGGAGTGATGCCGCGATCAGCGGCAGAAGGGTGGTGTTGACGGTCCGCAGAATATTGGAGAGCAGGAGATCGGCCGGACCGGCCAGGGGAGCCAGGGTCCCGGCGTCGCCCTCGAGAAACTCTACCCGTTCGTCCACGCCGTTCCGGGCAGCATTGCGATGGGCCACCTCGTTCGCTTCGGCGTCGATCTCGATGCCGATCGCCCTCGCTGCGCCGAGCTTGATGGCGGCTATGGTAAGGATGCCACTCCCGCTTCCGAGGTCGAGCACCCGGTCGCCCGGTTTGATCAGCCGGCTCAGCAGAGTCAGCGCCGCGCGGGTAGATCCGTGCTCGCCGCTGCCGAACGCGGTTTCGGGGTCGAGCACGACGGTGAGCGGGTCCGGATCCGCGGCCTCGGGCAACCAGGATGGGACAATCGTGAGTCGGCCCAGCTGACGGGGGCCCAGCCCTTCGCGCCAGCGGGTGGACCAGTCCTCCGCCTCGATTGGGTGGCGCTCGGTCTCTACTGGTCCGTCCCCGCTTCGGTCCAGCTCGCGGACAAGGGCATTGGCCGCGTCTTCGTCCGGCGCAAAGGCGACCAGCGTGCCATCGTCACGCTCTTCCACCGCCTGACCGGTTCGTGCCACCAGCCAGGCACCCAACACCTCTCTGCGATCGGCGGCTGCCCGAACGTCGATGGCCCACCAGCTCATGCGCCGAGCGCCTCCTTGAGCTTGGACCAGAAGCCGGGCGCGCGCTTGGGTGCCTCTCCTTCGAGCTTGGCAAGCTCGCGGAAAAGCCGCTCCTGCTCGTCCGTGAGGCGCTCCGGCGTCCACACATGTACTCGCACCAGGAGGTCACCCTTGCTGTCCTGTCCCAGGACCGGAAGTCCCTTTCCCCGAAGCCGGAGCACCGTCTCCGGCTGAGTACCGGGAGGAATCCGAAGCCGCTCTTCGCCGTACGGCGTGGGCACCTCGTGCTCACCGCCGAGCGCCGCCTGGGAAAATGCGAGCGGAAGGTCGAAGATCAGGTCGTCGCCCTGACGCTCGAACCGATCGTCCTCCTTGATATCCAGCATCACGAGGAGATCGCCGCTGGGCCCGTTGCGCGGGCCGGCCGCACCCTGTCCCCTAAGCGTCAGATAGTTGTTGGTGGACACGCCGGCGGGGATATCCACCGTCACACTGCGGTCGCCCCGCACCCGGCCCTCGCCCCGGCAGACGTCACAGGTCTCGCGAATGACGCTGCCCTCCCCGCCACAGGTGGGACATGGTGCCACCGAGATGAACTGCCCGAACATGCTGCGGGTGGCGCGGCGGACCTCGCCGCTCCCGTTGCAGGTGCCGCAGGTGGTCGGCTTGGTCCCGGGCTTCGCTCCGGTGCCCTCGCAGGTGGTACAACGCTCCAGACTCTTGAGCTTGACCGTCTTCTTGGCGCCGAGGGCGACCTCCTGCAGTGTGAGCCGAACGGTCACCCGGATGTCCTGGCCCCGCCGCTCTTCCGCCCTGGTCCGCCGGCCGCCGAAGAGGCCCTCGAGGCCACCCATGGCGCCGAAATCGCGCATGAAGATGTTCAGCGCTTCGCTCAGATCCACGTGGTGAAAGCCGAAGCCACCGGCAGCTCCGCCGATCCCGGCCCTGCCGTAGCGATCGTAGGCTGCCCGTTTCTGCGGATCGCGCAGGATCTCGTACGCCTCGGTGATCTCCTTGAACTTCGCCTCTGCTTCCGGCGACTGGTTCCGGTCCGGATGGTATTCCATCGCCAGCTTCCGGTAGGCCTTCTTGATCTCGGCTTCGGAAGCGTCCCGGGAGACACCGAGCAGGGCGTAGAATTCGCTCACTCCAGCAATCCTTCCACCAGACGGCTGGTATGCTCCACCAGGCCGATGATTTTGTCGTAGGGCATGCGGGTAGGGCCCATCACTCCGATAACACCCTTCAGGCTGCCGGCCTCGTAGGAGGAGGTGACCAGGGTAAAGTCGCTGAGCCTGGCATCGGGATTTTCGGCCCCGATGGTCACGGAAAGCCCCCGCTGCCGGCGGGATTCCAGCGCCTGTTTCAGGAGATCGCGTCCCTCGGTGAGCCGGAGGAGCTCGCGCATCCGGGCGTTGGAGGCGAACTCCGGCTGATCCGCCAGCATTTGGGCGCTACCCAGCACCACCCCATACTCGTCCGTTCGACAGATCGAAGAGACCATCGCCCTCGGCGATGAAGATGTTGAGCAGCTCGCGATCGTCCTCGCTCCCGCAGTCCCGTAGCCGCTCGGAAAGCGTCGCCCGAATATCCTTGAGGGTGAGTCCAGCCAGCCGCTGATTGAGGATCTTCGCCACCTGCTGCACGGCGTTGGGAGCCACTACCCGGGGGACTTCCACGAAGATCGTGCGGACCACACCGCTCCGGAGATTGAACACCAGGAGCAGGCGTTCGGAGCTCACCTGAACCAGCTCGAGTCGCTCCAGCACCACCTGATCCAGAGCGGGCGCCACCGCCACGCCCAGCTCCTGGGTAAGAACTCCGAGGACCTGGGCGGCTCGCCGGAGAATCTCTTCTACCGCACTACGGGGGACTGCCAGCTCCGCTCGCAGCGTGTGCTGTTGCTCGTGACTCGGGGGAGACAGCCGCATGATGGCATCCACATACACCCGATAGGCCCGGTCGGTGGGGATCCGCCCGGCGGAGGTGTGCGGATGAAAGAGGAAGCCCTTGTCTTCCAGTTCGCTCATGGTGTTGCGAATCGTGGCTGGAGAGACGCCCAGACCGAACTTCCGGGCAATCGTCTGACTGCCCGCCGGCTCGGCGGTCTCGATATACGTCTGCACCACGGCTTCGAGCACCCGAAGCTCGCGCTCGCTCAACTGCTCTGATAGCGGCATGGAACAAATCTAGACGGAGGCTACCAAGGCGTCCAAACGGAGCCAACCTTCCGGGGTGAGCCGGATCCGGCCGTCCTGGAGCTCCGCCCACCCGCTTCTGATCCAGGTAGTTCGGAGGGCAGACGCAATGCTATGCTCTGGCAGCCCGTCCCTGGTTCGGAGGCCCAAGTACAGCTCCTCCAACCGGATGGCCGATTCGTCCAGCTCCTCCCGGCCGCCCAGGGGTGAGCCTCCTGCCTGCAGCGCGCGCTCGTATTCGGCCCATTCCCTGACGTTCCACCGGCGTTGCCGGCCGAAGCCACTGTGGGCCGAGGGCCCCAGCCCAATGAAGGGTGCTCGTTTCCAGTAGGCCGAGTTGTGCCGGGCGCGGCGCCCGGGTAGTGCGGCGTTGGAGACCTCGTAGTGATCGTACCCCCGCTGGCGAGATCGCCTGATGGGCGGCCAGAAACTCCGCGGCATAGCGCTCCTCGTCCACCGGGGTCAGCTCGCCTCGGCCGGCTCTATGACCCAGCACGGTGTGGGGCTCGACTGTGAGGCCGTAGAACGAGAGATGCTCCGGTTCCAGGCCGAACGCGAGGTTCAGGTCTGTTTCCCAGTCCCTGGCGAGGTCGGCCGGAAGGCCGAAAATCAGATCCAGCGAGAGGTCCTGAAACCCGGCGCAGCGGAGCGCCTCCACCGCGGAGGGTACCTGCTCGGCCGTGTGGACCCGGTGCATCCACTGGAGCACCGCGGGATCAAATGATTGGACTCCCAACGAAATCCGGTTCACCCCCGCGGCTCGCCAGGAGGCCGATACCGGAAGGGTCACGTCATCGGGGTTGGCTTCCAACGTGATCTCGGCGTTCGCCGCAAGTGGCCGGTCGCGGGTGAAGCGGTCGAGCAGTCGGGCGATGGCGTCGGGCGGGACCCGGGACGGCGTGCCTCCACCGAAGTAGATGGTTTCAATGGCGGGCGATTCATCCCAGACCGGATCTTCCAACCAGAGGGCCCATTCGTCGAGGACTGCGTGGGTGTACGCGGCGGACGGGACCTCCCGCCTGACCGCGATGGCAAAGTCGCAGTAGCTGCAGCGCCGGGCGCAAAATGGGACGTGGACATACACGTGCATGCCTGAATGTAGGCCCCACATGGGCGTGGAGGGCAAATAGCCTTGAATGGTCGTATGAGGGTGAGCCGGGTGGGCACTCGCGCAGGCTCCGCGACAACCGCTACTCCACCCCCCTGGGAGCCTGCGGCTCGCACCCACCCGGCTCACGCTGGTGCATGCTGACAAGTCGATCTCAGCGACTCTGAGACCATGCAAATGGAATGGGGATGGGTTCGATGGCAGCGTCCCAGGGGAAGGGTTGCGTGGTTGTCGCGGACGCTGCCCGAGGACCCATCCCCATTCCATTCCCTACCCTGCTTCAGAATGACCGACGGACTCGCCGGAACACCCGGCCCGGCCCCTGCTCTACCACACCAGCAATCTCCAGCCCACACAGAATCCCCAGCACATCGCCAATCGGCCGGCCGCATCGGGTTGCCAACTCATCAGGGTGCAGCGGTTGACCGCCGATGAGCTCCGCCAATTCCCGTTCAGCGTGTGACAAGGTCTCCGGCAGGGGCGGCTGAGCTGGACGAGCCACGCTCCCTTCGGCAGATGGCGCTCCGAGCTCGGGGAAATGCTGCAAGAGGTCGCCCGGATCGAGGAGCGGCGTTGCCCCGTCGCGGATCAACCGGTTGGTACCCTCCGAAACCGCGCTGGTGATGTTACCCGGTACGGCCATCACTTCCCTGCCCTGATCCAGCGCAGTTCCCGCGGTGATGAGCGCGCCCGAGCCGACTGCCGCCTCGACCACTACCGTAACCCGCGACAACCCGCTAATCAGCCGGTTCCTTCGGGGGAAGCTCCCGGCGTGGGGCCGCTCTCCCGGGGGAAACTCGCTGAGCAGTAGTCCTTCGGCTGCAACCCGCTGGTAGAGTTTGCTGTTGGCCGCGGGATAGACCACCCCGTGACCGTTGCCCAGGACTCCTATCGTGGTTCCCCCAGCATCGAGTGCCGCGGCATGCGCCACCGCGTCGAGCCCTCGGGCCATGCCGCTCACGATTACCGCGCCGGCCCGAGCGGCCTCTCCCGCAACCTCCCGGCACACCGAGGCTCCATAGCTCGAATGGTCGCGGCTCCCTACCACTGCGGCCGCTGGACGGGAGAGCAGAGCGCGATCTCCCAGCGCAAACAGGACCGGGGGCGGGTCGGGAATGTGACGGAGAAGGGTCGGATACTCCTGGTCGTCCGGCAGCAGGACGGTTACACCCAGCTTCTCAGCGGCCTCGAGCGTCTTTTGCCCGATGTCCAGAGGTGTCTCTTTGAGCGCAGTCGCCATGGCGCGAGAAAACCCGGACACGGTGCATAAAAGCTCGAACGGCGCCGAATGGGCGCCGAGTGGTGAGGGGTAGGCTGTGAGGAGCGCCGCAAGCCGGGCTGGTCCCATACCCGGCACTTGGGTGAGCGCCAGATACGCGACTCGCTCGTCGGGCATCACCCGTCTTCCTCCGACCAGGAGATCTCCGTCTCCGCGGTGTCCGCTTCGCTGCTTTTTGCCTGCTCCACCCATCTCCAGAGAAACTCCTTCAGGTCCTCGATGCCCTGCCCACTGGCGCTCGAGACGGGAATGATGCCGGCCGCCTCAGGAGCGCTCACAACCGGCAAGGCATCGTCGGGATGAAGGAGATCCGCCTTGGTGAGCAGAACGACATGGTTCTTCTGGGTGAGCTCCGGGCTGTACGCTTCGATTTCCTGGCGGAGCCGCTGATAGGTTGCCTGGGGATCTTCGCTCTCGAGCGGAACCAGGAAGGCAAGCACCCGGGTTCGCTCCACGTGCTGCAGGAAGCGGAAGCCGAGTCCCTTGCCCTGGTGGGCTCCTTCGATGATGCCGGGGATATCGGCCATGACAAACGTGCGATGGCCCGAGAGTGCGACCACGCCGAGGTTAGGCTCGAGCGTGGTGAACGGATAGTCTGCGATCTTGGGCCGGGCCGCCGATACTACCGACAGTAGCGTGCTCTTGCCGGCATTGGGCTCGCCCACCAGTCCCACGTCGGCAATGAGCTTCAGCACCAGCTCGATTTGCCGGTCTTCACCCTCTTCTCCGGGCTCCCACTCGCGCGGAGCCTGATGAGTGGAGGTGGCGAATCGGGCATTGCCGCGCCCACCACGTCCGCCTCGCGCCACCCTCAGCGTGTCTCCGGCCTGGAGCACTTCCCCCAGGAGTTGTCCGGTGTCCGCATCGCGAACGACCGTGCCGGGCGGGACCGGGAGATAAATGTCTGCCGATGAAGCGCCGGTCTGGGTTTTTCCTTTCCCGTGTTCTCCCCGGTCTGCCTTCCAGGTGGTCCGGTACCGGTAATCAAGCAGAGTGGCGAGGTTGGGATCGCCCTTGACGTAGACACTGCCGCCGTGGCCACCGTCGCCGCCATCAGGGCCGCCCTTCGGCTTGTACTTGAACCGGGCGAAGGAGCTGGCCCCCGATCCTCCGGTGCCACCCACCACTTTCACCACCGCGCGATCGATCAGCATCAGTCGGCGGGCGCCCAGCCGTTGCGCACCGTTTTCCAGAGCTCCTTGACCTTTTTCCACTGATCGAACGAGAGCAGCGGGTTCACGATAGAAAGCGCTCCCTCGATCTGACCGAAGGTGGCGCCGGCGTTCAGCGCCCCGCGAAGATGTGAGTGAAGCTGGCGAGGAGCCTCCAGCACCGCTGTCTGGGCCACGGTGCAGAGCTCACGCCGCCGGAGGTCGAGGCCGGGACGCGCCAGCGTGCGACCGTAACCCTCGGTGACCATCCAGCTGTCCACCGCCGGATGCAGCGCGTGGACGCTGTCCCGGAGCTTGCGGTAATTCTCTCCGTAAACCACAGCACACAGCTCCTCGCCTCGCCGAGCCCACTCGGGCGCGCGCGAGTAGTCCTGATCTGGATCCGAATCTGGCGCCTCGAGGCCGCTCGACTTCCGCCAGACCGTGAAGGCGATGAGCGCGCGCGGGTACCCCACCATGAGCGCGCTCTGCAGCAGCAGCTCCTCGACCCACATCGCCGGTACCTGCGATGACCGGAGCTGGGTGACCCGCTCCCGGAGCTCCGGTTCGTAGCCCTGGGCTACGGCGGCAGCGAACCGCACCAGGTCTCGCGTTTGGAGATCGAGGTTGTCCTGTTTCGCCATCATCATAATCCCGTGGAAGACGAACAGCGGATCGAATCGCCGCGGAGCCTACCATTTCCACTGCCATCGGCTTCAGTGCCAAGAAGATAGCAGAATTGCCCGCCCCGCCTTAGGTTTCGCCGCGATGCCGTCACCAATCCGCGTTGTCCTCCTGGCGACGGCTTTGGCCGGCGTCGCCCTCCCCGCGCGACTCACCGCACAGGCATCTCCCTACATCCGGTTGGACGATCCCCGGCTGCCGCTGCTGGAACACCTGATCTCGCGGGGTGAGATAGAAGATCCCTCGCCCATGCTGCGACCGTTCCGTCGGCGCGATGCCGTGCGGGTTCTCGCCGCGGCCGACACCGCCGGCGCCTCGAGTCTGTCCCTGATTCAGCGGCTCCGCCGCGAGTTCGGCGACTCGGCCGGCAATGTGTGGACCCTGGGCGGGCGAGGCGGGCTCCAGGGCTACACCCACGCTCGCCGCGAGCTGCTGCACCCGAGCGGGGCCAGCGGGATCAGTCCCTACGCCGAGGTCCTGGGCGAGCTCACCCTGGGAAATCTGGTTCTGGTGACCCGTCCCACCGTCGAGCCCAGATTGACGCACGACCAGGACTGGATCGGCCGGCGGGAGCTCAAGGTGTCCGGCCGCATGGCCGATGCGTACATCGGTGTGCAGTTCAAGTACGCCGATCTGTCCTACGGCCAGCTGGACCGGAACTGGGGCCCGGTGGGACTGCCGGGTATTCCGCTCAGCAACTACGGCTACGAGCGGCAGGGACTCACCATCGACATCGGTACCCCCACCATTCGACTCTCTTCCCTGGCCACCGATCTGCAGGATCAGACCGACAGCCTGGGTCAGACGGTGCATCGATACTACTTCGTGCACCGGCTCCACCTCCGCCCGTCGCGCCGGTTGATCCTCGCGCCCTGGGAAGGAATCATCGTGTCGGGCGTGGATCGGAACTTCGAAACCCGCTACCGCAATCCGCTTTCCATCGGTTATCTGGCAAACACCATTGGCTTCGGCGACCGGAGTAACGTGATGCTGGGGCTGGACGTGCAGTGGCGCCCGTTCCGGCACACCACCCTCCTTGCTCAGTTGGCGCTGGATGACTTCTGGTACGACGACCGGGAGCAAAACCGCGACCGCTGGGCGCTCACACTGGGGGCTCAGGGCCCACTGGGCAGGAACCTGGGCTGGCAGGCCCTGTACACCCAGGTTTCCAGCCTGGCGCTCCGGGCATTCAATCCCGGGGATAATTTCACCGACGCCGGTATAGGCATCGGGCGAAATTTCAGCGACCAGGACCAGCTCACGCTGCGGGTCACCCTCCCGGTGAGAGGGAGATGGCTGTTGACGCCCGAGCTCACCGTGCTCCGGCAGGGAGAGGGACAGATCAACGATCCCTATCCGGTCCCCGATGCCAACGGCGTGCGGTCGACTCCAGCACTATTCATCGGCGTGGTGGAGCGAACCTATCGCGGGGCGCTGGGACTGGCTGGGCGCACCGGTCCGCTCGATGTTTCGGCCACTGCCGGCTTTCATCACGTAGTGAACAGCGAGCACGAGGAGGGACACAGCGTGGATCGCTTCGAGGGTCGGATTCAGGCCACGCTGGGAATCAGCCGAACGGGAATACTCCGGTGAAGCCACCTCAGCCACTCGCGCGGGAGCGGGTGCTCCAGCTGATCCAGCGGATGCGGAGCAGCCGGGTGGTTGTCGTGGGCGACATCATGCTCGACCGCTACCTCATTGGCGACACCGAGCGGCTCTCCCCGGAGGCGCCCGTCCCGGTAGTTACCGTGGCCGAGCGGCATGCTGCGCTCGGCGGCGCGGCCAACGTCGCAGCCAACGTGGCTGCCGTGGGCGCTCGCTGTTTTCTGGTCGGCGCCGTCGGCGACGACGGTGACGGCGCCACAATCCGGCAGGAGCTGGCTGTGGCCCGGCTGGAGGATCGCTTCGTGCTGACCATTGCCGGGCGGCCCACCACTTCCAAGACCCGGATCATCGCCCGCGGCCAGCAGATCGTCCGCATCGACGACGAGGTTGACTCTCTGCTCGATGGACAGGACCTGGCCCGGCTGACTGCCGCCGCGCGCGAGGCTTTGGCCGACGCGGACGCGCTGCTCCTGGAGGACTACAACAAGGGCGCGCTGTCGCCGACGCTGATTCTGGCGGTCATGGAGGTTGCCCGGCGGCGCGGCATCCCCGTTGTGGTGGACCCGAAGTATCGCCAGTTCTTCGAGTACGCCGGGGCGACCGTATTCAAGCCTAACCGCCGGGAACTGGAATCCGCTCTGGGCGCGGCAGCGGACCTCGAGAATGGCAACGTACTTCCGGACGTCCTCACCCGGCTCAAGGTGGACAACCTGCTGGTCACGCTGGGAGCTGAGGGGATGCTGCTGGTCACCAAGGACGGAAGTCTGACGCAGATCCCGAGCATAGCCCGGCAGATCTTCGATGTGTCAGGCGCCGGTGACACGGTCACCGCATGGCTTGGAACTGCCCTGGCCGCAGGAGCTACGGTGCGGGAGGCGGCTCAGCTGGCTAACTACGCCGCCGGGGTGGAGGTCGGGAAACGGGGTGTGGCTACGGTGTCGTCGGAGGAGGTGCTGGCAGTGTACGAGGAGCGGTTCGACCAGATCGGCAAGCTTCGCCGGGGAGGTGTGATCTAGGATTCGGCCTGGGGCTCAGCGTCTGCCTGCCGCATGCTCCGGCGGACGCCGGTGCCGAAGCCAAGCCAGACCCGCCAGGTTTCCTTCACGTCTGCGATGTAGGTGCCCAGCCTGGCTGCCGCCTCGGCATACTCGGGCGCCAGCTCCACTGCCCCCGACTCCTCCATTCGCGTGCGTACCGCTCCTTCACAGTCGGCCAGGGCCACCTCGGCCAGCCGATCCTTGCTCCAGGACTTGGGGGCTCGAATACCGCACTTGGTCAGGAAGTTGAGCAGATGCCGACGGGTCCACCCCTTGATCCAGGTCTCCATGTCCCGGGCCGGAATCACCAGGCCGCTATCCAGCACTAGGCGAGATGAATCGGGAACGTCGAGGCCCCACCGCTGGGTCTCGTAGCGGCAGACGCTGGCCAGGGACCGGGGGGTGGCTGGCTCCGCCACGATGTGCCGGAGGGCGTCCACGGCGTGGGCCCGGGAACCGAGGGGAAGCCGCGCCAGGATGGCGAGCAGTACCTGAAAGCTGCTGTCGTGCGGCGGGATCGGGGATCGCAGCGCATCGGGAGGAAGGGGGGCCCAGCAGGCCCAGTATTCCATTTCCTGCGCCATTTCCGATACGAAAGAATTCCGCCGCTCGAGCAGCTCGTTGATGCCCACCAGCGAAAAGCTGTGCGGGGCCATAACCGCGGCCAGGTAGTCCGAGGCCTCGCTAGCCATGATGAAGCCGGAAAAGAACTCGTGGGCAGCGAGCATGATGAGCGCGACCCGAAGGTCCAGGTACCCCACTTCGGTGCCCCGCTCGAGATGGCGGTCGAGCGGGGTTGCCATGACAGCCCGGGCCAAGTCGTGATACTTCCGGAGAACCTGCTCGCTGGTTCCGCGGACATCCGGATCGGCCCGCCGGACCCGCCAGAGATATTCGGCCAGTGCGTCCACATCCCCTCGGCGGACTCGCTCCCGGATCCAGGGAGAGAAGTCCTGACAGGGGATGCAGCTCGAGGGCTTGTGGGTCCGCGAGAGGCAGGGAAACTCGCGGTGCCCCCGCCCGGCGGCGTAACCCAGCAGATCGCTGGAAATGGGATCTTCCAGAGCGAGAACACCGCCCGATATCCGAAACTCTTCGTACCTCAAAAGTTACCCCTAAGCAAATAGCGACTTGGAATGTTTCGCCGGACCGGAAAGACGGCAAGGGCCGGGGACACCGTTCAAGGGGCCAAATCCCGCGTCTGGAAGGTAAACCGGGCCAGATGGGCGCGGCACAGGGGAGTTCTTGCTGATGGCAATGAGAATGGGCGATGAGGGGCTCGAACCCCCGACCTCGCGCATGTGAGGCGCGCGCTCTAACCAGCTGAGCTAATCGCCCGAACCCGGGCGGAGTCTACACCCGGCTCTGCCGAGTGGCAAGCAGAAAAAAGCCCCGCGATCTCGCAGGGCTTTTTCGATCAGATCTGAACTGACTGAGAACCCGAGCTACCTGCAGCTCTTGAACGGCTTGCTGCGGGCCTTGGTCCCCAGAGCGCTCAGGGCCGCCTTGATGTCCGAGCGAGCCATGTACTGGGCGTTGTACTTCCAGTTGAGGAAGGCACAGGGATAGGAGTTGCTGAGCAAGGCAGATCCCAAGGTCTTGAGCTGAGTGGCGGTCATGGATCCCCACCCACTGTAATAGCCCCGCAGGCCACCGTTCTTGGTTGCGGCGAGCTGATTCATCCCAACCACCAAGGAAAGTCCCGCCGCCTTGGCGTAATTCACGTTCGAGTTCAGGTAGTTGGTGACCGAGCCGAACCGCAGGGTGTACTGAGCCCAGGCACCGTCCAGATAGCTGTAGCGGTAGCCCTTGAGATAGGTGGGCGGGGAGCGAACGAGGGTGGCCATCCCGGGCCAGATCGACTTGCTGAACTTGGCCATGGCATCGAGGGTCTGGCGAGAGACCGTGGTGCCATTCCAGTTGCTGGGATCGTGCGGCTCATCGATCAGCCGGTGGCCAATGATGGTGCCGTCGGTGATGTACGGGTTCAGGTTGAGACCCTTGTACCGCGACACCAGGGACCTCCACTTGTCGAAGCTGAAGTGGCCGGCGCCGTCCTTGAAGTAGCGTTCGTTACCGACCATCACCACCATAACGCGGGTGCCGCTGCGGCGCGCCGCCTCGAGATAGCTGAGGAGGGCGGACGGGCCGGGGTTGCTGAGCGCGCCGCTGTAGCGGCCGTAGAGCTCCTTCGGCAGCTGGGTGACGCCGAGGGGGATGCCGCCCCGGTACAGCAGGTTCGACATTCCAGGCGCGGCCGCGATGGCGCTGGGCGCGGAGAAGTTAAAGGGCCCATTGTCCTCTTCGACCGGATCGTCGTCGGTGTTGTAGATCGGCCTACCGCCGGTGGGATCGTTCGGATCGGTGGCGCCGAGGGTGTCCTCCAGCGTCAGGGCAGTGGGATCGGCCGCACTGGGCTCGACCGCTGCGGGGACTACAGGCTGCTCTTCGGCTGGGGTGCTGCTGGTGATCTGATCGGCTGAGTCGCAGGCGGCAAAGCTCAGGGCAGCAAGGGCAATCAGGGACGCTCGAAATCGTGCCGGACGCCGATTCAGATGCAGGGTGTAGGTCATACGTAACGTTCCTCTCTCCGTCGAAAGAATGAAGGAGACTCCACGGTTTGGTCGCGGCAGGCGAGGGGCCGACGCCGGCAGGGCCGGGTACGGCGGCTCATCGCGCGAGTTCTGACGCGAGGGGAAAGGCTACAATTAGCCTTTGGCCCGACTGTGTTGTGTTACGGGGTGTTGCTGAGACTACGGGGAAATAGTCGTACAGGGCGCGATGGAATGACCACCGGGTAGCGATCATCTCGTTGTCATGAGTGCCCGCGCCGGATACAGAATCGTGACGTCAGTCACTTTTGTCAAGGGCCAAATTCCTAAGTCGTGCCTGAGTCACGATCTACAAAGAAGTTGCGGATGGGAGGACTCCATCCCGTGGGCCGGAGCGGAAGACTCTGGCTGTTGGTCCCAATAACACAGAACCCCCGGCGAAACCGGGGGCTCTGGTCAAGTGCGGTGGGGAAATATCAAGGGAAGCTGATCGTAACCTTGTTGGAACAGCGCGATGTTCCGGTCTCGCAGATCCAATAGGTATACTGGCCGGAGCTCTTGGGATGGTTTCTCCAGCGGCCGTCGTTCTCGATCGTCCTGCTGAGCGTTGCGTTGCGGTGCACTTTCACCGATGCGCCTGAGGCGCCCAACCAGGTGAGCACGTTGTAGCGAATCCGGTTCTGTACCATCGAGGTCACCTTGAGTGCAATGCCGCTGACTCCAGGCAGCGAAGGCGGTGGCGGCTCGTCCGGCGGAGGAGGAGGAGCAGATGCACCGTTTCCGCAGGAGCGGGACGCATGCGCCCGGGCCTTCTGCGCCAGGGAGGACATCGCCGTTCTGATTTCGGGCCGTGACATATACGAATCACGATACTGCCAGCTGATGAAGGCGCAGGGATAGCTGTCGGACAGGAGCGCCGAGCCCCAGGTCTCGAGCTGCTGCGGGCTGAGCTCGGTACCCTTTAGGGTTCCCAGGCTGATGTTCAGTCCCACCACCAGAGCCAGACCCTTGCTCTTGGCCGAGGCGACGTTGGCCGCGAGGAACGCCCTGGGGTCGCCGAAACGCTCGGTGTACTGGGCCCAGGCCGCATCCAGGTACTTGTAGGTGGTAGTGAAATTGTCCATGTACGTCGGAGAGGCCCGTACGATGGTGTTCATGCCAGGCCAGAGTGACTTGCTGTATTTGGCCATTTCGTCGACCATAGAGCCCGGAATCGGTTCGCCGTTCCAGTTTGCCGGATCATTGGGCTCATCGATCAGGTAGTGCCCGATGACAGTCCCATCGGCTACGTAGGAGCTGAGGTTCAGCCCTTTGTACCGATTGATCCGCTCCTTCCACAGGCTCAAGCTGAAGTGTCCCTGCCCGTCCCGGAAGTACTTTTGATCGCCCCCCATCGCGAGGATCACCCGGCCGCCCCGGGCCTTGATCTCGGCCAGAGTCCTCAGCATGAGGTCGGGAGAAATGTTCATCTTGGCGCCGTTGAGGACGTTGCCGAACGCCTCAGTGGGCTGAGCGAAAGTGCCGAAGGGAATCCCGCCGGCGAAGGTGGCGGAGAGCGAAGGCGCCACGGTGCTGGTGGCGACGGGGGCCGGCTCACTGAGGCTGATGACTTCTGGTTCGTCGGAGTTGGGTGCGACTTGGTCGGTGTTGCAGGCGGCGATGGCGGCGGTGAGCGCGATCAACGGCAATGCTCGGTGACCGGCGGTCCGTCGGGCCAACTTGAACAGGTAGGTCATGCTGTCGCCTTCCGATAGCTGAGGGTGGCGGTACGTCGCGGTCAGTTCGGTGGGCCGGCGCCGGCGTAGCGGTGCGGCGGCTCATCGAGATCGGGCTGACCCGAGGGACGAGAGAGGGACTCGACCCGAAGTACGGCGGCTACGGGACTTGCGCGGGTGGCCCTGAAGGCAGGCCCTGCCGCGTTGGTCGAGTATCGGTCAGGAACGTGGGAGCTTTAGCGCCTAGTGTGCGATTGGACTGACCAGCAGAGGTTCAGGACGGACCTTAGCAGCGCGGGGGGAGTGTGGCTGGGCGGCTTGAGCAGGCTAACTCGGCGGTCCCTTCGTGATCAAGTTTCCTCATTTCGCACACTGCCTGGGGGTACCCCCACCGAGATCGTCTGCGCAGGCGGCGGCTCGTTCACTGTATGCTGCGCGGTAGCGGAGCTGCCTTGGAAGCTCGCGTTTCCCTCATAGGTGGCGCTGATTGTTCGGCTGCCGGTTCCGTTGGGGGTGTAGCTGCAGTTCCCCGAGGGTGCACTTCCGGTGCAGCCGCCGCCACTTTCATCAGTGATGGTGACGGTGCCACCGGGAGTTCCTGACCCAGAGGTGACGGTGAAGCTCACGGTAATCTGCTGCCCCGGATCGGAGGGCTCAGGGTTGTGATTCGTGATGGTCGTGGTGGTGGCAGCCGGCTGTGGCGGCGGCGGTTCATTCACGGTGTGCTGGTCCGTGTCGCTGCTGCCCTGGAAGCTCTGGTTCCCCTCGTAGGTTGCAGTGATGGTTCGACTCCCACTCCCGCTGGGGGTATAGCTACAGCTGCCGGAGGGAGCATTCCCCGTACATCCGCCACCGTTCGCGTCACTTATTCGCACCGTCCCGTTCGGAGTGCCCGAACTCGAGGTCACGCTAAAGGTCACCGTGATCTGCTGCCCCGGATCCGATGGATCTGGATTGTCACTCGTGAGCTCCGTCGTCGTAGTTCGCCGGGGGCGGCGCCTTGGCCTCCGCGTCGTGGTCTCTGCTATCGGTGCCACCCCGATCGTCCGTCACCACCAGAGTGACCTTGTACTTGCCGGGCGTCGTGTACGTATGACTCGGATTCGTCTCAGTCGAGCTGGTGCCGTCGCCGAAGGTCCAGCTGTGGCTCTGGATCGTCCCGTCATCGTCGGTGCTGCGATCCTGGAACCCGCAGGTCATGTCAGTGCAGTGGACCTCGAATTCGGCATGCGGCGCCTTGTTCTCAGGCGGTGGTGGGGGCGCCTTGGCCTCTGCGTCATGGTCCCTGCTATCGGTCCCACCCCGATCGTCCGTCACCACCAGAGTGACCTTGTACTTGCCGGGCGTGGTGTACGTATGACTCGGATTCGTCTCCGTCGAATTAGTGCCGTCGCCAAAGCTCCAGCTGTGGCCCTGGATCGTCCCATCATCGTCGGTGCTGCGATCCTGGAACGCGCAGGTCATGTCGGTGCAGTGGACCTCGAACTCCGCATGCGGCGCTTTGTTGGCCGGTGGCGGAGGCGGCGTCGCGGTGACCTGGTGGGTGACCGAGGCGCTGGCGCCGTCGTCGTCGGTCACGGTCAGCGTCACATTGTAGGTATTTGGGGCACCATACGTATGGTTCGGACTCCGCTGATCTGAGCTGCCGCCGTCTCCGAAGTTCCAGCTGTAGCTCCGGACCTGCCCGTCGCTGTCGCCGCTTCCATCCGAATTGAAGCCGCAGGTGAGCTGGTTGCAGGTCGCGCTGAACGCCGCAGTCGGAGGCTGATTCCCGGCGCGGGGGCGGCGGCGCATCCACCCGGTGCGATTCGGTATCGAAGCTCCCGGTGAGTCCCGCCGACCCGGCATACGTCGCCCGCAGGGTTCTGTTCCCTACGGTCGAGAGCGGCAGCGGGCAGCCTCCCGTCCCTCCCACCAGCGTTGCGTCGCAGCTCTCCACGCCATCGGTCACCGTCACCGTCCCGAGCGGTACCACCCCCACAGCCGTAACCTGGACCGTAACCGTCACCGCTCCGCCGGCCACCGACGGATCGGGCGAGTCGCTGGTGATGGCGGTGCTGGTCGGAACAGTGCTGTACCACGATGACATCCGACGTCGCGCCGCCGAAGCCGCCCGCGGTGAACACCAGACGGCGCGGCCCCTCCGCACCCGCGATGGCGAGATCGGTGTACGCCACCCGTCCATTCGCGTCGCTGCCGAGCTGGCGGGTGCCCAGCAGCTCACCGCCGCCTCCGGCGAGCTGGGCGGTCACGACGACGCCCGGTTGGGGGTTCCCTGCCCCGTCCCGTACCTGGATCACCGGCTGCCGCTCCAGCGCCTGTCCGTTGGTGGCCGAGCCGGAGGGCTGGGTCACGATGACCAGTCCAGCCGGGCGAGCAGCGGTTCCGATCGCGGTGAAGTGCACCACCCCTACACCCGACACCACCGCGTCCACCCGATTCTCCCCCGGGTTTGGACCCAGCGTCCAGCGGGAGGAGCTGCGGCCGGCCTCATCGGTGACGGTATTTTCGGGCGAGACCCCGCCGCCTCCGGTTCCCACCACCCAGGTCACGGCCGCCCCGGGGACGCCGTTCCCGCCAGCATCCACCAGCCGTACTACCAGATCCCCGGGAAGCGTGCTCCCGGCCTGCGCCGTCTGCCCGTCGCCGGAGACGACTGAGAGACCGGCTGCGCTTCCGGCGGTAGCATTATGAGTGAAGGTGACCGGGGATCCGGCGAGCCCCTCCGATGTGGCCACGGTGGTCTGGATTCCGGCGGTGGGCCCCAGAGTGCGCTGAACCGACGCGCGTCCGTCGGCATCGGTTTGATTCGACGCCACACTGACGCTTCCCCCGCCTTCGGCTGCCCAGTTGATCGGCACCCCGGCGATGGGATTGCCGAATGCGTCGCTCACCTGCACTACCAGCGGCTGGCTCAGCGCCGTGCCGGCTGGCGCGGTCTGGTCGTCGCCCGAGAGCGCAGTGATTCCGTTGGCGTTCTCCGAGAGCGCAGTAGATGTGAAGTTAGTCGTCGGCCCGGGCGACCCATCGGGCATCACCACCCGGGCCTGCCCCACTTGCGCGCCGATCGTAGTGCCCAGCACCACGCGGATCGCCGCCCGTCCGTCCGCGTTGGTCTCTGTCGTATCGGGCACCACATCCGCCCCCGGCACCGAGCTGAGGTCGAACACGATCCGGGCACCCTCGACCGGGCGAAGCCGCGAGTCGCTCACCATGAAGGAAACGGAATCGGCCAGCGGCTCGCCCACCCGCCCGCTTTGCCCATCGTTCTCCGCCCGGATCGAGACCGGCTGTCCGTCGCCCGGGAGCAGCAGGAGGTCAGACCCCTCGCCGCAGGCGGCGGCGAGCAGCACGGCGCATGCGGCCAGGATGGCGTTCAAGGGCGCCCGGCGGCTAGACGGGGTCTCCGGATCGAGGCAAGCGGCGGGGAGTGGCACGGGTTAGACTCTCTACACGCCCAAGGGGAGGCGCCTAAGCGGGTTAAACGGCTGCTGGGTGAAAGCCCTAAGTCGACAAACCCGGCCGAGAATGAAGCTAGTGACTGCTCGCTTTTCCAGTGGTGATGGCTGACACGCTCATTCTGCGCGGGGCGCCGGCTCCAGCATCAGCTGGTCGGCGTAACACCAGGCCCAGTCTTCCCCCGGCTCCAGGCTTCGGACCAGCGGGTGGTGCGAGCTGCGGAAGTGTTTGGTGGCATGCTTGTTGGGCGACGAATCGCAGCAGCCGACGTGGCCGCAGGAAAGACAAAGCCGGAGATGAACCCACCAGCTGCCGGTCTTGAGGCATTCCTCACATCCAGCGGGAGTGTTCGGGGTCACCGGGCGAATCTGATCGAGGTGGGTGCAGGTCATATTCAGTCCGCAGTCCTCAGTCGACGGTCCTCAGTGCGTGCAACGCATGCTTCGGGTACTCAGAGTCTTGGATCACTCACCACTTTTACCTGACGACCGCGGACTGGCAACTGGCAACTTTCTCTCCAGCGCGCTTCGGTCCCAGCCTCCCAGATTGGCCCCGGCTTCGTAGGTCGACTGAAGAAACTCCAGCAGCAATTCCTCGGGACGACCGGCCGTGCGCACCGCATCGTATGGCAGAACGAATTCTTTCAGGTCCGGGCTGTAGTACGCTGCGTCAGGTTGAATCCGCCCCTCGGCGAACCCGGCCGGTTCCGGATAGCAGTAAGCATAAAACGCCGGCTCCATTAGCGCACCACCTCCGGGCCACCAGCCGGCGCTGATACACTCGTGGGAATAGGCCTCGCGCACCGCCCAGTCCGGCAGATTGGGGACCCCGCCCGGGTGAGTCGGCGCGGTCCGGCCGCTGAACCGGGTGCAGGCCAGATCGAAGGCCCCCCAGAAGAAGTGGACGGGGCTGCACTTTCCGATGAACCGGCCCCGAAACTCCTGCAGCACCCGGCTGGCCTGGGCAAGCGCGGTCCAGCAGCGGTGCACCGCGTCGCGGTCGTAGGAGTGATGCTGGCTGTCGTCGGTGAAGCGCAGCGTGTCTGCCATCTCCCGGGGAACCGGCCAGATCTTTACCGGCGCGCCGGCCGCCCGCAGCAGCGCCATGTAATCCCGATAAAAGTCGGCAACGGACTGGGGAGCCAGCCGCATGCTCTGGACGGCGCCGTCACTGGTGCGGGCTATCAGCTGGTGATCGATGAAATCGAATTCGACCTCGAGCCATCGGTCTCCGTACGGCATAGCCGAGGTGGTGAGTCCTCGGCTGGAGAGATAGAGGGTGACGTGCCACCAGTGGTTGACCGATGGTGCCAGCGCGAGGCGCGTCTTCCCTACGATTTGGAACCAGCGATGGAGAGTGGTCTGCGTGTCTTGCCACTCAGCGAGCGGAAGCGCGGGCCAACCGGCCTGTTCTGGGGAACGAGCGGGAATAGTGGTCACTCTGCGGGGTTCACCTGGATTGTAGCAACGCCGGTGCTCTCTCCTCCTCGACCATCGATCACCGTGTACTCGAAACTATCGGGTCCCGTGAAGCCCCCAGCTGGCGTGTAGTCAAAAGACCCATCCGCCCCGATCACCACATTACCCTGCTCCCTCGTGGACTTCGCTTCGGGGACGGTGCTCAGGTTGTCGCCATCGATGTCGCTGTCGTTCGCAAGCAAGCTGGCCACATCCTGTCCCGGAGCTCGAAGTTGAGTTCCGACGCTGGTAATGTAGGAGTCGTTCTCGGCAGTCGGAGAAGTGTTCGCGGCCGCCGCGGAACAGATCACGTCAAACTGGACGTTCTTCTGATCTCCCGCAGCAACATCTACCGATCGAGGGTTGTCACTCTGGACACTACAATTGCTCGCATTCCCACTGAGAGTCACGTTGTGACCGCCTGGCGTCACGTTGTCAAAGGTCACAGGGTTGCCATCGCTTATCTGACGCCCGGATCCGGCACCATCGAGGGTGACCTCGTAGCCATCATCCAGGTCGTCTCCAGTAGTTGAGACGCTTACCTCGATGCTCCCAGTGGTGGCATCGCATACGACTTCGAAGCCCACATTCTCGGTGTTATTGGCGGTGACTGTAACCGTCCGCGGCGTTATCACCCTGAATGTTGCAGTTCTCGGCCTCGCCCGACAGCTGCACCGTGTGCTGCCCCGGAGTCAGATCAGGAACGGTGACGGCATCGCTGGTGCCGATGTGTCGGGCCGAGCCGCCATCCACAACGAAATCATATCCGTTGTTGTCCTGATCCTCGCCCGATGTCGACGTCGTGACCCGGATGGCGCCGGTTTGAGCTGGAATAGGAGTGCACGTAATCGTGTAGTTGACGGGTGAGTTCTGACCATCCAGCACAGTCACCCCGCGGGCATTGGTTCCCGCGATCTGGCAGTTTCCAGCTACGCCGTCCAGCTGAACCACGTAGCTCCCCGGAGCCAAGCCCTGAATCGTCTGCTGGCCGGCGGCCGGAACCGAGGCAAGCGCGTCCCCATTGACCAGCACCGAGTATCCGTCGGGATCGAGATCTGACCCGCTGGTCTCGGTGGTCACAAGAATGCTCCCGCTTCCACCGCCTGTCTCGCTGCAGGTTACGGCAAACCTGACGTCGGCGGTGCGACCCGTTGTCACCGCAATTTGCCTGGCCGGCCCCTCACTCACCGAGCAGTTCTCCGCAATATCCGTCAGCATGACTGCGTGACTGCCGACGGCGACATCGTTGAATCGCAGCGAGCCATCCGGATCGATGTGCTGCCCTGTTCCGCCATCCAGGGTTACCTGATAGCCGTTGGGATCGGCCGGGCTACCCGAGGTGGCCACCGTAACCCGGATCGATCCCGCTGGGCGGGTGCACGAGACATTGAAGGTCACATCGTTCGAGCCGCCGCCCGGGACGTTGACCGTGCGCGAGCTGGTCCCCTGGACCCGGCAATCGTCGGACAGTCCTGAGAGCTCCACCAGGTGGGCGCCCGCAGCCAGGTTGGTGATGGTGGCCGTTGCGTTCGCCCCGATCGGCTGATTGTCTCCTCGGTCGAGCGAGAAGCTGTAGCCGTCCGGGTCGGGACTGTCGCCGGTAGTCGCCGTGATGACTCGCAGGGTGCCGGCATTCGCGGGCGGCGCCGAGCAGGTGATGGCGTAGTCCACCGGCGCGCTGCTCCCGGGAGCTACTGTCACCGGCCGCAGATTGTCGCCCTGAAGACTGCAATTCCCCGCCAATCCGCTCAGGCCCACCACGTGGTTGCCCAGCCCGAGGCCGGTAAGGCTGAGCTGGCCGTTGGCCGGGACCGCACCCTGGTCCACGCCGTCCAGAACCACCCCGTATCCGTCGGGATCGGGGGCGGCACCGGTGGTGACAGTAGTGATCACCACCCCGCCACTGGTGGCACTACATGCCACGGCGAAGGTGCTTGTTGTAGTTTGTCCGGCGTCGATCCGGACGGTGCGGGGGTTTTCGGCGACACTGCAGTTCGGCGCAAGGCCATCGAGCCGAATTGTGTGGTCGCCCGGCTCCAGCTCGGACCGCGCGATGGTGGCGGCCGCTCCGATGGGCTGGGGCACCTCTCCATCGAGCTGGACGGTGTAGCCGTCCGGGTCAGGCTCATCGCCCGCGGTGGTGGTGGTAACTTGGAGGGTGCCCTTGGTGGGCGGGATCTGAATGCCCCCATCGCCCCCTCCGCACCCGCTCAGAGCGAGGAGGAGAAGGCTGCAAGCTGCGACTGGCGCCAAAGCGAGTCAAACCTGCTGGTTCGCGAGACCGCATGCGCGAACTCCTAGTAGGGCAAGGGGCAATACGGAAAGGTCCTGCGCCTGAACCAGATAAGGTAGCTGCCACCTGGCCGCCGGATAGAGGGAAGCTCCAGAGCATTGGCTTCTCCCGCGAGTCTGTCCCGGCTGTAAGTTCCCCTCCACAGTCAAGGAATGGTCAAGTCTCCGGCCGCGCTGTGACCCAGACCCACCGCAGCCTCAGGCGTCTTTGCTTATTCCTTACCAGTGTCGAACTGAAACCACACGGTGGAGGCCGGGGCGACCCGGGAGGCCTTACCTGATGCGTGCATGGATCGCCCTGGTTCTGGGGCTGCTGGTCCTTGATGGCTGCGGGGGCGATGAAGGTGGTGTCGGGCCACCCTCGGTCGGCAATCTCACGATTACCACCGGTACCACTGGCGAGCCGGCGTCCGGAGGCGGCCTATAACTACGCGCTGGACGGCGGGACGGCTGTTCCGATCGGTCTTAACGCTACCGCCACCCTGACCGACATCGAAACCGGTTCCCATACAGTCACCCTGAGCGGGCTGCCCGAGGGCTGCACAGTCGAGGGAGAGAACCTCGTCACCGTGACGATCACCGGCGGCGAAACCGCGGCGGTCTCCTTCGCGGTAACCTGCGTACCTCCAATCGGCAGTATCCAGGTGACCACCGCCTCCACCGGGCCGGCCCCGGAGAGCTACACGCTGCTGCTCGATGGAACAGCCCAGGGGAGCATCGGGTCCAGCGTCGGCCAGACGCTGGCCAACATTGCGGCCGGCCCCCATGCCGTGGGTTTGGCCGAGGTGCCCGGCAACTGCACCGTGGCGGAGACCAACCCCCAGACGGTGACCGTGACGATGGGGGCAACCGCCTCGGTGACCTTCACCGTTGTCTGCAGCCCGGCGCCTCCGGTGACCGGCAGCCTCGAGATCCTGGCCAGCACCAGCGGCGAGGAGCCCGATGGCTATCAAGTCACGGTCGATGGGGCGGCCTCTCAGGCGCTGGGCGCCAACGCCTCCATCACGGTGCTCAACCTCGCCGCCGGCAGCCACACCGTACTGCTGGGCGACGTGGAGCCGACCTGCACGGTCGGGGGAGAGAACCCGCGGAGCGTCAACGTGCCTGCCGGTGGAACGGCTATGGTGACCTTTACCGTCACCTGTGACCGGAGTTCCGGCGCCCTCCCGCATTGCCTTCACTTCGGTGCGGAACGGCACCGGCGCGATCATGGTGGTGAACCCGGATGGCAGTGGGCTCACCCGGCTGAGTCCGGGTTCGGGCGGCGACTTCTTCCCGGTGTGGTCGCCCGATGGGCACAAGCTGGTGTTCAGCATGGCCAGCGGCGATCTCTGGGTGATGAATGCCGACGGCACCGGCCGCACCAAGCTGGCCCTGGGCTCCATCAGTCAGTACCGGTGGTCGCCGGATGGAACCCGGATTGCCTTCATCCGGGATCGCGTGACCGGCCAGAATGTCTTCGACGATCTCTGGGTGATCGGGTCGGACGGGAACAGGGAGACCCGGGTCGCGGCCAACGCGACGTACCCCTCCTGGTCGCCCGATGGGCAGCGGATTGCCTATGCCAGCTCCAATCTGAGCGACAACGGCATCCACGTGGTCACGGTGAATGGAACCGGAGACATCAAGATCACGCCCGCCGAGGTAGGGGGGTTCGAGACTGCATGGGCGCCGGACGGGAGCGTGATTGCCTTTGCCAGCCTGGGCGACAAGGACATCCTGCTGATCAATCCGGACGGAAGTGGGCTGATCAATCTGACGAACGGCGTGGGGGAGGACGACGGTCCGGTGTGGTCACCCGACAGCAGGCGAATCCTGTTCACCACCAATCCGGAGGACGATCCGCTGGACAGCGAGATCGCCGTGATGAATCGGGATGGGTCCGGCCGGGCCTCCCTTACGGCCCACGTGGGCTTCGACCTCAGTCCCGACTGGTCGCCCGATGGCTCCCAGATCGTCTACACCGAAGCGAATCAAGTCGACGCCGAAATTCTGGTGATGAATGCGGACGGCAGCGCGAAGCTGAATGTCAGCAACGACCCCGCGGCTGAGGATGGCTTTGCCGACTGGGGCGGCGGCGGGAACTTCGGTTTTGTGCGGTCGAGCAGTTCCGGGCAGAGTCTCCGGGAGCGGCTGCTGTTCAAGCGGTTCTAAACGGCGGAGTGGACCCTCTGTCACCGGGGTCTCGCCTGGTGGCTATCGCCTCCGCTTCAACCGCCTCCTGATTGACCGAAGCGCTCGCCGCGGCGGGCTCATGAGCCTCCTCGCGAAGATCTCCGCCTTGCTGCGATGGGGAAACGTGCCCCGAAACTCCGCGACGGCGACGCCGGGAAGCAGCGGCACGGCTCGCTCGTAGATCTCTCGTTGGCGCTTCATCCACACGACGTCGTGCCTCGTCCGAGGCAGCTGCTCCAGGCGGTTCGCGAGATCCAGGGCCATCAGGTCTGCGAGCTGCGCCAGGCTGAGCGGCATCTCCCCGCCGTCCCGTGTCTTCACCGCGTACGGGGCGCCCACGTCGAGGTTTCGATAGAGCGATTGTCGCGACAGGACGCAGTAGAGGTAGGCGATCTCCTCGGCCCGTTCCCCGATTGCTTCCCGAACCTCGTCGCGAGCCTCGAGCGGCACGGTCCGCTTCTGGAATTTCTCCGTCCCGTACACGCTGTGGTAGAGGCCCGCCCGACACAGGTCCTTACTGCACCCCCATCGGTCGAGTTGCTCATAGGTCCCGCGCAGATGCTCGTCAAGGGTGCCGCTGGGATGCTCAACGGAGACCGCCCCAAATCGCTCGAGCAGCTCCACCGCACGCGCGTACATCGGGTCGTCGGCCGGCATGGCGTCCTCTGGGTACGTTTAGCTACGAGGAGTGTCCCTGAAATAGCTTAAGTAGATAGCATGGTTAGCAGACTTCTCTCTGGCAAGACTGGACCACAAACTGGACCAGACTGGGCAGGGGCTCTGCCGAGCGTAGCGATGGGTCTGTGCACTTCGCCCCAATCGCTTCGAGTCATCGTCGACTGGAAGATTGTGGGGCACTGGATGACAACGGGCAGATCAGCTTCCGGGAACTGATGCGCGGCTGGCAGAGCATGAGCAGGCTAGCGAGACGCCCCACCTTCGGGAGAGTTGATCGACTTGGACCGGCTAGGCTTCCGTCGTAGAGGTGATGATACGCAGCGCCATAATGCTCGTCAGGGGGCCGCACACGAGGTTTCCGTTGGCATCCCGAAACCTGAACCCCGATGAAGTCGCTCCATTTTGTCCCCCAGACTCTATGGCCATCCTTTCACTGTGAAATTTGAAGGTATCTATCTCGAAACTGCCGGTTTTGACGTCCATCCAGCCGCTATGCAATAGCACTGCACGCACCTTCGCAACGTCTATGTCTAGGCTCATGGAAAAGTTCCCTGTGCTGTCCCGTCCCACATCCAGCAGGTGAGCAGACCAGCGAGCGCGTTGCTACAGCGCGTCCCCAGTATCCGGGTGGGCCGCAGCCGCGTGATTTTGGTGCCGTCTCTTAGCTGACCACCAAAGTTATCTCCCAGCAATATGTAACTGCCGCCGAGATCTTGCCCTACGTGAGCTGCTTGGATGGGCCGCCATCAGCCGGGAAGCTGAAGAGCTGCCCGCCCCTCGGCCGTCGCTTGAACCCTCCTCGCTTTACTCTAGTAGTCCGATCGGGTATATAGGTTATTGCCTGGACTGTGGGTCCGCGCACGGCTGCGGCACGGCCGTTACGGCATCGACACCTAAGACTCGAGAGGTCTGCCCATGAAGGCCGGTATACTTGCCAGCACCCTCGGCAGCGTCTACGCGCTCGCGCCCGATTCTGAGTTGAGAGTCATTGAGCGGGATGCGGACGGACACTGGAGACACTGGCAGTCTTTCGGAGGTGGGGTGAAACGGGTCGTGCATGGCGGTAGCGTGGTCGCGAAGCTGGGGCTCGACAATCGCGTGGCTGCCTTCCAGCGCACTCCCCCGTCGGCGTGGTTCACGTGGAACCTCAACGCACAGGATCTTTGCGCTGCCCGGCTGCCGGATGGTACGCCGGCCCTCTTCGCTCTCGCTGAACGAATGGTGTGGTATACCTGCAAGGACACCCCGGAGGCACCCTGGCGTGACTGGGAACCTCTCTATGGCCCCGTGACTGAGATCGACGCGGCAGCAATTGCCGGGGGTGGTCTGGCTGTCTTCGGCATTCGTGAGGGCGTGGTGTACCACAAATGGCAGGATCGACCGAATGCGGGATGGAAGCAGTGGACGGCCTTAGGCGCGCCGCCGGAAGGAGCCAGGTCGCTCGAGGTCACCAGCCTCAATGGAGGCGGGCTCGTCGTTTTCGCCCTGGCCGGAGACGGCGCGCTGTATCACCGCTGGCAAGACCACCCGTTCGGGGTCTGGCAGTCTTGGTACGGCTTGGGCGGATCAGTCAAGAGCTTCGCCGTCACCAAGTCCCCGGGTGGTGGCCTGGCGGTATTCGCGATCGGAACGGATAGCAGGGTATGGTCCAGGTGGCAGCCCAAAGCATTCGGTGAGTGGACCCCGTGGATGGACTTGCAGGGGCATGCTACCAGCATCGCGGCGCAGCGCAGTTATGCGGATGGTCTCGAACTGTTCGCACTGGCCGCCGATGCGCAGGTTTACCACAGGTGGTGCATGAGGCTGGACTTGCCGTGGACTGAATGGACCCGGCTCGATTACGAGCCGGCTCCGCTGTGGACCACGGCAGACGTCCCGACATCTCTTCCGGCCCATCCTGCTGAATGAACTTATCGGCAACAGCGAAACGTGCTTCCGGGCGCAGTTGCCACGGCTCGGGAGGAAGTCGGGTCACAATCTGTTCTGTAAGGCGCTCACTGTTTGAGGGAAGTTCGCCCTCACCGGGCGCAGGCGCTCGGTTTGACAGTCTTTATGCCAATCCCCGACCTGAAGACCTCAAGGGAGCAGTGGAAGGCCAAAGTACCGAGGCTTCAGTCGCTCTCGTTCCACCAGTTCCCTGCGCCGGTGAAGTCGGCCGCCAAGAACTTTTTCCACCACAACCGCGGCGAGCTCCCATGTATCGGGAAGGAGCCACGGGTACACGTGCCCGTACTCCGGACGCAGGCGCGCCTCCCGCCATCGAGATACCGAGAATCCTTGGTGTTGACCAGGCACTACGTTTGGAACCTCAACATCTCGGAACTCGAAATGCTTGTCCAAAAGCACCCGAGGCCGAAGCTCTAGCTTGGTGGATCCGACAATGTCGGGGTTCTTCTCGCTCACGAGTTTCCCCTTCTCAATCGTTCGGATTACACCGGCCTTCGACTAATAGGCAACGGCATACCGCGAGAAGTGGTCGATATCACCAATGACCTCCGACAGGTCCTTCCGGTCTTCGGACGGAGGTAGCTCAAGTACACGCTGACCCCAACCTAGGTATGCCAAGCGGAGGTCGATGTCGCCGGGAACGTCACACTCCTTGTAGCTCAGAGTGAGTTCTGCCGGACGTGCAAACCTCAGTCCCTCCGGCTCGAACTCCACATCGATCAGTGAGGACGTAGGCGCCTCGGCACCGATCATGTACTCCTTGTCAAGCGCCCGCGGGGTATGACAAGCTTGTGTTCCCCCACGTGGATCGTCCCGCCGTCCGGGCCGATGATCTCCACCTCCCGTTCGTACGGCCTGGGTTTGCAGCGCAGCAGGTCGAACTCGAACATCAGCTTGGCCTTCTTCGCGTGCTTCCAGGTGTGCTCTTTCCTATACGCCTTCCATTCCTGGCGCGCTAGCTCATAGTCGCCTTTCCGCAGCTCCTTCTCGGCCTTGATACGTTCCTTCTCTCGTTTGAGAAGGACCTTGAGCTCTTCATGGCGCTGCTGCCACTCCTCTTGAGTCATCTCCTGGTTCGCAACGCTGAAGCTCACCGAAGGATTCGCCGGGGCCGTCGGCGAATTAGCGTCGCTGCAGGCCATAACAATGCCAGTCACAGCCAGGAGCATCGTGAGCAACGAGATGTCGCGCAATGCGCATACTTCCTCCAGTATCAGCCAGTGAAATTGGAACCCTGCATTTCGACTTCATGGTGTCTACACAAAAAGCGGTGCCGTTCTGGGCTCGAGGCCGAGGACGGCACCGCGCTGGTAAGCGCTGTGACTACCTTCGGCACCGGGCTATCTCACATCGCCCTGTGAGACCCCTTAGTTTTGCGGCCCCGGATCACTCCGGGTGTGCTCTTATCGGGCAGTTCAGCATTGTGGACGACTGGTTCTGCGAAGGGTGTGTCTCTGCAAAGTGCAGGCCTCCGGGCACCTACGGAGGTTTGTTTTAGTTATGCAATCGGGTGCGGTGCGCGCTGGCCCCTATCGCGAACCGACATCAGTGGTGTCTTCGAATTAGCAATGTCATAATCTTGACCTCGTAAGCCGATGCAGGTGCACAAAAGGGCATCTCAGACTTCCTGCATCTCGCGAGGACTCGGGTGAACCTGCCTGAGCCGGAGGACAGCTGTCCGAGGTGGTGCCGCCTGGCCCTTAACCATTCGGGCCGCCGTACCGACCTGTTCAAATCCCTATTGATCTCGGTCGAAGTTCACTTTTTCCTCCCGTCGGCTTGGCGGATCTTCCACACCGACAGGGGAGCCACCACGGAACTCGAAATGCTCTGGTCGCAGCATCCGACTTGCCTGCCCGACGCCCGGATCCGATCTCCGCACTAGCCACGCCATGAGCCGGTGTGCCATCGCGCTAGCCGAATCCCAAACGCCGGGCTTAAGAGGAGGGTAGAGGTGAGCGAACTCCGGCTTGAGCCGAGCTTCTCGTCTGCCGGGACGCGGACTCACGGAACTTGACCTAGTTGCGTGTCCCGATTTCCCATTGTGCTCAGGCTCCCGAGCGACGATGCGGCTCCTTGCTGGTTTGCCCTGCCATAGCCCGCGTGCGCCTCGGGGTCGGTCTCTGCCTGTCCTATCGGCCTAGAGGTGGTCGACTTTTACTGTGAGAGAACACCTTATCGGGAGTTTTATGGTGTGATAGGCCCCGGTTGCGACAAGTAGGCCCCTTTTGCGACATGTTCGCGCGGGCCCGGGTGGCCGAGTAATGTCGAACACTTCTCACACGGCAGTAATCAGGGATCTGAGTAGGTGCGTCAGCTCAGCCTCGAAGGCAAGCATCTGGGACCCATCCCGGAGCGACCCGAAGCATCTGGTATCAGCGGACGGTAGGGAACTGAGAGAAGGTACGGCACAGCTTAGCTCACAAGGTAAGCTATGCAGTTTTAGGTCTGCGGGATGGGATCCCTCGACGACATTCGAGAGGAACTGACTCACCTCGGAGTCCTCTAGCCCCAAGCAGGGGAGTAACGGGTCTCCAAACTGGACCAGGAAACGCTAAGTCAGTGGGCCCTCTGGGATTCGAACCCAGGACCTACGGATTATGAGTCGGAAGTGAGGGGGAGGATCTTACAATAGATCCCCCATATTTCCACGGTGCTGCCGGGGATGGGTACCGGAGATTCTCCGGCCAAACTGGACCACAATCTGGACCAACCCGAATTAGAGACTCACACGAGCGCACGTTGGGCTTGTCGATGCCTAAGCCTTACCCCGAGACCAAATTTGCCAAGCTGCACATTTTAATGTGCAGGCTGCACACACGCGAACCCCGGATGTGCAGGAAGTCAGATCAAGTTGGCACAAAGTTCGCACACCATCAGGGAACAGCCAGCCGGTCATCATCCCGTACATGCTACGCAGCGACGCTAGTCGCGGGGGTGACTCGGGTGATGTCGAACATGTTAACCTTCATCATCGCGTCGTAGAACGCCTCGTTCTCCAGGCCATGCTCAAGCATGAACTCGCCAGCCGACTGCTTCACGCTGGCCTTGACCGGGCCAGTAGCCAGGAAGCAAAGGAGAGCCGCCCACCAACTGTGGTGACTCTGCGCTCTAGATCGGAGATCAGCATTGCCCGACCACTCTTTGATTGTATCCGCGCGCGCTAGGGTTCAGCGGGGTTCCAGTCCGGGGCAAACGCGCCGCCCGGCATACTGATGACACGCCGAAGGCCAGTGCCGTCCACATTGACTGCGAACACCTCACTCGGCTCTCGTCCCGTCCAGGGGTAGAAGAATTGTTCAAAGACAATGGATTGCCCGTCCGGTGACCAGGAGGGTGAGGTTATGGTCAGCCCGCTGCTGCTGCCCCACACGAACATGTCACCGGTCCCATCGGCGTTGATGATCTCCAAGTGGTGTGTCTGCCACCTGTTCTCGAGGGTTCCGCCGGACGAGAAGACAATCCGCTGGCCGTCCGGCGCCCACGCCGGCTCAGTATGATGGGCGCCGAAGCTAGTCAGGACTCGCTGCCCGGTCCCATCGGCGTTCACGACCTGGATGTTGCAGGTCTCACTGCCGTGTCCCCCCCAGCACCCAGAGTAGGCGATCCGCTGCCCGTCCGGAGACCAGGCCTCCGCCGTGAGATTCTCGCAGTGGGTGTAGTACTCGTCGCAAGGGAGGTCCGCGACCCGCGTCCGGTCGGAGCCGTCCAAATTCATGACGAACAGATCGAAGTTAGGAGTATTCCCCTCCGCCGCAGGAGGCCCCATTGCTCCGAACGCGATGCGTGTCCCATCGGGTGAGACGGACGCCCCAGAGACGCCGCTGAGAACGGAGGTGTCCACGACCACGTGGACGTCGGTACCGTTGGCATTCATGGCGTACAAACCACCGTACCACCCGAAGTAGATCTGCCGACCGTCGCCCGACCAGGAAGGGTTGGCCATTGGTCAACCTGGTCAGTCCGGAGCCGTCGGCATTATGACATAGATGTCAGCACTGGAGCTGTCGTCTGCCTGGAAGACGATCTCCGTGCCCGGCGGAGTCACCACGATCTGAACGCTGTCCTCGGCCTCGCCGCCCGGGCCGGTGCAGGAGAGCCGATAGGTCGTAGCGCCGGTGAGATGCTCCGACGTCGGCGGAGCCCGCGGTGCCGCTCCACCCTCCAGGGCTACCTGACAGGACGTGGCATTCTCCGAGTTCCAGCTCAGGTGGACGGGTACGTTGGTGCTCACGGTGACTGACCCATCGCCGCCCTCTGCCTTGATGTCCGCCATCGGAGGATCCGGCGGCTCCGTACCGCCGCCACAGGCCATGACCACCAGCACGAGACCTGCCCAGAGGCTCTTGTCGTGGGGCATTGTCTTGGTCCCTTTTAAGGAGGACTGACTCCTTCCTCTTGGGTACCTCTAGCTGCCCTAAATACCAGGTCCAAGTGTACGTGCTCCTTGTGAAGGCAGCCCTCAAGCGCCTGCTATCGCCCGGGAATGCGCCAGCGCGGAGGAAATGAGACCCGCGGCTTTGCGTCACTCCCTACGGCGTATAGAGCTCGCTGGCGTTAGGAGTGTTGTCTTGAAAGCGGTGGCATCGCCGCACTCGGCTCGAAGCTGCAGTCACCAAGTCGCCGCCATCAGCACGCCAAGCCCGAGCGTCGCCACTGGGGCGAGCCAAGTGCCGAACCGGACGCCCGCCTGGCCTTGCCACTGCGTCCCGCCTTCGGCTTGGCGGAGTCCATCCACACCAAGCGCAAGACCGATTCGATCGCCATAGTTGAAAGCGAGGTCCGCTGTAGGACTCGGGAATTTCAATGTCATGAAATTGTCTTTGCCTCCAACGAAGAGCCTGGGCAAGGCTGATGCTGAAGGTCTGGTTGACCCAGCGACGATACCGTAGCACTGGCCCGTACCGATGGCCGTCGCTGTCGGCGGTGATCTTGAAAGCCGCCCCCAAGGCAGATTCCCGATCGAGGTTCTGGAGGTAGCCGCCGCTCCAGTAAACGAACGCGGCGTTCTGGTCGGTGGCCCCGGCCTTCTCATTCAGTCGGATTGCGCCGGTAAACTCCAGCACTATGAAGCCGGCGCAGCCGGGCTCCGGTTGGCCGCGAAGGCAGGTCTGCCCGACCGCCACCTGGGATGATCCGAAAGTGAGGACAACTGCCAGCGTGGAGATCAGGGTAGCGTCGCGCACGGTTTCCGCTCGCTTTCGCATTATCCTACGTTGTAGGAGGCAAAGCGCCGGCTGCATACCATGGCTAGCTCCGTTGGCGCGACCTTGACCTTAGGGAACGGGATTCCAGTCCGGGGCAAACGCACCGCCAGGCACAGTGAGGACAGGCCGAAGGTCAGTCCCGTCCACGTTGATGGCAAACAACTCACCCTGCGTCGGCAGCGGCGATGTCCAGCTGGGTAGGAAACGGCCAAAAACAATGGAGTGTCCGTCCGGTGACCAGGAGGGTGAACTGTTGGGTGCCAAGCCCGTTAGCAGGACCATGCGACCGGTCCCATCGGCGTTGATGATCTCCAGGTCCAGCGGGAACTCCAGGGACGATCTGGTTCCGTTGGACGAGAAGACAATCCGCTGGCCGTCCGGCGACCACGCTGGCTTAGTAGTGATAGCCTCGAAGCTAGCCAGGACTCTCTGCCCGGTCCCATCAGCGTTCACGACCCCGATGCTGCAGGTGTAACTGCCGTGAGCCGACCAGCACGGAGCGTAGGCGATCCGCTGCCCATCCGGCGACCAGGCCACCGCCTCGAGATACTCGCAGTGGTAGTAGTACTCGTCGCAGGGAAGGTCCACGAGCGGCGTTAGTTGGGAGCCGTTCACATTCATAACGAACAGATCAGCGTTCGCAGGAGACTGCAGGGGCGTGATCCCTCCGAGCGCGATGCGCGTCCCATCGGGTGAGACAGCATACGGTACGTGGCCCCATGGAGGCTCCGTGGTGCCGAGGCCGGCCACGACCGAGTGGACGTCGGTGCCATCGGCCTTCATGACGTACAAGTCCAACGTCTGGCGACCATCACGGTTGTAGGAGAGGAAGTAGATCTGCCGACCGTCGCCTGACCACGAAGGGGCCACATCGGCATACGGGTGATCGGTCAACCGCGTCACTCCGGAGCCGTCCGCGTTCGCCACGTAGATGTCGGAGATGGTGCTGTCGCTTGACTGGAAGACGATCTCCGTGCCCGGCGGAGTCACCACGATCTGAACGCCGTCCTCGGCCTCGCCGCCCGGGCCGCTGCAGGAGAGCCGGTACGTAGTGGTGGCCGGGAGATCCTCCACGACTGCCAACCCGTGGTACCGCTCCACCCGCCGGGGCTGACCAGGCAACTCGAGGCATTCTCCGAGCTCCAGCTCAGGTGGACGGGTACGTTGGTGCTCACGGTGACCGGCCCGTCGGCGCCATCTGCCTTGATGTCCGCCGTAGTGGGATCCGGCGGCTCCGTCCCGCCGCCACAGGCCATGACTACCAGCACGAGACCTGCCCCCAGCCTCTTGGTATGGGGCATTGTGTTGGGTCTCAGCCGGGTCATGGAACTCTCCTCGAGATGAGTTCGCCGATCAACTCTCGCGTATCGCTAAGACCAGCCCCTCAAGTACGAGTCAAGCGCACAACTCATCGCACTCCACGGGATTTTGACCAGGCTATGTGAAGGGGTGACTACCGGGGGATCACTGCACCCGCGGACGAAGCTTCGCGGCGAATTTGCGCGTAGGAAAGAACATACGATGGTCGTCAAGACTCGCAGTCCGCGGTGAGTCTGGGTGCAATCACCGCGTTCTGCGAACACTCCAGCTTGCGCAAACTGTCAACCTGGGGCGCGTGAGCTTGAGCTCAGCAGGAAGCATTCTCAAGGCACACCGCTTGCTCGGGGCACGGTGCTCGACTTGACTGGCCCTTGATTCGTTGCTCGGATCTTCCTGGCCATGGTCGCCATCACAAATCTATTGATAGGGCTTATGTCGTTGCGAAGCCATCCCCGGTCGATTGCTTGGGTCTTCTTGGTGGCATGCCTACCCGCTTGTTCCAGTTGGAAGGTCTCCACGGTCCCTCCAGCGCAACTCCTCGCTGACGAGCATCCGGCCAAGATCCGGATCACTCTGGCCGACAGCTCGAAAGTGGTCCTCAGCCAACCTGAGTTGGTGGAAGACACCTTGGTGGGCCAGTTCGGAAATCATCAGCTACGCGTCGCTACAGCGGACGCGGTGCACCTGGCTGTGCGCAGGAAGGATGCGGTCTCGACTGTCGGTCTGACTGTCGGTCTGGTCGGAGGCTTGTGGCTTGTGGCTTTTATCGCCTCACGGGAAACCTGCTATGTGTACTGCTGATGAGCAGTCCAATAGTAGGGGATCAATCTGTCTCGCTCGGCGATACGAGCCCGCGGCCGGGCGAAACCGTTCTGCTCGACAACAGTCTTGACGGCCCGGCGCTAGCCTGGCTTCGACCAACGCATATCGGAGGTCAGTCAAGCCTCCGCTGGAACGGTTCCGGGAAGTGCCGAATGTTCCGGCCGGCGCGCCGCCGGCAGTCTGCGGGTGCCCTGTCTGGAGGTCTCATGCTTAAGTGGCTGATGCTGATGCTGGGTGTGGGAGCGTGCAGCAGCGACGACGGCAACGAGCCCAACGTGCCGGTCGCCACGGTCACGGTAACTCCGTCGAGCCCGAGCATTCAGGTTGGTGGCGAGATGCAGCTGCAGGCGACGACGCTGGACGCAAATGGCGGCACGCTTAGCGGCCGCCAGATCACGTGGACGACCAGTGACGCTGCAATCGCCACGGTTTCTTCATCGGGCGTTGTGGCGGGGATGGCCGAGGGGAACGCCACGGTCACGGCGACCTCCGAGACGAAGGCCGGATCGGCCACGGTGATGGTGGAGACACCCGAACCGGGGCCACAACCAGAGGTCGGGGTCCTGCGCACCGGCGGGACGTCCAGCTGCGCCATCCTCGAAGAAGATGGATCCGCATACTGCTGGGGCGGCAACGACTTCGGCCAGCTCGGCGATGGCACGACCACGGACCGGCTTCGGCCTACGAAGATCGTCGGCTCTCCGCTCTATAGCGTCCCGTTGCCGGGCAGCCACACCTGCACTCTCGATCGGGACGCACTTCTGTGCTGGGGGCTCAACCTGTCCGGCGAGGTCGGCGTCGGCAACACCGATCCGGTCCACACACCAGCGATCGTGAGCGGCGGTCTCGTTTTCTGGGATGTTGTCGTCGGAGACGACTTCACCTGCGGCACCGCGAACGAGGGGACGTTTTGCTGGGGAGCGAACGACTTCGGCCAGCTCGGCACCGGCGAGCCTGGCGACTCGCCCACACCGGTGCTGGTGGCTGGTGGTCACCAGTTCCGACTCCTTGCCGCGGCCGGACACACCGTCTGCGGCAATACTAGCCTTGGCGAAGTGTTCTGCTGGGGCAACGGAGCCGATGGCGAGCTGGGCAACGGCCAGTTCGGGGTGACCTCCAGCAGGCCAACTCAGGTTTCAGCCCCCTTCCAGATTTTCTGGATGGCGATCGGCGCCAACGCCGCAGGGCAAGCCACGGTCTGTGCTACGAGCAATGACGCGACGTATTGCTGGGGCAAGAACACGGACGGCGAGATCGGAGACGGGACCAAGCTGCGGAAGGGCGTTCCCACGGAGGTGCTGGGGTTGCCGGGAAACACCCAGATCGCGCCGGGAGGAAGTCATACCTGCGCGGTGACGGGAACAAAAGCGGTGTTCTGCTGGGGTAAAGGCGGGCGGCTCGGAACCGGCAGCGAACAGGCGAGTGTGACTCCGGTGGCCATCGCGGGCGGACTCGAGTTTCCCGCTATCTGGTCGGCGCTGGACCACACCTGCGGCTGGACCCAAGCCGAGCCGAGCCAGGCCTATTGCTGGGGCGACAACGCCAGAGGGCAGCTGGGGGACGGGACCACGACAGCGCGGCTGGCCCCGAGGCTCGTCATCTTCTGATGCTGCATTCAGGGCTTCAGGAGGATGCATGTCCGGTCAGGGACCCCGCAGTTGGCATGGTGAGATTGTGTCCCTCTCACTCGCACTTGAAGGGTGGGTGTCATGAGACCGATCACACTGTTCTCCGTGTTCGCCGCCTGGGGAATGGTGGGCTGTAGCTCCGAGCCTACCTCGCCCGAGCTGTCCACGAGCAGCGCGACTGGTCCATGGTGCAAACTGTGGCGCAATCGCTCCTTGAGCCGTGCCGCCTAGGTCATTGATGGCGCTGCCTCGGAGGAGGAGACCCGAGGGGAATCTTGGCGAAAGCCCTGACGATCCGCTCCACCACATCCACCATTTGATGAAGCGTCGGGAGTAGCGGCTCACCGAGATAGAACACCCTCCCCGAATGCGACCGCAAAGGTGAACCTCGGCTTCGCCCTCATCTCAGCGGGACGGCCCGGGAGGGACTCGTAGATTATCGCGCCATCATACAGGAGGTTCGTGGGAATAGGTTCGGTAAGGGTCATTAGCCACTCTTGCCACTGCTTGCCCGGTGGTGGAGCACCAAACCAAAGCTCGGTAATGTCAAACTCAATATTGAAATTCGCGAACGCAGCAGCCGTGAGAACGTTGTGTTTGTCGCTGTTGTAGGAGAATCACCAGTTCCAGAGTCGACTTCCACCCTTGTACGGTAAGGCCGCTTTGATGATGTCCATCGCCCCCTTACTGCACCGCTCTATCTCTCCCCCTCCCAGCGTTCTCAAAACTCTGCCGGGACTCCCAAATGGGGAATTGAACAGTGGGGCTAGGTTTGCACCCGCTGGCCAAAGAAACTGATAGACCAAAATGTCGAGAGCAGAGCGGAGGTTGTGAATTACGTCACTCGTGATACAGCCCCAATTTAAGAGCGGGAATTCTCGTATGACCTTGGCTCGCCAGACCCGACGCGCTGTATAAGCGGATGCGGGAGGTGAGCACCTACA